>DATFZQ010000042.1:0-24157 GCA_035314345.1 Candidatus Acidiferrum sp.
TGGTTCCATTGGTTCCATTGAGGCCGAGAGGGAAGAGGCAGTCGGCGGCGCCACTAGCTGAGAGGCGCCGCCGTTGGTCTTGATCGACGATTCGTTTTGCTACGAATAGGACTAGTGTGCAGGCCGCACACCGCTGTGGGACTGAGCGGGTAAGTAAGTCTTCAAATCGATGAATATTCCGATGACCATAGCGAGGAAAAGCGTGCCGTCCAGTAAATAAAAAATGGCGACGAATCCCTGCCCCGGAAGAAGTCCCGCCGCGAGGAGCAGACAAGAGCCAGCAAGAATGATTTTAAAGGTGACAGAATCTTGCCGAGGAATGAAGATGAGGCAGATGGAGAAGAACATCGGGAGCCAGACAAATCCCGGACCCGAGAACCCGCATAAGGATAAAGAGCCCGGTGTGGAGGAATTCAAATACTCGGCCATTTGAAAAGCAAGTTTGATGCCCGCGAGCGTCAACGGGACAGCGGCGATCTGGCGAGGATGATTGTCCAACCGGGCGAAGAGGCAACCCAGAAGAACCAGAAGTGCCAAGGGTGCGGTGAGAGGGTTTCTGTTGCTGAACATGAAGATGAAGAACAAGAGAGGAGCGGCAATACAACGAGTTATTGGGTCGCGCAACTCGCCAAAATAATCCTGCCTGGGAGATTGCGGAGGTTTTGCCACATCATCGAGCGTGATGGGATTATAGCCATTCTGTTGTGGCGAATGGTTCGGTTGATTGGGTGAGTTAGTGGTCATGGTTGTGACTCCTGAAATGCAGGAACCTGCGGGAAATCCGGTTCCGGCAGAAGGCCAGCGTCGCGAAGAAGCGCCAAAATGCTGCCGCGGACGGGCTTCAAGACGGAAAGTTTTGCGAGAGCGAGAAGGCGCACGATCAAGGTGAGGACACCGTCGACCAACCGGCGGGTGCGTTGCTGCTCGGGAGAATCATCGTAGATGAAGTAAAGAAGGACGCCCATGTGCAATGCCCAAAGAGCAGGGGCGAGAATTGCGCGAATGTCGTCCGGAAATCGCTCGTCGCCGAGTGCGGCAAGAAAAACTGACATGCTCTGATGGCGATTCTTGCGTGTGCCGTCGCCGAGGGCAGAAAGCGGATGGTGCGGCTCGCCCGTATAACGGAATAGGGCGCTTAGGAGTTTGCGATCGCCCTGGAGAATGTCTAGCTTGGAATGGAAGGCGGCGCGGAGGCGATCCTTGAGGTCCAGGTGCTTTTCGGCGAGGGCTGCGGCTAACCGCCGGGCGTGCTCGGCTTGAACATCGTCGTAATAGGCCTGGATGATGGCTTCCTTGCTGGGGAAATAGTAGTAGGCAGAGCCTAGGGAGGCCCCAGCTGTGGCGGCGAGTTCGCGCATGGTGGCGGATTCGAGTCCACGCTCACGGAAGACGCGAAGAGCAGTAGAGAGGATGTTGGAGCGGGTGAGCTGGGCTTTGGGAGAGGTAGCGGTAGTATTGAACATGTTCAAATAATAGAGCTGGATCATGCGATTGTCAAGAACTTTGTTGAACGTGTTCAAATATGTGCCAGAGTTAGGGCTAACTATTTTATTTTCAATAGATTACCTTGGAACGGCCGGCGGGCCGTAGGATTCTTGACGCTGATTTAGTGTTTACTCC
The DNA here is from genome assembly GCA_035314345.1 of Candidatus Acidiferrum sp. Taxonomy (GTDB): domain Bacteria; phylum Acidobacteriota; class Terriglobia; order Acidiferrales; family UBA7541; genus Acidiferrum. The sequence continues at coordinate 1,621 of DATFZQ010000042.1, forward strand.
GAGCTACTGGCGACGCTCACTGCCTTTGAGCGAGTTCGCCTAATTTCAGGACTAGGACTTGGCCGTTGGAGTGGAAGCTGCCGCCAGTGGCGGTTTTGGCTTCTTGCATCGGATTTTTCGGCAGGACGTGAGTGACTTCCGCGACCAGACCCGTGGATGTGAGGGTTTTTTCAACGTAGTCACGCTCCAGGTCGATGTTTGGATCAATTTTGTGGGTTAGGCCGTTATTGCGCTGATCTTTTTCGATGCCGACATCGTGGGTGGCGGCGCCGACCCAGAGCGTTTGGCCGTTGACCTCAAACGAGGCTTTCCAAATGCGCAGGTGATTGCGGGAGGCGACGACGGCAATGGGTTCGGCGTGGGCCCAGCCATAATCTTGCTGGCGGCCGAAGAGGTAGAGCGGGCTCATTGGCATGGTGAGATAGGACTCCTTGGACATGCTTGCAAGGAAGCCGTTGAGGACGGTTTCTTTTACGTTGGCGTCGACTTTGACCCAGCCGGCAGTTGTGAAGACCTTTTCCATGGCGTTCTGGGAGCCAATGATCAGGAAGTTGACCATGTCGCCGAGATCGCCGGCTTTATCGGTGATGCGGCGCGGGATTTTGGAGAAGAGGACATTGTCGACGCCACGAATGGAGGGCACGGCTTTGGCGGTGTAGAGGACGGCGTTGGCATCGGCAGCGTAAATCTCGATGCGAACGGAATACGTGCCATCGCCGGTGTCGCCGCTGAGTTGATTGATGCCGATCGAGAGGCGGCCCGGGATAGGCGAGACGATGTCGCGCCTAGCGCCGATGAGAAACGGTTGGGAAGTGTCTTTGTCGCCGACACGGCCGATGACCGCGCCGCGGCCGGCTCCGTTGAAGGGCAGATTGCGAAGAAGATCTTTGAAGCCGCGAGCGATTCCGGCTGGGGCGGTGTCGGTTTGCTGGTCTGCGTAACGAAGGGTTCCGGTCGCCGTGGCGACGACATGCTCACCGGCTTGCACGTCGATGCCGGTGTCAACCCAGGAGGAATCGCCAGTGAGTTGAACTTCTTGTGTCACGCGGGGCTTGCCGGACGGCGCGGACGTGGCAGCTGAGTCCTGCGCTGAGGCCATAGCGGGAACGCGCTGCTCTTGCCGCGCGGCAGCTTCACGCACGAGCTGGGCGTCGAGAACGAACGGCGATAACCAGGGAAGGGCGCAGGCAGCCAAGAAAATAACAGCAGTTTTTGTGAGCAGGGAACTCATGGGGTCGAGCCGTCCCGCGGCAGGTCTGAACGCATCCTCTCTGTTAACAGATGCCCGCTAGAGTAGCAAGAGTTGGATGGCGAGCGGGTTGGGCAAGCCGCTGATTCCTTGACGGATGAGAAGTGCGCTTGTAAATTGACAAGATGCTGCAGGGTTGCCACAGGACAGTGCGCGCCCCAGGGGATTTTGGCGGAGAAATTGGGAGACAGACCCGGTGTCTGTCCCGCTTCAGAGGTTGAACAGGCAGTTGAGAAAGCATCCAGCTCGAGCGAGAACTGCGGCAGAGTTCATGACAAAACAACTTCAGCGAAGTGTGATGGGGGGATTGTGCGCGGCGGCAATGTTTCTGCTATGGCCGATAGTGGCGATCGGACAGATGCCCCTGCCCCGGCCTCCCCAACGACCGGCGCCAGCTACCAATGTTACGGTCGACGGCAGCGAGGCCATGTTCACGACAATGTGCGCGCTGCTGGCAGCCGGATTCGAATCGAACGTGAGCGCGGAGAACTGGCATCCGCTGCGCGCACGGCTTCGCGAGCAGATGCAGCATCAGCAAGGGCCGGCGGTAGACGCGGTGAGGCAGTTCTACAAGGAACATGTGCTGCGCGATTCGGGGGCGACTCTCTCGCGCTACATTTGGTTTGGGCTGCTTTCCGGGCCTGCGCCAAACTTTGAGATGACACTGCGGCGAGACGACCAGCCGACGGAAGTGCTGGCGCTCGGGGGCTTCGGCGAAATCCTCTCGAACTATTACAAAGAGCAAAAGATTGGGCAGCTCTGGAGGGGATTGCAGCCGATCTACAACGGCGAGATCGAGAAGGTGCATGACACTGTGTCGCAAATCGTTTTTGTGACGACGGGATATCTGCGGCAGCTTCAGGATTCCGCGACTGGGCGGACGTTTACGATCATTCTGGAGCCACTCGTGGGCCGCATTACGAACGTGCGTAACTCCGGCGAGCATTACTCGATCGTTTTAAGCGGTTCGGATGACATTCCTACGGATATCGTGAGGCACGCCTTCCTGCATTTCCTGCTCGATCCGCTTCCGCAGCAATATCCGCATGTGATTGCGGCGAAGCGACAGCTCTATGAGAAGGCCGCCTCCGCGCCCCGTTTGGCCGCGGACTTGAAAGATGATTACGAGTCCTACTTCGCCGAGTGTCTGGTACGGGCGGTGGAATTAAAACTGAAGAAGATATCGCCTGGGGAACGGGACGCGGCAATCGATCGCAATGATGCGGACGGCTACGTGCTGGTAAGGCCGCTCTTTACCGGGCTCACAAAATACGAAGCTTCCGAGCCGTCCATGGCGCTTTATTTCCCGGACCTGGTGAGAGGCATCAACTTGACGGCAGAAACCAAGCGGATTGACGGCATCAAATTTGCATTCGCGGACCGAGGTAAGAGCGCAGACGACCCCGCCAGCGAAGTAGTGACGCGACACAGAGTGGCTCAGCCGACTACGGTGCCAAACGATGCGGATGCGATCGCGGAGCTGACGGACGGCGAGCGGCGAATCGCTGAGAAAAATCCGCGCGCGGCGGAAGAGTCTTTTCAAAAAGTGCTGGCGAAATATCCGGACCAGATCCGCGCGTGGTACGGGCTGGGGCTGGTGGCGCTTTTAGAACATGATGGACCGCGCGCGAAAGAGGTTTTTGGCAGGCTGACGACGGGGGCGCACGCAGCGACGCAGGACCCCATGGTGATGACCTGGTCGCATGTCTATCTCGCGCGGATTTATGATGACGAAGGGCAACAAGGACTCGCCAAAAGCGAGTTTCAAGCGGCGCTCGCCGTGCCGGGAGCCCCGGAGCAGGCAAAGCAGGCAGCGCAAAAGGGACTCGAAGCAGTGAACCTTGAGAAACCAGCCGAGCGGCCTTAGAGTTAGGAATGGCAAATGGGAGAACTTGGGGAGAAGAGACGGTGAATCTCGAGCCTGCGGACTCGAGCGACGACTTGAAGAGGCAAACAGGAGGCAGGAAATGAAGGGGACGTGGCAGAAGTGGATGGAAGCAGGGACACTTGCAGGATTGCTGTTAATGGGATGCGTTGGGGCGGCTGCCCAAAGCGGCGGCGGCCAGAGCGGACAGAGTGGTCAAAGCGGCCAGAGCGCCCCGCCTGCCCAGCAACAAACCGATAAAGACAAAGCGAATACTCTGACGCTGGACACGCCGGCGCCACCGGTGAACGCGGAGGAAGATGCAGCATTCAAGGCGTTCGCAGCCATGCCTCTGACGGACGGAACCAAGAAAATTCAGGCTGGCGAGGCGTTTGTGCTGAAATACCCGCAGAGTCGCTACCTTGCACCGGTGTATTCGGGCCTCGTGAAACTCTATCTGGCGGAAAACGAGATCCAGAAGATGCAAGACGCCGGCGAGAAAGATGTTGCTCTTGCTCCGAACGATGTGCAGACTCTCGCGATCCTCGGCCAGACGCTTCCGCGGGCATGGAACGCGAACATGCCAAATGCGGCCCAGCAGTTGGACAAGGCGGAAAAATACTCCAAGTCGGCGATTGAGCTGACTCCCACGATTCCCAAGCCCGAGGGGATGACGGACGCGCAATTCGATCTCGCCAAAAACCAAACGCTGGCCATGGCTCATAGCGGGTTGGGACTCGTTTATTTCCGCCGGGGCAAGTATGACGATGCAATTCCGGAGTTTGAAACGTCCGCAAAGGTGGATCCGAATCCGGAAGCCGATCCCGTGACGTTCTATGTCTTGGCGATTTCGGACGAGAAGACTTCGCATTTTGATGCGGCGGTGACGGCGTTCAACAAGTGCGCCGCCGTTCCGGGCAGCTTGCAGCCGACGTGCAAGAGCGGCGCCGACGAGGCAAAGAAACTGGGTGCCACACAGCTGAGCGCACCAAAATAAAGCCTGCTGGCGCTTGGCGCGCTTTTCAAGGACATGACACAAAGTGACGCAGGGCAACTCGAGGAGCGTCTCGGTTATCGATTCAAGAAACCGGAGCTTCTCGAGCGCGCCTTGACGCATAGCTCCGCGGTCCCGGAGTTGCGCGCGGAGCGCACAGAAGAGTCCGCAGCAGCGGCTGCCATCCAGGATAATGAGAGGCTGGAATTTCTGGGAGATGCCGTTCTGGAGTTGTTGGCGAGGGAATATCTGCTTGAATCGTTTCCCGAGTGGAGCGAGGGCCAGCTCTCCAAAAGCCGGGCGCGGCTTGTAAATGCGCACTCTTTGCACGACGCGGCAAGCCGCGTGAAGCTTGGCGAGCATTTGAGGCTGGGGCGTGGCGAAGAAAAGACCGGCGGGCGGGAGAAACCTGCGCTTCTGGCGGATGCTTTCGAAGCAGTAGTCGCCGCGGTTTATATGGACGCCGGGCTGGGCCCCACGCGAGAGATGCTGAAGCGGCTGCTGTTTGAACAAGCGCTTGAGGAGCGCGGCGAGCGAATCTCGGACTCGGACCGCAAGTCCGCGCTCCAGGAATTCCTGCAAGGACACGGAAAGCCGACTGCCGAATACCGGTTGTCGGGGGAAAGCGGGCCGGACCATCAGAAAATTTTCCAGGTGGAAGTTTGGATTAACGGCGAACGCATCGCCAGCGGTGAAGGCAGCACAAAAAAAGAAGCCGAGCAGCGGGCAGCGCGGAGCGCGATGGAACTGCTGGAGCGAGAGTAACATGCGAGTGGAACGGAAAGGCTGAGGGCGAATGCCGGAAGAAACTGCGCTAAAGGTCGAAGAGCCGGTGAATCCGGCTACACTGGCAGAACCGAAAAAAGAAGAGCCCCACGAGGATCCCACGACGATTTCCGAATATTTGGAATCGTTGCTGGTGACGGTGCTTCTGGCGCTGTTCGGGACCAGCTTTGTCGTTCAGGCGTTCAAAATTCCGTCGGCTTCCATGGAAGGGACGCTACTGATTGGCGACCATCTGCTGGTCAACAAATTCATCTTCGGCGGCAGCGGAGCGTGGTACGAGAAATTGCTTCCGTACCGGCCGCTGGAGCGCGGCGATATCATCGTTTTCAAGTACCCCTATTCGGACCACCAGCATTTTGTAAAACGGGTGATCGGTTTGCCTGGCGACCGCCTGAAACTCGTAGACCAGCAAATGTACGTCAATGGAAAGCCACTGAACGAGCCATACGTGGTTCACGATCAGCTCGCGAACTACGATCCTTTCAACACCTCGTTTCCACCTCGCAAAGATCAGATGATTTCGCAGCAGGTTGTTGAGGAATCGGGCTGGAGGAAAACGCTGCGCAACTACGTACAAGGCGACGAAATCGTCGTCCCGCCTGGAAAATTATTTGCCATGGGCGACAATCGGGATCACAGTTCGGACAGCCGCTATTGGGGGTTTGTGGATCGCAGCGCGATTATGGGACGACCATTTTTGATTTATTGGTCGGTGGACGCGACGAGCAACGACTACACGCAAACCACTTTTTTCCAGAGGCTGGCTGGAGTTTTCGACACGATCACGCACCTTCCATCCAGGACACGCTGGAGCCGGATGCTGCACACGGTGCACTAAGCTTTGTAGTTATTCTCTGAAAGAATTCATTTGAAGATACTCCAGGAAAGCCCGCATTTGGCACGAACAAAAGCCGTGCGAAGTTAGCCTTACGGTCGCTTTTCATTTGCAGGCCAGTCTGCGAAACTTCCGGACAGGATGAAGATCCCGCGCAAGTGGTGGAAGCTGGCGCTTACGATGATGGCGCTGCTCGTGGCCATGCAGATTGGCGTGTCGCTGCTCGTTCGCACGCACCGCATGCACGCGTACTTGACCGCGCAACTGGAGAGAGCATTTGGACGGCCGGTCGAGGTCGGACAATTCTCCGTGCAGTTGCTGCCCGCTCCCCGGCTGGATGCGGAACGAGTGTCGGTTGGCGAAGACCCTGCGTTCGGCAATGAATATTTTTTGCGCGCTGAGAATTTGTCTGCGGGACTCCGGTGGACCGGGTTGCTGCGTGGCCATTTCGAATTCGGCACGCTTTCGCTGAGCCGGCCTAGTTTGATCCTGGTGCGCAACAACCAGGGAAGATGGAACCTGGAGCGGTGGCTGCCTCCCCCGAAGGCCTCTGCGGAGACCACCGCGCGAGTTTACGGACCGCCGTCGGCGATTGCACCCGTCAATCGCCTGCTTAAAATAGATTTCGACGAAGGCCGCGTTAATTTCAAGAATGCGGATGATAAGCTTCCCTTTGCGCTGACGAGTGTCTCGGGAAGTGTGGACCAGGTGGCGCCGGGGCGCTGGCAGCTTCGGCTCGAAGCGCAACCGTGGCGCAGCGGCGTTGTTTTGCAATCCGCGGGAACGGTGCGGGTGCAGGGAGACATCGCAGGAACCTCGGCGCGGTTGCAGCCAGCGCAAATCACGGTGCAGTGGGAGGAAGTTTCGCTGGCGGACTTGTTCCGGCTGCTGCGCGGGCGCGACTACGGTATGCGCGGCGTGTTTAGTCTGGACGGAGCACTGAAGAGTGGAACGTCTGACACGGTCTCGAGTGCTGAAACCGCGCCAGGGCAATGGATTTTTTCCGCAGAAGCGCGCGCAGCGCAAATCCATCGTTGGGATTTGATCGAGCGAAGCGACAATCCCCGGCTGAGACTCGGCGTCAAAGGTCACTGGAACGTGGCGGCGGGAACCGTGCGCGCGGAAGAAGTGACCATCGAGGGCCCTCGTTCGAATTTGCGAGGAGCGGCAAATTATGTGAGCGGTCCTGCGCCCGGCTTCGAGGTGTATCTGGATTCTTCCGGGATTCAAGCCGCGGATCTGCTGGCATGGTACAGAGCGTTTCATCCAGGTGTAGACGATGGAATCTCGGCCGAGCAGTTCTTCACCGGCGCGATGACGCTGCGCGGCTGGCCGCTGGAGATCGGCGAAGCCGCGTTCTCGAGCAATGGCGGTGTTGTGAAAGTGCCTGGCCTGAAAGTCCCTGTGCGAATTGGTCCATTACGGATTGGACGCGAGCGAAATCTGCTGGTGTCAGAGCCGATTCGCATAGCTCTCGGTGGCGCGGCTCGCGACGTCTTCGCGCCCAAAAAACGGCGCATGGCGACGCTGATGGACAACGCCGCTGACATTACCTTCAGTCAGGATCTAAACACGCAAACAGGGAGCATCAGCATCGAAGGCCACGTGCAAAAAGTCGAAGCTGCGCTCAAGACCGCGGCGGCATTCGGCCGCCCGGTGAATCATGGTTGGGAATTGACCGGAGATGTGCTTGCGGTGACGCGATGGGAATGGCAGAAATCTTTCAGCGGCCGCTGGAACGGCAGAATTCTTTTTAATAAAGCGAAACTAGAGGTTGCGGGGCTGAACCAGCCTCTCGCCGTGCAAGAAAGCACACTGAATTGGAAAGACGGAGTGCGTTTCGTGGACGTAACCAGGGCCGAGGGATTCGGCGGCACTTGGTCGGGCGTCATCAATGAAAGGAGTATCGCCGACGGCGAAAACCGCCCAAAATGGAATTTTAGCCTGACCACGGATCGCCTGAATGCTGCCGAGCTTGACCGCTGGGTTGGGCCGCGGGCGCGGCCAAACTGGTTGCAGAGAGTGTTGTCGTCGGTGCTTGGCGGATCATCGCCCAGTCCCGCTGCGAGCGAGCTGGTTCGCCAGATGAACGCCGAAGGGGAAATAAACATCGGCGAATTGACGATCGAAAAGCTAAAGTTGGCGAGCGTGCACGCGGAGGGGGCGTTGCATGATCTACAGCTCGAAGTGCGCGAAGCGGATGCGCAGTGGGCCGGCGGCACAGTGCAGGCGCAGTTGCATGCGAAGTTCGCGCCTCTCCCGAAATATGATGTCACCGCAAAGCTAGATCGTGTGAATCTTGCGGAAATCCCCGCGCCCGGCCGATTCACGGAGCGGCTTGCGGGTTTAGCTTCGGGCACGGTGCATGTCGAGACGGAAGGCGTCGGGCGCGACGAGCTCCTGCAGAAATTGGCGGGCGGTGGCGAAGTTCAGTTCAAGAAGGTGGAATTTCGGGGATGGGATGTGATCGCCAGCGTGGCCGACGGCGCGCCCCACACCGGCATTTCGCGGTGGACAAGCGGCGAAGGGACGTTTACGATGCGCAACCGCGTGGTGGCCGTAGAGAAATTGACGTTAGAATCCGGCGCGGAGAAAACTTCGCTGCAAGGCACGGTGAGTTTCGCGCGAGATGCGGACCTGACGATCGAAACGTTGAGGGCGGGAAAACGGCACGGCAGGACGATTGGAATCAACGAAGCCGGGCGGGTGCTGAAAATATCAGGGCCGCTGGACGGGCCGAGCGTTTCGGTTCAAAAAGTGGCCGCGCACCAGCCAGCGGATTGAGATGTGAGAGCGATGCTTATGCTTAAGGGACGACTTTGTCAGCGGAATTCTAAGACCCGCGGAGGTTGTTGATGAAACGCATTGTAGCGATAGTGATCCTTGCAGCGCTGATGATTTGTCCGGCGGCGAGAGCGCAAAAAACGCCGACGCTAGAACAATTTCTCAGCGCGCCGTTTCCGACAGAATTGACCGCCGCGCCCGCCAAGGGCCGCGTCGCTTGGGTTTTTAACGCGAACGGCGCGCGGAATCTTTGGATCGCCGAACCTGGGGCGGACGGAAGCTACAAGTCGCGCCAAATCTCATCTTACAAGGATGACGACGGCCAGGATCTCGGGATGCTCAGTTGGGCGCCGGATGCGGAGACGATTGTCTACACGCGTGGCGGCGATCTTGAATTCGCCAATGCGGGGTATCCCAATCCTCAAAATTCGCCGCAAGGCGTCGAGCAGGATATTTGGGCTGTTTCGCTGCATGGCGGCGTGCCTAAAAAACTCGGCGAAGGGCATTCGCCGGCTGTGTCGCCAAAGGGCGGAAGCGTTGCCTTTATTTTCAAGACACAGGTGTGGATCGCGAAATTGGATGGCAGCGATAAAGCTGAGCAGTTGATTCATTCGAATGGCGGCGCGAGCGACTTGCGCTGGTCGCCCGATGGCTCGAAACTGGCATTCGCGAGCCGCCGCGGAGACCACGAATTCATCGGCGTCTACGATGTCGCCGCCAAATCGCTGATTTATCTTGATCCCGGCGTGGATACCGACAGCCAGGCGGTGTGGTCGCCGGACAGCCGCAGAATTGCTTTCCTTCGTATCGCCGCAGCGAAAGGCAGGCTCCCATTTAGCCCGGATCGCGAAGGGCAACCGTGGTCCATTCGAATCGCCGACGCGACAACAGGCAAAGGCCAAGAAATTTGGCGCGCGGACGCAGGCAGCGGCAGCGTATTTCATGCAGTTGTCGCGGAGAATCAATTGATCTGGGCCGCTGGCGACCGCATTGTTTTTCCGTGGGAACGCGGCGGATGGATTCATCTGTGGTCCCTTCCCGCTAGCGGCGGCGCAGCAAAGCCCCTCACGCCGGGAAATTTCGAAGTGGAATATGTGTCCTCCAGCGCGAATGGGCAAGTAATTGTCTATTCTTCGAATCAGGATGATATTGACCGTCGGCACGTATGGAAAGTTTCTCCCACTGGAGACCATCCTGAAGCCGTGACGTCAGGCACGGGAATTGAAACGGCGCCCGTCATTGCTAGCGACAATAAAACAGTTATGGTTCTGCGTTCCGACGCGCACACCACGATGCGTCCAGCCCTTGTCGCGAGCAAAGGCGAAATCCGCGACCTCGCGCCGGAATCGCTCCCGGCAGATTTTCCCGTCAGCGCCCTGGTCACGCCGCAACAAATAATTCTTTCTTCGGTCGACGGAATGCAGATTCACGCCCAGCTCTTCCTGCCCCACAATGCCGGCGATGGCGCGCGCCATCCGGCGCTCTGTTTCTTCCATGGCGGATCGCGCCGCCAGATGCTGCTCGGTTTCCATTACATGTTTTATTACAGCAACGCCTACGCCATGAATCAGTACCTTGCCAGCCGCGGGTACATCGTTCTCGCCGTGAACTATCGCAGCGGCATCGGCTATGGCCTGAATTTTCGGGAGGCGCTCAACTACGGCGCGGCAGGTGCCAGTGAGTTCAACGATGTGGAAGGCGCTGGACTCTATCTCCGTTCACGTCCGGACGTCGATCCCGCCCGTATCGGCTTGTGGGGCGGCAGCTATGGCGGCTACTTGACGGCTCTGGGGCTGGCGCGCGCATCGGATCTCTTCGCAGCGGGCGTCGACATGCACGGCGTCCACGATTGGAACACGGAGATCCCCACTTTCGCCTCGTCCTATAGGCCAACGGATCGGACCGATTTCGCAAGACTGGCGTGGGAATCGTCGCCGCTTTCTTCAATCAGCACGTGGCGATCTCCTGTTCTCTTGATCCAGGGCGACGACGACCGCAACGTTCCTTTCGCAGAAACAGTCGATCTGGCCGAGGCTTTGCGAAAACAAGGCGTCGAGTTTGAGCTATTGGTTTTTCCCGATGAGATTCATGACTTTCTATTGCATCGAACGTGGCTTGCCGCGTATCACGCGACGATCGAGTTCTTCGACAAGCATTTTAAGACGCCGGAGAAATGACGCCTAGCAGGGGCGCCTGCCATGAATAGCTTTTTAAAATTGCTCGGTGGTTGCCTGATCTTAGCGGCGATTCCGTGCGCGGCGCGCGATAACGCGGACCGCGTCGTGCTATTCCCCAAACTCAGTGTCGGCCAGACACTCCGCTATCAGATTGGTTACAGCGCGAAAACCATCATGAATACCGAAAGCACCGTGGCCGTGCCCATGGCACCAACAGGTGGCCAAACCAATGAGAATCTTCTTCTGCTTGTCGAGGTGGAAGATTTGCGCGTCGACGCTGACAGGACGGTAGCGCGTCTGCGGACGAGAATGGTCGAGGCGGATGCCGGCGCAGCGGCGGCCACAGCTTCAGACGGGAAGGCGGCAACAAAAAGCGCACAAAACCCGGACGAGGCCGCAAAATCCGGCAAGCGCGAAAAGACCGTGGAATTTGTTCTTCACGCGGACGGGCAGGTCACCGATGTCGAAGGGCTGGATAGACTTTCTGCTGACGAGCAAGCCGCCTGGCAGGAATGGGTAGCGCGATTTGGAGGCGGGGCCGCGTTCCCGGAGAAAGGCATAAAGCCAGGGGAGAAGTGGAAAGCTGAAGAGCCGATTATCAATGCGCTGCTGGCAGGTCTCTCTTGGGAAAAAGAATCGGAGTACGTGAACGACGCGCCTTGCGGCGCCATGAGTCTTACGCCTCAGGGCGATCTCGCTGCCGGAGAGCAAACCCAGGAAACCTGCGCGGTGATTCTGACGACCGCGATTCTGAAACAAAAATCTTCTCAAAAAGACGCCACGCCGGAGGATTACAAGCTTCACGATTTGCGCACAATGGGGATTGCTAAAGGCAAAAACGAGACCATCACGTACATTTCGCTGAAAACCGGGCTGGTCGTGCGCGCGACGGAAGACGCCAATCAATCGATGAATGTCATCGTAGCGAAGACCGATGGTTCGAATCGGGTTCATTACATGATTGACGCGGAAAGCCACGCGCAAGTAATGCTGCTTGCGGAAACTCCCGCTAATCATCCCTGACGCACGATCAAATATTTCTTCGAAGGAAAATCGCCATGCCAGAACGCACTCTAATCGAACTCCTCTATGGTAAAGGCGCGCACACGAATCCGCTGGCCTGCGTTGAAGACCTCTCCGCGGAGTTGGCGGGCCGGCATGCGGAGAATCTTCCTCACTCGGTCTGGCAAATTGTGTGGCACGTGAATTTTTGGACGGATTACGAACTTCGCAGAATTCGCGGCGAAAAACCGCGCTACCCGGCCCATGCGAGGGAGAGCTGGCCGACCAACGATCCTCCTGGCGAGGCCGAATGGAAAAGAGAGGCCGCGCGATTCGCCGAACTGATTGGCATTCTTGCTGCGATGGCGGAAGGCGATTCGAACGAGCTGAGCCGCGATGTGCCCGCGATGCACCCGAATCAAGAAACGCGCACTTCCACCGTGCTCGCCATTCTCTGGCAAACTCTGGCCCATAATAGCTACCATGCTGGGCAAATTGCACTGGTGCGGCGCGCGCTGGGAGCCTGGCCGCCGACCAGCGGCGGAGACAGTTGGTAATCACCGTCCGCAAACTTCTACGGCTTCAAATCCTCGTCAGTGGGTCGGTTCGAAATCCGGTCGCCCTTTCCGGCGTGAAAACTCCCGTCACAAGAGAACCGATCGTCAGGGATAATCCGCTTATGGAAAGATCGGGTACTGGACCGAGATTGATCATTGTGTGCGGGTTACCGGGTTCCGGCAAGACCAAGCTTGCCAAAGTGCTTGAAAGCAAGTTGCATGCGGTTCGCTTTTCTCCTGATGAGTGGATGGATGCTCTTTCACTAAACCTCTGGGATGAAGAAAGGCGAGGCAAGATCGAGGCGCTGCAGTGGAGGTTCGGTCAAGAACTCCTCGCGCTCGGCCTCGTTGTAATCATCGAATGGGGCACCTGGGGAAGGGCCGATCGGGATACCTTGCGGCTCGGAGCCCGAGCTCTTGGCGCTGCCGTTGAGTTGCAATATGTCTCTGCGCCTGCGGATGTGCTTTTCGAAAGGATTCAACGTCGGGGCATGGAAAAGCCACCCATAGAACGAGACGTATTGTCCCGATGGTTCGAGATATTCCAAGTACCGACACCCGAGGAGATGGCACTCTTCGACAAGCCTCTGGTTCCAGACCTCAGCTCCGGCTGAAACTGACCCACCACCGAATTCCCGTCCTCAGCTACTCCGATTTGCATCGAGGAGTATAATGAAGGTTTCGGCAGTGGCCGAAATTCGTGCCGGGAGACCCTTCCATGAACTTCAAGCTGCGCAGCAACTATCAGCCACGTGGTGACCAGCCTGCGGCCATCGAACAGCTCTCTCGTGGGATTGAAGCCGGCGAAAAGCACCAGGTGCTCCTCGGCGTGACCGGATCCGGCAAGACATTTACGGTTGCCAAGCTGATCGAAGCTTTCAACCGGCCCGCCCTTGTTCTTGCGCACAACAAAACGCTCGCCGCGCAGCTCTATCACGAGTTCAAATCATTTTTTCCGGAAAACGCGGTCGAATATTTCGTCAGCTACTATGATTTTTATCAGCCGGAAGCCTACGTTCCCTCGGCCGATATCTATATCGACAAGGAAGCCACGATCAACGACGAGCTCGACAAGCTCCGCATGAGCGCCACGCGGTCTCTGTTCGAACGCCGCGACGTCATTATCGTCGCCTCCGTTTCTTGTATCTACGGCATCGGTTCGCCGGAAGCGTATTACGGCATGCTGATCACTCTTGAGAAAGGCCAGCGTACTTCGCGCGAGGCCCTTCTCCGTAAGCTCGTGGATATTCAGTACGAGCGCTCGGAAGATTTACGCCGCGGGACTTTTCGCGTTCGCGGAGACATTATCGAAATATATCCGCCCTATCAAGACGACGGATTCCGATTCGAGATGTGGGGCGAACAGATCGACGCGATCCGGCAGATCGATCCGCTTACTGGCGAGGTTAGGACCGGACAGGAGGACCTGCCGCGAGTAACGATTTTTCCAAAAACTCATTACGTGATGCCGCAAGAACAACGCGATCGCGCCATCATCACCATCCAGGAAGAGCTGTGGTGGTGGAAAAAAGAGCTGGAGAAACAGGGAAAGTTTGTCGAGGCGCAACGCGTCGTGCAGCGCACCATGTTTGACATCGAGATGATGCGCACGGTCGGCTATTGCCACGGCGTCGAGAACTATTCGCGGCACCTCAGCGGTCGTTTACCGGGCGAAGCTCCGCCGACGCTGCTCGACTATGTACCACAGGATTTTTTGATGTTCATCGATGAATCGCATCAGTCCGTGGGACAGGTGCGTGGCATGTTCAATGGAGACCGCGCGCGCAAACAGACGCTAGTCGACTACGGATTTCGCATGCCTTCAGCACTGGACAACCGTCCGCTCACCTTCGAAGAGTTCGAGCACCGCTTGAATCAAGTCATCTACGTGTCCGCGACGCCGGGCCCGTACGAACTCACGAAGTCCGGCGGAGTCGTCGTCGAACAAGTGATTCGGCCCACAGGATTGGTCGATCCGCAAGTGGAGATTCGTCCGGTGAAGGGCCAAGTAGACGATTTGCTCGAAGAAATTCGCAAGCGCGCGGAGAAAAACGAGCGCGTCCTGGTGACTACGCTGACCAAACGAATGGCGGAAGATTTGTCGGAGTATTTCACGGAGGTCGGCGTGCGCTGCCGCTATCTCCATTCGGAAGTCGAGACGCTCGACCGCATCAAGATTTTGCGCGATTTACGGCGCGGAGAATTCGACGTGCTAATCGGCATCAATTTGCTGCGCGAAGGCTTGGATCTGCCGGAAGTCTCGATGGTGGCCATTCTGGATGCCGACAAGGAAGGCTATCTGCGAAGCGCCACGTCGCTGATTCAAACCATGGGCCGCTGCGCGCGCCACATCGAAGGCCGCGCCATCTTGTACGCCGACCGCCGCACCGGCTCAATGAATCAGGCGATTGACGAAACCAACCGCCGCCGCACCAAACAACTGGAGTACAACAAGGAGAACAACATCACGCCGATGTCCATCATCAAGTCTGTGGACATGGACCTCGCGCGCATCGTCGAAGCCGACTACGTGACGATCCCCGCGGACGACACTGAGCTCGATGCCGCCACGTCCAAGATCAAGAACGAACAGCAACTCGCTGAGATGCTGCAACAACTCGAAATGCAGATGCGCGAGGCCGCGAAAAAGTTTGAATTTGAACGCGCCGCGCAACTGCGCGATCGTATTCGCTCACTGAAACAACGAGACATGACAGGATTATTTTCGGTCGAACCAGCACCGACAGCAGAATCGGCCAGCTAGGTAACGGCGCTAAACTACTCCGCGTTTTAATTCTTTCAATGGATAGAACGTGCCGCGCCACGTCACTCCACCTTGCCACAGCGTCACCGCCACGGAGCGCACGATCATGTAGCAAAACATTACGGCGCCAACCGGGTGGGTGAGCGCGTACAGAGGTGAAACCTTATTAACCACATCCACGCTGCAATGCATGCCAAGCGCAACAGCGACCGCAATCGCCGAAAAAATGCGAATCCATCCGTGCCCCACGAAAACCGCAAAGAAGGGAACTACGTTTAGCAACAACATTCCCAGGAGGGCAAGCGCCGCAAATGCCAGGTTGTAACCGAAGGCCGCGAAGAAGTTCTTCGTGACGCCGCGAATCACGTTGCCGGCTCCCGCATGCCAGCGCACAGTTACAAATTCTTGCGCGATTGCCACGCAAGAACGGAAGCCGGCTCGCTTCACCAGTTTTCCCAACTTCATGTCGTCCACCACTTCCATCGCCAGACGCCTGTGTGTGCCGATCGCCTCGTAAGTGCTTCGCCGCAGCAACTGGAATGCGCCCACTCCCACGTATGCGCGCGAATTCGGATTGCTCACGCGATAGGCGTCGGTCGCAAGATGAAATGCAAGGCCAAAAAAAGTGATCAGCGTCTTTTCCCAGAAACCATGCATCTCCACGTTGCAGACCAGCGTGAGGTGATCGAGATGGTGTTCCTGCGCCAGAGCGACCGCACGGCGGATGACCTCCGGCTTGAAGCGCACGTCGGCGTCCGTGAACAAAAGCCACTCCCCGCTGCTTGCTTCAAATCCCGTTTGCAGGGCGTGCGTTTTTCCGAGCCAGCCACCCGGAATTTCGGAGACGTGCACCGCGCGAAAACGCAGATATGCCGCAGAGAACTCATCAAGAATGCGCCTCGTAGCGTCTTGCGAGCGGTCGTCGACGGCAATGATTTCCAGATGTGGGTAGTCGAGCGCGGCTAGAGTCGCGAGCGCTGCGGGCAGTTTTTCTTCTTCATCCCGCGCGGCGAAAATGAGTGAGACGGTAGGGCAGGCCGAGTCTGCCGCAGGGACGAAATCCTTCATCCACGGAAGTTTCGTTGCGCCATACGCGGCTCGGAGGCCATGAAATACCCAAAAAGCGGCAACCAGAGAGAAAAAAACGAGTCCAAAGGTGTGCATCAAAATTGGTGTCGAGTGACAAGCTCAGGTTATCCTAGCATGTAATGCCGGGGACCCTTTCGATCATCGGTGCAGGGCGCGTAGGCCGCGCGCTGGGGCGGCGCTTGCGCGAGTTGGGCTGGAAGATCGGCGCGGTGGTGGCCAGCAGCGAATCCAGCGCGCGCAAGGCCGTGCGTTCGATCGGCGCGGGGCGCGCGCACGCGTTTCTGACCCGGCAAGTGCTCGCTGCACAGGTCATCTTGATTACCACGGAGGACCACAGCGTCGCCGCGATTGCGGAAGAGTTGGCGCGCATCGGGGCGGAAGAACTGCGCGGCAAAATCGTACTGCACACGAGCGGAGCGTTGAGCTCGCGCGTCCTCGATCCGGTGAAGAAGTGCGGGGCCGCAGTTGGGTCGATGCATCCCTTGCAGACATTCAGCGGAGTGGCCGTGCCTTCCCTCGATGGAAAAGTGTTTGCGATCGAGGGCGACACTCACGCGGTGCGCATCGCCAGAGTGATTGCGCGCGCACTCGGCGCCGTTCCCGTGCACATTGAGGGTTCGAAGAAGCCGCTTTATCACGCAGCGGGAGCACTAGCTGCGGGGAATGTCCTTGCTTTGATGGAAGCGGCCACGCGGCTGATGACGGCGACCGGAATGAAACGACGTGAAGCAGTGCGCGCGCTTCTGCCGCTGACACGGCAGGTGCTGGAAAACTTTGAACGGCTGGGCCCGCGCGCGGCGTGGACTGGTCCGCTTTCGCGAGGAGACTATGGTGTGGTGGCAGCGCATACGGAGGCTATGAAAGATTTGCCGGCGGAATTCCGGCAGGCCTATGAGGCCGTGAACCGTTTGGCCGCGGTGGTTTTGGCGCAGGATTCCGCGGAGATGCAGGCGGAGCTGGAAAAAGTGGCTGTGAACAAGAAAACGAAAGTGAAAGCAACGGGGGACAAGCGTGAAGCAACTGCAGATTGCAATTGAGAGCACGACGCTGGCGAACGGATTGAAAGTGGTCATCGCGCCGGACACGACCGCGCCGGTGGTAACGGTCGGCGTGTACTACAAGATTGGATTCCGGCTGGAGCCGCGCGGCCGTAGCGGTTTCGCGCATCTCTTCGAACATATGATGTTTCAAGGGTCGGCGAACGCGCCGAAAATGCAGCATATCAAGCTCATCAATTCGAGCGGCGGCGTGCTCAATGGATCGACCCATTATGACGTGACGAATTATTACGAGGCCGTGCCGTCGAACGCGCTCGAACGCGTGCTTTGGCTCGAAGCGGACCGCATGCGCGCCTTGAAAGTGGACGATGAAAACTTGCGAAACCAGCGCGACGTTGTGAAAGAGGAAGTGCGCGTGAATGTCATGAACCAGCCGTACGGAGGATTCCCCTGGCTGGATTTGCCGCCGGTGGCGTTTCGCAACTGGGCGAACTCGCACAATTTTTATGGCGATTTTGCGGACCTGGATGCTGCGAATCTTGCCGACGTGCAGGCTTTCTTCAAGACCTACTATGTGCCGAACAATGCTGTGTTGCTGATGCTCGGCGATGTGAAACCGGAAGAGGGATTTGCGTTGGCGAAAGAATTGTACGCCGATATTCCTGCGGGAGCGCCGCCACCGTTTGCCGATCCGACGGAACCAGAGCAGAACGAAGAACGCCGCGGTCACGTTGAAGAAAAATTCGGGACTCTCCCGGCAATGGCCATCGGCTACGTTGTGCCGAAACGGCGGACGACCGATTGGTGCGCCATGGCGCTGCTCGATCAAGCGCTGCATGGAGGACGCGCGGGGACACTCTATCGCGAACTCGTCCTGGAAAAACAGGTGGCCGTGGAGCTCGACGGCGGAATCGAAGATATCTTCGGCTACAACGGGCCCACGCAGATGGTGACACGCATTTTGCACAAGCCGGAGTATTCGAGCGAACAGGCGCTAGCCGCTTTCGACGAAGCAATCCGCGAAATTCAGGAGAAGGGTGTCAGCGAAGACGAACTCGCGCAACTAAAAGTAAAATGGCAATCGGACTATTTTTCGCTGCTCGAGAGCGGGCACGGCGGCATGCCGCGTTATGGTTTGATGCATTTGCTCGCGTGCTTCGCGTTGTTTGATGGCGAGCCAAAGCTCGTGAACACCGTGCTTGATGGTTTTCTCTCCGTGAAGCGCGAGGATATTCAGGCCGCGGCGAAGAAATATTTGCGCAAGGAAAGGCGAGCGATCGTGTTCCGGCTTCCGCCTACGGCTGGTGTGCACGCATCCGCGGATAAAAAGGAGGCAGCATAATGGCGACGCGCGCGGTGGAAGTAAACGAGGCAGTGCCAGCGCTGTCTGCGGAACGGCAAGTCACCTGGCCGAACCGAAAGCGGGCGCAGCTCTCGAACGGGCTGGAAGTGATTCTGGTGGAATCGCATACGATTCCGAAATTTCACGGCGACCTCTATTTCCGGTCCGGCAACGTCGCGGCCATCGATCGCGGCCCGGGGCTCGCGGAAATGACGGCCACTGTGGCGCGAACGGGCACAACCAAGCGCGCCAGCAGGCAGATTGAAGAGGATTTGCGCCGCATTGGCGCGGATCTCGCGACGAGCGCTGGTTCGGACACGAGCGCAATTTCCTTTGCGGGACTCTCCGAGTTCGCCGAGCCGCTTCTCGGCATGGTCGATGAGCTGGCGCGAGAGGCAGCGTTTCCCGAAGCCGAGTTTGAGCGCGAACGGCGACAAAAGCTCGAAGAGGTCAAGCTGGAGCGCACACAACCGGGATTCCTGGCTGGTGAACGCCTGCGCAAAGTCTTGTTCGGCGGCCATCCTTATGCGCAGGTTTCGCCGAGTGAAGAGCAGGTTGCGGCCTACAAGCGCGGCGATTTGATTTCCGTGTACCGGGATTTTTACACCCCAGAGAACGGTTTGCTTCTGATCGTCGGCGATTTCCAACCGGACGCGATGCTGAAGAGCGCCGAAAAAGTGTTCGGTGCCTGGGAGGGAAAGAAGCCGGAGTCAAAACCATCCGCTGCTCCGCCAAATCCGCGCGGGCGCCGCGTCTATCTGGTGCATCTGCCCGGCGCCGTCCAGACGCAAATTCTGGCGGGATGCCAGGCCATCACGCGCAAGCATCCGGATTGGGTGAAGCTCGGTTTGACCAATAGTTTGTACGGCGGAGCATTCAATTCGCGTTTGGTCATGAACATTCGCGAGGATAAAGGGTATACGTACAGTCCGCGCAGCGGCGTCAACGCGTTGCGAGAGCATGGCTACTTTTCGGTTTCGGCCGCGGTGCGCAATGACGTCGTTGCAGCCTCGCTGACGGAAATCTTCTACGAGATGGACAAGCTGCGCTCCGTACCGGTTCCGGAAGCCGAGCTGGCCGACGCGCAGAACTATTTGAGCGGCATATTTTCCATGGGCCTCGCGACGCAAAACGGTTTGCTCGGGCAGATTGCGGTGGTGGCACTGAACGAATTGCCGGACGACTATCTCGAGACGTATCGCGCCAAGGTGCGGGCGCTAACGCCAACCGATTTGCTCGAAACGGCGCGCAAATATCTCGATTCCGCGAACGTGCAGATTGTGGTGGTCGGCGACCGCGCGCAAATCGAATCGCAAGCCGCGTTGTTCGGGGAACTCGAAGTCTTCGACGCGCAGGGAAGAAACTGAGCTAGGCGCGGCGGCAAACACTAATTATTGATTTCTTAATATTATTGGTGCATTATCATGCCGCTATGGCTTGGCGGTTAACAGGACGAATCTCGCTCATTCTGTTCGCTCTTTGCGCAATTTCCTTGAGCGCGCATGCGAAGAAGAAGCCACCGGCAGCGCCCATTAACCTGAACACGGCGACATCGGAAGAATTGCAGCAAGTGCCAGGAATCGGTCCGGTGACTGCGGAGAAGATTTTGCAGATGCGCAAGTCGTACGGCGCATTCAAAAGCGTGAACGATCTGCGCGCCGTCCGAGGAATTGGGCCAAAGCGGCTCGAGAAGATGCGCAAATATCTGACGGTTAGCAAGGCCGTGTCAGCGACCAAATCCGCCAATGCGCAGAGTCCTGCGACTCCGCCAAAGCCTCCCACTGTACCTTCGGACCCGCCTGATCCACCTCGATAGTTCGCGGCCTGACCATCGCCGGGAACTAAATCCAGATTCCTCGTTCAGCTCGGAATGAGATCATCTGAGTGCACCGCGTCAAGAAATCGTGATCAGAGCACTTGGTGCGTTGGGCGCGGCTGCTCTACCCGAAGAGGGACTTGGTCGGCGATGCGGATTCCGTAGCCTTCGAGGGCGACCACTTTTTTGGGGTGATTGGTTAGGACGCGGATGTCTTTTAGGCCGAGGTCGATCAGGATTTGGGCGCCGATGCCGCTTTCGTGCTGGACCATGCGCTGGCGCGCGGGTTCGCGGTCGAGCTGGCCGCGTTTGTGAAAGTGGATTTGCGGGAGAGCGCCGGGTTCCTCGGCGGTTTCGACGCTAAAGCCGCGGCCGGTGTGATGGAGATAGAGGAAAACGCCGCGGTCTTCCTTGGCGATGGTGGCGAGGGAACGAGAAACAAGCTCGCTGCAATCGCAGGCTGTTGAGCCGAAGACGTCGCCGGTGAGGCAGTGAGAATGGACGCGGACTAGAGCGGGCGTTTCTCCTTCGAGGGTACCTCGGACCAGGGCGATGTGTTGATCGTGATCGACGTCGCTGGCATAGGCGATCATGCGGAAATCGCCGTAGCGCGTGGGAAGAACCGCTTCAGCGACCCGGCGGACGTAGCGCTCGTGCTGCATGCGGTAGCGAATCAGGTCCGCGACGGTGAGCATTTTCAAATTGTGCTGCTTACAAAATTCGTGGAGCTGCGGCACTCGGGACATGGTGCCGTCTTCGTTCATGATTTCGCAGATGACGCCGCTCGCATTGAGTCCCGCGATGCGGGACAAGTCGACGCTGGCTTCGGTCTGGCCAGCGCGGACGAGGACACCACCATTGCGGGCGCGAAGAGGGAACATGTGGCCCGGTCGGGCGAGATCCTGGGGGCGGGTCTTGGAGTCGATGGCGGTGAGGACGGTGATGGCGCGGTCGGAGGCGCTGATGCCAGTGGTGACGCCAACTTTGGCGTCAATAGCTTCCGTGAAGGCCGTGCCGTGGACGGAGGTGTTAATCAGGGACATGAGCGGAAGATGAAGCTCATCGCAGCGCTGCTCGGTGAGGGCGAGACAGATGAGGCCGCGGCCGAACTTGGCCATGAAATTTATGGCTTCGGGCGTAATTTTCTCGGCGGCCATGGTGAGGTCGCCTTCGTTTTCGCGGTCTTCGTCGTCGACCAGGACGATCATGCGGCCTTGGCGAATTTCTTCTACGGCTTCTTCGACGGTGGCGAAATTGGTTTGATTGCTGGTCATGTGTATCTTAGGGCCGGTGACTGCTCAGAGAGACAGACTGAAATCTGTACCACCTACAAGCTATTTTAGCGAATTTGATGAAACTAAAGCCATTAATGTCACTTGCAGCGGGGTGAGCTTTAAGAGCCTAAGAGATAAAGCGATCGATCGCGTATTTGTGTGAATAAGACTCCTCGTCCGTGTTCTTGCAAAGTGTGCCTAACTTAATGAAAACAAAACAATTGTTGCAATATGGAGGTCAGGGCATCGGGAGGACCAGCTTTTCGCCGTTGAAATTGTATTCCAATTGATATTTCGCGTTCTTCTTGCGATCGTGCATGGAAAAATACAGATACCCTGCAACGGGAGCCGCAGTTTTCCCTTCCGGCAGTCCCTTCTGGACGAGTTCCTTCTCCATGACCTGGCGATCACGGTCCGTCGAACCCGGTGCGGGGTTTGGATGGCCCACACCAACACCTACTTCTGTCACCGTATAGACGCCATGAACTTTAGTCGGCTGCCCCGTATTCGGATCTGTGTAGGTGCCGGATTCGTAGCCAACGGTTGCGCCGCTCTGCACCGAAACGGGGGCCCCAGAACCGGCTTTCTTTTGCAGCGAAGCAGCGACTACAGTGGCGCTCTGTGGCTTTGTGGCTATATCGCTCCCGGAAATGTATAAAGCGAAATCATCCAGCAACAAATCGTGCGGAACTTTTTCCTTGCTGGGATAGAAGGAGAATTCCACAACAATGCAGCAGCGATTCAAATCGGAGACAAAAGTCTTTTGCACCTGCTTGCGAGTGAGGATTTCCGCTCCGACACTCGTGCCGTTGCTCTGGGCATGCGAATGGTAGCGGGTCGCGGAGGATCGGGGAACGCTGCCTCGAGGACCAGACGAATCGTCGTCCGTGCTTTGGGCTTTGGAAGGCGACGTGGATAGCAGTGCGACGGTAAGGGACACAGCGGAAAGAACCACAAATCTCATCAAGCGCATCGGGCACCTCGTCAGCGAATGAAATTCCACGGG
>DATFZQ010000043.1:0-10285 GCA_035314345.1 Candidatus Acidiferrum sp.
GGCTGGCCCATGTCGGCATAGTGGTTGTTCGCGCAGGCGAATACCTTCAGGTTTCGTGCTACAAACGTCCGAAATAGATCGACCCAATTCGTGAGGTCCCCGCGACGGTCAACGGCCGCAGGCGTTTCACGCCCAGACCAAGAAGTTTCTTGCCAACTATCAGCGCGCTCGCGAAATCTTAGAGGAGATCTGCGAAATCAATCGCGAACTGCTGCGCCGGCGAGAGACGCTCTGAGGAAGCACGATGAGCGACATCCCTTCCTCGCTCATCGCGCCCATCGATCCGGATCTGGGCGGCGTCCTCCTCGCCAATATGCTCGAGGCTTGGCTCGACGCCTACCCCTACGATCTGGCAACCGCAGAGGTGACCGATGAACTCGAAGATCACAGAACAGCACCAGAGCAAACCCGCCTACATCTATGTGCGCCAGTCGACGCTCGCTCAAGTCCGCCACCATCAGGAGAGCACAGAGCGCCAGTATGCCCTGCGACAGAAGGCACTGGAACTGGGCTGGCACGAAGCTACCGTCCGCACACTCGATCGCGACCTGGGGATATCGGGGGCTCAGACGACGGGGCGCACGGATTTCAAGACCTTGGTAGCAGATGTTTCGATGGGGCAAGTGGGAGCAGTATTTGCTCTGGAGGTCTCGCGACTGGCACGCTCGAATGCCGACTGGTATCGACTGCTGGAGTTGTGCGCCCTGACCCAGACGCTGGTGATCGACGAAGACGGCTGCTACGATCCAGCGGATTCCAACGATGGACTGTTGTTAGGGCTCAAGGGGACCATGGCGCAAGCGGAGTTGCACTTTCTACGCGCGCGCCTCCTCGGCGGTAAGCTCAACAAAGCGAAAAAAGGTGAGTTGCGATTTCCACTCCCTGTCGGTTTTTGCCACGACGACGAAGGGCGCATCATCCTGGATCCTGATGAAGAAGTACGAGGCGCCGTCGCATTGGTATTCCGCCTCTTTCGAGAAACCGGTAGCGCCTATGGAGTGGTGCATCAGCTCACACAACAGGGGTTGCTCTTTCCGAAACGCGCTTATGGCGGAGCATGGAACGGCAAGATCGTATGGGGACGACTGTCTCATGGGCGTGTGCTGGGCATGCTCAAGAATCCGTCTTATGCGGGGATGTACGTCTTTGGCCGTTATCAGTATCGACGGGAGATCAGTCCCGAAGGCGAAGTTCACAAACGAATGCAGGCGGCTGCCATGCCCGCTTGGCGCGTCAGCTTGAAAGAGCACCATGTGGGGTATATCACTTGGGAAGAGTTTTTGGAGAATGCCGAGCGCATGGAGAAAAACCGCACGAACGGCGAAGAAACGCTGCTGAAGGGCCCCGCGCGCGAAGGCTTGGCCTTGTTGCAAGGACTGCTCTTGTGCGGCAACTGTGGCCGCGCACTGACCGTGCGCTCCACCGTGAAGGCTTGGCCACCAAGGATTGCATAGGCTTTCGTTGTGATCTGCTTGACGCCGCCGTTTCGGACCAAGTACTGAAGGCCCTGCAGCCGGCCGAACTCGAACTTGCCTTGGCAGCTCTGCGCGAGCTGGAATCACGTGATCAAACAATGATGCGCCAGTGGCAGATGCGTCTAGAACGCGCTGCCTATGAAGTCGCACTCGCCGAACGACGCTATCAAGAAGTTGACCCTTCCAACCGGCTTGTCGCAGCTACACTGGAGCAGCGTTGGAATGATGCGCTGCTTCACTTAGAACATCTGAAAAAGCAAGCGGCAGAATTTCAACGGCAAGAAGCTCGCATCGTCACGCCAGAACAAAAAGCAAAAGTGCTGGCACTGGCAAAGGATTTTCCACGTCTCTGGCATGCTCCGACCACACACCCCAAGGATCGCAAGCGGATGCTGCGGCTGCTGGTCAAAGATGTCACCGTCGAGAAACTAGCCCAGCCAAGGCAACTCTCAGTTCACATCCGCTGGCACGGCGGCGTTTGCACCGATCTCTCCGTGCCACTCCCGCCCAAAGCTGCAGACAAGTTTCGTTATCCGTCCGCGCTTGTCGATCGCGTTCGCGAGTTGGCACACAACCTACGCGATGAGCAGATCGTCGATCAGCTCAATCGGGAAGGTCATGTCAGTGCCAAGGGTAAACCGTACACCGTGTCAATCATTCGCTGGATTCGTTGGCGGTATCAGATCCCGGCTCTTACACTTAAGAAACCCGAGGAGTTCACCGTTCAACAAGTCGCCGAACACTTCGGCGTTAGCGAGGGTGTCGTCTACTACTGGATCGAGCACAACGTGATCCACGCGCGTCGGCTTAACGGCGGGATGCCGTACTGGATTTCACTCAATGCAGCGGACGAAAAGAAACTTCGAGATTGGGTGCACAACTCAAGCAGAATTCACACGGTATCCAGATGGCGAGCTTGATTGGCAATAGACGGAAATAGTACAATTTTAGGCGATTTCAGTAGTTCAGTCTGATGATCACCAGCATCCACACCCTGATTTATTCCGACGATGCCCCCGCAACGCGCGCATTCCTTCGCGACGTCCTCGGCTGGCCCTACGTCGAGGATGCGCTGGGCGGAGGCGCGGGTTGGCTGATCTTCAAGACCGGGCGGAGTGAGATGGGCGTGCACCCGACCCACAGCGTCTACGATGGCAAGACGTACGAATCGCCGCGGCACCATCTGATCTCCCTGATGTGCGACGACATCTCACAGACGGTCGCTGAACTGAAGGGCAAAGGAGCGGAGTTCCGCGGCGACGTTCAGGATCACGGGTACGGACTCGTGGTCCTGATGGCCGTGCCTGGTGCGGACGACATCATGCTTTACGAGCCCAAGCATCCGCTGGCGTATAGCCTTTGACCGATTGAAAGGGCAACTAACTCACTCCCACCTTTCACCCTTCGCAAGGCATAGTTCAAATTAGGACACTACCTCCAAGTGCAGCGCCGGTTTGCTTCGATTACATCCGGGTGATTGAATATTAGAGGAGTACTCTCCGAACCGCATGGAATCCTTGTGGGGCCCACGGACGGAGTTCTATTGCTCAAGATAGATGCGGAAGAGGTTGGCTTTCGCCGAAAGGCGCTTACTGACGAAGTAGCCGGGCGACATTCCTGATGAAATGTCGCCTTGATTGATCAAACTCGCCCCGGAGATATGCCCGAAATCGGCCTCACTAGCGAAGCCCTTCGTAAAGGTGGGAGGCGCGGCCCCGGGCCTGATGGGTATCACCGCTGTTTTTGATGAGCTGAACGGAAACTGCCGGAGTGACACGTACACCCATTTCCCGTCTAGACTCCACGAGAGCAGCGGGGCCGAGGAGCGCGCGATGCCGGACCCGAAGGTGCAGCTATCGCATACCGTGATCGGTGCCCCGCCCCCAAGCGGCACAGCCAAGGACATCAAGTTCCTGTCGCCGTGCGCGCCCGGCGGCGTAACGCCCACCAGGGCCCAGCGACTATCCGGCGATACACTTTGCAGTTGCATGATGTCAATGTCCGAGACCGCGACCTGGCCGTTGCCGTCTTCGTCGATACTCATGATCTTCGGCGAAGTTTGAGTACCCTGATACAGGATCTGCCCCGGCCTGCCGAAAAAAGCGCGATATTCGCCTCCAAACGTAAGCTGTCGCGGTGCCTGCGTGCGGTCAAGCCAGCCGACCCAGATGCCAGATCGTGCCTGGCCCTGTTCTGTAGCAAAGACCACTTTTTTCCCATCTTGCGATATTGAGAAATGCGTGAGCACTAAACCCGGAAGGAGCCGTTCCGAGGAACCGGTAGCGACGTCGGAAACCCAAAGCTCGCCGCTGAAGTAAGAATGAGAACCAGCGGCGCGCCGCAAGTAATAGACCTTCTGGCCATCGGGTGAGAGAGTGGGGAAAAACGCGTAACCTTCGGTGGTGATCTGCTTGTCCCCAGTCTCGTCGTCGTGTAGCCAGATGGCGGACTGTTGCGTGCCGGCGGTAGTGATGAAGGATTTGCCGTCAGGCATGATCGCCAGGCCCTCCTCCTCGCTCGCGCCTGATGGCGTCAACTGCTGAGATGCGCCGTCGGGAAAGTGTTGTCGCCAAACGTGAGAACCGGTGGTCCAAGTATCCACTGTGAAGTACATCCATTTACCGTTAGGAGACCACTGGGCCCATGTACACGAACCCTTCGGTCCGACTTGCCGTCCCTCCGATAAGCCGTCCAATGGCACCACTCGGCATTGATTCCACCACGCGCTATCCATCTCTACCAACAACACCCATTTCCCATCCGGCGACAGTGCAGACCGGTGCACCATCCCGCCCATATGGTCGGGCGGAACGTAGATGTCCCGCTCATCCGTCCGGCTGGTATTAGAGGTGGACAACTTCATGTGTGCGCCAGTCCTGATCGTGGAGAACAATAGGCGATCACTGCCAACCCAGCTCAATCCCGTGGCGTTCGTCATAAACAGCTTCGGTTCCTGCCCTCCGAGCAGCGGCAGTTCGTAGGTGTTCCAGGTAAATGGACCTTCGATTTGTGTGAAGTACACGCGGCCGCCGTCCTGGGAGAAATTGATAGTCTGCTTTCGAAAAGCCGTTTTTGTGATTTGGAAAGGTTCGCCGTCCGGTAGAGATTTGAGCCAGATCTGGCCTGTGTTCGTAGAACTTCCGAAACTGCCGGGGCCGCGCAGAAACGCTACCAGTT
This sequence comes from Candidatus Acidiferrum sp., assembly GCA_035314345.1. GTDB lineage: Bacteria > Acidobacteriota > Terriglobia > Acidiferrales > UBA7541 > Acidiferrum. The sequence goes on from DATFZQ010000043.1 coordinate 4,653, forward strand.
TGCCGTCGCGGGACAGTGCGGGGATTTCGGCAGAATCATTAAAGTTCGTAAGTTGCTCCCAACGCAGGGAGGGAGTCGCCACACTCTCGTTGCGAGTGAGGCGCGGCCAGAAGAGGAAGATCGCGGCGATCAAAGCGCAGAACCCGGCACCGGCAATCGCTGGCACGAGCCATGTGCGATGGCGTTTTCGAAGTGAGGCTGTGACCGTCACGGCAGTTGACGTTCCTTCGAGGTAGCGCAGGTCCGTCGCCAGTTCTTTCGCCGACTGATATCGAAGCTCCGGGTCTTTTTCCAGGCACTTCAGCACGATACGGTCGAAATCGGTCGAGAGTTTCGGAGAGAGCGCGGTAGGTGCGGGCGGCGCCTGGTGAAGAATCGCGTTGGTTAGCTTCGGAACCAGCAAATCGTTAAAGGGCAACCGCTGTGTGGCGAGTTCGAACAAAACAACTCCGACTGAGTAAATGTCGCTGCGTTGATCGACTTGTTCTCCGAGCAACTGCTCGGGCGACATGTACGGCAGGGTGCCCGCGATGCCGCTCGGCGCATCCGCCATCGACAGTGTGGTGCTCAGCCTCGACAGTGCCTCAGGCGAAAGGGTTGCCAGTCCAAAATCGAGTATCTTCAGCCGGCCGTCGAGCGTCACGCGCAGATTCGCGGGTTTCAAATCGCGGTGCAGGACACCCGCCGCATGGGCCGCCGCCAAGCCTTGTGCTAATTGGATCCCGAGATTGACGACCTCCTTCTCTGACAGCGCGCCGGATCGCAAGCGCGCGTCCAGCGAAGCTCCGGGTACCAGCTCGCTAACGAGGAAATCGTGGCCATCAAAGGTATCGAAGTCGTGGATGGTCTGAATGGATGGATGATTCAGCCGCGAAAGGATGCGCGCTTCGTTGCGAAAGCGCTTGCGCGCCACCTCGTCGTTAAGCGCGCCGGGAGTCAGCACTTTGATGGCTAGATATCGCTCCAACTTTTCGTCGTAGGCACGATAAACGACACCCATGCCACCGGCACCGATCTCCTCCTCGATGCGATAGCGCCCGAATTTCTGGCCGACGGATGGCAAGCGCCCTCTCCTGTGGGCGAGATGGTAACACGTCAAAGCCCGTTGAAACGTCGGCCAGTCTTCCGGAACGTGACCACTAGAACATTAGAAGAATTCATTTGAAGTTTACTCGGTCTCGATTCCCAGATAACGCAGAAACATTCTCGGCAACTCCTCTTTCAAATTATCATCCCGCACCGGAAGCACATGTTCGAACATACGCGCCTGGTCAAACAGGATTAATTCTCGCAATGCGAAGGCTACCGTCAGGATGCCGTAACTGACCGCGTACTCCGGATCTGGATGGCGGATTTCGTCCCGCCAAATCAAGAAAATCTTCACTAACTTCTTGAAATTCTGGATTTCCAAGTCACGTTGCCGGCAGACGAACGGTGTGCGTTCGTGTTGCTGAGCGTACAGGACCGTGGCGCGCATCAGGCCTGTCCGTGCGCGGTACGCGATTAGCATGCCGGCGACCCATTGCTGCGCAAAGATACGGATGCCGATTTTACCCACCTGTTTTAAGTCCACCTCTCGCGCAAGCTCCCCCTGGTTCACTTCGGTGCCGCGGCTAAAGACCGCGCGCATCAAGGCATCTTTGTCCGGGAAGCGCCGGTATACACTGGCAGGGGAGAGGCTGGCCTCTGCTGCGATGCGAGAGACTGTCGCCCCTTCTAGTCCGTGCCTGTTCAGCACCGTTTCCACTGCGTCCAGCATACGGCACAGGGATTCGCGGCTGCGCTTTTGCTGCGGCCGGAAAAGGGCAGGGCGCTTGGGCATGACGGCGATATTAGCGCTTGACAGCGGACATATGCAAATGTAAATTCACATTTACATTGCGGGAACGCGAATTGCCCTAACTGCCCTCAACGCGCTTTAAACAAAGGAGGACCGATCATGCCAGCAGGAGTGATTGCCAAAGAGCCTTGCTATCTACGAAGCGAACGAAGCCCCGCGTTTATCCGATACTGCGAGCGCGTCCATGGGGCGATGCTCAATCAGTACGGGACAGCCGATATAGAGCAACTGACTTTGATGCTAAATGCCTTGCGGCTCCGTCCCGGATCGCATGTTCTCGACGCCGGTTGCGGGACGGGGCACACAACCGGGTATCTGGCGGAGAAGAGTGAGGCCAGATTTGTCGGCATTGATACTGCAAAGCCTGCCATTGGCCGGGCCCAACAACTCGAGGTCGCTAGCGCCGAACGGCTCGCTTTCAAAATCGGGACAATGGACGCGCTGGATTTTTCTCCCAGCTCTTTCGATGCGGTGATCGCCATCGAGTCGCTCTACTTTTGCAACGACCTTATCTCAACGATCGCCCAGTTCCAAAAGATTTTGCGTACAGGTGGCCAGATGGCGCTTTTTTATACGCACATCGCCGATTCTGCCGGCGACAGTCTCGCGGCAGCCGATACCAAGCTAGGCGCCGCATTGCGTGTCAATGGCATTGCCTTCGATGCCCACGATCTGAGCGAAAGCGATCGCCGCTTCTGGAAGTTGTCAAAACAGGTCGCGGAGGAGTTGCGGGCTGGATTTGAAGCCGAGGGGAATTCCGATCTCATGCATTTAAGCGAGACAGATGCGATGCTGGGCCTCATCCAAAAGGGACGCCACGCGCGCTATCTTTACCACGCCCGTGTCCAGTGACGCCCAAGCCGGAAACTGAGGTGCGAATAGATATCTGTTATTGACAAGAATCTATTCAACTCCTAGGCCTAACCCCTTCTTGACGATTGCGGGCGTATCACGGGCTAACCGGAAGTTATTCCGAGTCGACCCATCGTGAGAAGTAGCGGTCTCAGTCCACTTGCCTGTGTAGTCGCGTTACCGGAGATGCGAAGTAATACTTCACTTGGACGGTAACGGTTATCGTCCAAGTGATTCCAATAACGTAGCGCAGATCTACCCGGCGCTACTTTTGGTTGGTGATCGCGGATTAGCTGCTGATTGTCTTTGTTGGGCAGCTTTCGTAGGCGTATCATCCCAGCTGAAAAGTCTTTGTCTGCTAGTAGAGAATTTATCGCTGCTCGAGATCGGCATCCCTTTAGTCCTTATGAACCGGCGATCTGAAATCTGGTTATCAACGATCCGAGTTTCCTGCTTGTGGACGATTGCAGCAGTTTGTTTGAGCGCAAGGTGTTACAGTCAGGAGTGGAGCGCGTTACAACAGACGGAGAAACTGCCGGAAAGACTGCATGGGGTTCTCTCCCGGCAACGACTCATTCCTCCTTTGCGCAGCGCGAGTGCGACGTTGAGGTACAGCCCGGATGGGCAGTACTTGTTGTTCCAAGATCCATCCGGCATTTTTGTTCTGTCGCGGGAGCCACTCAAAGTGCTCGGGCACATCGATGCGCCGAATACCTATGTGGCAAGATTTTCTGGAGATTCACAGAGCATCGTTGTGGTTTCCTTGACTCTGTCTTACCAACGGCGGGCGGTTCGAGATGGGCAACTCCTCGAGAGTAAACAGCTCCCAATACCTGATGGCTGTGTGCATGCCCAAGTTTCCCCGGACGCAGAGCTGCTCGCCTGCTATCGTCCGAATTTCAGTCTTGGCGTCCTGAAATTATCAACTGGTCAGTGGATTTTCTCGGACGTGATCCAGCTAGTGGATCCTCACTTGACCGTCATTCCCATACCTCTCGATATCCATAGCCCGTTCGCGGGACCGTTTGGGTTCACATACTCCTCCGATATGAAGCCGCTCGCGAATCGAGCGATCTATGGGCTGCCCATGACATTTTCCCCAGACGGCAGCACGCTCATTGCCGGCGATGCACGCGACGCAATTCGCGTGGACTTAGCGGCGCGGAGAAAAACAAATCTACCGGCCGCGATTCAAAGACACCTGAGCGGCTCGGTTGCTATCCAGAACGAGGCGCGCGTACTTTTGATTCCCGTCGGAAATCCTGGCGAGCCCTCCATGCGGTCGCTAACTGACGGAAGCCTTCTCTCCACACCAGATTTTAGGGCTGCTTCCGCTGGCCTGGCCACAGACTCCCGTTATGCCCTTCTCTACGATTCAGGGATGCAAGGTGCCCGCGTCTTCGATCTAGAAGGAAACCGACAGCTCGAAACACCTAAAAACATTGCGGTCGACGTGCGCGGCGGCGAGCTTGCATTGGCGACGGACAAGGGGGACCTGTTCCTCTACCGCCCGCCAGAGCGCGAACCGTTTGCTTCTGTTCTTTTACCCTTGGAGGGTTTGCCTCTTTTACGCAGCGCCATGGTTGCTCCTGGTTTCGACAAGCTCGCTATCGCTGTGGACGGAGCGGGCGCTCTGTTTGAAATCGAGAATGGGCAGCGCACCTTGGATCTTCCGCAATTTTCTACAGCTAATTTTGAGGATCCAGCGACGGCATTCCTCCTAATACAGGGCCACCGACGGGGTCCAACTCCGCCACCTGCCTACTCGATTGACCGCGTCGACGCGGGCGGCGCGGTATTCGCGGAGACCAAAAACGGCGAAGCCACTTTCGCAATCGGGCCGCAGGCGATGCTACGTCTGGACCTCCCTACTGCCAAGACATCGCCTGCGTGGACAGGGGGCGAGGATCTCCTTCGGTCCGGGGGGCCAGTGCTTTTCGAGTATTCCTTCGAGGGCAATGCGGGGCGCGGCATGTTGATGCCCCAGGCAGGTGAGAGCTTATTCTCGGCGTTACCCGGCGGTCTGCCTTCCCAGGGGAGCCTCTCGTTGTCGCAGGTGATCGGTATTCCCTTTCGATTGCGCGCGCTCGATCCCGCAACCGGAAAAGAACTCTGGAGCCGATCCTTTACTGGTCTCCCACCGATTCCTTTCGCGGATCCACAAGGCGATCGTCTTGTTTTGAGTTGGAAAGCAAATGGCGCCGGGGCTAGGGGAGCTGCCAAGCACGGCGCGGTGGCCAAGGACTTGCTGAAAAGGGCGAAACTCACCGACCACGATTCGTTTCTTGAGGCATTGGACGCCCAAAGTGGGAAATCGGTGGGCGGCGTGCTGGTGCAAAGCGGTAACGGCCCTGCGGATTTCGACGCAATTTTTTCTAGCGGTGATGCAATTATCTTTTCGAGGGACGCCCTGCGGGTTTATGTCTATTCGATGCTCGACGGACAATTGAAAGCGAAGCTCGTCGGTATCCGGCCATCAGCAACCGCGAAGACGAATTTGCTTGCTCTGGAGACCGATTCCCGACAGCTCACCATCTATAATCTGAGTACGGGAACCAAACTTGATAACCAAATCTTTTCTGACCCGATTATCTATACGCATTTTTCGGCGGACGGACAGCGCCTTCTCGTCCTCACCGAAAATCAAACTGCCTTTGTGCTGGATATGAACGGCGTTCGTGCCGTCCACTGAGCGGTACCGCGACGGCACCGTCCAGCGATTTAGAAGTGTGTCTGGAATACGCCACGAACAGATTTTCGATTCGCCATTTTGTGTTAGTGCCTGGTAAGTCGTTAAGCGGGCGCAGAGTCATCAATTTGGGTTCAGTGGTGGACGTGAACCCGCCCAGCAAACAGCATCAAGCGCACGATCAGAGCCGCGAAACCAATCACAATGATTGAAACTGGGAGAATCGTCTTTAGAAGGCTTTTCGTCTCGCGA
>DATFZQ010000044.1:0-5426 GCA_035314345.1 Candidatus Acidiferrum sp.
GCTGACCCCGAGCTGCGCGGCAACTTTGTCATAGGAGTCATTTGCAATGCCGCGCAGTACGAGCACGAACCGGCAAAGCACATCCAGGCGAGCATGAATGTCCTTGGAGTTCTTAATCAGCAATAGAAAGTACTCAGGTGAAAGCGCGGGATGCTTCAGATGGGCTGGTTCACTCTTTTCATATTTGGGAGCAAGCTCCGCGATGTCCGCCTGCTGCCTTTGGAGCGCGCATCCAACCGTGGCTCGGGCCCCCCAGTGTACTAGCCATTCGTGAAAGTCTGGAGTTTGAGTGTAAGCGTCAGGGCAAACACACCATTGACAGATTTAATCCGCAGTGGGTTTGCCGCTTTCACTGCGATAGATGGAATGCCGACCGTGCCCGCTTCCTCGCGGATCGGCTTGGGTGCCAAATGGAAGAACTCTGAAGGCGCCCGTCAAGTCCCGCTACCTAATGGGATGACGCTTGCCCGGCACAGAGAGCTTTTCGCCGTTCGATTTGCCCACTCCCATTCTGGAAGCCAGTTTCTGCCGCATTTTCCTTCACATTGGTATTCCGACATTCTTCCGCCGCATTGTGGACAGACCAGGTTGAGAATTGAGGAGAGGATGCGTACGTTCAATTCGCCCGGTGGTGCGTCAATGGTGATCATGTTCGAAGTCTCCCCGAGATCCGGCGAGGGGCAGAAACGGGGGCAGAATGACGGAGGTATGCCGCGCTGGTTTTGTGCGCTTTGTGACGCTCCGAACTGGTTGGCTGCGGAGTCCGTTTATGCGTCTCGTGCTGCCCCCTCGCTCAGCATGGAACAAGCAATCTCGATGCCATCGTCAATCGCCAACAAAAGCCGCTACCGAAGCTGGTCGCGAGCAAGCCAGGTTCCTATCGGGCGGACACATGGGCAGTCAATGGGCATGCGTGCCCAAATTCGGGCGCAGTCTGGCGCATCAGGAACCCAGAAGGCGCAGCCGCCCGCCCTGATTAGGTCACCTGCCAAGATGGGGCGATGGGGCGCTACCGATGCGACAAAGAGGCAAACGAAAATGGGGAACTTACCTCCCAGGTCCGCAAAATCAACAACTCAACAATCAGGTGAACGAAGGAGCAACGATTCTGTTTGGAAGGTGAAATGCTTTGAAGAAGTTGGAGAGGAAGGTTTGTCCGCACAAAGGAGAGTAGAGCCGCAATGCGAATCGCATTCATCGCAGTAACAGCTCTCATCCTGCTGGGCACGGGTGCCGCGGCGCAGGAAATCACCAATGATTACAGCAAGGCAGACTTCGCGCACTTCAAAACATATGCTTGGGCGAGCGGTCATGGTGAACGGTGCCCTGTAGCCCATCATTTTTCTTGCCGCAGCCGCTGAGGTCTATCAGTGCGGGGCCGTGCAGCCATTCACCGCCTCACCTGCGATTAGCACCACCACCGACCGCGCGCCAACGCGGTATGTTGCCTCCACAACTGGTTTTTCCGCATTCCATTCGCAAATCTCATGTGGCGGATCCAGTGCAGTATCGATCCACCGCCGCCAGTTCTCTGTACCGTCGCTCAATATCGGAAGTTCGAAGTCGAGGGGCTCCCAATACGCATTGAAAATGATGTGCACTAGTACCCCTTCGTTCTTCAGTTCCCCGCCGATTGCGAGGCTATGCGAGAGAGGCGACCAGTCCGGGTGATTGAGTTTCACGCCGTGCCAGGCGTGTTTCGACTCGCGGAGCACTTGGCTTAGACTCACGCGCCGACGCTCGTGTTCCACGTCCCGCATCACACGACGCTCGATCAGCAACTTCACGAACCGGAAGACGTCTGCGTGTTTGGACAGCAGCCTCCAGTCGAACCAATTCGTATCATTATCCTGGCAATAGGGGTTATTGTTGCCGCGCTGGCTACGCCGCACCTCGTCGCCCATTACAAACATGGGCACACCTGCCGAAAGCACGGTGGCGGTGAAAAAGTTCTTCAGCTGCCGGTTGCGCAGCTTCTCTATTTCGTGATCGTCCGTCGGACCTTCGAAGCCGCAGTTCCAGCTTCGGTTCTCCTCACGGCCATCGCGGTTGCCTTCGCCATTTTCTTCGTTGTGCTTGTGGTCATAGGAGACGAGGTCGTTGAGCGTAAAGCCATCATGGCACGAAACGAAATTGATACTCTCCTCGACTTCGCGCTCCTTCTGACCATAGATGCTTGGGCTGCCGAGCAGACGATCGGCCATGCGCCCCACGGAATCATTCGAACCCCGGAAGAAGTCGCGAATATCATCGCGAAAGTGATCGTTCCACTCCTTCCAACTATCTCCCACGAAGCTGCCGACCTGATAAAGTCCTGCCGCGTCCCAGGCCTCCGCAATCATCTTGGTCCCGGCTAGCGACGGATCGGACTCGATGTCCCAAAGCACCGGAGGATTCGACATTACGGCACCGGACGAATCGCGCGCAAGGATCGATGCAAGATCGAACCGGAAGCCATCCACATGCATTTCGGTCACCCAATAGCGGAGGCTGTCCACAATCATGCGCCGCATTACTGGGTGGTTCGCGTTGAGCGTGTTTCCTGTACCAGTGAAGTTCGCATAGAGTGATCGGTCTTCACACAGGAGGTAGTAAGTTGGATTGTCCAGGCCGCGGAAGCATTGTGTTGGGCCATCGTGTCCACCTTCCGCCGTGTGATTAAAGACTACGTCCAGAATGACTTCGATGCCGGCTCGGTGCAGCGCCTTCACCATATCGCGAAATTCATCTACCGCGGCCAGCGGGTCCTGACGCGAGCTGTATGCTTGATGCGGTGCAAAAAATGAAACCGGCGAGTAACCCCAGTAGTTCGTTCGGCCTCGGGGCGCGTCCTGAGGATCGAACTGAAATACGGGAAGCAGCTCGACCGCGGTAATGCCGAGTTGCTGAAGATAGGGGATCTTCTCGACTAGTCCGGCGTATGTACCACGTTTCGATTCCGCTAGGCCTGAGCTGGGATGTGCGGTAAAACCGCGCACATGCATCTCGTAAATGATGGTGCGCGACCAAGGCCGCTTCAGGGGCACGTCACCTTCCCAGTCATACGCTTGCAGATCCGCAACCACGCTCTTCATGGCCGTTGCGAGGTTGTCGCCTTCCGCACTGGCTGCCGCACGGCTATAGCTTTTCGGGACGACGACGGCGCGACCATACGGGTCGAGTAGTAGCTTGGATGGATCAAACCTGAGACCCCGATCTGGCTCGAACGGTCCGAACGTCCTCAATCCGTAGATCTGACCGGCTTCCACCCTTGGCACGAATACGTGCCAATAATGGTACGTGCGGTTCGTTAGGGGATCGATTGGGATGACACGCGAAGGACGAACGTCGTCCACCCGATCGAAAAGCAGCAGTTCAATGCTGGCTGCACTCCGGGAGAACACGCAAAAGTTGGCGCCGCCGGTTACCAGCGTAGCCCCGATTGGAAAGCTACCGCCGGTCGCCGGGGCTGGAACCGGCTTTTCCCTTACGCCTTCTCTGGCACTGGACATGGTTGCACGTTCCAGATTTCGGCTGCGTATTCGGCGATGGTGCGGTCGCTTGAGAACTTGCCCGAGCCCGCCACATTCAAGATGGCCTTGCGAGCCCACTCGTCGGGATCGGCATACAACGCGCGCAGCTGCTCGTCGGCCTCGAGGTACGACTTCAGGTCCGCCAGGTGCATGTAGTGATCGCCGTGTGTTAGCAACATGTCGCGCAGTGGCGCGAAGACGCCCGGCTCATTGCGGCTGAAATAGTCGGAGAATATCAAGTCCAAGGCGTTTCGGGTCTCGGGCTCGTGTTCGTAGTGCCAGTTTGGGTTGTACCATGCGCGGCTGCCGATCACCTGCTCCGCCGTCAGGCCGAAAAGAAAGAAGTTCTCCTCGCCCGCCTCCGCGGCCATCTCAATCGTCGCGCCGTCGCGTGTGCCAATCGTCAAGGCGCCATTCATCATGAATTTCATGTTGCTTGTGCCGCTGGCTTCATAGCCCGCTGTCGAAATCTGGTTGGACACGTCACTGGCGGGGATCAGGTGCTCCGCCAGAGAAACGCAGTACTCGGGCAGAAATACCACTTTAAGCCGGCCGCGTACTGCGGGGTCGCCGTCGATGGTGCCAGCCAGATTGTTGATGAATTTGATAATCAGTTTCGCAAGCTTGTATGCAGGGGCAGCTTTGCCGGCGAAGAAAAACGTCCGTGGATACATATCCAGTCCGGGATCCTCACGCAGCCGGTTGTAAAGCACTACAATCCTCAGGGCATTCAGTAACTGACGTTTGTACTCGTGGATGCGTTTAACCTGAGAATCGAAGTTGGCATCTGGGTCAAGGACCTGCCCTGTCGACCACCTGAGCCAATCGCAAAATTTTCGCTTGGCACTTCGCTTGGCCTTCAGGAAGTCGTCGCAAAAGCCCTTGTCAGCCACGAAAGCTTTTAGCTTGCTAAGTTCGCTTAGATCACTGATCCAGCCGTCTCCAATCGCATCAGTGATCAGCCTGGAAAGCTCAGGATTGCATAGTAGGAGCCAGCGCCGGGGCGTGACTCCGTTCGTCTTGTTATTGAAACGCTCGGGATAGATCTCTGTCAGGTCTTTTAGCGTTGTCTTGCGCAGCAGATCAGAGTGAATCGCAGCCACTCCATTGGTGCTGTGGGAACCTACGACCGCAAGATTGGCCATGCGAACCTTCTTGCCGACCCCCTCCTCGATAAGGCTCACGCGCTGAATGCGGTCTTCATCGCCTGGAAACTGCCGACGAACATCGCCCAGGAAACGGCGATTGATCTCGTAGATTATTTCGAACTGCCTGGGCAGCATTTCCTCAAACCAGGCGACCGGCCATTTTTCAAGCGCTTCGGGTAGTAAGGTGTGGTTCGTGTAAGCCAGCGTTTTTTGTGTTATATCCCAAGCCTCGTCCCATCCAAGGTGCTCCTGATCAACGAGGATTCGCATGAGCTCCGGAACCGACAGAGCCGGGTGCGTATCGTTCATCTGGATGGCCACTTTCTCTGCGAACAAGCGCCAATCCGAGTTGCTGCGTTGAAACCGGCGTACCGCGTCGGCCAGCGAGCAAGCGACGAGGAAGTACTCCTGCAGAAGGCGCAGCGCCTGCCCCCTGAAATCGGAATCGTCGGGATAGAGGACTCGGGTCAGTGTTTCAGCCGACAAAGTCTGAGTAAACGCTTCTACAAAATCGCCGTGAGAGAACTCTTCAAAGTTGAAATAGTCCGGTGCCGCCGCGGCCCAGAGGCGGAGCGTGTTGATGGTCGAACCGCCGTACCCGATAACAGGGCGGTCAAAAGGTACGCCGATCAAAGTTGATGGACGCCGCGGTACTGGCCGCAGGCTACCTTCGCTCAGCTCGAATGAGCAACCTAGGTTGACCTCCACCTTTTCATTCGGCCGAGCAATCTCCCACGGGTCGGGAGCACGGAGCCAGTTGTCCGGC
>DATFZQ010000045.1:0-2060 GCA_035314345.1 Candidatus Acidiferrum sp.
GGGATCGGCTTTCAGGAGCAGGTCTCAAACCGCCTCCAAGCTGCTGCGGTAAAGAGCCGTGGTGGTGTGCGTTGGAGGAAAAGCGCGAGAACAAACTCGTGCAGGTGAGCATCCGAGAGACGAACGAAAGTGAACCCTTGAAGACGCGTCGTTAAGCACTTAAGTGTCGTCGAAACCAGGAGCGTGTGATTCACCTGGGACAAGTCCGCTGGGTGCCTGATGACGGAGCGGACGGCGACCGGCGTAAAGGGGGCGTGAAGCGGATGCAGGCTATGGCGCGGAACTGCAGGAACCAGTCGCTCTGATGCCAAGGGAGAAGCCCAAGCGGCGAACACCGTGAGGCGAGCGTACCGATGCGGAGCACTGGGACGGACCGATTCGCAGTAGCGAAGAAAGCTCGTAATGGGGCCGGAGCGAAGGGATCGGGTCAGGTAGTCGTACGAGCGAAGCAACTGGCAACAGGAGGACCTCGATGCGTGCGACAGACAAACCGTTCAACATCGATAAGAAACAAGTGTACGAAGCCTACAAAGCGGTCAAATCCAATGGAGGTGCGGCTGGCGTGGACGGGCAGACGATCGAGCAGTTCGAAGCCGACTTGAAGAGTAGTCTCTACAAGATCTGGAACAGGATGAGCTCGGGAAGCTACTTTCCGCCGCCGGTGCGTGCCGTCTCCATTCCCAAAAAGTCTGGAGGACAGCGGATTTTGGGTGTGCCCACAGTAGCGGATCGCGTGGCGCAGATGGTGGTCAAGCAGGTTATTGAGCCAAATCTCGACTCCGTATTTCTGACAGATTCCTATGGCTACAGGCCGAGGAAATCGGCACTGGATGCCGTTGGAGTCACGCGAGAGCGATGTTGGAAGTACGATTGGGTACTGGAGTTTGACATCAAGGGCCTGTTCGACAACATTGACCATGAGCTTCTGCTACGGGCCATTCGGAGACACGTGACGTGTAAATGGGCGCTGTTGTACATCGAAAGATGGCTGACAGCCCCCATGGTGCAGGAAGATGGAACAAAAATTGAGCGAAGCCGCGGTACGCCACAAGGCGGTGTGGTTAGCCCAATCTTGTCGAACACTTTCCTTCACTATGCGTTCGATCTCTGGATGGCGCGGACCCACCCGGACCTCCCGTGGTGTCGGTATGCCGACGATGGGCTGGTTCACTGCCGGAGCGAGCAAGAAGCGCAAGCCCTCAAGGCCGAACTTCAAGCCCGCCTGGCAGAGTGCGGGCTAGAGCTGCATCCGACAAAAACCAAGATCGTTTACTGCAGAGACGGGAAGCGCAAAGGCAAGTATCCAAATGTCAAATTTGACTTCCTTGGATACTGCTTTCGGCCCCGAATGGTTAGGCGTTTCCGGGATAACTCGCGGTTCTGCGGATTCAATCCCGCAGTCAGCACCTCGGCGATGAAAGCCATGCGGTCGGCGATTCGGGATTTGAATATTCGTCATCAAACGCAGTTGTCGTTGGACGACATTGCTCGGCAGCTCAATCCACTCCTCCGGGGCTGGATCGAGTACTACGGGCGATACGCCCAATCGGCGCTGTATCCCTTGTTCCGGTACGTCAATCAGATGCTATTGGCCTGGGTGATGCGAAAGTTCAAACGCTTTAAAGGGCACAAGATCCGCGCGAGCCACTTTCTCCAACGGCTTGCAAGGAAGCGAGCGGATCTCTTCGTTCACTGGAAGATCGATATGATCGGCACGTTTGCCTGATGGGAGCCGAGTGAGGCGAGAGTCTCACGCTCGGTTCTGCGAGAGGCCGGTGGTGAGACTCCGCCGGCCTACTCACCTGATCGTGTTTAACGTAATGTCACTACGTCGTATTCTTGCTTCATGTTTTGCTTACTATCACCGAGCGAGAACGCATCTATCGTTGGGGAAGGACTCGCCGGAGCCACGCCCCATTCAGCCGCCGGCAATGGGGCGGGTCGTGGCTGTGTCGCAGGTCGGCGGACTGCACCACCGTTACGAACGCCGCGCCGCCTGAAAGCCCCGAACCTATTACGGCGCAACGTCCGCGCCACCCTTTGAAATCTACCACCCAACT
>DATFZQ010000046.1:0-7451 GCA_035314345.1 Candidatus Acidiferrum sp.
TCTCGAACTCTCCACTGATAAACGCGACCTCGCCGCTCCGGGCCGTTGCGATCTTACCACTGAGTGATTTTCATAAGGTTTCGCGGGCCGAAGGCCCTAAAAGGACAGATGGGATGAGAAGGCCGGTCTCCGCGGGACGCATTAAGCTCCCAAGGATCGACGCGCTCAAGGGCGCAAAGAAAAGGAGACCGGCTATGAAGAAGACTAGCACTGTTCGGGTAAATGGAAACGTGATTTTCAAAGGACACAAGCTCACGATTGGTGTGGACCTCGGCGATCGCTGGTCGAACTACTGCGTTTTGGATGAAGCGGGCGAAATCCTTCTGGAACAGAAACTAGCGACGACACCGGAAGGATGAAGCAGACATTTGAGAAGATTCCGCGAAGTCTCGTGGCCCTGGAGACCGGAACACATTCCCCGTGGGTAAGCCGGCTGTTAAGGGAGCTGGGACACGAGATGCTCGTAGCGCACGCGCAAAAGGTGGGATTGATCAGCAAGAGCAATCGAGAAGATGATCGACACGATGCGCGGACACTGGCACGGCTGGCAAGAATCGATCCTGAACTGTTGGGGCCGGTACGGCATCGCAGCGCGAAAGCACAAATTCATCTGACGGTGATTCGGGCACGTGCGGAATTGGTGAGTGCCCGAACCGCCTTGGTGAACGCGGCACGAGGCTTGGCGAAGTCTTATGGTGAACGGCTGCGCAAGTGTGGCACGGAGCAGGTGAGCCGGGAGCTGGCCACGGAATTGAGCGCGGAGTTGCGTGAGGTTCTGGAACCGTTGCTCAAAGAAATCGAATCGTTGACCGAGCGCATCAAGGAATACGACGCGCGGATGGAGAAAATTGCCAGGGAGAGCTACCCGCAAGTCGCACTGCTCAAACAGGTGAAGGGAGTAGGAACACAGATCGCGCTGACGTATGTCCTGACCCTAGACGACCCGCATCGGTTCGCGAAGAGTCGCGAGGTCGGATGTTTTCTCGGGTTAAAACCTGGGCGCAGAGACTCCGGAGAGAGCCAGCCGCAGATGCACATCAGCAAAGAAGGAGACTGCTACTTGAGAACGATGCTGGTGCAGGGGGCGCACTACATCCTGGGACCATTTGGGGAAGATAGTGATCTGCGGCGATGGGGACTGCGCCTTGCCGAGCGAGGAGGAAAAAATACCAAGAAACGAGCGGTTGTTGCGGTGGCCAGAAAGTTGGCGGTACTCCTGCATCGGTTGTGGGTGAGTGGAGAGGTGTACGAACCACTGCGCAATAGCCACAAAGCGATGCGCGCCGCGGCCTAGAGTGAAGAGCTCCCCACAAAACAGGGGGTGCTAGGGGTCGACGGAGTTGGCGATCGTCGTTGCTGGGCGATCCTGGCTCGAAATTTCTCTGCGGAAAACTGGGAAAGGCAGAAAGAAAGAAAAAGAACATACAAAGAAAAAGAGCATACAAGAAAGAAGAGAGATGGTATCCGAACAGCCGAGCTCAACCGCCGAGATCAGGTGACTGCGACAGGTCCTGGACCAGTTTCCTTCGAAAGGGGGAACGAGGTCGATTACCAGGTAGCAGCACCTACTGAAACGAGTACACCCAACTTGCACCGAGCGACAATCGCTCAACAAGAGTGCGGATGGAAGGGTGGCGACAGGAGCGGCTTGGCTGAAGGGCAGGAGCTCACAGAGAGGAAGAGAAGAACAAAAACATCCTTACAGGAAAAAAAGAGAAAAAACAGAAAACACACTTGACTCATACCGGCCTTCTCATGGAAGGGGACTGAGTCCGAACAGTATCGCCGAAAGCGCGCGCGAGACGCCGGCGGAAGCGAGGACACCAAGTGCAACACCAAAGAGAATCGGCCGTAAACCTTCGGTCACTACGGGGCGCAACACTTGGATACTTTGCGCGCCGAGCGCCATGCGGATACCGATTTCGCGAGTTCGCTGTACCACGCTGTAGCTGACCACACCGTAGACGCCGAGACATGCCAACAGCAAGCCTAGCGCGCCGACAATGCTCGCAAGAACACCACCGATTCTTGAGACCACGAAGTAGGGATCCATGGAAACCATCGTATTCAAGGGTGCGGCGAGGACGGGAAGATTGGCGTCCACGCGGCGAAACTCACGGCCGATCACCGGAAGCAATGGCGTTGGATTTCCGTCCGCGCGCACAAGTAGAATGCTGGTCCATTGACGGGACTGAGAGAGCGGAAGGTAGATATACGATTCATCAAGCCTGCGCAGATCCATGCTGCGGACATCGCCAGCGATGCCGATCACGACGCTGCTCGCCACGAATGGATCGCGCTCGCCGGGAAAGGACGTGCTTCCTTTTTCTGAACCGACCTTCAGAAGTTAGCAGAGGGTCGCCAGTTCGAATCTGGCCGGGCGCGCCACTCCGCCGCAGACAGCTCATAGATCTCAAAACGTGCTTGGCCGCAGGTTAGGCGATCCTCTGCTGGCCGGTCTTGCATGGAGCAGTTTCCGTCATAAACAAAGACGCCAGCAAAACCAAAATTGCTCCCGCGCTGGCAATCCAAAGAGGTGCTCCGAGGCCGTAACGGTTTGCGGCAGCGCCAGCCAGCGCCGGCGCTATCGCCCCGCCAACAATTTCTCCGACGAGTGTCGCGAGCCCAATAGCAGTGGCGGCAAATTTGGCAGGAACGCTTTCCGTTGGAACAAGCACCAACACCAGTGGCGCGATGCCCTGTCCGCCGTTGACGAGAAATCCGGCACCCGCCATCAGCCATAGATGCGCAATTAGGATCGGCACCTGGTAAGTCAGCGGTGCCATCGCCGAAATCAGCGCTACAAAAATCAATGTAGGTTTCCGTCCCACGCGGTCAGAAATCCACGGAAAGATCCAGCCCCACATAAATGCGCCTAATCCGCCGGCGCCAATGATGAATCCCGCGGTTGTCGCGGACCGCTTCGAAACCTCCGTAATGTACAAAGGCGCGAAGGAATGCATCACGAACAGCCAGGTCATGAAGCCCGCTGCTCCGACGCAGCAGAGCAGCATGTTGCGGTACCGTAGGAGCGACAAATAATCCTTGAGCGAAGGTTTGGAGTGGTGAAGAGCGCCGGAGTCTGGTTCCTTAACAAATTTCCAAATCAGAAAGCCAAGAATGATACCGGGAATTCCCGTGACGAAAAAAGCGGCACGCCATCCGAATCGTGCCGCGATTTGGGTCGTCAATATCGGCGCTAGCGCCAACCCTGCGAGAGCACTCGCGCTAACAACGATTCCTATGTTGCGTCCGCGGCTCTTGGGTTCGGAAGACGCTTCAATCATCGATGTCATCGTCGGCCACGTCGGTCCCTCAGAGACTCCCATAAGCGTTCGGATAGCTAACAACTCAGCGAATGACCGCGCGATGCCCGAAAGCCAGGAAAGAATAGAGAACAGAAATACAGTTGGGATCAAAACGGGGCGCCGGCCAATACGATCGGAGACCGCTCCGAAAATCAAACCCGACCCCGCCCAGGCAAGTGCCAAGGCCGACGCCAATAGACCAACCTGTGCATGGCTCAAATGAAGATCTGGCGCGATAAACGGCGCCAAATACAAAACGCTCATGCGAGCGAGAAAAACGCTGCCCCATGTAAGGAAAAAAAGAACCACCAAGCCCGTTTGATATCGCTTCGTAGTTGGCACCCTCTTTTCCTCCCTGTACAGAGAACGAACGCTTCAGTCCATTGGCAGGCCGACGTAGTTTTCAGCAAGCGACACGGAAGCAGCACGAGAGCTCGTCACATAATCCAGTTCGGCAAGCTGGCGCCGCTGGTCGAACGCGTTGTCATCAGAAAAGCGATGCAGAATGGAAGTCATCCACCAGGAGAAACGCTGCACTTTCCACACGCGCCGCAAACAAGTCGCCGAATACGTGTCCAGGAGCTGCGTTTTCCCGGAAGCGTAATATTCCCCAAGTGCGCGCGAAAGCACCCGAATATCCGCCGCTGCCAGATTGAGTCCTTTGGCTCCAGTTGGCGGAACAATGTGTGCCGAGTCTCCCGCAAGAAAAAGCTTCCCGTACTGCATCGGTTCAGCCACGAAACTGCGCATCCCGGTGATGCCCTTCTGAATCACGGGCCCCTCCGCAAGCTTCCAACCATCAATGCACTCGAGCCGCGTATGCAGCTCCTGCCAAATCCGCGCGTCAGGCCAATTTGCAATGTCTTCGTCAGGAGCGCACTGAAGATAAAGCCGCGAAATCTCCGGCGAACGCATGCTGAGCAATGCGAAGCCGCGCTCGTGGTATGCGTAAATCAGCTCCTTCGAGGAAGGCGGAGCCTGCGCGAGAATTCCCAGCCAGGCGAACGGATAAATCCGTTCGAATATCTTCAACGCTCCCGCCGGTATCGATGGCCGGCACACTCCATGAAAGCCGTCGCACCCCGCGATGAAATCGCAGCTCAGCTCTTGCGACGAGCCGTCCTTGCGAAAACGAATTTTCGGCGCCGCACCGTCAAACTCACTCACGCTGACGTCTTCAACATCAAACAAAATCTGCCCTTTCGCAGCCGCCCGCGCCTCGATGAGGTCCTTCAACACCTCATGCTGCGCATACACCATCACTGACTTCCCTCCGGTGAGTTCCTGAAAATCGATGCGGTGCCTCTCCTGCCCGAATTGCAATTCGATTCCCTGATGCACAAGCCCCTGCCGCATCATTCGCGCGCCCACGCCCGTTTCGTTCAGTAAATCCACGGTGCCCTGTTCGAGAATTCCCGCGCGCACGCGTTCCTCGACGCGCTGCCTGCTCCGCGCCTCCAGCACAACCGATTCGATTCCATGCAAGTGTAAAAGGTGGGAGAGCAACAACCCGGCCGGCCCAGCCCCGACAATTCCAATTTGAGTTCTCACGCAGCGTCGCCTTCAGTCCTCAATACTTTTCATAAAATCTTTCACGGTTGCTGCTCGGAGAACACTTCCTTCGCGATATGAAACGCTGAATTCGCCGCAGGCAAACCGCAGTAGACCGCGCTCTGCAGCAGCACTTCCTGAATCTGTTCGCGCGTTACGCCGACGTTCAACGCCGCTCGCAAATGCATTCGCAGTTCGTCGGGACGATTCAGCGCAACCATCATGGCCAACGTAAGCATGCTCCGCGTTTCTTTTGGCAGTCCGGGCCTGCTCCAGATTTCTCCCCACGCGTAACGCGTGATGAAATCCTGAAACGCGTCCGTGAATTCATTCCGGTTTTTCAGCGTCGCATCCACATGCGCGTCTCCCAGCACGGCGCGGCGCATCTTCACCCCCTGTTCGTATCGCTGGCGTTCATCCATTCGAATCCCTCCTGGGACGTCAAGAAACGCATTCACCTATGCAATAAAGCGGCGTACTCCTTGATCGTCGATCGAGCTCGAAAAATCACCGCGCAAGCTGCGCGTATTATCCTGATCTCGAGCCTTCAACAATACACAAAAAGCGAGCGCCCAAAAGCGGCGACGCGCGATAATCGGAAACTTTCGCACCCTCTGGCGCGCGAACTGCCCAGAAAATCGCGGTCGCCAATCGAATTCAACATGCAAACGCAATCAAGATGGTATAACTTCGCTCTTCGGGGCGCTAAATTCCTCGCATCGGGAGCTCAACTTTGAGCACGGTAAGAGAAGTCACGTATCAAGTCTTGCGCGACTTGGGCATGAATCTTATTTTCGGCAATCCTGGCTCGACCGAGCTGCCTTTCCTGCGTGACATGCCGCCCGATTTTAAGTACGTCCTCGGTCTGCACGAGCGCACCGCCATCGGAATGGCTCTGGGATATGCGATGGCCAGGGGAAAAGCTTCGTTCGTTAACGTGCATTCCGTTGCGAGCGTCGGCAATGGCCTCTCCGCCCTAATCGACGCTTTCTATTGTCACGCTCCGCTGGTGGTGACCACCGGCCAACAGGATCGCCGCCAAGTTCTCGCTGAACCGTTTCTCGTGAGTCGCGCGGTAGAAACGGTCAAACCCTACGTGAAATGGGCCTATGAACCGCTCCGCGCGGAGGATGTGCCTGCAACCATCGCGCGTGGCTACTACCTCGCGATTCAACCGCCCATGGGACCAGTCTTCCTCTCCATTCCAATGGATGACTGGACTCACGAATGCCAAAGCTTGAGCGTGCGCGAAGTCTCTCAAGTCGTCCAGCCAGATTCCGCTGCTCTTGATGAAGTGGTTCGGGTACTCCATTCCAGTCGCAGCCCCGCCCTCGTCGTAGGCTCGCAAATTGAAGAGGACCACGGCTGGGACGAAGTCATCGCGCTTGCCGAGCACCTCAGCGCCGACGTGTATCAACAGCCCATCCCTCCGCGCTGGACTTTTCCGCGCACGCACAAACTTTTTCGCGGAGGATTGCTGCCCGCGCAGAATCCTCTCGCCGATCAGCTCGCAAGCTACGACACGATCGTAGTCCTGGGCGCTCCAGTTTTTCTGTACTACGCCTACGTTCCGGGCCACACCGTCAAGCCAGGAACAAAGTTGTTGCAAATCACGAATTCTCCTCAGGATGCCGCCGCCGCTCTGGCCGGGACCAGCATCGTAGGCAACCTCGCTTCTGCTGCCCGCTACATTCGTACGCACGCCCAGCCCCGAGACCAAAAAGTCTTGTCAGCTCGAAAGGATCCCGCGCGGCCAAAGCCCGAACATCCCATCACGGCCGCTTTTCTCTTCAGCGTACTCAACAAGGTCATGCCGCGAAACACGGTCATCGCCGAGGAATGCCCTTCGTCAAAAGGCGACCTCGATAGACATCTTCTGCTGGATCAGCCAGGCTCGTTCTATTCCGTGCCAAATGGCATTTTAGGATTCGGCCTCCCCGCCGCCGTCGGCTTGCAACTCGCACATCCAGAGCGAAGAGTGGTATGCCCAGTGGGCGACGGTTCCATCCAATACTCCATCCAGGCTCTTTGGAGCGCAGTTCAGTGCAAGGCGCCGGTGATTTTTATTGTTCTGTGCAACGGTGACTACACCGCACTGAAATCCTTCTGCGATTTCACGCAAGTTGGCCGCAATGTCCACGGCATGGATTTGCCCGGCATCGATATCGTGAAAATTGCGCAGGGCTACGGAATGGCTGCGCAAGAAGTGGACCAGCCTGGAGAACTCGAATCCATCCTGAAAAATGCCTTCGCCACCCAAGGGCCGCGGCTGATCCGCGTTAACATTGCGAAAGGCGGACAGACTTGCATGGGCATGGATCAGTCTGTCAACCCGCCAAAGTACGGGTAGGAGTAGAGGTAAGCGTACAGCTGAAAGCGCGGTTCACTCTTGCCCGTTTGTGCCGTAGCTTCGGGCTCTTCAGGATCCCGGAACGTATGAGCGCCGTCGCTCTAGCCCTCGTTTCTGCTCGAATCCTTACCGTGAGCGGCCAGGCCCCTTGCGCGTCGTTGCTCTCCGAGGCTGCGTTCTAGCCAATCGCCAAGACCTGCTGAGCAGATCTCGCAGCGCATCGGCATGCACCTGCGAGAGGC
>DATFZQ010000047.1:0-2142 GCA_035314345.1 Candidatus Acidiferrum sp.
TGAACGTCTGCGCCTGCGCCGCCGGGGCTGCGATGATAGGTGCCACAAACACGACTACCAACGCGAGCGCAACTGTTCCCGCCTGCCACTTAATGTCGAAAATCGAAGCTGCACATTGCTCTTCACCTGCCATTGTGATTCTCCTTGACACCATGCTTTCCTCGCCGGGGAGCCGGACAGGGTGGTTTCTTGACTCGCTCTGTTGCTGCTGGCGCGGAGTAACTATTGCGCTCTCCTGTCGACCAGTCAACTTAATTTCGCATTACGGCGCAAGAGCTTCAGCCCAGATGGTTTATCCGGACATGTTCGCGATTGTCTTTGTGAGGTGTGCGGGGGCGTGACAGGATAGCGAGCGATAAATCCCCATAGCAGTCACAACCCGATATCTGTTCAGATCACGAGTGACGGCGTGCCAAGAGACTGGCTCGCGTGAAGCGGGCGTCATCTCAACTTGACGTATAACGCCCTACACTGACCTGTGACTTTTCTCTTTTTGTTAGGCGATCTCAAGCATTTATGGGGGCCAGCTGATAGCCGAGTTGTTTGGCTGTGGCCGCCAAGCGTCCGATGCGCTGCTGGTGATAGCGGGCTTCGTAGGCCTTTGCCCCTTCGTCCACATAGGGCTGGCCCCATCGCAGCAGCCGGTAAATCAGCGTGGCCAACTTCCGCGCGGTGGCGAACACCGCAATGTCTCCGCCCAGCCGTTGCGCCATCTTGCGATAGTACGCTCCCAGCGCGGTCTGGCTGTGGCGCAGGGAAAGCGCCGCCATGCGCAAAGCAGCTGCGACACGGGTACTGGCGCTGTTCCGCTTTCTCTTCCTCAGCGGCTTGCCCCCGCTGGTGGGCACATGCGGCGCTAAGGTAACGTGGGAGACGAACTGCTTCTCCGTGGGGAAGCGGCTCAAATCGGGGCCGTATTCGCTGAGTACCACTTCGAGCGTTTCCACTCCGATAGCATCGATGTGGGTGGCATCGACGCCGCTCATTCGGTACAACGCTTGCCGCATCGGCTCCTGCCCGCGCTTTTTGATCATGTTGGCCTTGTTGCCATTCTTCAGCGGCGGCGCCGTTTGTCCCCGCTGCTCGGCTCGTTCCATCTCCCCGAGCTTCCGCAGGATCTCCTGCTCATAGGCGGCGATCCGCTCCTCGACCGCGTCGTACATCTGGAGAGCCTGCTGCAAGCTGAACAAGTGATCCTCCCGCCAGTGCCCACTCAATTGTTCGGCAATTTCCTGTTCGGTTTTGCTGCAGCGTGGGTCGCGCAGCTTGGCCAGCTTCAAGGCATCCCGCTCTCCTCCGGCGATGGCGCGCAGAATCGCCATCCCGGTCACCCCATCGATGTCGGAAACGGCACGGTGCACGCGCACGTTCATCTGGTCCAAACTCTTTTGCATCCTCCGTAACCAGTCTCCACGCTCCGCCACCAGGTTGGCCTTATCCCGCACCAGTGTCCGCAGCATGCAGACCGCTTCCTCCGGTCGGAACGAACTCCGCAGCAATCCGCAACTGTGCAGCCGCTGAATCCACTCGCAATCCGTCGGGTCCGTCTTTTTGTCCCGCCCGGGCACCCGCGCCAGCTGTCGGGTATCCACCAGCAGCACTTGGAAACCTTGCGCTTCCAACACTTCGTGCGGAGGAATCCAGTAAACTCCTGTGCTCTCCATCGCTACCGACTCTACCTGACGTGCTTTCAGCCACTCCCCCAGGCGTATCAGTTCCGCCGTCGTCGCCCCGAAGCTGGCGATTTCTCGAGCGCTCCCATCCGGGGTCGGAGCGCATACCCAGTGGCGCTCGCTCCCCAGATCGATCCCGGCCACCTTCCGTCGAATCACCGGCAAACCCTGGAGCTGTCTTCGGCTGCCTTCCCATCTTTCGCCCTCGTGTTTTCCTGTCATCTCTCTACCCACCCTTCTGAGCACGCCCGCCCAGGCTGGCCGTTTGTGGATTCTGACCTAGGGGAGAACTTAGAAGCCTCGCCAATGTACAATCGCCTTCCTGGAACCATGCTTTCTTTGCGGCATACGCACGAATGGAAACAGGGTTTTAGCTGCGGTCGCGCTCTCTCGAACGATATCGCTGACTTTGCCGAAAGTCACAGATTATCCAATCCGGTTCAAACCGGTGGCAGGGCTTTCTTGTGAC
>DATFZQ010000048.1:0-37754 GCA_035314345.1 Candidatus Acidiferrum sp.
TTCGGTTTGGTTGCATGGATCCAGGCGGACCGCGATTTCTGGTCGGCTGCAGCGTTCGGCATCATTCCGCTTGCTGTTGGCGTTGGCTACTACCTCGATTTCAAGCTGATTCGCCGCGACCTTCGTGCTTCGAGCTAGCTAGACGGTTGTGGTCAATTCAAACTATAGGAATGCGGACGGTGTTAGTTAGCCCAATGGGGTGGATGCCGTCAGGCTTGTCACCTGATGTCTAGCGAGGCAAGGACGTGTCCTGCCTCTCGTCATGGCGTGCGCTTTTGATCCGCCACCAAGACGCCTGCTTCGGCGTAGTTCGTTGCCGGTACGTCGTGAAACGACACGTGAATGTTTTCGCGTTTCGCTCGACCGTCTTCGATCAGCACATCGGTAATGCGCTCCGCGATCTTGCGCTTCATTTCTGGCGTGCGTCCTTCGACCCAGATAATCTGAACATGCGGCATTTCGCTTCCTCTTCAGAATGGCCTATCCCCCGAATTTCTCGCGCAAAACCGGGTCATTCTACTAAACCTTACACCCCAAAGGGCTCTGCAACGTTCCAGTTGTGGGAGCAAAGCATAGCGCCCCCTGTGTTAGTATTACAGGCCAATGCATTCCGCCATTCCTTACCTGATCGAGCTACAGCGTGTCGACCACCTGATTGGCTCGGTACGCGCCGAGATTGACACGTTCCCGAAGCGGGTCCGCGATGCTGACGCCAAACTAAGTGGCGCTCGCGCAGCCGTGGCCGCTGCTAAAGAGGGCCTCGTCAACAGCCAAAAAGAGCGCAAGAAATTCGAGCTGGACGTGCAGCAGTGGAAAGACCGCGCGAAGAAATACCGCGACCAAAGCGGGGCGGTTAAAACCAACGAAGCCTACAAGGCTCTGCAGCACGAAATTGCCAACGCCGAAGCGGAAGTCGCTAAGGCTGAAGACGCGCAACTCGAAGTGATGATGAAGGGCGAAGAGGCCGAACGCCGCGTGAAGCACGCGGAAGCGAATCTCAAGGAAGACGAAACGGCGGTTACCAAAGAGAGAAAAGAAATCGAAGCTCAGCAGGGCGAGAAAAAGAAACAGCTCGAATCGTTACTTGCCGAGCGAGAGCGCGCCTTGGCTCCGATTCCCGAGGATTTGCGCGAACTCTATGCGCGCATCGCCAAACGGCATCATGGCGCGGGTCTTGCCGAAGCCCGCGATGGACAATGCCGGGGCTGCGGCATGCGCGTGCTGCCGCACACTTTGCAGGAGCTGCGCCGCGATCCCAACGAAGAGATTTACCGCTGCGAATCCTGCGGCCTGATTTTGTACACTTTGGAGCCGATTCCGCTGCCAGATCCTGCTTCCGGCTCGGGGCACGCCGCTTCTTCGGCTTCTAACCATTCCTGATGCCACGCCTTCCAAAATCAACTCGCGCTGCCGGTGACGGTCTCTTTGGGGACTCGGTCGCGGAGCAGAAGAATGCGACGCCGGCTCATCAAGCCAATATTGATGGCGCGGCGCGTGGAAATCCCGGTCCAGCTTCGTATGGTGTCGTTATCCGCGATGGGCAGGGCGAGCTTGTCGCCAAGCTGAAAAAATACATCGGCCGGATGACAAACAATGTCGCCGAATACTACGGATTGATTGCGGCGCTGGATTACGCGGAGTCGCATGGGATACGCGCGTTGCGCGTCGAGAGCGATTCCGAGCTAATGGTGAAACAGATGCAAGGGCAGTACAAAGTGAAGAGCGAGGATTTGAAGCCGCTTTTTGAGCGCGCGAAGAAAATGTCGATGGGCTTCCAATCGTTTCGGATCGACCACATCTACCGCGAGCAAAACCGCGAGGCAGACGCCCTTGCCAATGAAGCGCTTGATGAAACCGCGGGCGCGCCCAGTGTCCCCGGAGCGCCAGCGAAAGCTGCGGTGGCCGATGCCAAACCCGGTCCGCGCTGGATTCAGGCGCGATTCCGCAGCGGGATTCTCTATCCGCTCGAAGATATCGATCTTCCCGACGGCACCGAAGTGCAGCTCGTACTTCGCCCGCTGAAGCGCCCGGCCTCACAAAAATAGCGTTTGAATTTTTTGGAGTTATTTCAGCGCGTAGAAGCGGTAGAGAGTATCGCGCTGCGCGGGTACGAATCCCGCATCGGAGATGATGCGGCGGAGCTCGTTTTCGTTGGTGCGGTTTTTTACGCCGGCGGCAAACACGACGTTTTCTTCGATGAGGATGCTGCCGACGTCGTCCGCGCCGAATTGCAAGCCCACCTGGCAGACTTTGATACCCGGCGTCAGCCAGCTGGATTGGATGTGGTCGATGTTGTCGAGGTACAGGCGGCTGACGGCCAGCGTCTTTAGATAATCGACAGCAGTCGCTTCCTGCACTTTTTTCCCGAGAGCTGTGTTTTCCGCCGCAAACATCCAGGGAATGAACGCCGTGAACCCGCCCGTATCTTCCTGAATGCGACGCAGGCGTTCTAGATGATTTACGCGGTGGCGCAGCTCCTCGCCGCAGCCAAACATCATCGTCGCAGTCGTGCGCAGGCCGAGAGAGTGCGCGATGCGGTGGACTTCTTCCCAATCGTCGCTAGTGCACTTCAGGCGAGCAATTTTGCCACGAATTTCGTCATCTAGAATTTCCGCGCCGCCGCCCGGAATGGATTGCAGCCCGGCGTCCATCAGACGTTGGATCGTTTCGCGGACGCTCAGCTCGCTGACTTCCGCGATGCACAAAATCTCTGGCGCGGAAAAACAGTGCAGGTGCACTTGCGGGAAGCGAGCTTTCAGCGAACGTAGCAAATTTTCGTAATAGCCGATCTGTAGGTCCGGGTGCAAGCCGCCTTGCAGCAAAATTCCTGTGCCGCCGAGCGCAAGCATCTCTTCGATTTTTTCGTAGATGCTTTCGAAGGAAAGGATGTAGCCGTCCTTTGCGCCCAAAGGCCGGTAGAACGCGCAGAACGAGCAGTACTCGGTACAGAAATTCGTGTAGTTAATGTTGCGGTCGATCTGGTAGGTCACCACGCGTGGGTCATTTTTCTTCAAGCGTACTTGGTGTGCAGCCATGCCGACGCCCACCAGGTCGTCGGATTGCAGCATGTCGATAGTTTCTTGTTTCGTCAGTGCCACGTTGTTCCTTCGCGTCGTTGCGCTCTAATTCTAGCGAATGCGTCGCCTAAACTCTAATTGCAGATCACGTAGGGACACGATATATCGTGCTCCTACTTCGCCGAGACCTGTACTGCTTCTTTTGAAGCGGTTGCCCACTCAATTTTCTTCTCTCCTGGGGTCAAACCCAGTCTTGCGGCTTCGTAGAAATACCTTTCGAGCCCGTGGCGGTTTTCTTCGTCCAAAGAGAAGTCGATGTTCTGCCGCAGATACGATTCCAGCTCAACCTGCGGCAATTCAAGTTCGCGCGCGGCTTCCTGGCAGATGGCTGGGATCTGGGTCAGGCCGAGGTTGCGGGATGCCGCGAAATCCGCGAGCAATTCCGTCGTGACAACCTCCTGCCTTGCGGCCCACACGGCCATCACCGCCGGCAGACTCGAAAATTTACGCCACTCGCCGACCATATCGTACACATGAAAAATCTCCGCGCTGCGGATTCCAAGCGTAGCCGCCTGGCAGACCGCGCGACCCTGCGGGCTGACGGCACTCTTTTTCTCGATGACAATGGAAATCCGCAGCGCGGGGTCGCCGATGAGCAGAGCAGCGTCGGCCCTTTCCAGCATCGCGCTTAAATTGGGCTCGGTTTCAAAAAAGTCTGGCGAGATTTTCCAGTGTTCAGCAGCCAGAATGCGCGTCAACGCTTGCGTGCTGCGCGAACTGCGGTCCAGTGCAATGCTGCGCAGCTGCTCGATGGGCTTCTTCGCGATAATCAAGAGGCTGCGCACGCGATTCTGCGAGGCGATCGCCAAATCCGGCAGAACGACCAAGCCCGGGATGCGCTGATACTCAATCGCCGGAATGATGGCGATGTCAGCAGCGCCTGTGCGCAGTGCTTCGGCGCATTGCGACGGCACGGTGAACGACAAATCGTACTTTCCGACGAGCGGCCCGTTCGTAAAGCCCCAAACAAGCGGCGCAGTGTTCAGGTACTGGACAATTGATATGCGAAGTTTTTGCAAGTTTGAGCGGCTCGCGATTTCGATCAAGTATACCAGACAGGATTTTCCTCCGCGCCAAGCGTCTTTTGTTGTAAAACGTTCCTTCCATTCGGAGGCGCTGAAAATGTTGAAACGTTCCTGGTGGCTTTTCTTGCTCGGTTTCCTGTGCCTACCCGTGGCTGGCCTCGCTGCCCGTCCTGATGCGTCCCAGACGCCAACCATCGCTGAAAAAGTCACGGGTGCGCAGAAGTTTCCCGGATATTTCAACCTTTATTGGGATGCCAAGCAAGGCAAGCTGTGGCTCGAAATCGACAAATGGAGCACGGAATTCCTTTACCAGAGCGGCCTTCCCGCGGGCGTCGGCTCGAACGACATCGGCCTCGACCGCGGCCAGCTTGGTAAAACGGCCATCGTCCGATTCGAACGCAGCGGGCCGAAGATTTTGCTCATGCAGGAGAATCTCGGCTATCGCGCCGTGACCAACGACGCGGACGAGCGCCGCGCCGTCCATGACTCCTTTGCCGAATCGGCGCTTTGGGGTTTCACGGTTGCCGCCGAGGAAAACGGTCACGCGCTCGTCGACGCTACCGATTTCTTCCTGCGTGATGCCCACGGCATACCCGCAACGCTTCGCCACACCAAGCAGGGCGCCTATCACGTAGACGCTTCACGCTGCGCGATCTATCTTCCCCAAACTAAAAATTTTCCCCTAAACACGGAAGTCGAAGCCACGCTCACTTTTTCCGGCGATGACCCCGGTCCCTGGGTGCGCGAGGTCACGCCCTCGCCCGAGTCCATCACTGTCCGTGAGCACCACTCCTTCGTTCAGCTTCCGCCGCCCGGCTATAAACCGCGCGTCTACGATCCGCGTTCCAGCTTTTTCGGCATCGCGTACATGGACTACGCCACTCCGGTGAGTGAGCCCATCGTCAAGCGCTTCACCGCGCGACACCGCCTCGAGAGAAAAGATCCCAACGCGGCCGTCAGCGAACCGGTCCAACCCATCATTTATTATCTCGACCGCGGCGCGCCGGAACCGATTCGCTCGGCGTTGCTCGATGGCGCGCGCTGGTGGAACCAGGCTTTTGAAGCCGCCGGGTACAAGAACGCCTTCCAAGTGGAGCTGATGCCCGAAGGCGCGGACCTGATGGACCTGCGCTACAACGTCATACAGTGGGTGCATCGCGCCACCCGCGGCTGGTCCTATGGCGCGGCCGTGATCGATCCACGCACCGGCGAAATTATCAAAGGGCACGTCACGCTCGGCTCCCTTCGCGTGCGCCAGGATTATCTGATCGCCGAAGGCCTGCTCGCCCCCTACGAAAAAGGCAAACCGGTCTCACCAAAAATGACGGAGATGGCGCTCGCGCGTCTTCGCCAGCTTGCCGCGCACGAAGTCGGCCATACTCTTGGCCTGATGCACAACTACTCGGCAAGCACGGTTAATCGGTCCTCCGTGATGGACTATCCTCCGCCGCTCGTGAAGCTCGCCGCCGACGGCACGCCCGACCTCTCCGATGCTTACGCCACCGGCATCGGCGATTGGGACAAAGTGTCGATTACGTGGGGCTACAGCGATTTCGCGCCCGGTATCGACGAGCACGCCGCGCTCGACAAAATTCTGATCGATGCCTTCAGCCGCGGGCTTCGTTATCTTACCGACCAGGACGCCCGCCCTGCCGGTTCCTCCAGCAGCGTCGCGCATCTTTGGGACAGCGGCTCGAATGCAGTAGACGAGTTGAACCGCATCATGGAAGTTCGCGCGGCAGCGCTCAGGCGCTTCGGCGAAAATAATATCCGCCAAGGCGCGCCACTGGCGACCATCGAAGACGTGCTCGTACCCATCTACATGTTCCATCGCTACCAGGTGGAAGCCACCAGCAAGCTTGTCGGCGGAATGGACTACACCTTTGCGCTCCGTGGCGATGGCGAAATTCCCACACAAATCGTCGCGGCAGCCGAGCAGCGCCGCGCTCTCGCTGCCGTGCTCGCTACGCTTAAACCGGAAACGCTTGCCTTACCGGAATCGATCTTAAAAATCATTCCGCCTCGTCCTCCGGAATATCCACGCGATCGAGAGGACTTCAAGATTCATACCAGCCCGGCATTTGATTCGCTCGCACCCGCGGAATCCGCCGCCCAGCACACGCTGCAATTCTTGTTTAATCCCGAACGCGCCGCTCGTCTCACCGAGTTCCACGCCCGCAACGAAGAAAACCCAGGTCTGGAGGAAGTAATCGATGCCATCCTCAGCGCCACCTGGAAAGCCCCGCACGTTAAGGGTTACCACGGAGAAATCGCCAACACCATCGACGACGTTGTTCTGTATGACCTCATGGCCCTCGCTGCCAACGACCATGCTACCGATGAAGTCCGGGGAGTCGCCTCACTCAAACTTCATGAACTACACGACTGGCTTGCCGCGCAATCCG
The DNA here is from genome assembly GCA_035314345.1 of Candidatus Acidiferrum sp. Taxonomy (GTDB): domain Bacteria; phylum Acidobacteriota; class Terriglobia; order Acidiferrales; family UBA7541; genus Acidiferrum. Next base: position 6,508 of record DATFZQ010000048.1, read on the forward strand.
GAGGCGGTGTCATCTCTGATAAAGCGCACACCTTCTTCAGCAAGCAGCGTATTGAGCTTTTCGAAAAGGATCCCAAGCGGATCGATCTCACCGCGCCCGTCGAGCCGCCAGACGGCCCTCCCATTGGGAGCATGGGTATGCTGGATTGCGATTGGCAGCCGTAATTCTCGGACGCTAGTCTCGGTTAGGGCCAAGCTCGGTAGTCCTGCACGCTAATTGCGCGAAACCACTTTGGCGGGGTTTTTGACCTCGACAAACGCAATTCCGTTCACGCCGCTGCAAGCGAGCCACAAATTGCCCTCGGGAGTGGCCACCATGTTCCGCACCACGCCTCCGCCCGACGGGATAATCCACGTCTGGAATTTTTCCGTCTTGGGGTCGAAGCGCACGACCGTATTCGGCTTGGTATTCGATTCGCTATACCAGATGACGTCTCCCACGGTCGTGATGCCATAAGGCCTGGACCGCGCTCCGCCAGGAGAAGCCCACTCCGTGACTTTGCCCGTCGTTGGATCGAGCCTCCCCAGGTAGCCGCGCGAATAATCCGAATACCAAATCACATCGTCTGGCGTAATGGCCACGCGCCGAGGATGCGAATCCACGTGCGGCAACACATACTCATGAATGGCCAGCGTGTCCGGATCAAGGCTCGCCACCTTGTTGCTTCCAAATTCGACGAAAAACGGCACTCCTTTCGAGCTCACCACCATGCCGTAAGGATTCGAACGCAGAGTCGGCGAACTGACCACCTTTACCTCTCCCGTCTTCGGGTTCAGCCGTCCCACCATGTTCCCGCCCTGAACGGTAAAATAGATGTTTCCGTTCGGCGCAAAGAGTAGCGTGTGGGGATCGCTGGCTTTCGGATCAGGCATCGGATATTCGGTCACGTTGCCGGTTTTCGGATCCAGCTTGCCGATGTACGCCTTGAAGTTTGCCGTGAACCAGATATTCCCATCTTTGTCGGGCACAAGTCCATGCGGCCCGGACGACGGCGTCTTCAAAGGATATTCCTTGAACTGCTGCGTCTTGGGATCAAACCGCCCCAGCACGTTTGCCATTTGCCCCGTGTACCACACCGAGCCGTCGGGAGCGAACGCGGGATCGTGGGGCCGCGATCCGGCCGTTGGCACTTGCCATTCCTTGATAGAAACCTCGACGCTTCCGGGAATTACAACCGCGTCGGGCGCCGGTCTCTCAGGGAAGTTCTTGGCCAGATAGTCGGTAACTGTTGCGATCTGGTCTTTCGGCACGGGTGCGCCAGCGGTCACCATCATGTTTAGAACCGACGTCCACTCCTGCCGATTGTGGCCCGCGTTCGTTACTGTAGTGAGCGCGTGGCAAGACCCGCAAGCCTTCTGGATTGTTTCCTTCCCTTCGCCGTCGGGTAATTGAGCCGGGGCCTGAGCCCAGCCAGAAAGTGTGCAGCAAACAAGGGCCGCCACGATGAAGAACGGCAACCGCCTCGCCACACCGGCTCCAAGCCTATGGTTAGTGGGGATGCTCGGCTTCCTACTCGCTTGCACTTGATTGCAATTTGATTCGCGCACGGAGCCCTCCATATTGCTGGTCTTTCGCTCGTAATTTACGCCCGACAGCCTTTCAGCGCAATCAAGAAGCCGTCAACCCTTTTCAAATCAAGGGGAACTGTCTTCCTGCGCGGGTTGTCGAACGGAGTCCGCGGTCTGCCCGCAAACGCGCACTTTCCGGTCTTTAGTAATGAATTCATCAAACCGATGGAGGTCTCGTTCGTCTATGTAGCAAGGAGGGTTTTGTCCATGAAATCGCGCATTAGTGTTCTTCTGCTGCTGGTGACCGCCGCGTGCGGATTCTATGGTGTGGCGGTTTTGGCTGGCGCCCAGGACGCGCCTGTCCCTCCAATTCCACCCGCACCTCCATCTGCCGGCCTTGTCCCACCGGTTCCTCCTTTGCCGCCGTTCTCCGCTGCGGCTCCCGCTGAGCCTGCCACGCCAGCAATGCCAGCAATGCCAGCAATACCTGCCACGCCCGCGATGCCGGCCGTTCCCGCCGCACCCGCAAGCCCCGCCGAGTCAACTTGGAACGATTGGGATCATGGTCACTCAATGAGCATGTCCGGCGGTCATCGTGAGCCCGCAACGGATTGCTCCGACCTCCATGTTCGCTTCGACGATCGCGACGCCGTGATGGAATCAGTAGAACGCACTGTAACGAAGGCTGACGCACCAACTCTTCGCGTTCGCCCCCACAAGAATGACGGCGTTCAGGTGCAAGGCTGGGACAAGGACACCTATTCGGTAACATCCTGCAAGTTCGCTTCAAATGAAGATGGCGGCGCGCAGCGAATTCTGGCTCAGATGACGATTTCAGTTAAAAACGGAGAAGTCTCGACCAACGGGCCAAGCGACGATGGCGAATGGACGATCTATCTGCTGATTCGCGCGCCGAGAGCAGCGGTCATCGACTTGGAGACAGCGAACGGCCCACTTTCTCTCTACAGCGTCGACGGCAAACTGACCGCCCACGCCACGAACGGCCCCATTACTTTGCGCGATTTTTCGGGCGATGCCGATGTCCGCGCTGCAAACGGCCCCATCACCATCTCCGGAAGCAGCGGCAACGTGCGCATCCACACAGAGAACGGTCCGATCTCGATCAATCTCAAAGGGACGACCTGGAGCGGAACTGGCTTGACCGCCGATGCGCAAAACGGTCCTCTTACGCTTTCCGTTCCGTCTGATTATAAGTCCAGCTTCAGCGTGGAATCGCGCAACTATTCCCCGATGAGCTGCCATGCCAGCATTTGCGAAAAGGCGCAGAAGACCTGGGACGACAACAATCGCCGCATCGAATTTGGCGGCTCGCCCGCGATGATCAGGCTCTCGACGGTGAATGGCCCGGTTTCGATTCAGTCATCGCGCGAAGAAATGTAACCCCGGCTCTTTGCCGGCTTACTTCGAGCGAAGTCGAAGGCAAAGCGCGGCACATCGCGCCCGTTTCGCATCAGCCCGCGCCCCGCAACGATGGACTCGCTCTATCTCTTGCGGATAAGATTCCCCGGATGATTCCTGAAGCGCGCGTGGCCCAGCCTGTCACCGAATCGGAAGCCGCGCGTCTGGCGCGCGAAATTTTCTGCCTGGATGTCTCCGCCAAGTCACTGCCCGGCGAGTACGACGATAATTTTCATCTCACATCGGTCGACGGTCGTGAATTCGTCCTAAAAATCATGCATCCCGCAAGGGACCAATCGTTCGTGGAGATGCAGTGCCAGGCGCTGCAACACTTGGCCAAGCGCGCGCCCCAACTTTCTCTTCCACGTGTTTGCCCAATGCCTGGCGGCGACGCGTTCACGGTCGCGACGCTCTCTGATGGAACGAAGCGACTGCTCTGGCTGCTCACGTACGTCCCTGGACCGGTTCTTGCCAAGGTAAATCCACGCAGCCCGGAATTGCTCCGCAGTCTCGGCGAATTTCTAGGCGAGATGGACGCCGCGCTAGGGGATTTTTCTCATCCTGCCGTGCACCATGAATTGAAGTGGGACCTCGCTCGCGCCGGCTGGATTCGGGATTATCTGAAGCATATTGAGGATTCGGCGCGTCGCGCGCTCGTCGAGCGGTTTCTTGCGCTGTACGAATCGGAAGTTGTGCCGGCGGTGAAATCGCTGCGCCGAAGCGTCGTCTATGGCGACGCGAATGATTACAACGTGCTGGTCAGTCCGCCTTGGCCACAACCGCGAAAAGTAGTCAGCGTGATTGATTTTGGAGACATGCACTACGGTCTCACCGTGTCCGAGGTCGCGATCGCGGCCGCGTACGCAATGCTGGGCGAGAAGGATCCGCTCTCCGCGGCAAGCGCCGTTGTCGCTGGGTACCACAGCGTTTTTCCGCTAAGCGAAGACGAGTTCAGCCATCTCTATACCGTCATTGCGATGCGGCTCGCAGTCAGCGTCACAAATTCCGCGCACCGCAATTCTCTGATCTCCGACGATCCCTACGTGACGATCAGTGAGGCCCCGGCCTGGGAAGCGCTAGAGAGGCTTGCCGCGGTTCATCCAAGATTCGCTCATTACGCCTTTCGCGATGCCTGCGGTTTGCCTCCCGTGCCACAAAGCGAAAAAGTGCAGCGATGGCTTGCGTCCAACGCAAGCAGCGCGGCCTCCATCCTCGATCTGGATTTGCGCAAGGCTCCGTGTGTCATTCTTGATTTGAGCGTTGGCAGCACATTACTTGGCGCCGATCCGAGCGCCTCAGAAACGGAAAACCTCAGCGAAACGATCTCTCGCAAGATGAAGAGCGCCAATGCATTCGTTGGAGTCGGCCGCTACAACGAAGCGCGCATGCTTTACACGTCACCGTTTTTTGGAGCCAGCGAAAATCCCACAGACGAGCGGCGCACCGTTCATCTCGGGATAGACTTATTCGTAGCACCCGGCACTCCGGTGCATGCGCCGCTCGACGGTGTCGTTCACGCCGTCGCAATAAACACAGCTCCGCTCGACTACGGCCCGCTCGTCATTCTTCGTCACGCTGCGAACGAAGGTCTCGAGTTTTTCACGCTCTACGGCCATCTCACGCGAGAAGCTTTTGACACCCTCCAAGTGGGGCAGCGCATCGCGCGGAGCCAACAGTTTGCCAGCATCGGTGACGTCCACGAAAACGGCGGCTGGGCTCCTCACCTTCATTTCCAAATCATCGTCGATTTGCTGGAGCACCGCTCCGATTTTCCCGGTGTCGCCTCGGCATCGCAACGCAACGTGTGGACTTCTCTCTCTCCTGATCCCAATTTATTGTTAGGCGTTCCCGAAGATCGCTTTCCTCCTCACGAGCCGACTTACTCCCAAACTCTCTACGTTCGACGCGAGCTGCTTGGAAAAAATCTCAGCATTTCTTACCAGCAACCGCTCAAGATTGTGCGCGGCTGGATGCAATACCTTTACGACGACACGGGCCGCGCCTTTCTCGACGTCTACAATAACGTGCCTCTCGTTGGGCACAGCCACCCCCGCGTCGTGCGCGCCGTGCAGGAGCAGATCGCGCTCCTCAACACCAACACGCGCTATCTCCACGACAATGTGAGCCGCTACGCCGAGCGCCTCACGCGTCTTCTTCCGAAACCGCTTCGCGTCTGCTATTTCGTCAACTCAGGCAGCGAAGCCAACGAGCTAGCGCTGCGCCTTGCCCGCACGCACACCGGCCGCGAAGACGTGATCGTCCTCGAACACGCCTATCACGGCCATACAAATACGCTCATCGATATCAGTCCGTACAAATTTGACGGCCCCGGAGGCCGCGGCCGAAAATCTTGGGTCCACGTCGCGCCGATTCCCGACGACTATCGCGGGCCATACCGGCGGGATTATACCGCGGCTGGATCAAAATATGCCCAACACGTTGCCGAGATTTTGCAGAACGCTCACGCGCAAGGCCGCAGCATCGCAGCCTACATCGCCGAAACGCTTCCCAGCGTCGCCGGCCAAATTGTTTTTCCGCAGGGATATCTTGCGGAAACCTACAAACACGTCCGCGCTGCGGGCGGCGTCTGCATTGCCGACGAAGTGCAAGTCGGCTTCGGCCGTCTCGGCACTCACTTCTGGGGATTTGAGACGCAAGCCGTCATCCCGGATGTTGTGGTGTTCGGAAAGCCAATAGGAAATGCGTTCCCCCTAGCAGCGGTTGTCACCACGCCAGAAATCGCGGCAAGCTTCAACAACGGTATGGAGTTCTTCAGCACGTTCGGCGGCAATCCCGTCGCCTGCGCCGCTGGCCTCGCTGTTCTGGACATCCTCGAAGACGAGCGTCTCCAGGAAAATTCGTTGCGGGTTGGGAGTTACCTGATCGCGCGGCTGAAATCACGGAAAGAGAAGCATGCGCTGGTCGGCGACGTGCGTGGCTCTGGATTGTTTCTGGGACTGGATTTGGTCCTCAACCGTGATACTCGCGAACCCGCCCCGCAGCAAGCCTCTTACATCGTCAACCGCCTCCGCGAACGAGGCATCCTCGCCGGCACCGACGGCCCGCATCACAACGTCATCAAACTTCGCCCTCCGCTAATCTTCTCCCAAGTCGACGCCGATCTTTTTGTAACAACCCTGGACACCATCCTCGCCGAAGACGCTACTCAACCAAGCTGAGTGCCAACCTCTTAATGTTCATCAATTGTTAGTTAACAGTACAGTTATCATGCTGCATAGGCTGGGCACTTGATGGAGCTAGACTCATCCCTCTCCTGGCTCGCGCTGGCGCTCACGCCCGGCCTGGCTTCCCGTCTGTTCGCTCGTCTTCTGAAACGCTTCGGTTCACCCGACGCGGTTTTTCGCGCCCCGCTCACTGACCTGGAAGGCTGCCGCCTGCCCGCGCCAGTCGCGCAAGTCGTCTTCAAGAAAGAAGCCTTCAAGCACGCGGAAAAAGAATTGAAAGCCACCGGCAACATCGATCGCTGCCGGCTCATCAATTGGACCGAACCCGAGTGCCCGCAAACTCTGCTTCAAATCTACGACCCGCCGGTCTTGCTCTACGTTCGAGGCGACCCAGAAGTCCAGAATCATCCTTGCCTCAGCATTGTAGGCACCAGGCACCCGACTCTTTACGGCACCCAGATGGCGGAACGCCTGGGCCGCGAACTGGCGGCGCGAGGACTCGTCATCGTCAGCGGCGGCCCGCGGCATCGATGCCATCGGCCACCAAGGCGCCATAGCCGTCAGCGGGCGGGCCATCGGCGTCCGGGGCACTGGCATTGACGTCTGCTATCCAAAAGAAAACAAGAAACTGTACGAAAAAGTTTTGGAGCGCGGCGCCATCATCAGCGAATTTCCGCTGCGCACTCATCCCGCCCCGGAGAATTTTCCCATTCGCAATCGCATCGTCGCGGGAATGCCGCTAGGCGTCATCGTCATCGAAGGCGCCCAATACAGCGGCTCGCTCATTACAGCCCGTCCAGCGATGGAGTTTGGGAGAGAGGTCTTCGGCGTCCCCGGAAACGTAACCCAGCCTGTCAGTTTCGCGCCGAACCAATTGATCAAGCAAGGCGCCAAGCTCGTCACAAACGCGGAAGACGTTATCGAGGAGCTGCCCACACCGGTGCGCGCGGCACTCGTAAAAGCCGAGCAGCCCGAAGCCGAGCAAAGAAATCTGCTCGTCGCCGCCTCCTTAAACCCTTCCGAAAAAAAGGTCTATGAACTTCTCAGCACCGAAGAATCCAAGCACATTGATGACATCGTGGAACGAACCGGCTTGAACTCTTCCGAAGTTCTAGCTACGCTTTTTGATCTGGAGATGAAAGGCATCGTGCGGCAGTCGCCCGGAAAGCGCTTCAGTAAGGTGTTGTTTTAGAAAAAGATAGGGCGCGAATCGCTTGCACTTGATCCTGCATCTAAACGCTGAGAGTATCCCAAAGGCGTATAGCCGCATCTACATGAAGTTAGCGAGAAGGACACACGCCGCGCTCTCCAGCTTTCCCAGCTGAACATTACGGGGTTACAAAGACAAGATGGGCCGTTCGCTTGTGATCGTTGAGTCGCCTGCAAAGGCGAAGACCATTAACAAATACCTTGGGCGGAATTTCCTCGTCAAGGCGTCCATTGGCCACGTGATGGACCTGCCCAAGAAAACGATAGGCATCCGTCTGCCCGGCGAAGAAGAAGGCACTGGAAAGAAAAAGAAGCGCGCCAAGAAGGGCGCGAAGAAGGTAAAAGAGAAGCCAGTCCGCCCGCCGATTTCTCTCGACGACGAGAAAATCTTCGAGCCTACGCTTCAGATCATCGCCGGCAAGGGCAAAATCATCAACGATCTCCGCAAAGCCGCCAACGCCGCCGACGCCGTCTATCTGGCGGGCGACCCCGACCGCGAAGGCGAAGCCATCTCCGCGCACCTCGCCATGGTTTTGTCCAAGCCTTCCAAGTACCCCGAGCAGGAACCCACCGTTTCGCGCTTTAAGAAAAAGAACGCCAAGCCCGAAGTCGTGGAAGAAGAGCCAAAGGACGAGCCAAAGAAGGAAATTCCGTCCATCGATCCTAAGAAGATTTTTCGAGTCACGTTCAACGAAATTACGCCCAAAGCGATTCGCGCGGCGTTCGAGCATCCCAGAAAAGTAGACACCAATCTCGTCGACGCACAGCAAGCTCGCCGCGTTCTCGACCGTATTGTCGGCTACAAGGTCTCGCCGCTTCTCTGGAACAAAGTTCGCCGCGGTCTTTCCGCCGGTCGTGTGCAAACCGTCGCCTTGCGCTTGATCGTCGAACGCGAGCAGGAAATTCGCGCCTTCGTTCCCCAAGAGTATTGGACGATCCACGCCATGCTCGACGCTGGCCAGCCGCCTCTCTTCGAAGCCAAGCTTTTTAAGCACAACGGCGAGGACATAGAAGTTCCCAACCAGGAGGCGGCCGATAAGATTGTCGCCGCGGTGAGCAAAGCAAGATGGCAAGTTGCCAGCGTCACGCAAAGAGAAAAGAGAAGAAATCCTTCTCCGCCTTTCACGACGTCAAAGCTGCAGCAGGCCTCTTACAACCGCTTGCGCTACTCGGCGAAGAATACGATGCGAGTGGCCCAGGGCCTTTACGAAGGCGTCGAACTGGGCGACGAAGGCTCCGTTGCGCTCATCACTTACATGCGCACGGATTCGGTACACGTTTCGCAGGATGCGCTGGCGCAAGTGCGCGAACTGATTCCTGAAAAATTCGGGTCCGCTTACTTGCCGGAAAAGCCCAATTACTACAAGTCCAAGAAAGACGCGCAAGAGGCCCACGAAGCGATCCGTCCGACGGATGTGATGCGCACGCCGGAAGACGTCCGCAAGTACCTGAAAGAAGATCAATTCAAGCTATATCAGTTGATCTGGCAGAGGTTCGTGGCTTCCCAAATGATGCCGGCCGTGTTCGATCAAACGACGATCGACATTTCAGCTGCGGACTACACATTCCGCGCGACTGGAATGGTGCAGAAATTCGCAGGCTATTTGGCCGTGTATCAGTCCGAAGTTGTAGATGCGGCCGACGACGAAAAGAGCGACGAGGGCGAGGGCAATGCGCTTCCTCGCGTCACCGAGGGGCAGACGCTCAAGTTGGACAAAATCCGCCCGGATCAGCATTTTACGCAGCCTCCGCCCCGCTACAACGATGCCACGCTCGTCAAGGAACTGGAAGAAAAAGGCATCGGGCGTCCCTCCACCTATGCCTCGATCATCTCCACCATCGTCGAACGCGAATATGTAACAAAAGAGCAGGGTCGTTTTTCGCCCACCATGCTTGGCGAGCGTGTGAGCCTGCTGCTGGTCAAAAGCTTTGAAGATATTTTCGATGTCACTTTCACGGCTCGCCTCGAAGAAGAGCTCGACGAAATCGAGGAAGGCAAACTCCCCTGGCGCGAAGCCGTAAAGGAATTCTGGGAAAAGTTTATCGTCGATCTCGATCGCGCCGACGACGAAATGCTCTCCTACAAAGCGGGCATCCCCACCGGCAAAAAGTGTGAAAAGTGCGGTGAGGGCGAACTGCTCGAGCGCATCAGCCGCCTGGGTTTCTTTTTGGGCTGTTCGCGCTATCCGGACTGCGATTTCATCCAGGATTTGTCGCCTGCTTTGCCGGCCGCCGCTCCGGGTGAAATAAAAGTTGAGTATTGCCACAACTGCGGCAAGGAAATGGTCATCAAGGCGGGTAGGTTCGGACCATTCCTGGCGTGCTCCGCATATCCGGATTGCCAGACCACTCGCCGCCTCGTCGAAGGCACACGCAAATCCATGCAGCCCGACGAGCTGCTCGACGAAAAGTGCACGCTCTGCGGCAACGGCCTCGTTAAAAAACACGGCCGCTTCGGCGAATTCATCGGCTGCACCGGCTATCCGAAGTGCAAATACACGCGCCCCATCACCATGGGCATCAAATGTCCGAAGTGCAATGAAGGCGAATTTGTCCGCAGAGGCAGCGCCGGAAGAGGCGTCCGCGGGCGTCCGCGTATTTTCTACGGTTGCTCGCGCTATCCCGATTGCGATTTCACCACGCCGTACATGCCGCTGGCCGAGCCGTGCCCCAAGTGCGGCGCGACTTTCACCGTCGAAAAGAAAACAAAGATTGGCACGGTGCACACCTGCCTGAAGGAAGGCTGCGATTGGGAAAAACTCGCTCCCGAACCGCAAACCCAGCCACAACCTCAAGTTCAGCCCGAGGAAGCCGCGCCCGTCGGCGCAAAGCTCTAATTCATTTCGTGGTCGCAGCTACTTCCTAATCGCGGCACCGAGCGCCTGCCAACCAGTGTTCCCCTTGATGGAAGCTACGGGATCACTGCATTAAGTTGAGGAGAAAATCGAATGAGGAGTAAACAAAAGGAATGTTTCTGGCATCACACTCCCGGCGGCAGATTCGTCGATTAAACAGGCTTGCTGCCAGATGCTGTCCTATAATCGATAGTGCAAGACCGGCTGAGTCCCCGGCACAAAATGAAAACGGCCATCGCCAAATACCTTGAGTATCTTCGTGCAGTAAAGAATTCCTCTCCTCATACGATTTCCAATTACGGCAAGGACCTCGGCCAATTCGTAGCCTACCTATCGCCGCCCGGTCTTGAACCCCCTGCTCTGAGCGCCGTCACGCACAACACCATTCGCGAGTTCGTCGGGCACTTGCACGATCACGGCCTCCAGAAAAGCTCGATCGCCCGCAAGCTGGCCGCGCTTCGCTCCTTCTTCAAATACTGCCTTCGCGAAGGCCGCTTGCAAGAGAATCCCGCAAGGCTCGTGGCCACTCCCAAATTGCCCAAACGCATTCCTTCCGTGCTCTCTGCCGAGGAGATGTGCGGCTTTCTAAATCAACTCGCAGGATTGGGTCCAGCTTCCGGCAGCGGCGAGGAAGCACCGAAGAAACGCGCGCGAACCAACGCAACTGCTTCTCCCGGCAAGCTTGCCAGACTTGAAGACGAGGGCCTTCTGCTCCGCCGCGACCGCGCCTTGCTGGAATTGCTCTACGCCGCAGGCCTGCGCGTCAGTGAACTTACCGGCCTCAATTTCGCCGACATCGACCAAAAAGAGCGTGTGCTGCGCGTCGTCGGCAAAGGGGACAAGGAACGCATTGTCCCCTACGGAAGCAAGGCCCAGGAAGCCCTCGACAAATATTGGCCCCTTCGGAAGCAGCTGCTCCTGCAAGCCTCGAGCAGCCGCAGTCGCCATCGCGATGCCCCTCACACTGAAGCCGTTTTCCTCAATTACGTCGGCCGCCGGCTCACGCAGCGCTCCGTCGGCCGCATCGTCAAGAAATATGTCCGCCTCGTCAACGTGAATTGGGATTTGCATCCGCATTCCCTGCGCCACGCCTTTGCCACGCATCTTCTCGCCGATGGCGCTGACCTGCGCGCCATTCAAGAACTCCTCGGCCACCAATCGCTTTCCACCACGCAGAAATACACCCACGCTTCCATCCGTCAGTTGATGGACATCTACGATAAAGCTCATCCCCACGCCTAAGCGGAAATCCCGTAAATAAAAAGGCGGCAGCCGAAGCCGCCGCTTTTTCTATGGTTCTCCAACGTGCTTAGAACAGGAAGCGGAATCCAATCTGGATTTGTCTGCTCGAATAGGCGAAGTTGCTGTTGGCGCTGGTGACCGTGCCGAAAGGTGCGTTGAAGCTCAGGCACGGAGCGGCGGCGGTGCACGGGGTTGTGCCGCCCGTAGTTGGCACCGATCCTGTCGTTGCGATGCTGTATCCAGTGGTGTTGACGCCGGTGACGTTCAGGTGGTTAAAGAGGTTGAAGCCTTCCCCCAACACCTGGAATGTATATTTCTCCGCGAAGGTAAAGCTCTTCGAGATGCGCAGATCAACGACCTGAGTTCGCGGCAGGCGGTACGTGTTGCGCCCGATGATATCGATACCTTTGCGGCCGTTGGATCCGTTGACTCCGCCTCCCAGGCCGCCGGGGGCATTGCCAGATGTGACCAAAGAGTAGGGAAGCCCGTTTTGGATTTGGTAGATGGGAGCGAGCTGCCAGCCGCTGACAAGGTAGTTCAGCCAGCCTTTGGCGTGCCACGGCGATTCCACAATCGCATTGAAGACCATGCGGTTGGGAACGTTGAAGTTGGAATTGCCGTATTCGTCCTTGATGTTGAACGGGCTTAACAGGTCGTTAGTATCGTTAAAGGTGGTCGCGTTTTGACCGAAATCCAGCGCGTGAGACCATGTGTAGTTCGCGGAGAACTGAACGTGATGGTTGAGCCGGTGGCTCACCTGTGTCGTGAACGCATTGTAGTTCGAGCTGATGCCGCTGAAGATGTCCGTTGTGGCGCCCAGATTCGGGTTGGGCCGCGGACCTTTGAAAAGAGTGGTCGTGTACGTGGCCGCAGTGACCGGCCCGCCCGTGCCGACCGTGTAAGTCACCGTCCCTGCGTTGGCCTGGCTGATGTTCGTATCCACAAAGTCCGGCAAGCTTCGGCCAAAACTGCCGAGATAGCTCACGGAGACCACGGTATTCCACCCTATTTCTCGTTCGATGGTCAGGTCCGTCTGCTGAATCTGTGGCGCTTGGAAGTGTGGATCAAAATAAACTACGCCCAGTCCGCTGCTTGGCGGCGGCGGCGTGGCGGGATTGATAATCTGCGGGAATGGCGGCGCGCTGGGATTGGGTGCGCCTCCGGTAATTGTCGGGAAAATCGTGAACGACAGTTGACTTGCGGCTGCGCCGGTGCTCGTGAGCGCCGAATAGATGGTGGAATTGATGATGCGGCCATAGTAGACACCGTAGCCGGCGCGAAGAGAAGTCTTGCCGTTACCAAAAACATCCCATGCAAAGCCGATTCTCGGGCCGAAGTTGTTCGTGTCGCTCGGCAGATGTCCTGTTTGCGGCACGCTCGGATTGATCAGATTGGTGAAAGGACCGGGGAGTTTCTCGTACTCATACCGCAACCCCAGATCCAGAGTGAAGCGCGGCAAGATCCGCCAGCTGTCCTCAACAAAGAATGCGATGTCATTGGTATTAAAGGCGAAGCCCAGTGGGCCAAAAGCCTGCGCATAGCTGTTGTAGCAAACCAGATTGTGCGCGGCGCCGCATCGGTTGGGATCGAGCAGATCGGAAAGATAGTTGCCGATGCTGCCGTATTGAAAGGAACCATACTGGGTCCGCAAGTTTTGGCTGAGATCGTTCGTATGCGCGAAATCCACGCCAAATTTCAGGCTGTGTTTTCCGTGCACCCAGGAGAGGGTGTCCGCGATCTGCTGACGCCGTTCATCGGGATACTTCGGCCGCTGCAAAAACGTTGGCACCCCCATGTCGAATCCGTTGGTGATGAATACGTCCGGAGGCAGCCCGAGTGGATTGGTATAACCCGCGGGGCTGATGAAGTTGGCCGATTCATAAGCCGTAGGCGGCTGAGCGTATTCAAATTCAAAATCACGCCCGTACTGATACCTCGCTTCGTTCGAGAGCGAGGACGTGAAGAAAGTATAGAGTTTCGCGATGCCCCAGGTGTCCCGCACATAGTCGTTTCCGAAACTTGCCACGCCGAAAGTGTTGGTAGCTTGCGTCTGGATGCCCGCCGGCGAAATCCACCGCATGCGATTGACTTCGAAAGAAGCGCGGTTCTTCTGATTGATCACCCAATCGATCTTGGGAAAAAAGATGGTTTGCTTGCCGATTCGGGGCACGGTACCAAGTTCGCCGAGCAAGCCACTCAATCCGTTGTTGTAATCTGTGACGGCAGCAGCGTAGGTGGCTAGCCCAAGATTACTGAAGAGCGTACAAGCCCCCTGCGTGGCCGTCCGGATGTTTGCGCCATTCGGCAGTGCATTGGGGCCGGTCGTGAACGCATTTGCATTCAATGTGGCGCACGAGTCCGCCGTACTGTAGTTCGTCAGATCGGGCACGGGACTCGCGAAAAACGCGCTGGGACTGGTGGGAACCGCCGTCCCGGGAAAATTCCTGTTGTAATCGTCAAACGCAAAGTGAAAGAAAAGCTTGTCTTTTAGGATGGGGCCACCGACGCCATATCCTCCCATCTTACGGACGTCAACGGGCTTGAAAACGTTCGAGGAGAAAACGCCCGGGGATGTTTGCGTCGTTATCTTGGTGAAAGGGTTTGTCGCTCCCCAATCGTTGTCCCGGTCGTAGAAATAGCCTTCGCCATGAAATTGGTTTGTGCCGCTCTTCGTCACCGTGTTTACGACCGCGCCCGCTGCGCGTCCATACTCGGCGGAATAGTTGGAGGTATTGACCTGGAACTCCTGTACCGCGGCCTTCGCACTGGAATATCCCACGCGCGTCCTTCCTCGTTCTTCGGAGAAAAACGCCTGATTGTTGTCCGCGCCGTCGACGGTGTTGTTATTCAGCAGCGTGCTGATCCCGCGAAAGCTCAGCAATCCGAATCCATTTGAATCGTTCACCACGCTCGGCGTAAGCAATGCGAAATCCGACCACCGCCCGCCATTGATGGGCAGATTGCTGATTTCCAACTGGTTGACTGTAGGGGCGAATTCCGCCGAGGTTGTGTTTACCTGAGGCACTTCCTCGTTCACGACCACCGTTTCTCCAGCGGATGCCACGTTCAAGTGCACCGCCAACTCGGTGACGCTGCCCACCTGAACGATCACCTGCTCCGCCTTGAAAGGAGCAAAGCCCGCAACTTCAGCGGAAACCGTGTAGGAGCCAGGCTGTAATTTCGTTACGCGATAATAGCCAGTCTCGTCCGTTGTCACCGACTGCTCCGTGTTTGTTCCGTTGTTTCGAACAGATACGTGTGCATTCGCGACCGCGGCGCCGGCCGAATCCACCACCGTGCCGCCAATCGCTCCGTCCGTCGTGGACTGTGCGCCAGCTTCAGAAGTTATCGCCAGAGAAAAACAAACCGCGAACGCCAACGCCGCTGCAACCCCCCCACCCCTTATCCTCTGCATGAAGGTTCCTCCTTCGGAAATCAGAATGTCAGCAACAAGGGCACCAACTGAGAGAATCAATAGCCACCCCAGAGGGGGTTTTCGGCTCGAGGGCGAGGCCGTCTTCCTCAGTCTCATCTCGCTCCCAGAACTGCGCTAGGGAATCATCGATTGGTTCTGTTTCTAGCACATGAACAATTCATAAGCAATCGACTGCAACAAGACGAGCTGAGGAAATTTTGCATGCTCCGTATCCGCTTTGCTGCATCAAATTTGCTGCATCAAACAAAACGCGTTAGTCTAATTTTGCGAATTACGCCATGGAGCGGATCGTGGACACGAAACTTCTGGCTCGCGGCTTTCTTTTAGCGTTTTGTTTGTTTTTCGCGACGGCTGTGCCTGCTCGCGCGCAGGACAACTACGAAATTCAGGTCTACAGCTATGATTTGGTCGATCCCGGCCACACCATGGTAGAGCTCCACAGCAATTTCACCATCGATGGCACAAAGACCATCGTCGACGGCGTCTATCCCACAAACCACGCTGAACACGAAACCATTGAGATCACCCATGGTTTCACTGACTGGCTCGAAGTAGGCTTTTACATCTTTACTTCCGAGCGCAGCGGCCAGGGCATTCAATGGGTCGGCGACCACATTCGTCCCCGTGTCGCCATCCCCAAGAAGTGGAAATGGCCTGTGGGCCTCAGCCTCTCCAATGAAGTCGGCTACCAGCGCCGCCAATTCTCCACCGACACTTGGACCTGGGAGATACGTCCCATCATCGATCGGCAGCTCGGCCGCTGGTATCTCGATTTCAACCCCACCTTCGATCGGTCCTTTCACGGCCAATCGGTGAGTCAAGGCTTCGTTTTTTCGCCCAACGCAAAAATCAGCTACGACTTCACGAAGAAAATCACCGGAGGTATCGAGTATTACGGTTCCGTCGGACCAGCTACGGATTTCCTGCCTACTCGGCAGCAGCAGCAGCAGATTTTTCCCGCCATCGATCTGAATTTATCGCCCAAATGGGAAGTGAATTTCGGCCTCGGCGTTGGCTTCACGGCCTCGACCGATCATCTCATCGCCAAAATGATTCTCGGCTATCGTTTCGATTTTTGACATTCGTCCGCAAACTGTTTGCGCGCTCACCCGCGGCGTTGCAGGAATTCCGTCGCAATCGCGTTGCACTCTTCAAATGCGGCTTCTTCGCTGTGCGGGCTATGTTTGCCGTTACCGACGAACTTCATCGTCGCTCGCGGTACTGCCGCTCGAACCAGCTCCATTTCTCCTGGCTCCGTCCGAGGATCAAGACTTCCATGCAGAAATAGCGTCGATACCGCAAGCTTTCCGAGCTGCCCGTCGTACAAATCCTCTTCCGGCCGGGTCACCTGATCCGCAATCCGGAACCAAGCCGTGCAATTCCGCCGCAATACCGTTGGCCACTGCGCTTCTCCGTGGTCCCCCGCGAGCAGCTTCTTCGTTTCTTCGCCGAGATCTTCCGGGCGGACAGCAAACCGCTCGAAGAAAGACCGCGATCCCGGTTTTCTCCGCAGAAAATGGAAGGCTTCCAAAACTAAACACTCGCATCGCTCCGGCGCCGCCAACCCGGTCATTGCGCTGATAACGGCTCCATCGCTGTGGCCCCACAGCACGGCTCGCTCGATCCCCAGCGCGTCAAGAAATGAGATTGTTTCCGCAGCCGCTCGCCTGTGAAAATCCAGCGGCATCTCTCCTTGGATCCGCGCCGAATGCCCGTATCCCGTACGGTCGGGGATCAATATTCGAAACTCGTTCTGGAACGCTTCAATCTGGAGATTAAAGGGATAGACTCCATACCCCCAGCCGCCATGGAGAAAAACCAGAGGTCGTCCGTGCCCAAATTCGCGATAGTGGATTGTGACGGGACTCAGCTCAGGCGCGTGCGGTGAGTGAAGCAACTCGAGAGTTGGCACCTAACTCCGCCTCTCAAGCGAACGCCATGCAGCTCCGAGCGATTTCTGACCGTTCTCGAGTGCACTCACGCGCCGTACATTACGACAGCCAATTCCCAGACTCAAGGCACGCTCCCAACAATTCAGCATGGTTCACATACCGCAAGCCGAGAACGATAGGCATAATGAGCCCCGAGCAACCACGTCCAAAACAAAAACGGCTGGCAGCGTGTGCTGCCAGCCGTTCCATTTCCCATTGGAGAGTTTAAATCAATTACCGATGCCCACCGCCACCATGGCCTCCACCGCCGCCATGACTTCCTCCACCGCCGTGGAACCCGCTAGCCCCATGGAACCCGCCGGCTGATCCGCCGCGGAATCCACCGCCCATCGATCCTCGAGCCACTCCACCGCCACCCCGATAAGGAGTAGCGACCGGTCCGCGACCAGCATAGCCTACGCGTCCGTAGTAGCCGCCGCGGCCATAGTAACCGCCTCGACCGTAATAACCACCGCGGCCGTAACCGCCACGGCCCCAATATCCACCATAGCCGTGGAACCAGGGTCCCGCCCCAATGAATACTCCACCAGCGAACCAACTCGGGCCGTAGTAACCGTAAGGCGCGCAGGCATACGGCGCATACCCGTAATACCCATACGCGCAAACAGGTGCAGCATAGCCGCCGTACACGGGGCCAACTCCAACCCCAACACTAACCTGTGCCTGGGACGGCGCGGCTAGCGCAAAAGCGCAAATAGCCACCAGCGCCAAATATTTTAAATATCTCATGGTCTTGTCCTCGCTAGATCCGAACTACTCTTTCTTCTCTCATCACGCCTCGGACCTAACTGCTCTCAGGTGTCTCATTCATTCTGAAGCACCTACATAGTTTAACTCCGAAACGGCACAAAAGTTGCGATCCATCCGCATGTGCCTCCGAGCGGGTTGATTGTCTCCGTCCCCGCTCCTTTCCGCAGCCTTCTCCGTGTCCTCCGAGCCTTCAGCGTCCTCAGCGCTAACCTCTTTAGTTTCTTAGCATCACGGCCACTCCCAGCCACGCCTCCTCCTCAGCGAACACTCCGCCCTTCTCCTTGACAAAAAGTTACTTTCCCCGCATAGTATGTGCTAGGTAATATTGGGCACTGTCCCCATAGCGCCAGCATCTTGCTGGCGTTTTTTGCTTTCAGGCCTGCCCTCACGGTGCAAGTGCCCTGATTTCAACACTTGCAAGGCAACCAGCGTTTTGCACACTTTTGGTGCAAATAAGGCCTTGCAAGTCACTTAGAATCAACACTTGCATAAGTATAGAGAAACGCACGACTTTAAGTGTATTTAGAATGAACGCTTATGAAAAAACCGGGGGGGGAAGGGGTCTTATTGTTAACCACTATCCAGCAAACTGCCCGCGATAGGCCGAGTGAACTGGCTGCTCCGCAACGATCCTTCGCTCTTTGCGTGTATCGTAGGTCGGTCTAGATCGGCGTCCCGAGTCGTCCGCCGAAAATTCCGCGCCCGACCCGTGTTCCTTCGTTGACGCTTTAGCCGGTTCACCCTATAATTGGGGTTTGTCTTTACAGCTTGGAGGGCAGATGTACGCCGTTATTCAGACCGGGGGAAAGCAGTATCGCGTCGCACCGGGCGACACCATTCGTATCGAGCGCGTCTCGGGCGAAGTAGGCGAAAAAGTGACGTTCGGCAAGGTTCTCGCTGTCCACACCGACGAAAAGAAAATCGTTCTGGGTGGCGACGCTTCCAAAGCCAGCGTGAGCGGCAAGATCGTCTCGCAGGGCCGCGCCAAGAAAATCACCGTGCTCAAGTTCAAGAAGGGCAATCAGTACAAGATTTCTCGCGGCCATCGTCAGAATTTTACGGCCGTCGAAGTCAGCGAAATCAAGCTGTAATCTCTTTCGATCAAGGATTTTTCTTCTCTGTTTTTCCGGGGAAAAAGCCCTCAAGAAAAAGGAAATTCGTCATGGCACATAAGAAAGGCGGCGGCTCCTCTACAAACGGCCGCGATTCTCACGGACAAAGGCTGGGCGTAAAGCGCTTCGGCGGACAACTCGTCAACGCAGGCACGATTCTCGTGCGCCAGCGCGGCACGCGCCACCAGGCCGGCGAAAACGTTGGCCAAGGCAAGGACGACACGCTCTTCGCTCTCGTCACCGGCGTAGTGAAGTTCACCGACCGTGGACGCCACGGCCGCTTCATCAGCGTCGAGCCAGCCGCGTCCGCAGTCAATTAATCGCTCGCGGGCATAGCAATTTTCCCGTCCGGTCCATCTCTTCTGCCGTCCGGTTTCTAACGGACGGCATTTTTCTTCACAACTCGATCACTGTGCCGAGACGCAGCTCAACGGGCCGCCGGGAAAGAATTCTTTATACGCGCTCCGTCCATGCGCGGGAATAATCGCCAGCGTCGGCAGTTTTTCGTGCAGCTCGCTGAGCCGGCCCACGATCTGATTGGCGAGTACTTCATCATTGTCACTGTCCCGCAGGATGAGCGACTTGCCAACACGGTCTTCAAATCCGCGTGCATCATCGATGGCGTCGCCTACGTAAAACAGTCGCCGGTTAGGCGAGAGATTCACGAAGATGCCCACGCTTCCGGGAGTATGGCCGCGCAACGGCACGACGACCACCGATCCGTCCTTATAAAGGTCGGCGCTCTCGTCGAAGGTCTCGTAAGGCTGAGGATCGAAGCGCAAAGTAGGCGCGCTGGGCGCAGGAAACTTTTGCGAGTGCGCGGCAATCACGAAACCCCTTGCTTGCACGCTCGGATCGTTCGCGAATTGCAATTCTTCCTGTGAGAGAAGGACTGACACCCGCGGCAAGTCCATCAGCCCACCGGCATGATCGAGATGCGTGTGAGAAAGAATCACCCAGCGCAATTTCGCAGGGTCCTCTTTCACACGGCGCAGCAGTTCCGCAAGAGGAACATCGGGCTTCAACTGCCCGGCCAGGAACCTGAGTTTGAGCCACGTCCCGAAAGGGTAGCCGCGAATCTCGTCATTGAAATGGCTCGAGTTGCCTGTATCGATTAGCAAGTCGCCCGCGGGATGACGGACAAGAATGCTTCCTGCCGTCGAGCCAAAGGAAAAGTTGCTGAGCGTTTTTCCGGTCTCAATCCAGCAAGCGGAGAGTCCTGGCAAAGACGCGATGGAAGGCACGACAAGGGCATGTGGCGCGGCAGGCGGCAGAGGAATTCGCCGGAAGTAGAGCACATAGAAGGCCGCGCAGACCGCCGCAAGCGCGATCACAAAAAGAAGCGGCAGCCGCTTCAGCCATTTGCTCACGGCAGACATAGTTTTCTGGGCGCAGCCCCGCTCATGAAGTATCGATTGGATATGCAGTATCGATCGTTCGCTTATGCTATCGTTTTTAGTGGCAACCGCCTAGCGGGCAGCCTTTGTGGAGAGTGATTCTCGTGTTTGTTGACGAAGCAAAAATTCTGGTCAAGGCCGGCACTGGCGGCAACGGCTGCGTCGCGTTTCGCCGCGAAAAATTCGTTCCGCGCGGCGGCCCTTCCGGAGGCGACGGTGGCCACGGCGGCAGCATTTATCTCGAAGCGAATCCCAATGACAACACGCTTCTCCGCTACCGCTACAATCGCGAATTTAAAGCGGATCGCGGCCGGCATGGCGAAGGCTCGAACTGCACCGGCCACTCTGGCGCGGACATGATCCTGCTCGTTCCCGTCGGCACGCTCGCTTACGACGAGCAAACCGGTGAAACCATCGCCGATCTCGCCGTGCCCGGACAACGTGTGCTGATCGCGCAAGGCGGCCGCGGTGGCCGCGGCAATCAAAATTTTGCCAAGCCCTGGCATCAAGCTCCTCGCGAACATGAGGACGGTTCTCCGGGTGAAGAGCGCCACCTTCGCCTCGAACTCAAACTGCTCGCCGATGTTGGCTTGGTGGGTTACCCGAACGCAGGCAAATCCACACTTATTTCTGTAATTTCCGCCGCACGCCCCAAAATCGCCAATTATCCGTTCACCACGCTCGTGCCCAATCTCGGCGTCGTCAATGCCGACGGTGGCACTGGCGGTCATGGCACGGAACTCGGCCGCACGTTTGTCGTCGCCGATTTGCCCGGACTCATTGAAGGCGCGCATCTTGGCGCCGGCCTCGGCATCCGTTTTCTCCGCCACGTCGAACGCACCCGCCTCATCGTGCATCTAATCGATACGAGCGATTCTAACGTTGATGATCCCGTGCATTCTTTTCAAGTCATCAACGGCGAGCTGGAAGCCTTTAGCCCTTCGCTCGTCGAAAAACCGATGATCGTGGTTGCCACCAAGCTGGATGCCACCACCGACCGCACGCGGCTCGAAGCGCTTCAAGACTTTTGCAAACAGCGAAACCTTGAATTCCACTCTATTTCCGCGGTTGCTGGTGACGGCGTGAAAGATCTGGTCCGTTCCATCGCCGATGCGCTGGATAAAATTCCACGCCATGCCCATGAAACGACCTTGGACTTGCCAGCCTCTTCAGGAGAAATTGACGAGAACGCGTCGGGACACGATTCCCAGCCTGCGCCGATCAAAAATTCGTGAGAAAATTGACCAAAGTCACCTCTCGGGAGGCTCGTTGACCACCGCGCAGGCGCATCGCACCGTCACAAAGCATCACCCACGTCGTATCGCGCTGTTCGGCGGCTCCTTCGACCCGATTCACAATGGCCACCTCGCCGTAGCGCGCGCCGCCGACCGCCGCTTCAATTTCGATGAAATTCATTTCATCCCGGCAAGCCGCCCACCGCACAAGCTCAAACAGCACCTCGCTCCGTTCCCGCACCGCTTCGCGATGCTCTCGCTTGCTTGCGCCGAACATCCGCATTTCGTTCCTTCGCTCGCCGAAGCCGGCGAGGATTTCAGCGGCACGCAGCTACACTATTCCGTCGATACGGTGCGCTACTTCCGCCACGCCTATAACGGCCACGGCGATGGCATCTTCTTCATCATCGGCGCCGACGCGTTTCTCGACATTCCTGTCTGGAAGGAATACGAGACGCTTCTTGGTCTCTGCGATTTTATCGTTGCGAACCGCCCGGGAATTCGCGCGGAAGCCTTGCGGCTGGTCATCCCGCCGCATCTGATGGGCCGCCGCGACCTCAAGAAAAATGGAGAAGCAGCGCCATCGCAAGTGGTCGCGCAGCTTCAGAACACCAATGTGTATCTGCTCGAATCTGTTGCTATCGATGTTTCCGCGACCGATATCCGACGGCGCGCCAACCGCGGCCAGTCCATTCATGGACTTGTCTCTGTGCGCGTCGAGGAATACATTCTCAAACAAGGCCTATACCGTTGAAACTTGAAACTTTGCCAAAGGGCGTCCGCCTGGCCGTCGAAGCGGCGCAAAATAAAAAAGCAGCAGGAATCACCGTGCTCGACCTAAGTGACGTCGGCGCTTTTACCGACTTCTTCGTGATCTGCACGGGATTCAGCACGCCGCAGGTTCAGGCCATCTGCAGCGAAGTCGAAGAGCAGCTTGAAAAGCATCTTCATCGTTCGCCGAAGCACCGCGAAGGGCGCGGCTCCGCGGAATGGGCGTTGATTGATTTTGGCGGCTTCATCCTGCACGTCTTCAGCGAGCAGGCACGGCGCTATTACGATCTCGAACGTCTCTGGCGCTCTTCACCAAAGCTCGTGATCCCAGACGAGCCAGACGTCGCCGCGCGCAATCATTCGTTTGAATCCTTCGACGATTCCCAAACTGCCGGCGAAGCCTATTCCAAATGAGCACGGAGCGATTGCCGTGGATCGCGGAAGACCCCGCTTCGCAGCGTCTTCTCGAACTCGCGCAAAAAGTCGCCACCGCCGCAACGACGCTTCTCATCAGCGGTGAAAGCGGCACTGGCAAGGATCATCTCGCGCGCCTCGTTCATGAACTTGGCCCTCGCCGCGACGCACCTTTCTTGAAAATTGATTGCGCCAGCCTTCCACCAAATTTGGTGGAAAGCGAACTTTTCGGCCACGAACTCGGCGCATTTACGGGCGCTGTCGAACGCAAGCTCGGCCGCCTCGAACTGGGCGGTGCTGGCACCATCGTTCTTGACGAAGTCGCGGCATTGACGCCCGGCGCGCAAGGCAAGCTCCTTCGCGTATTGCAGGAACGCACTTTCGAGCGGCTCGGGGGCACGGAAACGCTGCACATCGAAGCGCGCATCCTGGCTTTAACCAACGTCGATCTCACCGCCGCTGTAGCCAGGGGCCACTTTCGCGAGGACCTTTATTTCCGTTTAAACGTTTTGGCGCTGACCGTGCCGCCGCTGCGCGAACGCCGCGCTGACATTTTACCTCTCGCCGATCATTTGCTAGCGACCCTGCGTTCGATCCACGGCCACCCCGGCTCACACCTCAGCGAAGCTGCGCGCCGCATGCTCGCAACCTACGCGTGGCCCGGCAACGTCCGCGAACTTCGCAACGCGCTCGAACGCGCGATCGTTTTTTCCCGCGGCGACACGCTCGATCCCGCCGACTTTCCGGACAACATTCGCGCCGCAGCCTCCGGAGCCGCGGGCTCCATCGCCGGCCTGCGCTCCCTCGAAGAGGTCGAGCGCGAAGTGATCGCCGCAACGCTCGAAGCCACTCACTACAAGATCAGCCGTGCCGCTGAAGCCCTCGGCATCAGCCGCAAGACTCTTCTAGAAAAACGCAAAAAATATGGTTTGAAGTGAAAATCCGTCTGCTCATGCTCGGCAAAACGCGCCGCGCGGAATTGCGCGCGGTGATCGACGACTACGTGAAGCGCGTCAGCCGCCACTCGCCCATCGAGGTCACGGAGGTTCGCGACGGGGAAGCGGCATTCAAAAAACTCGACGCGGACCGCGCCGCCACGGTTGTATTTTTGGACGCCCGCGGAAAAAATCTCGATTCCAACGCTTTTGCGAAATGGCTCGGCGAACTCCGCGATCGCGGAACGCGCGAGCTTATCTTCGTCTGCGGCGACGCCGACGGTTTTCCCGCCGCCCTTCGCGAACGTGTCCCGCAAAAGATTTCTCTCAGCTCCATGACGTACTCTCACGAACTCGCGCGTGCCATGCTCGCCGAGCAGCTCTACCGCGCCTTCGCCATCCTCTCCGGCAGCCCCTATCCGAAATAGCCGCGCTGGTGTAAAACCTTACGCACCATGTCCATCCGCGTTATTCCCGATCAAGACCAGCCTTCCGCAGCAATCGAAATTTCGCTCTCAACACCGCTGCCCGATTATGATTTGCTTCAGCTAGAGCAGCCCACGCCGCGCGACGTTGACGCCGTTCTCGTTTCGCAAGGCTTTCGCGATCTTGTGGATGACGCACGCGGCGTCTTGATGGATCTCCTTGCCCATCCTCCGTTCCAGGCGAACTCTCCCGAACACGCCAATCTCGATTTCACGCATTCCGCCCCGCATGCCCTCGAACTCACGCAGCTAACGGGCGCCATCTGCCCCGGCGACGACGAGGTTTACCGCCCCGGCCTGTGGATCGTCATCCGCGACCCCCACGGCAAACCAAAAACGACGCTGCCTTCTGCGACACAGGAGCGCATCACGGCCATTGCCGCCGAACTAGCCAAGCGCCTCGCGCTTACTTAAGCGTCACCAATCCGATTTCCGTCCTTGACCATCTGAAATGCCCGACATAGCCTGAGTTATACTCGTTGGTCTGCGATCTGGAAGTGCCCCCGGGGATGTGTTTGCGCAGACCCATCATCGCGAAAATCTCTCAACATAGGAGCATCCATGGAACGTCCTACTGGGGTAACGATCCTCGCAGTGCTGTATTTCATTGGCACCGCGTTTCTTGCGATTTGTGGGCTTCTCTTCATTGTTGGCGGATCCATGCTTTCTGGCTTGGCGCAGTCGGGAGGGCCTGGGAGCGCCATTTTTGCGGCGGGAGGAGCCGTCGTCGGCGCTTTCTTCCTCGTGCTCGCGCTGTTGGAGCTGGCCATCGGGATTGGGTTTATCAAGCTGCAGAACTGGGCCCGCGTGGTTGCCATCGTGTTCACCGGGATCGCCGTCCTTTTCGGGCTTCTCGGCATGTTCAGTATGCTCGCGCATGTAATGGTATTTGCGTTGATGATCCGAGTCATCACCCTTGCCATCCAAATCTGGATCCTGGTCTATCTGTTCAAGCCGCACGTCAAGCAGGCGTTTGGGGCAACGGGTTTCTGAAGCGTCCCCAATGTGCTGAGTAAGTAGGGCGGCGGCTTTTAAGCCGCTGCCTTGCTCTTCTTGACCTTTCTTTTCGCACCCTCCAAACTCTAGACCTTTCCCTGTGGCTTGTTCTCTCTTGAGGGGAAGGAACTCATGCCGGAAGAAAAGGGACTGCTTATCGTTTACACCGGGCCGGGCAAGGGCAAGACGACTTGCGCGCTGGGCACGGCATTTCGCGCCGTGGGGCAGGGACTGCGCGTTTTGATGGTGCAGTTCATCAAGGGCTCGTGGCACTACGGGGAACTCGACGCGGCCAAGATGCTAGGCGACGATAAGTTTGAAATTCGGCCGATGGGGCGGGGATTTGTGAAAGTTGGTGGGGCCGAAACTGATCCGGAAGACATCAAACTGGCGCGGGAATGCTGGGAAGCTGGGCGCGACGCAATTTACGGAGGGAAGTACGACCTTGTCGTGCTGGACGAAATCAACTATACGATCAGCTACAAAATGCTGGACGCCGGTGAAGTTGTGGAGGCGCTAAAAACCCGGCCGGAACGAGTGCACGTGATCTGCACGGGCCGTAACGCGCATCCGCAGTTGGTCGAGCTGGCTGACCTCGTTACGGAGATGCGCGAGGTGAAACACCCCTACACCAAGGGTATACTGGCCCAGCGGGGTATCGATTACTAGTTGCGACGCGGGGAGGTGGCCCCGCGGATGTACTTGCCGGCTAGCAGAAATTACTAACGGCAACGAACGGACGGCTTTCGACTCACACCTACACCTATGGCCTGGTTCAAGCGGGACAAAAAATCGATCGACGCAGCCACGCCCCCCGAAGAGCGCCGCGTGCGTACGGAGGGGCTGTGGGCCAAGTGTGAGTCCTGCGGCACGATCGTTTTTCGCAAGGATTTGGAAGCCAATCTCTATGTCTGCCCGAAGTGCCAATTCCATTTCAAGATGAGCGCGAAGCAGCGCCTGGAAATGCTGCTGGATTCGCGTTGGACGGAACACGACGCTGGCATGACCTCGACCGACCCACTGAAGTTTGTGGATACGAAGCCTTATGCCACGCGCCTGAAAGAAGCCCGCAAGAAACTTGGCATGAATGATGCCGTCATCACGGCGGAAGGTAGGCTCAGCGGGCGCGGGGTTGTGTGCTGCGCGATGGAGTTTGGTTTTATCGGCGGGTCGATGGGCGCGGTGGTTGGGGAAAAAGTTACGCGCGGGATCGAGCTGGCCATTGAGTCGCGTCAACCGCTCGTCGTTGTTTCCTGCTCCGGCGGGGCGCGCATGATGGAAGGCACGATCAGCTTGATGCAGCTCGCGAAAGTTTCCGCGGCGCTCGCCAAGCTGGACGATGCTAAGGTGCCGTATATTTCTTTGCTCACCGATCCCACGACCGGAGGCGTCACGGCCAGCTTCGCCATGTTGGGGGACATCAATATCGCCGAGCCTGGTGCGCTGATTGGATTCGCGGGCCCGCGCGTGATCGAGCAGACCATCCGCCAGAAACTTCCTGAGGGATTTCAGCGCTCGGAATTTCTTTTGGAGCATGGGTTTCTCGATGCCGTTGTCCACCGCAAAGATCTGAAAGCATTTATCGCCAACTCCTTCGATCTTCTTCTGAGCTGAAATGAATTACGAAGCCGCGGTCCGCTATTTGCTTTCTCTGGGCAGGGAATTGGCGGCGCCGACGCAGGCTGCGGCAGCGAAGTTCGATCTAGAAAATATCACCATCCTCGCCGAACGCCTTGGCCGGCCTGACCGGGCTTATCCTTCCGCACACATCGCGGGGACCAATGGCAAGGGTTCGACAGCTGCATTTTTAGAAGCGATACTACGGTGCGCTGGGTTTCGGACGGGGCTCAACACGTCGCCGCATCTGGAAAAAATCAACGAACGGATTCGCGTGAACGGCGCAGAGATTAGGGACGATGCGTTCGCCGATACGTTTACGCGGATTCAGGCTTTGAATGAGGAGTTGCTTGCGGCGGGTAGGCTTCGCGCGCATCCGACTTACTTTGAATGCGTGACTGCGATGGCGTTTGAATATTTTGCGCGCGCACCGGTTGAGTTTGGCGTTTTCGAAGTAGGGCTTGGCGGACGACTGGATGCGACAAATATTCTGACTCCCGTTGTCTCGGTCATCACGCGAGTGGATTTTGATCACGAAAATTTTCTGGGACACTCTCTCGCGGAAATCGCGGCAGAAAAGGCGGGCATACTCAAGCCCAGCGTTCCGCTTATTCTGACAGAGCAACGACCAGAAGCTCTAGAAGTGATTCGGGCGCGTGCCTGCGAACTTAGTTGCCCGGTCGTTGAGACCACAGCCGCGTTCCGCGTTGAGAAGGAACGGATGGAAAATGGTTGCAGCCGCGCGCGTGTCACAGAGGTTGAATCCGGCTGGTCCGTTGAGCTTGTTCCCCGGCTGCCGGGAAAATTCCAAATACAAAACAGCCTCAACGCCGTCGCCACGGCGCGCTACCTTCAGAAGCGTGGCTATCGCATTTCGGATGATGCGATAACTCAAGGAATCGCCGAAGCTGTTTGGCCCGGCCGTCTCGAAAAACTGCAGTCTAGCCCCGACGTGTATTTTGACGGTGCGCACAATCCGTCCGCCGCTAGAGAACTTGCTGCGTTCCTGGAGCAAAATCTTGCCGGACGCAGAGTCTGGCTGGTGTTCGGCGCGCTGCGCGACAAAGCGGTCGACGAAATTGCCGGCGTTCTTTTTGCGCATGCCGCAGAGGTTATTTTCACGCAACCGCGCACCACGCGCGCGATTTCCGTCGCCCAGCTTGCGGAAATTACGTCTCACTACGCCGCGCATTTCACGGTAATCCCTGAGCCAGAAGCGGCACTCGAATACGCGCTTGACCGAGCCGCCGCCAACGACGCCATCATTGTCGCCGGGTCGCTCTATCTCGTTGGACAACTGCGCCTCTACTGGAAGAATCGCGCGCAGGTCGCCGCGCATTGAAAAACACCGTAGAATATCCGGCTCGGGTTCCGATAGAGTCTTTCCCGATACACTGAACAGCGATGGCGAAGAAAATCTCAAAGGGACAGAAGCGCGCGAAAAGTGGGAGCCACGGCGGGATGAGTTTAGACGCGCGAGCACTTGTCGGCATTATTATGGGCTCGTCTTCGGATTGGGAGACGATGGAACACGCCGTGAAGACGTGTGAAGAGCTGGGTTTGCCGTACGAGAAGCGCGTCGTTTCGGCCCATCGCACGCCGGACCTGCTTTTTGAATATGCGGCAAGCGCTGAGAAGCGTGGGATCGAAGTGATCATCGCGGGCGCGGGCGGTGCGGCTCACTTGCCGGGGATGGCGGCTTCAAAGACCGTACTGCCCGTGCTCGGTGTTCCGGTGGAATCGAAAGCTTTGAAGGGCCTCGATTCGCTTCTTTCCATCGCACAGATGCCCGGCGGGATTCCAGTCGGCACGCTGGCGATTGGGAAATCCGGAGCGATCAATGCGGCGTTGCTTGCTGCGGCCATTCTCGGAGGCAAGTATCCGCACATTCGCGAAGCGCTGCGCAAATTCCGCGCTGCGCAAACGGGGCGCGTTCTCGCCAATCCTGATCCGTCAGCGGGGACTTTTCCTCGGAAAAATGGGCCGCGGAAACCGCAGAAAAAGAGGAAGCCCGCGTGAGCATCGGGATCCTCGGCGGCGGACAACTTGGTTATATGCTGGCCCTTGCGGGTTATCCGCTCGGGTTGCGATTCCGTTTTCTCGATCCGTCTCCTGAAGCGCCCGTCGGACGGATCGCGCCGCGCGTTACTGGCGATTTTTCGGATCGCGCCGCGCTGGAGAAATTTGCACACGGACTGGAAGTGGTTACCTACGAATTCGAGAATGTACCTGTGGATGCAGCGCATTTCCTGGCGAAACATGTTCCCGTTTATCCGCCGCCTGGCGCGCTGGAAGCGGCGCAGGATCGCCTTCGCGAAAAGCAACTGTTTGAGAAGCTGGCGATTGCGACGACCGAGTACGCTTCGGTCCAGGCGGCTTCCGACCTCGATCAGGCGCTGAAAAAAGTGGGACTGCCTGCGGTTGTGAAGACGCGGCGGATGGGTTACGACGGCAAGGGACAGTGGACCCTGCGGACTCCGGAAGAAGTAAAAGTCGCAAAGGAAGGATTGCCGAGGCTCCCAATTATTGTGGAGAGTTTTGTCCCCTTCACGCGGGAACTATCCGTGGTCGCCGTTCGCGGCAAGACAGGGGAAACCGCTTTCTATCCGCTGGTCGAAAACCATCATCGCAGCGGCATTCTGCGCCTTTCCCTGGCACCCGCTCCGGGAGTCAGTCCGGAGATTCAGAAGGCTGCCGAGGATGCGGCGCGCAAGGTACTTGAGTCTCTGAATTATGTTGGCGTTCTGGCCATCGAATTCTTTGAACGCGATGGCAGATTGCTGGCGAATGAAATGGCTCCACGGGTCCATAACTCGGGACACTGGACCATCGAAGGCGCGGTGACCAGCCAGTTTGAAAACCATCTTAGGGCTATTTGTGGTCTGCCCTTGGGTTCCACCGCTGTGATTGGGGCCTCCGCGATGATCAACCTCATCGGTGAAGTGCCCGACTCCGCGCAGGTGCTGGCTATTCCTTCAGCTCATCTTCATCTTTATGGGAAGGAGCCACGCGCTGGCCGCAAGCTTGGCCATGTGACGCTCCGGGCGCCGTCCTTCGAGCATCTTCTAAGCCGTTTTGCGAGCCTTCCAGCCTTTTTCCAGCGTCCTGATTTCTGTCTTGGCGGGGCGAGCCCCAAAAGCATCCCTCCTCGAGCTTGACCGATGGCCTAGCTTGCACGGGGAGCCGGGTTGCCGCCCTCTCCCGCGAATGCTAGGATTTGGCATTCCATGAGCCCCGAAACTCCCAATCGGCCCCGTGTGGGGATCCCCTGGCGAACGTTTGAAGAGGAAACGCAGAGCAATCGCCCGAAGATCGCCAACTACGAGGAAGCCGTGCGAAAAGCGGGGGGCGAACCAGTACTCATCCCCCTGAGCGACGGAGAAGAGCAGCGGCACCTGATACCGAACATGGATGCGTTCGTGTTGCCCGGCAGCCCGGCGGATGTTGAGCCTGCCGAATATGGTGAGATAAATCACGGTAATTCCGCGCCCGCCGATTTGCCGCGCGAGCAGGCTGACCGAGCCATCCTTGCGCATGCTTTTGCCGAGAAGAAGCCGGTGCTGGCCATCTGCTACGGATGCCAGCTCTTGAACGTCTATCTGGGCGGCACACTGATTCAGGATGTACGTACGGAACTCGGGACGACGACGCCACACAGGAAGAAAGACCTCTCGCCGGAACCCAAGGAAGATCCGATCCATGGCGCGAAGTTCGAGCCAGAAAGCCGGCTGGCCGAGTTGGCTTTGGGAGAGCGCGCAAAGATCAACAGTTCGCATCATCAGGCCATTGCGAAGCCGGGGAAGAATCTCCGAGTCACGGCGCATTCGACCGACGGAATTATTGAGGGCGTGGAGTGGACCGGCGATGCGAACTGGGTTGTGGGCGTCCAGTGGCATCCGGAGCGCATGTTTGGCGATGCTTTCTCGGAACGGCTGTTTCGCGATTTCGTTGCCGCGGCGCGCGGTGCCGTGGTGCAAAAGACGTAGCCGTTCGCGTTTCGATTTTCGTTTTTCAAATCGTTGGGGGACTGGATGATTTCACTCGCAGGCAAGGCGGCACTCATCACCGGTGGTTCGCGGGGAATTGGCGCGGCGGCCGTCAAACTCTTTGCGCAGGCTGGCGCAGACGTGATTTTCAGCTACAACAAAGCAAAGGACGCCGCTCTGCAGGTTGAGCAGGAGGCCAAAAAACACGGAACGCGGGTCGAAGCGTTCAAGGCGGACGCGGGACGCCACCTCGACAATAAAAAATTGGTGGACCAGTGCATCGCGCGGCTCGGACGATTGGATATCGTGGTGGCCAACGCGGGCATCTGGAATATCGAAGACCTGCCCATCGAGAAAATGACCGAGAAGCAGTGGGATGAAATGATGCGGGTGAATTTGAAAAGCGTTTACTCGATCATTCATTTCAGCGTGCCGCAGATGATCAAGCAAAAATCCGGCAAGATTATTCCGATCACCTCAACGGCGGGGCAGCGTGGCGAGTCGTTCCACACGCACTACGGCGCGAGCAAGGGTGGGGTGATCAGTCTCGTTAAAGGGCTCG
The DNA here is from genome assembly GCA_035314345.1 of Candidatus Acidiferrum sp. Classification (GTDB taxonomy): domain Bacteria; phylum Acidobacteriota; class Terriglobia; order Acidiferrales; family UBA7541; genus Acidiferrum. The sequence continues at coordinate 37,574 of DATFZQ010000048.1, forward strand.
CAGTGGAGCTCGCCAAGCACAACATTCTTGTGAACTCGATCGCTCCGGGATGGGTCGCGACGGACATGTCGAATCCCGTCATTCAGACGAAAGCCGGAGTGAAAGCGGTCGCCGCGGCGATTCCGCTGGGGCGACCCGCTACCGCGGAGGAAATCGCTGGTCCAATTCTCTTTCTGGCGTC
>DATFZQ010000049.1:0-18240 GCA_035314345.1 Candidatus Acidiferrum sp.
GCAGCGCCGGATAGAGCGAGCCGTGTTCGACTTGCAAGACCGCGTCCGAGCGATGTTCAATGACATGCGCGATGGTATGCCCATGCGCGGCCCCAAGGACGAGCGTTTGCAAGATCAACAGGTCCAGCGTGCCCTGAAGTAAGTCCGCCTGTAAGGGAGGTGCGCCTCGTTTTGCCATGCAGCCGTCCTATACTCCCATAGATGATCTACTACAAGAGCATTTCTCCTACGCTTAGACGCACGCTATCTAGGAAAGTCGCTATATTGGCTGAAATTCGTTCCCGGTAGACAATCTATGGGGTGACTACTATGAGCCCGCATGCCGCCGCGCCTCCACAGCACTCTTCCCTGCTGTCTGGTATGATTTGACCAGGAACAATGCGGCCTGATCGCATTCCGCTCTTTCCACTGAACGTCGTTCTTCTCCCCGGCGCAGACCTTCCCCTGCACATCTTCGAGCCGCGTTATCTCGAAATGGTGGATCGCTGCTTGAAGGAAAAGTTGGAGTTCGGCGTTCTCCTGGCCCTCCCCAAGGGTGTCGCTCGCGTAGGCTGCACTGCGGAGATCATCGAGGTCGCTAAGCGCCATGAGGACGAAACCATGGACATATTGACGGTGGGGCGCGAGCGCTTCCGGGTCATCGAGTTCTTCGAGGAGAATCCCCTCGCCGAGGGGCAGGTAGATTATCTCGAAGATCGCGACGCGGCTGCCAACCCATCGATGCGGCGGGAGCTTCTCGAACTTTACGAAACCTGCCACACTCTGATCTTTGAGGACTATCCGAAGAACACTGATAGCGACCAGTCCGCCCAGCTCTCGTTCGTTATTGCTGGCACTCTGCCGATGGATTTGCTGTTGAAACAGCAAATCCTGGAGCTACGGTCGGAATCGGATCGGCAGGAACGCCTCGTTGGGTATCTTCGCGCGTGGGCGCCGCATCTACAGAAGACAGGCGTTCTGCGCCAGCGTGCCGCTGGCAATGGACACGGATTGAATTAGCACGGGTTGAATTAGCATTGTGTGCGTCCCCGTATAGCGGGGCGCGGAACGAGGCCTCATGACGGCTAGTGCATCTCTACTATCTTCTGGACATCCGAAACCGCGGACACTGGGCGAGCTCAAGCGCATCCCGGACTTCGACGCACGCATCATCTCACGCTCGGTGAAAAACGAGATGCGCCAGAACCTCCTGCGCATGATCGAGAAGAACGAGCCGCTTTTCCCCGGTGTGCACGGCTACGAAGACACCGTCATCCCGCAAATCATTAACGCTCTGCTATCTCGTCACAACTTCATCCTTTTGGGCCTGCGCGGGCAAGCCAAGAGCCGTATTCTTCGCGGCTTGGCCCAGTTTCTCGACGCGGAGATTCCTGTGGTCGTCGGCTGCGAAATCAACGATGACCCGCTGCGCCCCATCTGCCGCGCGTGCCGCGAGAAAGTAGCCGCCGAAGGCGACAATACGCCGATCGCCTGGATGCCCCGCGACTTCCGCTATGTGGAAAAGCTAGCTACTCCCGATGTGACCATGGCCGACATCATCGGCGACGTCGATCCCATTCGCGCCGCTCGCGGTGGCCGCGATCTTTCTGATGAATTGACCATTCATTACGGATTACTGCCTCGCGCCAATCGCGGCATCTTCGCTATCAACGAACTACCTGACCTCGCGGGGAAAATCCAGGTTGGTCTCTTTAACATCATGCAAGAGGGCGACATTCAGATTAAGGGTTACCCGCTGCGACTGCCACTTGACGTGCTTATCGTTTTCACGGCGAATCCTGAAGATTACACCGCCCGCGGGAAAATCATCACTCCGCTCAAGGATCGCATTGGCGCGGAAATTCGCACCCACTATCCCTCCACGCTTGAAGAAGGCATTGCCATTACCGCGCAGGAATCCTGGGTCGCTCGCGATTCCGTGCGTAAAGTGGAGGTTCCCGCTTATCTTCGAAACGTTGTAGAAGAAATCGCCTTTCAAGCGCGGGAGGATAAGCGTGTCGACCGCCGTTCCGGAGTCAGCCAGCGCCTGCCAATCACCACTCTCGAGAGTCTTGTAAGCAGCGCCGAGCAGCGCGCCGCACGCACCGGCGAAAAGTCCTCCGTCGCGCGGATCGCCGACGTTTATTCCGCGCTTCCCGCTATTACAGGCAAACTAGAACTCGAATACGAAGGTGAGCTCAAGGGCGCCGACACTATCGCTCGTGAACTGATTCGTACGGCTGTCGGCCGCGTCTTCAGCAAACATTTTGCCGAAGTGAACTTTCAATCGGTTATCCAATGGTTCGAAATCGGCGGTGAATTGAAGCTGCCCGAGCTGGCGTCCACTTCCGATCGCTACCACCAGCTCTCTAAAATACAAGGTTTGATGGAACATATCGGACGGCTTGGCGTGCAGGATCGCAAAGATGCTGCCGCTGCAGCGTCAGCCGCTGAAATGATTCTTGAAGGGCTTTGGGCACACCGCCGAATCGGCCGCAGCGAAGAACGCGGCTTCTATGCGGACAAACCCAAGCAGCAGCCGGAGCAGCGCGAGAATCCGGGACGGCCGCCGCGGCGCCAGTTTAATTGACTACTCGATGAAGGGTCGTCATTCGGAGAAGCATTGCGACGATGGATCTGGTATCTATGACGAGAACGCATAAGGGACGCCAGCTATGAAATTCATCCGCTACGGAAAATACGTCGGCGAACCAGCCGAGGCCGTCGATCTGGAAGAACTCGTCAAGCGCATGGGCGATTTTTTTCTGCAAAGCGGCTTCGAATCGCAGTTTTACGGCGTTTCGCAGATGGATCCCGACCGCTCGATGGAAGCTCTTCGCGAGGCCATCCTTCGCGCCCTGCAGGAAGGCGACCTGCTCCCCGAAGACGCCATGAGCGAAGAACTGCGCGAAATGTTGCAAAATCCCGAAGCGCAAAACAATCAGGCTGTCAAAGATCTTCTCGACAAGCTAATGGAGCGTCTTGCGCAGGAAGGTTTCATTAATCCGCAGCAACCGCCGCAAGTAACGCCGCCGCCGCAAACTTCGGCCCGCGGCCAGCTTGGCCTGCCGCACGAAAAGCCACCGGATGCACGATTCGAAATTACAGATAAAACCATCGACTTTCTCGGCTTCAAAACCTTGCAGGATCTCCTCGGCTCGCTCGGCCGCAGCAGCTTCGGCCGGCACGACACGCGCGACCTTTCGACGGGCATCGAGTCCGGCGGCATCTCACGTCCGTATGAATTTGGCGACACGATGAATCTAGACGTCAGCGAAACGCTTTTCAATGCGGTGCGCCGGCAAGGCGCAAAAGTTCCTATCGACATGACGTACTCCGACCTGATGGTTCACCAGTGCGAGTATCACAGCTCCTGCGCCACGGCCGTTCTTCTTGATTGCAGCCACAGCATGATTCTCTACGGCGAAGATCGGTTTACCCCGGCGAAGCGCGTCGCTATGGCGCTCTCTCATCTTATTCGAACGCAATATCCCGGCGACACTTTGAGCCTAGTTCTCTTTCACGACAGCGCCGAAGAGGTTCCACTTGGCGAACTCGCACGCGTGCAGGTTGGGCCGTATTACACCAACACGCGCGAAGGCTTGCGCCTGGCGCAGCGCATTTTACTTCGGCAGAAAAAAGATATGCGCCAGATCATCATGATCACGGACGGGAAGCCTTCCGCCCTTACGCTCGAAGACGGACGCATTTATAAGAATGCATTCGGGCTGGATCCCTTCGTCGTCGGGCAAACGCTCGAAGAGGTCAACAAATGCAAGCGCGCGGGCATCATGATCAACACGTTCATGCTCGCTAGCGATTACAGCCTCGTCCATTTCGTGCAGAAAATCACGGAAATGTGCCGCGGCAAGGCCTACTTCACCACGCCCTACACGCTAGGCCAATACTTGCTAATGGATTACATGCAGCGCAAAACCAAGCAAATCCACTGATCCTGCTTTCCGTCACTATTCTTGGGAGCACGCGGCCATTTCGTAAAAACTGCTATTATTTTTTATGCCCATGCAAAGCTGTCCGCAGTGCGGAAGAGAGTTTGATCGCAATTTCGGAGGTTCACCATCTTCGCTGAACTGTCCGGAATGCGAAGAGCGCCTGGCGCATATGGCGCGCGCCGGGGTCCCAACTTCTGGACGGGCTCTCGTTACGCCTTCCTTCCCTATCACCACAGGAATTATTGGATTGAACGTACTGGTGTTCGTCATCATGGTGCTGCGAGGAGTATCACCCTTGCTTCCATCGCCGGAGCAGGCGATTGCGTTCGGAGCGAACGTCGGTAGCCTCACGTTCAACGGGCAATGGTGGCGCCTGCTCAGCAGCATGTTTGTGCACTTCGGTATTGTTCACATCGGGCTCAACATGTGGTGCCTGTGGAATTTGGGGCGCGCTGCCGAACAGTTGATGGGGCGCGCTTCTTACCTGCTTGCTTATTTCGTGAGCGGAATTTTTTCCAGCATTGCGAGCGTATATTGGCATCCGATGGGGGCGAGCGCAGGAGCGTCCGGCGCGATTTTTGGAATGGCCGGCGTGCTCGTTTCCTACGTTTATTTGAAGAAGACTCCATCTCACCTGACAATCAACAAAAAAATGCTGGGGAGCCTGGGCACATTCATTGCTTACAATCTGGCGTTTGGAGCGCTTCCAGGAATCAGTAACGCCGCGCACATCGGCGGCCTCGTGATGGGCCTCGCCGTTGGAGCGGCACTGCCCGCTGCTGGAGCCAGCGAGCCTGAGCGCCGCACGCGGCTGTCTCTTGTTGCCATTTTCTCCGCAATCGTACTTGTCGGCTCCGCCATCGCAGCCAAAGCACTTACGAGAGGGGTGAGCGAACTTTCAAGCGCCGCGAACATGCTGGCCCAGAAGAGAACCGACGGAGCGCTGGCGCACAATCCGGATGACGGACGCGGACAAGCCGTGATCGACTACGCCGCAAGACAGGGGCATTGATTCACAGGGGCATTCCTTCCAAGAGCGCTTCTTTTTTCTGCGCGAGTGAAGACTGCGCTACAATTTTGTAATGACGATTTTGCAGCGCACATTACGTTGGCTGGGAGCGGGCAAAGAGATGACTCACATCGTGGCAGGAAAGACGGCGCCGGGATTTTCCCTCAAGGGGCTGGACGGAAAGGAGTATTCACTGCAAACGCTGATGCAACAGGGCCCCGTGGTGGCCGCATTCTTTAAAGTTTCGTGCCCCGTCTGCCAATTCACATTCCCATTTCTCGAACGCATCCACAAGCGTTATGGCAGCGAAGGTATGACGCTCATCGGCATCTCGCAGGACGACGCCCGCGCAACGAAGGACTTTGCCAAGGAATTCGGGGTTACATTTCCGATGCTGCTTGATGAGAAGCAAAACGGCTACCTCGCTTCGAACGCCTATGGACTTACTAATGTCCCCACGATCTTTCTCATCGAGACGGATGGGACCGTAAAAATCAGTTGTATGGGTTTTGACAAAAAGGATTTGGAATCGATCGCCACCACTCTGGCAGAGCACAAGAAAATCGCTGCAACGGCGCTTTTTCGTCCGGACGAATCTGTCCCTGCCCACAAGCCTGGGTGAGGCTCGAAGAACTAGGTCCGGTCCGGACCTAATCAGAAGAAAACAATCTTGGGCTCTACTCGGCTTCTTTTTCGAGCCACTTTTTCTTGTGCTTGGCGGGATGCTTCCGCTTATCGGCGATGACCCGGGTGGCTGCGGGGGCAATTCCGGAATTGCGGGCAGCTCGCCTCGCTTCCACACCCGCGTCCAGAATCTTCTTTTTGCGCCTTTTCATCAATTCTTCCAGGCAATCTCCGCGTCAATCCCCTGCGCACCCTAAAATTCTCGCAGCGGTTAGAAAGTGAACTGGACCTGCAAGTCGATCCGGCGGTTCGCTGTCGAAGAAGCATAGGGCTGCCCCGCGAGCGAATTCGCTTCGCCAAATAGGGGCGAACTCAAATTTCCAATCGGTGTTCCATAGTTCACGTTGTTGAATACGTTTCGCGCACTTACGCTGAACGTCAGATTGTAGCGATTGTTCGAAGAACCGCCCCCTCCGAACATCGGGCCTCCTCCTCCTCCGCCACCGCCGTGCCCCCCTCCCCCTGGGCCGCCCGGTCCCCGTCCAAAGGTGCCGCCGCCAGGCCCGCCGCCGCTCGCGACAGCCTCTTTCTTTTGGCCAAATCCAAACGTCTTGCTCAAACGCAGGTTGAACACGAATCGCCCCGGCCCATTCGCGTAGTTGATGGGAATGGGCGTCTCCCCTGGTTGAGGAAGCGCATTAAAGCATCCGAAGGCGGTCTGAATCACGCCGGCAGGAGCGCCGGCGCCACAAGTGGCGAACGCGGGGCGGGCATTGAATTGCGCGTCTCCGTAGACATCCTGGCCTGTCGTGATATTAAACGGAATCCCCGAGCTCGCAATCAGGAATGGACTAAGCCGGAAACCGTACGGGACTCCGATCGTGCCTCCAAAAAAAATACGCTGGCGAATATCAAATGAGGCTCGCCCGTAGTCCTCGCTTGGGTCGCTCGGGATGGAAGGAAAGAAATTCGCGCCGGAGGTGTCGCTGTTCGCATAATTCAGAGTGTAATAGCCGAAGATCGAAAGGTCCTTGATGGGTCCGTGCGGCGTCGGAAGGCGCATGCTGCTATTAACGATGAGCTGATTTTGTTTGAAAACGCCTTCCGACTGATAGGCATATTGAATCTGGCTCGGCGGAGGCGGCACGGGCTGCCCTGGCAGCACGGCGGGCGCATTGATGAAATTCGAATAGAACTGATGGTTGCCCCGGGCATTTAGATACGTAACAGAAAGATTTGCGAATTTTGAAAGCTGCCTCTCGAGCGTCACACCCGTCTGCATCGTGTAAGGAGTGCGCAGATTGGGGTTTTGTATATAAATGGCTTGCGTAGATTGCGCGGTGGTCGGAAAAAGCGGACTCGTTGGCGTCACTGTCACGTTTGGGTCGAAGAAATTTGGGCTCTGGATCAGATATTGTTGCTGGATCAAACCGTTCTGCAACTGCTGCTGCAAAACCAGATTTTCCGTGAACCGGTCGTAAAAAATACCGTACCCCAGCCGCAATATGGTCTTTGCTGACTTGTTTTTTCCGTTCCCATCGATGCCCCATGCGATTCCGATGCGTGGCGCAAAGTCGGCGTGGTCCCCCAGATTGTTTTGCGTTTCGTAACGGAGTCCATAGCTCACGGTTATGTTCGGCCGGAACCTGTAGTCGTCCTGTGCAAAAAGAGAGCCATCAAAATAGTTGACGCGCGCGGCTGCTGTTCCCACTGTGTTGTAGTTCAACGAATAGAAGCTGGCTCCGCCGCCTTGCAGCTGGATCGCGGGGATAGTAAGGCCCTGTGAAAGTCCCATCAACGTAATTTGATACGCATCAATGCCGGAAATAGTGGGACAGGTCGTAGGAGGATTCGGCACGTTGCAGCCGAGAACCGTTGGATTGACACGCGAGCCAAACGAATACGCGCCATTGAAGCTGGCATTCGATGCACTGCTGTCTATTGTGTCCCGCAGGCGGCCGCCGATTTTCAACGCGTGCTTGCCTTTTGTTATGTACGTGATGTTTTGCAGTTCGTACCGGTTCTGTGTGTCGGTGTTTATTCCGCTTGTGTTGCCCCCAGAGACGAACGCTCCTGGCACACTTATCTCAGGGGTGGTGGTCAACGGATTTCCGTTATTGCTCTCGCGAATATACTGAAACCGCGTCTCGTTGATGATTGTGGGGCTCACGGTCTGCGTGTCAGTGACTTGCAGCGTATTTTCCACGTTTGTGGAATTTGTCGCCAGCGAGGCAAGATTGAACGTACCGACGCCGTCGCCGGTTTCCACGTTGCGCCAATACTGGTAACGGACGCTCAAGGTATTCGTCGGCGTCACCTGATAGTCGAGCCGCGGGCTCAAATTAAGCCGGGTCTTCGGATTGGGCACGGCATCGCTGAACGGTTCAATTGCAAACGTCGTTGGATTCACGATCTGCGCGCTCACGACGGACAGATCGGTGATGTCCCGCCGCTCAATGTTGAAGAAAAACGAGGCCTTCTTGCTTAGCGGTCCGCCCACGTTGGCGCTGAACTGCGTTGTGTAGTAGCCAGGCGGCTGTGTTCCCGCTGGCAAATCCTCGAAAGGGTTCCGCGAGTTAAATCCCGCTGTATTTCCGGTAAGAAAAAATTGCCCGTGGTACTGGTCGGTGCCCGGCTTCGTCAGGATTTCGATACGCCCATAACCCAGCTTGTCGTATTCCGCCGAGAAGGGATTTTGATTGATACGAATCTCGCGAATCGAGGCTTTGGGCGGGAGTTGCCCCGCCGTGAATCCATCGATATATATCTGGCCCCCATTCGGCCCAGCCGAAGGCCCAGCCAGCGCCTGCAGTTCGGATTGCAGTTCATCTGGATCATCGGAGAGCGCTTCGAGATCTTTCCCTTGCATGACAATCGCGCCCGCGTTGTTTGCGGGGTTTACGTCCACCTTCGTCGTGGTGTCCGTGACTTCGACCTTCTCTTCCTGCACTTCAATGCTCATCGAAACATTTAACTTTTGCGCCTGCCCTGCAACGATATCAATCCCCAGGTTCTCATAAGTCGTAAATCCCGGCGCAATCACCTTCACTCCATATTTCCCCGGAGCCAATCCTGTCACCTCAAATATGCCATCCCGATTTGTAGTCGCCGTCGTGGCCGCACCACTCGGCGTAGTGACAAGCACCGTCGCGCTCGTTACTGCCGCGCCCGATGGATCCGTTACCTGCCCGCGCAACGTTCCCGTAGCGGTCTGGGCTTGCCCTGCGTTCCCCGCAGCGACCGCCAACAATAAAGCAGCCATGAAAACAACGAACCGATGAATAAACCCAAATCTCATTCCTTCTCCTGACTTAAGATCATTTTCGTAACTTGCTCGCTTCAAGGCGCCGCATCCCCGCCGGGCGCCCCGCTCATCGTCCACGGCGTCAGGATGCTGGAAGCACCTGAAGCCTGGAGGAGAGGTTCAACACCTGCAAGCAGAGTGATCGCCGTCGCGCCACTCTCCTGCGTGCCTTCCGTCGTCACAATCATGACTGCATCGCCCTTTTGCAAATCCGCAAGAGTCGCTGCAGGCATTCGGCTGAGCATTTGGCTGAAATCGCCGCCTCGCGCGCCTCCCGCCGCTCCACCTGCCCTTCCTGCTCCGCCTGCACCGCCAGCTTGGCCTCCTTGACCGCCAGTTTGGCCACTCGCCGCCGCATCGGCGGGCTTTGCCTGCGCACTTCCCGGTGCTGTCCCCGCGGTTCCGCCGGGTGCATCAGCAGCGCCGCCCTTGAGCCGCAGTGCAATTCCTTGCGCAATCGCGGGACTCAGTTTGCGAAGCTGCGTATCTACCGTAACTTTCACCGTGACGGGCTTCTTAGCCACAAGATCCATCACCGTAATCGTTCCCGCCGAGGCATCTATCGAGCTAACGGTCCCCGCTATATTGCGAAATGTTCCAGAGACAACTTCGTCCGCCGCCAGTTGCGTGCCATCCGCGTTGCGTGTTCCCCGCGCACGCAATTGGTCTCCGACCTTGATTTGATCGATCGGAGCGGGCTTCGCATCATCGAACTTCACGGAGTTCGGCGCGTATCGGCGAAGAACCGTCTGTTTCGAGGTTTGAACCGTCACGTCCTTGGCGACCCCCATGGCATTTGTCGATATCGTGATCGCGCCGCCTGCCGCGTCGACCGACTTAACCAGCCCTCCGACACCATGCCTCTGCCATTCATCGCGATCATGGGCCTGCTTCGCGGCAATATCGGCAGATTTTATTGCGATGATTGACGCTGCCAGTACGGTCTTGCCGTCGTCCGCCATCGTTCCGCGAACCAGTATCCGGTCGCCCGCTTGCAAGTCTTGCAGTTGCAGCGGAGCCGCATTCTTCAGGTCCTTCTCTCCCGGTTCGACGCGGACCAGGCGTGCATCGTCCTGCACCTGAACCGTAACCTCCGGCCCTGCATTCGTGGTCAGCACAATCGTTTTTCCCGTAATGGACTTGATCGTCCCGACAGGCCTCGTTGCTGGGTTCGGTGCTGGCTGCTGGGTCTGCTGGCCAGCTCCCGCGTTAACGCCACCCGCCGCACCAAGCACCATGCTCATGAATACAACAATGAGTCTCCAGCGCCCCGGGCGCCCCTCTTTCCACATTTGCATCGATGACTCCTGCAATCTAACGCGAGGTGTAACCTCGACCCGAGTAGGCCTGGGAGGGTAATGCGGCAGACGAGCCGTACCCTTTGCGTCACAGGTTAGACGTGCCGGACACCCCCAAATGTTTCAAAATTCTTGGCGGCCGGGTCGAGGCCCAAATGGGGCAATCACAGCTCCAGAGCAGAGCTAAGCGAATAGGGCCAATCGATGGGACGTTGCGGGAGGCAGAATGGTTTACCGGGGCGGACGGGGGCGGATGTGAACACCGTCATTCGGGGGCGAGTGTCGCCTTCGGCACGCGGAAATCTCCAAAAATGGAACCACCCATAAGGCTGGCAATAAGCCGCGCGAAGTCCTGAGAGTCCCTTGAATCAGTGACAAGAGCCGCTACCCGAATCGGAGAAGCTCTTTCCTGCTATGGGAATAAATTGCCAATCGCTGGCGTTGAGCTTCAGATTGAGTTTTTGGAAACGGACGTTAGCTTTCCGCGGGTTTCTTCCTCAAATACCGCCTTGGGTCCAATCGTAAAGACCGGGCAAGGTGCATAGCGAAGGATCTCGTCCGCCTGCGAGCCCAGGAGGGCTTTTCCAATGCCTGTTCTTCCTCGCGCCGACGACTATGAGATCGATCTCGTACGGCTTGTCACTCCTAATCCAGAATAAGAAATCGCTCCAGGAACTGCCAGACGCTTAACTCCGCACATTTCAAGTGGAGATTCGACCTACTTGCTGGTCTCTTGGGAGAATCCCAATTGCCCCCTCGCATGATTCCTACCCTCGCAAAACGGCCAACCGGGTGTACAATGCCGCCCGTTGGGTTCTCTAGGCAGCCACCGTAGCTGGGATGGCAGCCGTGAACCTCCCGAGCCGAAGAGACGCAAACGAAGCCAAATAAAAGGATGGCTTCGACCAACGCATTCAACTCATACCCCGGGGGTAGCGTACCGATTCCACAGCACCGGGCGAAGCAGAAGACTGCTCCTCCCGGTCGTTTTATGAAAAGACCCATTTAGAAATTTGGCGATGGAGGATTACGAGTTTGGCTCTTCCGATGGACAAGCATTTCACGGCCCGCATTATCGAGCGAAAAGATTTGTCGGAAGACTTGTGGTTGATCCGCGTTGATCCTGGCGGCCCATTTACTTTTAAGGCCGGACAATACGCCACTCTCGGCGTGAATCACGAAGACAAGCGCATCGAGCGAGCCTACTCCATTGTCTCTTCCCCGTATGAAGAAGGCCTCGAGTTTTTCATAGAGTTGGTTCCGCAAGGTGCCCTCACGCCGCATCTTTACAAACTCAAAGTCGGCGACACCATGCTTTGCCGCAAAATCTCGAAAGGGCGCTTTACGCTCGATCTGAAGAGCGGCCGCACCAATCATCTTCTTCTCGCTACCGTCACGGGAATCGCCCCGTTTGTCAGTTATGTGCGAACTCTATACAAGGATTGGAAAGCCGGTAACAGTCCCATGCCCGGCGAGCACAAATTCTTTTGCCTGCAGGGCGGAAGCCGTTCGTGGGAGTTCGGTTATCGCGAAGAACTCGAGAGGATAGCGGCGGAAGTTCCGTGGTTTAAATATGTCGCCACCATCAGCCGTCCGTGGGAGGACGCCTCATGGAAAGGCCAGACCGGCCGTGTCGATGATCTCGTTCGCATGTATGTCGACGAGTGGAACTTGCGCCCGGAAAGCACTACGGGTTATCTCTGCGGCCACCCCAGCATGTGCGAAAACGGCCAGGGCATTCTCACTCGAGCCAGATGGCAAAAGGGTTCCATATTCGAAGAAGTCTATTTCATCCCTGGCAAAGAGGTTGGAGCCGGATAAACCAACTCTCATTCGAGCGCTAATTTGTTTGCGAGCCTGGCGGTTCGAATTCGTTGTAGAATGCCGCGCGGACGGGCCAAAACTAGCTTCGTGGGCGAGTTCTGAAGTAGCAGAGAGAATACCGGAGGAAGCTTCATGATTGTCGGAGTGCCACGAGAAACCTTTCCTGGAGAGCGTCGCGTAGCGATGGTGCCCGCCGTAATTCCGAGCCTCACGAAAGCAGGCCTCGAGGTTGTGGTCGAAGCCGGCGCTGGAAGAGAAGCCGGCTATCTGGACACCGAATACGCCGCCAAAGGCGCAAAGATTCTCCCTACGCGCGCCGAAGTTTTCGGTGCCGCCGATATCGTCGTTCAAGTGCTTTGCTACGGTTCGAACGACAAGACCGGCAAGGCCGATGTTCCGCTATATCGTCCCAATCAAGTACTGATCGGCTTTCTGCGCCCCCTCGGCTCTCTCGAAACCATCCAGGAAATCGCTTCAAAAGGCGTGGCCGCCTTCTCCATTGAATTGATGCCGCGGACCACCCGCGCGCAAAGCATGGACGCGCTTTCGTCGATGGCCACCATTAGCGGCTACAAAGCCGTGCTGATTGCCGCCGACACGCTCCCGAAACTTTTTCCGATGCTCACCACCGCCGCAGGAACGATCACGCCTGCCCGCGTTTTCATCATTGGATGTGGCGTAGCCGGACTGCAAGCTATCGCCACCGCGCGCAGACTCGGAGCGGTTGTTTCGGCATACGACCTCCGTCCCGCCGTGAAAGAACAGGTGCAGAGCCTCGGCGGACGTTTCGTCGAGATCGCGGTTGAAGCTAAGGACGCACAGGATGCGCGCGGATACGCGACGGCGCAGGGCGAAGAGTTCTACAAAAAGCAGCGCGAACTTCTCGGAAAAGTAGTCGCCGAAAGCGATGTGGTCGTTACCGCAGCGGTAATCCCCGGCAAGAAGTCCCCAATTCTAGTGACCAAAGAAATGGTCGCCGGCATGGCACCTGGCTCAGTCCTCGTCGATCTCGCGGCCGAACGCGGCGGTAACTGCGAGCTCACTCGTGCTGGGGAACAAATCCAAGAGCACGGCGTAACCATCATCGGCTCCATCAATCTGGCCAGCACAGTTCCCTATCACGCCAGCCAAATGTACGCCAAAAACGTCGCCACCTTTCTCCTGTACATGATCAAAGAGGGCAAGCTCCAAATTAATCCGCAGGATGAAATCGTGCGCGAAACTTTGCTGACCCAGGGTGGAGAAATTGTAAGCGCCAGGCTTCGTGAAATTTACAAGCTCCCGGCGCTGGCTGCTAAATCATAAGGAGGCATGGATGCCCGCGGATTTTATTTCGAGTCTGTTTGTGTTCATTCTATCGGCGTTTTTAGGTATCGAGCTCATTAAACGGGTCTCGCCGCTCCTGCACACTCCGCTGATGTCCTTGACGAACGCGCTCGATGCCATCGTCGTGGTTGCGGCGATCATCATCGCAGGCCGCCACGAGACGCGTCTCGCCACCATCCTCGGCCTGATCGCTGTCGCGGCTTCCTTCAGCAACATGGTTGGCGGCTTCGTCATCACCGACCGCATGCTCAGCATGTTCAAGACCGGCAAGGCGGCGAAAAAGCCATGAGCCCAGCCGACCTCCAGCAACTCATCGATTTCACGTACATCGCCGCAGCCATCGGCTTCATTCTCGCGATCAAGTGGCTCGGCTCCCCGGTCACCGCCAAGCGCGGCGTTATTATCGGCGAAATCGCCTCAGCTATCGCGGTCATCGCCACTCTGTACGACCCCCAAGTTAGCCAGCTCAAATGGATCATTATCACGCTCATCATCGGCGCCGCCGTAGGCGTACCCCTCGGCATGGTCAAAATGACCGCGGTTCCTCAGCGAACCGCTCTGAGCCACGCGTTTGGCGCGCTTTCCGCCGCGCTCATCGGCATCGCCGAATACTACATCGCCGCTCCCGCTGTTCCCAGATTCCAGATGGCTGAAATCGGCCTCGAGGTGATCATCGGTTCGCTGACGTTCACTGGCAGCTTGATCGCCGCGGGCAAGTTGCAAGAAATCCTGCCCCAGCGTCCCATCACTTATAAAGGTCAGAACTACGTCAGCTTGACGGTTCTCGCTGCTGCGCTTGGACTCGTGGTGGCTCTCGTCCTTCATCCCGAAATGACCTTTCTCTTCCCCATCATGATCGGCGTAGCCCTGATCTTCGGAATCATGCTGGTCACGCCCATTGGTGGCGCGGACATGCCCACGGTCATCTCCCTCTTGAACTCCTACGCCGGCTTCTCCGCTTCCCTTCTCGGCTTCGTCCTCAACAACAAAGTCCTGATCGTCGCTGGCGCACTCGACGGCGCCTCCGGCTTCATCCTCTCCGTCATCATGTGCAAAGCCATGAACCGATCCTTCACCAACGTTCTCTTCGGAGCCTTTGGCCAAGTGCAGGCCTCCGCCGCAGGCGCTAAAGAAGAACGTGCGGTCAAGAGCGCCTCGCCGGAAGATGCCGCGGGGATTCTTGCGGCCGCCAATACAGTGGTGATTGTTCCTGGGTATGGAATGGCCGTCGCGCAAGCACAGCACAAAGTCCGCGAACTCTATGACATTCTCACCAAGAAAGGCATCGACGTTAAATTCGGCATTCATCCCGTCGCCGGACGCATGCCTGGCCACATGAACGTTCTGCTCGCCGAAGCCGACATCCCTTACGACCGCTTGAAGGAGATGGACGAGATTAACGGTGACCTACCGCAAACCGACGTTGCCCTGATCATCGGCGCCAACGACGTCACCAACCCTGCGGCCCGCACCGACCAAAGCAGCCCCATCTTCGGCATGCCCATCATCGACGTGGACAAGGCCCGCACCGTCATGGTCATCAAACGCAGTATGGCCGCCGGCTTCGCCGGAATCGACAACCCGCTCTACTACCTCGACAACACCATGATGCTCTTCGGCGACGCCAAAAAATTCGTCAGCGATATCGTCCGCGAACTGAGCGGCGGCGGCCATTAATCGCCGAGCGTCCCACAAGAGTTCTATTTGTGCGGGGTTTGCCTCGCCGACTGTGTCACGCTCGCCGTTCGTCTCCTGCACGTATCGCTACGCTGCAACTGACGGGAGGGACACACCTTTCTGGTGCTCTCGAACGAACTGACAAAATGAAACCGGGCCACAAACAGCACGCAAATTGGCGTGCGTCCCTGCAGCCCGGCTGAACTTAATCGCTACATCACCAATGATCGGACAAAACAGCTTTTTGTTCGCTTCTCGCCGCAAACGTTCGCCACGTCGGGTACCAAGGTGACGAATTCGCACCCGGAGTTTTGGAACGTGAGGCGCTCACAACCCTAGCAATCAATTGCCTCGGGAAGCCGTCTTGCCGTCGCATCGGCTGGATCTGAACTACTTTTTGTCATTCTTGTCAGGAGTTACGTGGCCGCGTCCATCCCGCACTTGGTTTCCTTTGAAGTGGGTGCTATTGACACGCTTTGTTGGCTCGGCTTTCTCGCCACGGCTTGGCATTGAGCCCTTATAGCCATTGTGCGGGTCGTAGCTGTTATCTACCTTGCCGCGAAATTCGGTGCTGCCGTGAAACCACGGGCCGGCGCCGACGAAAACGTCCGCAGTAAAACATTCTGGACCGTAATAGCCAGCGGGAGCGCAGTCATACGGGGCAGCTTCAAAGTAGCCGTAAGGACATTCAGGGGCTACTCCGATGGTGACCGCGACCTGAGCCTCCGCTTTGGGCACTGCTGCTGTGAAGCAGCTTGCAGCAACCGCGGCTATCACCAGAAATCTAAATCCACGCATTAGTTCACCTCGTTATCTCAGTCTCCAATTTCTCGAACTGTTAATTTTAGAACGATGTAGAGTGCCGCGTCTGTTCCATACCGGGCACTTTCAGAGCTCTCTTGAGGGATAATCGTGCATTCTCTGGCTAAGGGTAGGCATCCCGTATGGGAGACGTGGCTCAAGCTGAAATGTACGCTCATGCGAGCGGCGCACCATCTGCTAATTACAATCGCGCTGTCCTTGAATAGATTAGGTCACTACCGGAGGGAATTCCTGAGGGAACGTTTTGCCACAAACGCGGAATACGACTTCCGCACGCCAAACTCCGCGTTTATCCTCTACCACTTGGCTTAAGCTGGCGCCTTCCAAACGTAAAAATTCTTCTCGTCGGCCAGCGTTTCAATGTCCATTCCCGCAGAAGTCGACGCGCGATGAACCGCCGAGCGCAGGTTTGCAAGTCCAATTCCGTTCACATCAGCAAGCGGAATCTCGAGCGCCGAGCCAGGCTGCACACTCTCTAACTCTTCGAGAATTCCTTCCACCAGGTCGTGGTGCTTTCCCCGGCGCCCTTTCCTCAAACTGGACAGATCCACTCGCCGATACTTCAACGCTGGCTGCTTGCCTCCGGCTTGCTGTCTGCTGGCCATTGTACCCTCCGCAATTACGGACGATACGGTACCACGCTGGCGATTTTAGGGCAACTATGGGTCTATTCTACCCACTCATTTCGCCTTATGCGGTACTCATACGATAGTTCTACGCATTGCATCTGTTAGGGTCATGCTCCCTCAAGTTCTACTACGGTCTACGTTGTTCATAGCTCCGATAAAGGAACCCAATATTGTCACCTTTCTTTAGTGGTCCGGATACTCTCTTTGCATGCGTCGAGAACTCGTTTGGGTCAAAAACGCAGGCTTTCAAGGCTGGACATGTTCGCAATGTGCATGGCTCTTCAACCCACTGGACGCTCTCGATGGAAACACGATTGAAGAGATGAAGCAGAACTACGAACGCCAGCGCGCTCAGACATTTGCTTCCCACTACTGCCAGGAACATCCCAAGCCCAAAAATCCAAAAGCACAGTAAACCAGCCGGCCGGGCATGTGCCCGCCGCTGGCGTACTGAAAAGCGGGGATTCTCTCCAGAGGGCGGTTGGGTCTACAATGTCCCACGAATTCTGTTGGAGGAGACATGCGTGCCAATAGCGTGGAAGTTTCCTGGGATAGCGGGAAATCGGACTGGGTGGTTCGCATTGCAAGCGGCGAAGAAGTGATCCGCCGTCATTGTAAGGCGCCAAAAGACGCCGATGAGAAAACGCTTCGCGCGAAAGCCGAAGAAACCGTCAAGGATGAAGGATACGAGGCAGACGCTGCGATAGTGAGCATTAAGCGGTAGGTGTTTTCGGCGTAGATGCGGTGCATGACAGGCAATCTTGCCTGTGCGCCAATTCATTCGCTGCGATACAAAGTGCAGCCGAGAGTGGCGGTGATACCCGCGAGTTGAGCCACACGCACGGCTCGGTCCATTGGACATATATTTCCGGAGTGTTAAAATCTGAAACGAGCCGACATGCCACCAAAAACACTCTACGAAAAAATCTGGGATTCCCACGTAGTCCACGAAGAAGCCGGGAAGCCTGCGCTCATTTATATTGACCGTCACCTCATCCACGAGGGCACGTCGCCGCAGGCCTTTGCGGGGCTGAGCGCCGAAGGGCGCAAGGTGCGCCGGCCCGACCTGACCTTCGCCGTGATGGACCACTCCGTTCCGACAACCGAGAAAGACCGGATCCTGCCTATCCTTGATGCCGACGCGCGGCTGCAGTTTGAAGCGCTCGAAAAAAATTGCCGTGAAACCGGCGTGCGCCTCTTCGACATGAACAGCCGCAACCAGGGCATCGTGCACATCATTGGACCGGAGCTGGGTGTAACGCAGCCCGGGCAGACAATCGTCTGCGGCGATAGCCACACTTCAACGCATGGAGCTTTTGGCACGCTGGCGTTCGGCATCGGCACGAGCGAGGTCGAGCACGTACTCGCGACACAATGCCTGGTGCAATCGCGCAGCAAGACGCTGCACATTTTGGTCCACGGCAAGCGCCCGCGCGGCGTCACCGCGAAAGACATCATTCTCGCTATCATCGGGAAAATCGGAATCAGCGGCGGCACAGGACATGTGGCGGAATATGGCGGCGAAGCCATCCGCGATTTGAGCATGGACGGCCGCATGACCGTCTGCAACATGACGATTGAAGGTGGCGCGCGCGCGGGAATGATCGCACCGGATGACACGACGTTCGCGTATCTCGAAGGACGCCCGTTTGTGCCGCGCGGGAAAGCGTTTGACGACGCGGTTGCGGATTGGAAGAAGCTGAATAGCGACTATGGTGCGAAGTTTGACATGACCGTCGAACTGCAAGCCCAGGACCTCGCGCCGCAGGTCACCTGGGGAACAAACCCCGGCATG
>DATFZQ010000050.1:0-35746 GCA_035314345.1 Candidatus Acidiferrum sp.
CGGCAGGGCATGCCGTCTTAGCCTGTAGAGATACTTCGTGTGCTGTTAGCACGTCGGCTCAGGAACCCACCGAGGGCATCGTATGCGCAAGCCTATAGAGCCTGTAGGAATCCCCTCCGTTCACGGAGGGGAGGATGTCAAGATTCTGTTTCCTTTTCCTCAGCTCAGCCGCACCTAACAGACAAAGGCTTTGCGTCCGAGCCGCGGCTAGCAAGCTGTGTTTGGTGCGCATCTCCGTCTTGCGGTCCGGAAACTGCGATATGCGAGGCCATGTCGGGTTGTAGGTGGATGGTCGGCAACCCTTCAGTTAGAGAATATCGAAGGGTGGCCTGTAAATCGCTCCGATTCGCTTCTTTGGCCGTCATGTTGCGAGCTGACCATTTTATGAATCGGCAACGTAACTCACCAGCGCAGGTCACGTAGCTAAAACAGCTAGGGCGCGGGCCGCACGGGCTGCATTTGATTCCAGTTTCCCGAGAGTTGCCCGTTCGGGTTGAAGTTCGGATCATCACTCATAATGTATTCGTTTGATCCGTTCAACCAAGCGTGATCGAACTGGTTGCTCAGTTCCATCGTATTTCCAGTCGTGGGATCTCGGAAGGTTTGCACACCACGTATGTTTTGGTCAAATCCGAAGGCGCTGTTTTGCGCACCCCGCTGGGCGTTGGCGGTGACGCCCATGATGGTGTCGGCGACATGCTTTTGAAAGGCGGCCACCATTGCGTCCATGGTGGCTTCCTTTTGAGCCTCAGCCTGGTAGAGTTTGGCAATAAATCCATTCGAATAAGCCTGCCACTTCGGCTCCGGTCGAATGGAACTGATCATCACTTTGAAAAGTTTATCGTTGGCATCGAGTTGGCCTTGCGGCGCCCGCAAGGCAGTCACGTAGATCGCGTGGCAATCGTAAAAGGCGCCTTGGCCCTGGCGAAAAATACGTGTCACAACAACCAGCGTCACCCAATCCTCCAAGTCCTTGCCATCTTTTTGGAATTTGACGCGCGCGCGAATTGCCTCGGTTCGAGCGCTACCCTCGTTACTGCCATCATCAGGCGGCAGCCCCAATTGCTTGCGTGCGATCTGGTTCAGTTCGGGGAACGGCTCAACCGAAACCACTGTGCTGCCGCCAGGGAACACGGTCAGTATCTCCTGGCGAAAATAATCTTCAGCCTTCATCGGTTTCTTCACCGGGCAGGGCTTCCCTTGAGCACCGAGTGCACGCCGATTAGGATCTGTCAGCTTCCGCAACGCAGCGGGGCCATCCGCGTATTGCCAACTGTCGTTAGGGGCACCTTGAAAAGCGGTGGATCCATCCGGACTCGTGGCCTCCCACGACACCGCATGAATATCTGAAAAACATCCCTCTTTAGTATTGGCGGCGATGCTGCCTTTGAAGTCCCACGTGGAAGGTATCAACAGATCTATCGCCGGAAGGTCGACCTTGCCCCCCAATGCCGGATCTGCGACATGCGCGATGACTTGGACTTGCTTCATGCGCAGGTAGGAAGTGGGGGCAGCGCCGGTCTGAGACGGAGCTTTCGTCCCAGTCCCGGCGGCAGGCGACGGCTTAGCTGCGGGACTGGTCGCGGCTCCAGCAGCCTGACTTTCGGAAGTTGGCGAAGTGCTGGGAGCGCTCGGCGCAGAACTACTACCACTTGGGTTCGTAGCCAGCCCGGCGGCTTTCCTGCATCCATCGGACAGCGAGTCCTTGTGCTCTTTGAGACAGGCCACGATTCGGCCTCCGCCCGGTTGCACTCCCGCGCACAGCTTCTGTGCATCCTCGGCGCAGGCGGCGCGAATCGCAGCAAGTGACTGCTGATCACCCGCCTGGGCAGATTGCGCCGCTCGAGCAGGGGAAACGGAGGCCACGGTCAGCGACAACAGCAGGCAAGACGCATTGGCGATTCGTCTCACTTTCATATCGACCTCTCTTGATTTGAAGTGCTCGTGAAAATTGGGGGACTTAGAGTTGCGAGCATAACATGACCAATTCAACTGTTCAGAGTGAATTGTCGGCAAGCCGGAAGTAATTCGGTTACTTCCGCATCGCCCGTGATTCGGACGGAAACAACCCAATGCCTACTTGCCGTGCTTGCGCGAAGCAATCTGCCACAGGTTGTCCCATGGGTCCTTGACCATCGCCCTTCTATCGCCATACGGTTGATCTGATGGAAGCTCAAGTGTTTCTGCTCCCGCTTCGACCGCTCGCTGGTAAGTCTCATCCACATTTTCAACGTAGACGTAAAGAAAGGCCGACACGGGCTCCCGAAGGCCACCCCCGTCGCTGATCATGATAAGCGAATCGCCAATTCGGATCTCCGCCGGGCGGTTGACGTGGAACTCACCCTGCCCACGGAAGACCTCCTTAACGAAATGAACCATCTCTTCTGGCTTCGGCGTGATAATCCGCGGAGTCACTGTGTGCCTGCCGTCTGGCTGAAAATGTTTCACAGGCGTCGCCTTTCGTCATTCGCTAACCTCAGTGAGTCTACATTGATTTTCACAAGCTTTCATCGAAGTCGATAAACCGAAAGAGCTTGGATGGTCGGCAACCCCTAAGCTCCCGATGCTTACTCAATCTCCAGCACTGGCTTCTGGAACGAAGCTCCAGCGGCGGTCAGCACCATTAGTCCGCCAGCGAGCAGAAACATGAGCTTCAAGCTCCACGCAACCAAGAATCCTGCAACCGCGAAGTTCTACGGTATTAGCGGTCCTCCGTACCGTCTGTGGATTAAGTGAAGATTTCGTATATTTTTTGCGCTGTGCTCGTTAGGAGCAGCAATCGAACTACGACGGTTGCTAGAGGGAACTCGACGCGACAAGTTTTTATTGGGATGCTCTGGCCATTGCAGCCGCTTGGTTTATTGTTATCGTGCTGTTGGTTAAGACCGTCGAGTGGGTAGCCAGCAAGCGCAGAGGGAAGTTCACCGTATCCAAGTAATCGGTTCCTAGTGCCGTCGTTACCGGAGGGTGACATCTGAAAGCTTCTGTAACATCCTACAAACCCGCTACCCATGAGTTCTCGCTATTGTGCAGCGGTCACCATGATTTCAACCAGAATGTTGGCCCGCCACAGGGTAGCTTGGACGCAAAAGCGTGTCGGAGGATTTTGACGGTCCACCCACTCGTTCCAGACGGAATTGTGTTCCTCAAAATCCTGCATATCCGCCAGCCATACGTTGGCCGTCAAGAGTTTCGATTTGTCAGTCCCGGCTTTTTCTAACAGCCAGTCGATCTTGCTCAGCACCTCTTTGGTCTGTCCCTTTACATCGCCGGTCGGCTCGGCCGTCACGCCGCAAGTACTGACGACGCCGTTGTGTATCACGGCTAGGCTAATGACCGGGAGCACTTTCACACCATGCACGTCCTTAAGACCCTCGGTTGTCCCAATCCGTTGGATGGCCATGTTCACGCCTCCTGTTCTTGCCAGGAATTAGCGTCGGGCGTCGACGAAGCAAAAATTCTGCCTCACTAGCTGCTGGAAGCCACCTATGTGCTGAGAGGTCGCGACTGCCCACAACCGAGTCGTCTGACTCGGAATGACTTCCGGCTACGCCGTTAACCGGTAACTTGGACGCCGATTTTCCGGTAAGAAACTCACTGAGTTTCACTTAGATACGAAACGAAGAAACCTGCTGTGTCTCCTGCGCCACTGTATCGGACGCGCATCGGTGATGTTCTTAGAACACCAATTGGCCGTCCTTGATCACGGTCTTTCCGTCGATCTCCACGGTGGCATTGGTCACAGGAAATGTGAAACCTCCTGGTTGCACATTATTGCCCCCTAGAAGTTGATTGTTCCCGAAAGAAATCCAAACCATTCCAGCGGCGGCATCCGGCCGGTAGTCCTCGCTGACTTTCAAGGCAGGGTTAAGGCCAATCGACACCGAGCCGAGCATATCCTTCGGCCCACTGTAGCCTGCCATAGATTCCTGGTAACAATCACCGCCGCTTTCTGCCCTAAAGTTCGCAATCTTTCCGTTCTGGACGTCAAATGACGCGCCAACTAGCTGAACATCGGGACGACAGCGTTCCCTAATCGCAAACACCTTGCCCCTTCCCGACGTCTCAAGAGGAGCGAACGATACGGTTCCGCCCGGTAATGTGACGGCGCGGTTCCCAAAGAACTTCGCGTGCGACTTTTCCTCGGTCACTATCCCCGCATCGACAACCGCTGATCTCCCCGCGAGGGAAAACGTCAGCTCTGTGCCCTTCGCTGAGGTAATACGCACTGTTTTTGAGTGTTCCAACATCTGCTTGAGGCTACTTCCTTTTTCTGAAATCTGCCGATAGTCGGCGTTGACGCCGTCCCAATGCATCTTTTCGAGCTCTGGATACGGGATGTGAAAAAGAACTGCATCGGACTTGGTGGGGAAGTTTACGAACAGAAGTCTCAGCTTGGAGCTGTTCAAGGCGCTAGCAACTACCTCGCCTGCCTTGTTCATTTCGGCCAGCCGCTGCGCCGGGACTCCCGCAATCACGGCAGCCGAGTCTTCTACATCCGGGAGTGTTATCCAAACATCGACGTCCTTTATCCAGTCGGCAAAATACTTTGGCTGTTGTTGGAGGTATTGCTCGGGCACATCCGCATTGATCGCCCGAGCCAATCGATCGGTGTTCAAGAACATTTGGACCATGCCGCCAGCTTTTGCGGCTTCTATCGCGATGTCCTCCATGAGGGGGATCGTGTTTTGCCCTCCGCTGACAACTACCACATCCCCAGGTTTCACCTGGACCGAAGTGTTGACAATCTGCTTCGCTAATGCCGGGAATTGACTGTCCTGTGCTGAAGATACACCCACAAAAAGCAACACGAACAGGAGGAGGAAGCTTGAGTTCCTCACGACGTAACTTTTCATAGTCTTATCTCCTACAATTTGGAGTCCGGAGTGGGGAAAATCTAGAAGCCCTAAACGTGCGCTGCCCTCGTTGTTTCCACTTGATCGCGCACGTTAGCCAATTAGTGCAGCGGATTGTGCTTCCGAGCAGTGTCGGTGTCAAGAGCAAGCATTCTTCTCCTCCTTCGACGGGTGTACGCTTATCAGGAGTTGACTATCGGAAGCGTTGATTGCGCATTGCGAGTTGATTTTCTTCTGAGCAACCTTGAAGCAATCCTTGGAATCTGGGGTTGTAGAGTCATGCGTGCCTTCATTTTCAGTATGGTTCTGCTTGTCGGACTTGAGCCTGCATGCCTCGCGAAGGCACAGGACGAAACTTCGGAGCTAGTACGTTCGGCGGCGGAACTGCCGCAGAGCGTCGATTCAAGTTCGTCGCGGCAGCCTTGTTTCGCAGCGCAGAGTGGGCTGCGTGAAGCGGATGCAATTGCCAGCCTTCCTGTGATTTTCCGTTATTGGTTGGCAGAGGATGTGGCTTACATCATTGCTCCGGAAGAGCGATGCGCTTTTCTGCACCTCGCAAGTGATCAGGAACGGCAACAATTTGTCGATCAATTCTGGCTCCGGCGAGCCTGTGATCCTGAATCGCTGGACAATGATTTCGAGCAGGAGCACTACCGCCGGATCGTATTCGCTAATGAGAGATTCGGGACGAATGTTCCGGGATGGCGGACGGATCGCGGGCGTGCGTACATCACCTTTGGTCCTCCGGACAAAATTGAATCGCACGGAGAAGGCAGCCGGGATGAGGACAGTGAAGGTGGCAAACAGCGCGAAAAATGGCATTACAAGTACCTGGAAGGGCTGGGCGAAAACGTTGATTTGGAATTTGTAGATCCAAGCCACTCTGGGGACTGCGGCCTGCTTACGCAAATTCAAGTCAAGAATGAACCGCCTTACAACCTTCCTGGCGTTTCCCGGCAAGATCGCGACGTGGCGTCCGAGACTGTCCAGCATATTGTCGCTTACGTCGGCCCGATGCCTTCGGCTAAGATTAAGTTCAAGGATTTGGAGGCAATGGTCGTGGCTCGCATCCTGCGCGACCAGGTCCATTTCAGCTATACCGTTGAATTCACCAGAGCGACCCACGCCTCAACCATGGTGCACATTGCTGTTGAGATTCCCACCGAGCAGCTCATTCCCGAAATGCGCGACGGCGAACAGGTCGGTGGAGCAGGGATCTTCGGACGCGTCAGCAAGCCTTCGGGCTGGGTTGTCGAGACCTTTGAGCGTGCCGCCTCAATTCAAGAACTCGAACACTTAGGACAAGCCACCCTAAAACGCGAAACAATCGTAGCGTTAGAACCGGGATCGTACGTCTTGGCTATCGCTGTAAAAGACATTGCCTCCGGCAACGCCGGTCTGCGCTATACCACCTTGCGAGTTCCGCGTTATGAAGATTTGCGCGGCGCGCCCTAGCTACTTTTGCGGTCCCTTGATGTGCCCGGCTCAAGACCGGGATGTCGGTGTTACGCACCTCGGCGAATCAACTCCTGGTTAACGTTGCGGTAATCATACAAGTGGATATTACTTCGCATCTCTGGTAACGCGACTTCCCGAACGTCAGCGGTGCTTCCGACCTGCCGGTGGAACAACATAAACTGAGGTGGTCCCTCGCTGAATGCAACTTCTGCTGCCAATCTAAGTCAAGGAATTGTCAATTCGGTCTGAGCTGGCGCCAATCTGGAAATAGTGAGAACAGCACAAATACCTCGATCTTGGTTTGACCGGCCAGGTGGGACAGGCAATGCTAAGGAAGTTGAATCAGGAACTGTGGGCAACCCGTGCGGTACTTAACGAAGACCTCGGTCACCCTTGGGCCGACCCGTCAACGCGGGCCGGTCCGGTACCTCTGTTCAAAACACGAAACCATGGACTCAGTTCTCGTCGATCGTCGACGCCAAGCTCCAATGCTCAAGAACCATCGAGGATGGCTCCTTCTCGCTACTGCCTTGCTGTTGCAGGCGCTACCCACCGGGCAAGTCTTCGCACAATCGTCAGACTCACCACCACCGAACACGCAGTCGTCATACGATCAGTCGCAGGATCCGGAAGCAATCAAACCGGTTCCGGTTCTGCAAACGTCAGCGGCATTTCAAACTGTTTTTGACGCTGGCGAAACACACATCCATCCATTGCTCACTCCGGTGTTGCTTGTGCCGTTTGGCTCGCGGTGGCTGTTTGAGGCGCGTGGGACGTTTGAATCGGATCTTGCCCAGCAACCAGGCGTGAGCGGATTCCACGGAGTGGTTCAAAAAGAAGAGGAATACGCGCAGCTGGACTTCATCGCCAGCCCATACATGACCGTGACGGTGGGCAGATTTCTGACGCCGTTCGGAATTTTCAATGAACGGCTCTATCCAGTGTGGATTAGAAATCTGGCGAGCGACCCCCTTACTCTTCCCATCGGAATTGGCCCGAGCAATGCGAGCACGGGGGCCATGATTCGCGGCGGATTCAAAGCTAACGAGCATTTTAACATTAACTACGCTGTCTACTATTCGACGCTTCTGACGGTCTCCCCGATGGACTCCAATCGGTTTGCCGGGGGCCGGGCCGGCATTTTCATTCCCAAGGCCAGGCTGGAAATAGGGGGCTCTTACCAGCATCTCTTGCAGGACGACCATTCAAATCTATTCGGATTTCACATGGCTTGGCAGCCGCCCAAGCTGCCTCTCAATCTCCGTGCAGAAACAGCGCGCTCGAGCGTGGGTAGCGGCTATTGGGTGGAATCCGTCTATGGATTGACGCAGGTGCCGTTCGCTCAAAACCAGTTGCGTCACACGCAGGTGGTGGCGCGGATGCAGCAGTTCTTCACCGGACCGGTGCCCGCAAATTCCGTGCTGCCCGTCAACACCAACATGTTCGAGTTCGGCGTGAACTATTACTTTATGGATGGCCTGCGCGCCATGAGCAGTTACGGCAGGCAATTCGCCCCGCAAGGGAACGGAAATGTCTGGACGCTGGCGTTGACCTACCGCTTGGTAACGCCCCTCGGCCGCGGGGAGGTTCAATGAAAAATCGAAAAGCCGCGTTCGCTGCCACATTCACCCTGCTCGCCAGTTCTTTAGTCACTGCGATTGCGCAAGATCAGAAAAATACGCCGCCTGCGCCGAATCCCGCCAGTTCCCCGAACCAGCAACTGGCAGCTCTGGCAGTGCCTGCCAACTCTCGGCCAGCTTCAACAGACAAGCCCTCCTCGCCACCAGAGGCCGCGAGAGCATCCGGCATCCACGACAACCGTGCCTTGCGCTTGGAAGGCGAGAAGAGATTCCAAGCCAACTGTGGCCGCTGCCACATGGCTCCCCCAAAGTTCCCACCGCGGGCAATGGCCACGATTCTGCGGCACATGAGGGTCCGCGCGCTCATCACGGACGAAGACAGGCGCTTGATACTGCGCTATATGACGGAGTGACCATGCGGAGAGTGTTTCTAGGAAGAACGAGAATTTCCTGGCGATTCCTCGTGTTCGCCATCGCCATTTGTTTTAGCCTCGAACCAGCACTGCTCAGTCAAACGCCTCCCAGGGTTATTGAGGTGCTGGCCGATCATGACAGCCGGTACAAAATCCAAGGTCAGAAGCAGCCCGTGATAACAGCCAAGGCGGGGGAAGGACTCACCCTGCACGTTACTGCAATCAAGGCCAAGAACCACAATCGAGATGGTTCGGTGCATGGATTTGCGCTGTTGCGAGCCTCGGATCGAAAACTAGTTCCCGGCTGGGACCTTCTGCTCAAACCCGGAACCCAAGAATTCAATTTGACCGCGCCAAGCGAGCCCGGCGAATACATCGTCATTTGTACAGTAATTTGCAGTCACGGCCACGAGGAGATGACCATGAAGTTCATCGTCAAGCCGTAGGTGCGATCGCAGGATTCCATAGAGTACAGGCAGACGATTGAGAGTACGGGATGAATAAATCACAAACAGTACTTATCTCAGTAGCCCTGCTGGCAGCCCTGAGCTTCATGGGGCCGGCAACCTCGGGCGCAGGCGAAACAACCTTTGAGGGCGAGATCGCCGATTCGCAATGTGCCATGGGCGTCCATTCTCTAAACAGATCCCACAAGGAAATGATCGAAATGGGACATGCGGGCAGCACGGCAGAAGACTGCGCGCGCTATTGCGTCCACAGCCGCGGCGGTAGATATGTGCTTTTAACCAAACATGACGTATTCAAGTTAGACAATCAGGAGTGGGCCGAAAAGTACGCGGGACAAAAGGTCAAGCTCACCGGCGCACTTGATTCCAAGGGCAAAATCATTCAGGTCAAAACAATGCAGCCTGTTGCTGCCAAGTGAGCGAGGAATCTGCCCGTCCTTAAGCCGTTATCGGACAACTGAAATCCTGCTAAATTACCCGACTAATCTGGACTTGCCTCAGTTGCGTGCAGAGTTGCTCGTCGTCCGGCTGCCACCAGTGCACCGATAACGCATGAGAGCGCGGGAAATAGTGCGCCGATCGTCTGCGCTAGTCGGTCCAAGATCAGTGGAGGCCGCGCCCAGTGGTATCCGAGAAAACCAAGAAGCCCGAATAAAAGGGCCGGGAAGAGGGGCCCAACGTAGCGGACTTAGCGGACGATCGGATTCAACTAACCAAACTACGGTTGCGCCAACTGCGGCGGCCACAATGGCCCAGGGTAGATGAACCACTAGCGGCATTACAACGTAGCCGTTGAAGTCGCCCATATAGGTGAGTCCTTGCGTTAAGTTTCCAAAGACAAACGCCAAAGGCATATCGAGCCAGCCGGATAGGTAATACGCCCCAGCGCCAATCAGTAGATTTCTTGCCATGACCACATTACGGCTTGATTGAATGGCGAAAGCATAAACGGAGGGCACTGAGGAGTCCAGTTGGACCGGGATCAGCCAGGCGTATAAGTCACTTACGCCGTTACCAGTAAAGTGGGCATCGGTACGAAAACCCGCGAGTTCTCCTTCCACTTTTCATCTGGCATGTCTCTGTGAAACAATCCGCCAGAATGCCCGACCAATCTAACTATTCTGCTGCTTGGCAGGATTATCGACGAAGGGTGACGTGGTTCTTTGTTATCTGGTCATCATCGGAATGATCCCCTCTCCCTTTGATCGATTGGATTATCCTAGCCTCCGTCAAAGTGTGTACTTGAATCAGGCATCTCTGGGATTGATCGGTCAACAAGCAGTGGCCGCAATGCACACTTTCATAGACGATGTTGCCAGGCATGGCAACCTCTACATGTCCGATTGTGATGAGGTGCGATACTGTGAAACGCTCCGCGAACGCGCCGCCAGATTGCTTCATAGCGATTCAGCGCAAGTGGCGATTGTAGGGGGCGCGAGTGAGATATTAGGGCAACTTCCGTTGTTACTTCAGCCGAGGTTGAATAGCACAATTCTGGCTGTTTCATCAGACTTTCCTGCGGTAACTCGGCCGTGGCTTCGCCTGGCTGCCCTAAAAGACCATAAGGTGCGCTTTGTTGATGACCAGCCCACGTGCAATCTGACCGACACACTTATAGAGGCGATTGATGAGAATACTGCTGTGGTTGCGGTAAGCAGCGTGCAATACGCCACGGGTACGGTAGTGGATATTTCTCGCCTACGCCGAAGCACTGCCCAGGTTGGCGCACGTCTAATTGTAGACGCTACGCAAGCGGCAGGTGCGATGCGGGTGGACGCGGCGGCATGGGATGCTGATGCCGTCGTTGCCAGTGGCTACAAATGGCTTGGTGGACATGGAGGCGTTGCCATCGCGATCATGTCGCCACTCTTACTTGAGCAAATACCCCCTTTACCGGGTTGGATGGGCGCATCGGATCCCTTTGGATTTGATGCGACCTCTATGTCGTTGGCTAATGATGCCCGGCGCTATACGCAATCAACTATGTCGTATGCCTCCATGGCTGGTCTCACGGTAGCAGTTGAGCAGTTGTTGTCCTTGGGTCAAGCTCGAATTGAGGCACATGCTCGGAAGTTGGCAGCAATGTTGGTTAGCGGCGCTAGCAAGTATGGTTGGCAACCGTTTCGTAGTCTTGGCGATCCCGCTGCGTCTCCACACATCATTTCACTGGGACACCCTCGCGAAGGCGTACAAGCAATTGTAGAAAGTCTTCGTGGTCATAATATTGTGTGCGGTATACGTGGCGGACGCATTCGGATCTCGCTCGCCCCTTACAACGACGCAAGTGATGTCAACACGCTTATCGAAGCATTTGCAAGAGCTCAGTCTGGATGAACTTAGAAATCGAGGCCACATCGACTCATACGGGTGGTGTTTTTTTGAGTTTTCGGAATCTTTGCCATCGCGGTTTCACTTGATGTCCGATAATGTCCGATAACTAATTAGGGAAGTAGTGATAGATCGCGTTTTCGAGAATCTCTTTTGCCCTTAAATCCCTGCAAGTGTCCGGGCATACGATGTGCGATGCCGGGACATCCTCCCAGGAATCTCCCAACTGGAATTGGCCGTAAGTCCCGATTAATGGGTGCCGTACAAGATGATTCGCGGAGGGTGTTCCCAGTGTTCTTCGAAATACCAAAGCTCCACGCTTTCGAGAGAGCGGCCTTCCACGATGAGGTCGATGACTTGGGTTTGTCCTTCGGGGGAAACGCGATCGCCGATAACCAACTCATCGAACGTTCCGTCAGCGTAGTAAACGACCACGCGCTGGATGAAAATGGGGTCGCTCACTCGCAACTGAACCGCGCGGAACGGGCCGTGCCGAAGGCCGACCGGGATCCTGTAATGATCCTGAGTGCCGTCGATATGAGTGTCGCTCAGGAAGTTCCAGACCAGGCCCCGGGCGTAAAGGGAGGTATCGAAGACGAGGGCCAGGAACACCACGAGGGCCAAGACAACCTGTTTCTTCAGCATTTCAGGGCTCCAGTTCCTTTATGGTTTGCCACCCTTAGGATGAAGGGAAATCAATTTGCTCTTTGGGCCCGTATTAGATTGTCCGGTTAAGTTCTAGATTGGATTAGCTGAATTCGCCGAACGAGTGACGTAGTAGTGCCCGGCCGAAAGGGCAGGTGCAAATAGCAGTGACCCGCGAGAGTGTTTCGCCCACTTTCTCCAAGAAGGCAATTTTTTCCTCAGGAACTAATCAGGGAAATGGAATTGGATCATCGCACCGAGAGGTAGTTCTGAAAGTGCCGCCGTGGGAAGGAGCGATTGTGCGGGGAATATTCCGGAGGGAATGCTTCTGCAATTAACAAGAAGGGCCAGCGTCCTTCAAATCTGAAGCTGACCCTCCTTTGGATACCTGTATTAGAAGACGTATTCTGCAATGCATTTGTTATTGATTCTGCTGTACAACCACTTCAGTGGGTCTTGCCCTCTGCCACAAGATCTCTGAGTCAGGCGCCTGGTTTGGATAGAAGCGCAGCGATTCAGAGTTTGTCGGAAGAAGGATGACGTCAACTCTGCGATTGTAAGCGAGCCAAGTCGCTGAGGAATTGCGCACTCGCGACTCTGGAGGTTGATTTGGATTCTTCACCTGCAGATCACTAACCGCGGCCTTGTCGATCGGTTTTTCGTCGCCGTAAGCCGCCGTTTCAATCTTATTCTCCGGGATGCCCTGGGAGATCAGAAATTCCCTGACGCGCTGCACGCGGCGTTCAGAGAGGGACTGGTTGTACTCGTTCGGGCCGCGCTCGTCGGCGTAGCCGGACAGGCTGAGCTTGGCGTTCGGATCATACTCAAGGTACTTGGTGAAACTGGCGGCAAGCGCAGTCAAAACTTCCCGCTGGCTGAGAACCAAGCCAACCGATGGGTTATGCTTCGTGGGATAGTCGGTCGGATAAAAGACGCTCTTCAACAACACCGCGGGAATTGGTTCGATCGAACCTTTAACGCGCACCGAGGCAGTCTTGGTATCCGAACCGCCACAAACGTTGCTTGCGGTCAATGTGTATTTGAATTCCTCATCCACCGGACCGTCCCCGGTTTGGCTTGGGGCGAGACTGATAGACTTTGAGCCGCTGCCGTCAACGGAACCAAGCGGAGTAAGAGAAGCGGCATCGGAGTTGGACGATGACCAAGTTAGCGTAGCACTGCCCTGTTCGATCACTTTGTCGCCGATGCGGCGGTAACGAACCTCTGCAGGTGACGCATCAAGCGAGGACTGCACGACAGGGTTTACTTCCACTCTGGCAGTCGGTTTGGTCACTCCTCCGGGCCCCGTAGCTGTGAGTTCGTACACCGTCGTTTGCCTCGGTGAAATGGTTCTCTCGCCAGTCGTTGGAACCGGGCTAAACCCGCTCATATCTGCATCGATGGTTTCACTCGAAGTCCAGGCTAACTTAGTATTTTGGCTGCAATTGATATTTGGCGGATTGGCGGATACAGATCCACTTACAGGCGCAATAGTGATCGTGGCACTTGCGGTGCCTGCGTAAAAGCGTGGAATAGCTGCCCTCAGTTGGCCAGTTCCGCGCGGCCAATCTTTGATCTTTTGTTTTCCGTTTGAAATGTTAACAATTACGCGCTGGTTCGCCGCGACCGTTACTGGACCGGACCAGATGTCCTTGCCATACCTTGTGACCGTAACTTGATGCGTTCCGGGTGGAACGATCAACTCCTGGTGAAGTAGTATGTCGTGATTGAACTCGTCCACGTGGCCTACGAAGTATTCCGGCTTCTTGCCGTTTAAGAGAACTGCCGCATCACCTGCACGCAGCGTCCCTACTTCGATCTGAATGCGTCCCCGTGGGCCGGCAACTTCGGAACCTGCAGAGGCCAGATCCACTTTCATAGGAGTGGTTTTATCTGAATCGATGGAGACATCCTGCTCGAAGAATTTGTAGCCGTAGTTGGCAACAACCAAATGATGCGTTCCCAAGGCTAGCTTAACAGTCCGATTGCCGGGACCGATGGCTTTGCCATCGACGAATGTGTACGCCTGCTTCGGAGAGACTGTTACTTTCAGTTTTCCTAATTTCGATTCCTGTGCAAACGTAGTAACGCTGGACAAAACCACCGTGCCCAGCACGTACAAGAGTTTTCCTGCTTGTGTCCTTATCCTCATACAAATGATCCTCCCGCGCATTGCTGCGATACTCTAATCACAATTACTGATCGTCGATCTAGACCATACGCATCCGCCACTGTTCGACGATATCGTCAAGCCATCCCAAGAGTTCCGAGGGATTGGTGGTATTGCTGCACATTCCCACACTGACCTCATGGCAGGGTGCTGTCGAGCAGAGGTTATAGCTGCTCAGCCCAGCCGAGAACTGTCAAAAATGACAATGCTTCCCAATTGCTCCTGGGCCAATCGATTAGAAAAAGACGAATGGCGAGCACGATTGGCGAGCATTCACACCGGCTAGAGGGGACTCAACCCCTGGTAAATGCCGTTACCGTAGAAGTGGATTTCGGTCCCTTGCCAGGTTCGGAAAACCCGATCGCAACGCAAACCGCAAGTCGTTGATTCAGCGGGTCACTTTGAATGGGCCATTGGGGTTCGGAAAAGAGTTGTTCTTGGTGGACGGAATGTACCTCAATCCGCCGCTGCAAAGAAAGAGTTCGCGGCCGCGCCCCTAACCGGGATTTTGGCGGACGCGACGCGGCGCCACGGTTGCGGTTGGCCCGCTGGCGATCTATGATGTCCCAGCCCAGAAAATTAAGAAGAGGTGAAGTTTGATTAAGCGAATAATTTCCTCCGTGATGGCGTTAGCCTTGATTGCTTTGCCACTCTCCGCAGCGGAAGACAAGAAAGAAACCGACCGGCTCGAGAACTGCGGTACCGTCATGAAGGAAATTATGGATATCCCCGATGACATCCCTCAGGATCTCATCGACAAAGCCGAATGCGTCATCATCTATCCCTCGGTTTTGAAGGCCGCCTTTGTTGTGGGCGGCAGCTACGGCCGAGGGGCCATGACTTGCCGCACTGGTGAACACTACACTGGACCGTGGAGCGCACCCTCCATGATGGCTCTGGAAGGCGGCAGCGTTGGTCTGCAGATCGGCGGCCAAGCTACCGATTTCGTTCTCCTGGTGATGAATCCGCGGGGAGCACGCGCCATTCTCAAGAGCAAGGTGAAGCTCGGTGGAGACGCATCCGTGGCGGCAGGGCCAAAGGGCCGAACAGCCAGCGCCGAATCGGACGTGACGCTGCGAGCCGAGGTGCTCAGCTATTCGCGGTCACGAGGACTGTTTGCCGGGATCTCCCTAGAGGGCTCAACGGTTCGCCCCGACGATGATGCCAACGAGCGCGTCTATGGACAAAATGTGTCAGCGGAAGCCATCATTTTCAAGGGTGCTGTCGCAGTCCCGTCTGCCGCTCAGAAACTCGTGGCCTTTCTCAACCGGAAATCGCCAAGGAATGCTTCCGACCCCAACTCCTTGAAAGAGTGATTCCAGCTATCTCGCATTTCGCTAATCGCCTAAGTTCTTGATTAACGCGGTTAACGTGCAAATGAAATCGGCCCGATCCTTAATGTTCGGTAACGCAACTACACAGCCAAGTGGACCGCCGTGGCGCATCAAGTTCTGGGCTTGCCTTCGACGCCCCTGGCTCGACAGCCTACTCACAGTGCATCGTTGAATCGGCCACGGCGCGCACATTAGCCATGTAAGTCGTCGAATTGGTAAACGCGGGTGCACTTCCTACGCACGTGATGGGTTGCAGGCGAACAAAGTTGAAGCTCAACGTTGGCGCTAACTTGGAGCCCTTCGGTTCACTCATAGCCGTATTCACGGTAACAACGAGATCGTTGACTGCCTTATTGTATGTGTTGACGTCTTCGACCAGCTTGTTGTAGCGGTCTACCACTTTGCCGCTCGCTGATTCACTTTCCAAAAGAGCTTTTATCATCACATTCTGACCTTCCAAAGCAACATCCGCCAACAGTCCCTCCGCTTGCGAGACAGTCATCGCGTCTTGTAACTGGCGGAGTGCGTAAATCCGTTCATTTGTTCCCTCTCTCTCCCCTAGCACCTCTCTCTCCGCCCTTGTCTCTCTCTCCCCTAGTTCGACGGTGCAATGGGTGTTGGCTGTGCCCATTTGGCCGCGTCCTCCCTCCACTGCGTACCAACGAATGAATTCAG
The DNA here is from genome assembly GCA_035314345.1 of Candidatus Acidiferrum sp. Taxonomy (GTDB): domain Bacteria; phylum Acidobacteriota; class Terriglobia; order Acidiferrales; family UBA7541; genus Acidiferrum. The sequence continues at coordinate 15,927 of DATFZQ010000050.1, forward strand.
CGAGCTTGGCAAGCTGTAGAGAAACCCTTTGGTATTTGTCCTTCCCGCCGATGAAATAATCCACGTACTTTTCTTGTGTGCCATCCCTGTACTTCTTCATGCCCTCGTCGTATTCGGTCTTGCTGATTTCATCGATTTTGTAAACCGCATCCAATCGAGCCGCCATCCGATTAAATTCGATGCAAGGCTGCGGCTCGTCAGGAACAAACGTCCTTGGCACAGGAGTAGCCTGTGTCCTTTGCTGTGCCAGCATCGGGCTGCACATTAGTAAGATCGCCACGGAGATTAGAATCGTTCTCATGCTCCGCCTCCTTGAAACTCATTATGGAATTACCGCTTTGGACGACGCGTCCGGAAGGTTAAGCCGGGGCATCATAGCACCCTTGAAACTTGGCCTGCTAATAGACGTTGCGAACAGGATTGACCACAGATGGTTGGCTAGTTCGGACTCCGCGATTTCGGTGCTCTTTACCCGGCGGCGCGCGAGGAATTACTTCTCGAGCTGAGAGGCACACGGGCGTGGATCGTGGTACCACGCTTGGGTTGCGATTCGACTGAAAACGTTCCGTTCAGCAGTTTCACCCGCTCCTCCATGCTGATTAGACCAAGCCCTCGGCTCCCCTTTGCCGCCTTGCTTTCAAAGCCCGAGCCGGAATCCCTAACCGTTAGATGAATCTCATCCCACCCGTAGTACAGCTCCACATCGAAGCGCCGCACCCCGCTGTGCTTAAGCGCATTTTGCAAAGCTTCCTGTAAGACGCGGAAGAGGCAGAGTGAAATCTCCTGCGGAAGCGTGCGTGGGACCTCATCATGAGCAAATACAACTTCGACATTTTGCTGGTCAGAGACCTCTCTGCAGAATGCTGTCATAGCCGCCGCTATGCCCAGATATTCCAATTTTGACGAATGCAATTCGTGTGACAAGGATTGGACATCGGACGCTATCTCGGTGGTTCGCATCTGTAGTGCGGCAATACGGCTACAGACCTCAACAGACAAATCGGGAGAGACCTGCCGGAGCTGTTCTAACTCGATGATCAAAAGTGCGAGACGTTGACCGATGTCATCGTGAAGCTCTCTGGCGATCCGGGTGCGTTCCTGCTCCTGTGCCTCAATCAACCGGCGACTCACGCTTGCGAGGGCTTCTTCGGCCCGCTTTCTGTCGGTAACATCGGTTACCATGCCGATGATACGCAGCATCCGGCCTTGACCGTCGAAAAAGGCATGCCCACTCTCCTCCAGCCAAACTACACAGCCGTCGGGACGCAACATCCTATACGTGGTTTGATACGTAGGGTTGTCAGGAGTAGGCCCAGTCTCCATAGCGACATACGCCTCGCGGTCGTCTGGGTGGACTCTGCTGATAAATTGCCGACCGGTGTCGGGCGTTGGGTCGTCTATCCAATTGAGAATCTCTGTGCACTGTTCAGATCGCAGTATCACATCGGTTTCCGTGTCCCACTCGAATGCATACATCCTTCCGGCTTTTACCGCCAGACGCAACCGCTCCTCGCTCTCGCGCAGCGCCTCCTGCGCCTGCTTGCGTTCGGTGATATCCGCGGTCATACCAACCAGCTTGACCATTTTCCCGGACTCGTCAAACTTCGCGCGGCCGCTTTCTTGCAGCCAAAGCAGGGCGCCGTCCGGGCGGAACCTCCGATACTCTGTTCGATAGGTCGGCTCTTTTGGCGTCAGTGAAGTCGACAAAGTCCATAGCCCGGCTCGATCATCGGGGTGGATTAAAATGAAATAATCTTTTCCAGAACCTTGTTCGCCTGCGTCCAAACCGAATGCCAGCGCATTCTGCGGACCGGCGTATTAAGTCTGTGGCGGGGTCCCACTCCCATGCGTACATCCTGCCGACCTCGGCGGCGATGCGCAGCCGCTCTTCCCCTTCGCGCAAGGCCTTCTGAGCCAGCAGAATGTCGGTGAGATCGTGCGCTATCCCCCGGACAACGGGAACCTCAACTCCCTCGGTCCGTACAGAGTTGGTGTACTTCCAAATCCGCGTCTCTCCGCTCTTGGTCCGCAGCCTCATGAATCCACTGGAGGCACCTTTCTCTCTTAACGCAACTAGATACGCATCAACTTCCTCGCGAACCTCTGGGCTCAGGAATTCACGCAGGTTCCGATTTACAAGTTCGCTAGGCTCATAACCCAGAGTCCGTGCAGCGGCGAGATTGATGGTCAACAGAACACCATTCAAGTCATGGGTACACATCAAATCGAGGCTGTTCTCAACTAGGTCGCGGTAATGTTTCTGATTCTCGCGCAACGTTAAAATGCAGCTTTCTTGGAGGAGGCATCGGCGAACTCAATGACCATGTTCGCGAGCGCTTTCTGGAGCGAGGCGGCAAAGGGCAATGCGGCGATCACTCTCCGCTGTTCTAGCCTGACAATAAGTCTACTACTCTGCTCGGATTCACTCATTGCTTGAACACATCCTTTTGCTTGCTCAAAGACACTCAGCGAAGAGGAAACGTAAAGACATTATATCGCTTCACTGCTCGGTCGCAAGGATTGCGATGACGGCATTCTCGGTAAGGCCGCGTTTGTGAATGCGGAGGCGGAGCATGTGACGGCGTGTTCTGTGTGGACGTATGACCGCGTAAGTCCCGATAAGCCCTAACTGCGAGTCACACGCATTTTTTCTGCTCTATGGCTTATTCGCGGGCAATAATATACCAATCGGTGCAAGTTGTCGTGACGTGTAGTTGGCCAGCCGAGTAGCGTACTTCTGCGGAGGGTTAGCCAGTCGGCGAGGGGCTGTAGGTCTTCCCACCTAAATCCATCACCTTTCAGCGTGCATCATTGCGAGGGATTCCTCAGAATGAATAAAAATACCTATCCTTTCGAGCTCCGGTCGGCTGAAGAAGAATCCGTATGGGTTGGACGTTGGCGCGAGGATGTAATCGAAAATGGCCGCATTCGGAGAGCCGAACGGTCTGAAGTGCTCGGCTCGAAATCGGATATTCTAAAATGACAACTAATAACTCTTCGGTTAACATATTCGAGTTCAAAACCAAGAGCCGTTTCATTGCTTCGCTGTGACCAAGCTACCCATCTACTAGTACTCCATATTAGAAGGTCTTTAACGAATTTTTTCGAGTGCGTACTTGACTTGGCTAGGTTTTGGTTGGAGACTCTCGCACACCAAGCTATGTACTGCGGTGCCTGCACTCCACGTACTTAGTGTTCCCCAACCTTCGGTCTCCCTGCCGTACGCCGAAGCGTGGTCAGGGCCCTGGCAGTTGGCGACTCTGTCCCAGCCGGGAGTTGCTGCATGGATTTCCATCTTCGGCCTCGCCGCCAAGAAATCCGTTGGGCGATCGCTGCCTGTATTTTTCTGGTACTTTGCAACTCAACGCTCGCGCAAATCGCTGGGAACAACGTCAACATGGTGTCGGGCACACAATGGCCCGGAGGCGATCCTTTCCTGCAGCGTCAGAATGAACCATCCATCGCGGTATCGTCGCGCAACCCATTTCATCTGCTTGCGGGTGCCAACGATTATCGCTCCGTTGATCTGGCCCTCACGACGAACGGAGAAACCGGCGACGCATGGCTTGGACTTTTTAAGTCACTGGACGGAGGAGCTACTTGGCGCAGCATTCTGCTTCCCGGGTGTCCATACAACACGCCAATCTGCGCTGGCGCGCCTGCCGTACAAAGTGGCGGCTATGCTGCGGCTGCGGATCCGACAGTGCGCGCAGGATCGAACGGGATGTTTTACTACTCGGGGCTGGTTTTCAATCGCGGGCTCAATCCCTCAAGCGCGATCATCGTTTCGCGGCTGATTGACCTCAATAACAAAGAGAATGCGGACCCGAACGACATTCTGAATGGCGATTCGATTCAGTACGTGAGCACCTCCGTCGTCGCCACGGGCACGCCGTCAAGTTTTCTGGATAAACCTACGATGGCGGTGGACATTCCACGGTGGGGAGCGCCGACGTGCAATCTGTCGGTGAATCAGCCTGGGAACGGAGTGCTGAACCAGTTGTTTGCCGCGGGGAATGTTTATGTCACCTATACGGCATTTCAGGAAGCGCCCAACACCGACCCCGAGAATGTGGCCGGCCCGCAACCTTCCAAGCTGTATTTCGTGCGCTCGACGAACTGCGGCGCGACGTGGAGCAAGCCACTGGCGATCAGCGGCAATATCGCCATCAATCAGGGCACAAGCATCGCGATTGATCCGACATTGGGGACGATCTATGTAGCGTGGCGGGAATTCCAGTACCAATCCGGAAATATCAATCAGCCGGATGCCATTGTTATGACAGCATCATTCGACGGCGGGAGGAATTTTACACCGCCGCTGCGAATCAGCACGTTTACACCTTTCGACGAGGGCACGACGAACACCTCGTTCCGGACGAACGCTTATCCTACGATTACGGTCGACAATTCCAGCCGCGTTTATGTGGCCTATGCGGCGCGAAACACGGTTCCGAGCGGAGACGCGCGAATCGTTCTGACCGATTCGTTCTTGGGGCTCATCTGGAGCAAACCGGTTTCAATCGACAATCCTCCGATTGATCCGATTTTGAACCCTTCCGGCCGCGGGCACCAGATCATGCCGGCGCTTACGTTCGCCGGAGGGAAACTTTCGCTGCTCTATTACGACTTACGGCTGGACCATACGTACGGCTTGTACACTCCACTGCTCAATCTGAGCCAGCCGACTGGGCTCTATAGCGAGACGCCCGAACTTGCAGGAGAACTTGCCCTCAATCCGCCGGACATCAACGCCGTGTTCAATCTCTTTATTGATGATTCGACGATAACCATTCGCCGGCACACATTTGATTTGCGCATGACGCAAGCGCTGCCGGGAAAAGAGCCTGTTTTCGCGCCTTCCATCCCCATCTCGCAATATTCGTATGGCTGCTGCGCCGCCAATCAGACAGACATTGAACAGATGGAGTTTAACGCGCCCAATCTGCCACTCTTCAAATCCGGTACGGCGCCGTTCATGGGGGATTATGTGGACCTCGCGGCCGGGCCGACGGTGCTGCCGCCCACCTCGAAACCTAGCTTAGACGATCCGGACGGAGACGCTGACGACTGGCACTTCAACACAAGCGCGAATACGCCCACGACTTTTCACGCTGCGTGGACGGACAATCGAGACGTTCAACCACCCGCGGACGGAGATTGGACGCACTACACCCCGCCGATTTCTCCGTCGCTCGGAACCACGAGCATTTTCGAACCAGGAACCGCGGTCCCGGCGTGCCAGCCGGGTTTCACGGGTTCACGAAACCAGAATATCTATACGGCGCCGATTAGCGGAGGGTTGATCTTCGGTGCGCCCAGCAATGCAAAGACGCTGGGCACGACGGTGTTTAACGGGAATACGGTGCCGTTCCAGCGGGCGTTTGTGGTGGTGGCCCAGAATACGACGGAAGTCGTCAAGAGTTTCCGACTCTCCGTCACAAACCAGCCGCCAGGGGGAAGCGCATCGTTTCTGCAATTCTCACTGTTGACGACGCTTGATTTGAGCATTCCGCCGATGTCGAGCGCATCGCGCCCGGTGTTCGTGGTTTCCACGGACCCGACAGCGAGCGTCACAATAAACATCGCGGAGATTGCCGCGCCGCAGGGCACGCTGGTCCCGAATGGTTTGACGGGAAGCACGACGCTGAATCCCGACGCAACAAATCCGGGGATCACGAACCCAACGGAGACCATTCCCGGTATCACAAATCCGGGGATCACGAACTTCGAAGTGACGAATCCGGGGATCACAAATCCGGGCATAACAAATCCGACCGTCACGAATCCGGGGATCACCAACCCGGGTATTACAAATCCTGGAATCACGAACTCGACATTTCAGAACGAAACGGTCGTGAATCCCGGTATCACGAATCCGGGGATCACGAATCCCGGCATTACGAACGCTTCCATTGCCAATCCGGGGATCACGAATCCGGGGATCACCAACGTGAATCCGGCGAATGTGAGCATTTCGGACACGCAGTGGACGGTGGTCAACAACGGCAATACGACGGGCGCCTATACGGTGAATTTGGCTTCGAGTTCGACGGTTCCGCAGGGAAATGTGCTGCAGCTGATTATTTCGAAGCTGTACCAGACGCCGGCAGCGCCGACAGGGCAGAGCTGCAACCTGGCGGTTGAAACACACAACGTCATCGTGACGAATATCGTGAATCCCGTCGTACTGAGTCCAACAAATCCGGGGATCACGAATCCGGGGATCACCAACCCGGGGATTACTAATGCCACCGTTTCTCTCGCGCCAGGCGAGACGGCCAACATTGACATTCGCGTGGTCAACACGGACATTCACGCATTCCCGACGTTCAATGCGGCTTCGAGCATTTTGCCGGTGGTTGTGTCGCAGAGCGTGAATACCCAGCAGGCCCTGGCCAGCGGAGGGTCCGGCACGACGCCGACTCCGCCAATCTCGGTGCCGCCGCTCATCATTACAACCACGACGTTGGCGGATGGGGTGTTCGGTTCTGTTTATACAGCCTCGATCATCACACAGGGTGGCAATCCGACGGCGCACACGTTTTCCGTTAACGGGACGCTACCTTCGGGTCTGACGCTGAACGCCGGTACAGGAGCCATCGCAGGGATTCCTACAACGGTTGGATCGTTCACTTTTACGATTCAGGTTCAAGACGTCGGTAGCACACTATTTAGCCAACACACCGCGACGCAAACCTTGACGATTCGAATCGCGGCGCCGCTGGTTGTGGTTCCTCCGATTGCGCCGCCGAGCGGCGGGCAGGGAGCTCCTTATTCGCAGACCATCACGACCACAGGCGGGACTCCGCCAATTACATTCACGCTTTTTTCAGGCGCGCTGCCGCCGGGATTAACGCTGCAGAGCAATGGGACAATCACGGGCGTTCCGACGGGGACGGGGACTTTCAACTTCATCATACAAGCGACGGATAGCTTGTCTCCACCACAGGTCACGCTGCAATCGTTCACCATCATGATTGTCGCAGGGACGGGCACGCCTCAGACGCTCACTTTTGTGGCGCAACCGCAGAACTCGATCGAAGGGCAGTTGCTGGCGAATTCGCCCATCCAAGTCCTGGCCGTGGATGTGACCGGCGCACCGGTCGCAAACGCGAACGTGGGAATGACGCTGGCGGGAACGCCGCCTTGTTCGACGGCCGCACTCGCGGGGACAGTACCGCAGGCAACGAATGGGAGTGGAATCGCCTCGTTCTCGGATTTGAATATCAACCGCGGGCAGGCGGGTTTCTCGCTGCTCGCTACCGCCGGCAATGCAACGACAACTTCGAATTTATTCAATGTAGAAGGTTATTGTGACACGGGCAGCATGAATGCGGCCCGACACAATCATCAAGTGATTACGCTTTTGAACGGCAAGGTTTTGGTCGCCGGCGGAGCGGTGAACCCGAATAGCAGCGGGGCCCTTGCAAGCGCGGAACTGTATGATCCCGCCACGCACACCTTCACGACCGTGGGCAGCATGAATGCGGCGCGCGTGGATTTCACGACGACGCTGCTGCCGAACGGGCAGGTACTGGTCACGGGCGGGTTCAACGACACGACCATCAACTCGAGCGCCGAGCTGTTTGATCCATCCACGAATACCTTCACGCTCCTCACAGGCACGATGAGCGATGCGCGGTCGGAGCATGTGGCGACCTTGCTTGCCAACGGGAAAGTGCTGATCACGGGAGGAAACGATCTCACCGGCAATAGTTTGGCGACCGCGGAGATTTTCGATCCAGCAACGAACACTTTCACGCCGACTACGCACTCGATGAGTGCAGTGCGCCAGATTCACCACGCCGACCTGTTGCCCAATGGGCAGGTGCTGGTCGAAGGCGGATTCGACACCAACGGCAATCCGCTTGCTTCTGCGGAACTTTACAATCCGGTCATCGACACATTCACGCTCACAGGAAGCATGAATACAGCGCGCGGGAATCACGGCACCGCGCTGCTCTACAGCGGCCAGATGCTCGTAGCCGGCGGACTGGTGGCGAGCGGCACATCGCTGGCTCTGACAGCAACTGCGGAACTCTACGATCCAGCGACGGGAAAGTTCACTCCGACCGGGAACATGTCCATCCCGCGTGGCCACTACACGATGCCTGTTCTGGCGGACGGGACGGTATTCAATCAAGGCGGAGCGACGTTGCCGGCGGGCACGAACGCAGACATCTACAACCCCGCGACCGGAACGTTCCGCGTGACGGGAAACTTCACGACCGAGCAAACCGGCTTGCGTGAGGGTGAACTGCTGGATGGCACGGTGCTGCTGGCGGGCGGCGTAAATTCGTCCACTGTGGTGGTTCCAAATTCGGAAATTTTCTATCCTATTGGGCCGCCAACGAGTATCACGATCACGACCACGGTCTTGGGGAACGCCATCCAGGATCAGCCCTACACGCAACTGTTGTTGGAAAAAGGCGGTATCGGCACGCTGCTTTGGACGCAAGCGAGCGGTGAGCTGCCGCCAGGCATCACTCTGGGCACGTCGGGAATTTTGATCGGGACACCGACCGCCGCCGGCACTTTCAGCTTCACGGCGCAGGTTGCGGACAGCGCTACGCCACAAAAAACGGCAACCAGCGGCACGCTGACTATCACCGTGACAGGCGTGCCGTTGCAGTTCACTTCGAACGGCTTGCCCACGGCGGGCGCCGGGCGATTCTACAGTCAGCCGCTGCCAATCATTGGCGGGACGCAACCGTATACAGTCACGCAAACTGCCGGAACATTGCCTCCGGGCCTCTCCATCAGCAGCAATGGCGTGCTGGAAGGGACGCCGTCCGCCGCTGGCTCGTTCACTTTCACAGTTCAGGCGACCGATTCCTCCGCGCCGCAGCAGACGGCAACGCAGACGTTCACCATCGCAATCAACACGCTGTTCATCACCACGACCGTGCTTCCAGACGGCGTCGTGGGTGTGCCTTACAATGCGGCCATCAGCACCAGCGGCGGCACGCTGCCGTTGTCGTTCTCGGTGACCACGGCGTCGTTTCCTCCTGGTCTGCTGATTCAGCAGCCAGCGCCAACTTCGCAGAATGGCGCGTTGGCCGGCACGCCCACGCAGGCGGGGACTTTTGAGTTCTCGGAGTCCGTGGTCGACAGTTCCAACCCAAGGCAAACCGCTACTCAGAATTATGTCGTGACGATTGCGCCTGCGGGAACAGCGGCGCCTGCTGGCGTTACATTTGTGACCCAGCCGCAACCTTCGATCGGCGGGCAAATCCTTAGTGGAGGACCCATCACCGTGCGCGTTGCGGACGCAAGCAATACGCCCATCGCCGGCACGTTGGTGGCACTGAGTTTCAATGGCGCGCCACCTTGTTCCAACGCGATCCTCAGTGGAACCTTATCTGCCGTTACGGGCTCTAACGGACAGGCCAGCTTCTCTGACCTGTCCGTTGACCGCGGCCAGTTCGGCTACACCCTGCTCGCGAGCGCGGGTAGCGCTTCCGCCGTGTCAGCCACCTTCAGGGTCCAGGGATTCTGCGCTTCCGGGAATCTTTCCACGCAACGCGAAGGGCACACACAGGACGGATTAGGGAGTGGCAAAGTTCTGATTGCTGGAGGGGGCGATAACAACGGAAATGCGCTGAACACCGCTGAACTTTATGACCCGGCAACTGGAACAAACTCGCCTACCGGCAATCTGACCGATCCGAACGGTCGCGCCGACCATGTCAGCGCCGTGCTTGCAAACGGCCAGGTGCTGCTGGCTGGCGGCTCCAGCAATGTCAGCAATCTCGCAACTGCTGAAGTGTACGACCCAGCTGCTGGAACATTCACCGCCACGGGGAGCATGTCGCAGGCGAGATATTATGCTGCGGCCGTTCTGCTGGCGGATGGCAGGGTGCTCGTTAGCGGCGGATTCGATAACAACAACGTGGCGAGCAGTAGGGCTGAAATTTACGATCCAACGACGGGCCTGTTTACTCGTACCGCCGATCTGAATCAGCCGCGTGGGCGTCACACGATGACCTTGCTTCCGAACGGCAAAGTTCTGGTCACCGGCGGACGCGACGCCCAGGACAACTTTTTCTCACTTGCGAGCGCGGAGATTTTTGACCCGTTCGCGAATCAAGGCGCCGGTGCATTCACGCTGATTGGAAACATGAATAGCCCACGCAGCGTGCACACAGCGACACTATTGTCCAACGGCACGGTGCTCATTGCAGGGGGCTTCAACGACGGAAATACAAGTCTGTCGGTTACGAGCGCGGAGACTTTCGACCCGAGCACGAATGTCTTTACACCGACCGGCAGCATGAGCATCCCGCGCGCACGACAAACTTCGACTCTGCTTCCGGACGGCACGGTGCTGGAGGCAGGCGGCATTGACAGCTTCCTGGGGGTAAGCGCGCCGGCGCCTTCGGAAATCTATTCTCCCACGAGTGGTCTGTTTCGGTTGACCGGGGCGATGATCACGGGCCGCGAACTGCCGCGAGCGACTCCTCTGCTCAATGGCAATGCGCTCGTCACAGGAGGCGATGACGGCGTCAACGTGTTGGCGAGTACAGAGCTCTACTACAACACGGTGCCGCTAGCACCGATTGTCATAACCACCGCCAGCGTTCCAAATGGATTTATCAGCCAGCCCTACGTGCAACTCCTGTTGCAACAGAACGGCACGGGACCAATTGCCTGGTCACTGGCCTCCGGCACGTTGCCACCGGGCATTACTCTCGGCGCCAATGGATTGCTGACGGGCACACCCACGGCGACTGGCACGTTCACATTTACCGTGCAAGTGACGGATGGCCACAGCGTTGCGAGCGGGTCCATCACCATAAACGTTTCGCTGACTACGCTCGCGTTCACGTCGAGCACCGTGCCGCAAGCGGGCGTGGGAAGGGCGTACAGCCAGGCGCTGCCAGTAACTGGAGGCACGTTGCTCTATACCGCAACGCTTACTGGCGGCAGTTTGCCTGCCGGACTCGCGTTGAGCAGTAACGGTGTTCTCAGCGGGACACCGTCCTCGCCCGGATCGTTCAGCTTTACGGTAAACGTCACGGATTCTTCCACGCCGACGCAATCTGCGACGCAAACCTTGACGATGGCCGTAGACTCGCTCTTCATCACCACGACTGCGCTGCCCGACGGGATCCTCGGTGTCCCCTACAACGCGACCATTACGGCAAGCGGAGGAACGCTGCCGCTCAACTTCTCCTCGGCAACGTCCGCCTTCCCGACGGGCCTCAGTATTCAGCCGCTTGCCGCCAACCAGCACTCTGTGGGCCTGGGAGGAACACCAACGCTGGCTGGTCATTACACTTTCATTGAGTCCGTGTCGGATTCCTCGAACCCGGTGCAGACCGCCACGCAGTACTACACGATGGATGTCCTTCCCGCCGGCACAGCGGTTCCCGCAACGGTTACGTTCCTTAGCCAGCCGCAGAACTCGGTAGGCGGGCAGATTCTCGTCGGCAGCCCGGTACGCGTGCAGGTGACGGATGCAAACAATGTGCCCATCGTGGGGGCATCGGTCGCGCTTAGCTTCAATGGCGCGCCACCGTGCTCGACCGCGGTTCTCAGTGGAACTTTGAACGTCATCACCAATGGGGCCGGCAACGCGGGCTTCTCCGATCTCTCGATCGATCGCGGCCAGCTCGGGTACTCGCTCCTCGCCAGCGCCGGCAGCGCCTCCGCCATCTCGCAACCTTTCAACATCGAAGGCTTCTGCGATACCGGCAGCATGGCTACCGCTCGCGCCCTGCTCAATTCCGTGGCCTTGCTAAATGGCAAGGTCCTAATCGCTGGTGGGGCGCCGTCCTTTAGCAATCAAGCTGTGGCGTTCTCCAGCGCCGAACTTTATGATCCCGTCGCGCACTCCTTCACGCCAGTTGGCAGCATGCATTCGGGGCGCTCAGGGATCAGTATGGCCCTGCTCCAGAACGGGCTCGTGTTGCTCGCAGGTGGCTTCAACGGCTCAGCCTACCTTTCCAGTGCTGAATTGTTCGACCCAGCGACGAATACCTTCACTCTGCTCGCCGGTTCTATGGTCACTGCGCGCGACGGGGGCATTGCCACACTTCTCGCTAACGGAAAGGTCCTAATCACCGGCGGCAGCCTCAACGGCACAGTCCTCGCAAGTGCCGAGATCTTCGATCCTGTCACTAACACTTTTACCGCCACCAGCCTCCCAATGACCACTCCACGGGAGCTACATGAGGCAGTCCTGCTTCCCAACGGGAAGGTCCTGATCACGGGCGGGTTCGCGACATTCGCGACGAGTGGTCCAAGCAATCCTAGTGCCTCTGCAGAGCTATATGATCCCGTTACGGACACCTTCACATCCACAGGCAGCATGGCGATGCCGAGATACGAACATGCGTCTGCCTTGCTCTTCACAGGGAAAGTGCTCGTCTCGGGTGGATTCACTGCGAACAACTTTTCCGTGCCATTAGCCACCGCGGAGATCTACGATCCTTCCACAGGAGCATTCAGTTCCACAGCAACTGCAACTCAGGCGTCCGCTGGGTATCTCAGTCCCGTTCCCGTCCTCCCGGATGGAACAGTGTTCCTCTACGCTGGCGCGAATGCGCAGATCTATGATCCGACGCTGAGTACCTTCCGAGTAACCGGAAATACGACTGCGATTCAGGCGCAGCCGGTAACTTCGCTCTTGGATGACGGAACCGTCTTGGTCACTGGTGGAGTAGGTAGTCCCACTTTCAATACCGGGGTGGCGAATGCCGAGATCTTCTACCCATTCAGCAACCCTTCAAGCATCAGCATAACGACAACGTCGCTGCAGAACGGCGTCGCGACGAAACCGTACACGCAAATGCTTCTCGAAGAAGGCGGTCTCGGCAATTTGACTTGGTCCGAGACGGGCGCATTGCCGACCGGTATCACTCTGAGTCCGCAAGGCATTCTTAGCGGCACGCCTAGCGTGACTGGTTCGTTCCCAATTACGGTAACGGCTACCGACAGCAGTTCGCCGGCAAAAACCGGGTCGGCTAGTTTCGTCTTTGTCGTTGCGTCAGCGCTTCAGTTCACCGCCACGCAGATGCCCAGCGCGCTGAGCGGCGTGGCGTATAGTCAGCTGCTTCCCGTTTCCGGCGGCGTTCCACCCTACACATCTTCTGCCGGCACCGGGCTGCCTGCGGGTCTCAGCCTCAACTCTACGACTGGAATTATCTCCGGCACAACGACTGCTCTTGGCACCTTTACGTTCACCGCGACGGTCACAGATTCTTTTGCGCCACCGCAGATGGCGACACAAACGCTCACGCTGGTGGTTGTGGCACCTCTGGCCATCACCACGACAACTTTGCCCAATGGCACGGTGGCCGCTCCATACAGCGCCACGATCTCCACGACGGGTGGGTCGGGAACTGTAAGCTTTGCCGTAAGTGCAGGAGCTTTGCCGGCAGGGCTCACCTTGAGCATATCAGGTGTTCTCAGCGGCACACCCACAGCAGGAGGAACGTTCAGCTTTACCGTAATCGCGACGGATCAGACCTTCCCGCCGCAACTCGCCCCGCAGGCTTATACCGTGACAATCGCCGGCAATACCGGCGTGCCCGCGCACGTCACCTTTGTTGCCCAGCCGCAGAATGCCATCGCCAGCCAACCGATGGAGAGTCCCATCCAGGTGCAGGTGTCCGATGCCAACTTTGCAGCACTTCCCGGCGTGCTCGTCACTCTCGGCTTCAACGGAACCCCGGCCTGCTCCAACGCGACGATCAACGGCGTTTCCTCGCAAACCGCCACCACGGACTCAACCGGTACCGCTATATTCAGCGGGCCGACGAACATCACCATCGACCGGGGACACATCAATTACACGCTTGCCGCAACCGCAGGAACCGTAAACGCTGTTTCCACGCCGTTTAACGTGGAAGGCTTCTGCAGTACGGCAACGCCGAGTTCCACACGATACGGAGCAACAGCCACGCTGCTTCAAAGCGGCAAAGTGCTTCTGGCCGGCGGCCAGGACGCCACCGTTGGAGTCGTTGCTACAGCCGAAATCTATGATCCTGTCGCAGGCACGATGACGGCGACGGGCAGTATGAGCTCCGCCCGGCTGTACGCAACAGCCACTCTACTGAACGACGGAACGGTGCTGATGACGGGCGGTACGTCTTCTGCCCTGGCCACGCCATTTTCGCAACCCAGTTCTGCCCTCTCCAGCGCCGAAATCTATAACCCGGCGACAGGGCAGTTCACGCTCCTGACGTCATCCATGAGCTCGGTGCGCGTGGGTCACACGGCCGCCTTGCTGCTTGATGGCACTGTGCTGATTGCCGGCGGCTTCACAGGTGGCAGTACGGGAGTAAAGCTGAATACTGCGGAACTCTACAACCCCACAAGTCAGACCTTTACCCCGCTAGTTGCCACGATGACGGACAACCGCGAAGCGTTCACCGCCACGCTGCTCACAAACGGAAAGGTCCTGTTGGCAGGAGGCCTGGGCTCTTCCGGCCAAAGCAGGTCGACCGCCGAACTTTACGATCCGTTCGCGAAGATGTTTACGGCAACGCTGCCTATGGTTTTCCCGCATGCTCAGCACGCGGCTGCTCTCCTTTTGGGCGGACAGGTCGCCATCCTTGGCGGCGTCGGTTCAGGAGCCACGGCGTTTCCGGAAAATGCGATTGAGCTCTTCGATCCGTCGTCGTCGAGTTTCAGTTTGGCCAACGCTGCTCTTAGCCCCACGGCCCGGGTATTCCACAGCGCTACGGCTCTCGCCGATGGCCGCGTGCTCGTGGATGGCGGCTTCGACTTCAATCGCAACGCCCAGCCTTCGGCAGAGATACTCGATTCCAGTTTGTTGGTTTCCATTCCGGAAAGCGACATGCAGTTCGCGAGGGCCGGCGCTACGGCCACGCTGCTGCAAAACGAAACGGTGCTTTTCGCGGGAGGCGCATATTCCGGCCCACAGGGAAGCCAGACCCTCAGTACCCTTCCGGCCGAAATCTTCTATCCGGCTGACTTTCTTCCGTTCTCGATTACGACGACGTCAGACATTGTGACTTTAAACTCCCCGTTCAGCTTCCAGCTGCGGGCTATCGATGGCACCGGCACATTAACTTGGCAGGTGACATCCGGTTCTCTGCCTGCGGGAGTCACGCTCAGCCAGACTGGCTTGCTATCCGGGACTCCAACTGCTTCCGGTTCCTTCAGCTTCTCGGTGCAAGTGACGGACAGCGCCACGCCTTCGAATAGTACGACGGGAACTTTCTTCCTGTTCGTCTCGGCGCCGCAACTCTCCATACCCAGCATCCTGCCTGATGCCAATCCTGGTGTGGCCTACAACCAACCCATTTTTGTTTCTGGCGGCACTGCGCCCTATACGTTCACGCAAATCTCCGGGGCTCTCCCCTCTGGCCTGACGCTCAGCGGCGCTGGCGTCGTCAGCGGCACTACAACGCCCACCGGCACATTCACTTTCACGGTCCAGGTTACGGACTCCTCCGCGCTGGCGGTCTCCGCCGTCCAGACCATCAAGATGAGCGTTGCCCCGCCGCTGGCGATCACCACAACGACTTTGCCAAACGGCATCGTTGGAACAGCTTACTCGGCTTCTATCACAACGACCGGTGGACTCGCGCCGCTGAGTTTCTTCGGCGGCAATCTGCCTCCGGGACTTACGCTCAGCGCAACCGGCGTGCTTTCTGGAACGCCGACAACCTCTGGCACATTTGCCATCGAGGTTCAGGTGTCGGATTTTTCGGCGAGTCCGCAGACGGCGTTCCAGTTCTACACCATGATTGTTTCGGGGACGCCGGTGGCCTCCATGCGCTTCGTGAACCTGGGCTCGCAATTCGTTTCCAGTAATATAGTCACCGCTTCCGTCCTCGCGCTGGACGCCTCCAATAATCCAATTCCAAACACCCAGATCACTGTTGCAGTCGGGAAGAATACTTGCCCGGCCGAAGGCAGTTCTCCGAATAGCGCGGTAACCGACGTTACGGGAACAGCTGCTTTCAGCATCGACATACTGGGCGGAGGCTTTGGCTATACACTCACAGCAACGTCGTTTAACAACATCACTGTAACCTCCGGGACGTTCAACGTTGCGGGATCTTGTGATGGCAGCACGCCTAATGCGGCTCATTACGGCGCGACCACGACTGTTCTCAACAGCGGGCAGGTGCTGGTCGCCGGCGGGCAGGACTCGCCCTTGGGCAATCCCGCCGTTGCAACTGCCGAACTCTACGACCCCGTAGCGGCCAAGTTTACGCTCACCGGCTCCATGACCGTGGCCCGCGCCTTCCACACGGCCACGCTTCTGCCTAACGGGAATGTGCTTGTCGTCGGAGGGCTGTCGCAAGTCGAGCCTAGCAATGTGCCTCTTGCCTCGGTCGAGGTTTACAACCCGACTTCTGGAACGTTCGCGTCTCTCGGGTCGATGAGCGTCGCACGGTTCAACCACGCGGCCACACTCTTGCCCGACGGAACCGTTCTGGTTGCCGGCGGCAATAACGGTTCGGGTGCGGTGACCAGCGCTGAGATCATCAATCCCACCCTGGGCACATTCACGCTGCTTTCAAATTCCATGAATGCCGCGCGCGAACAGGCTACGGCCACGCTGCTCGCCAATGGAACTGTGCTGATCGCCGGCGGTTTGGATATGCCTCGCACTGTTCCACCGGGACTTCCCAGCGCCGAAATCTACAATCCGACAAACCGGTCCTTCACGCTGACTGCGTCGATGAATAGCGGACACGCTGGCCACACGGCTACATTGCTCACCACCGGAAAGGTTTTAATCGCAGGTGGCGAAAACGTAAGCGTCGTAGGGGAGGCTTCCAATTTGACGATTACCGAATTATACGATCCTTCGACTGGAACGTTCTCGCTTACAGGTCCGATGTCGGCTGGCCGCGCATTCCATACCGCGACCTTGCTGCAAGATAACAAGGTACTAGTGGCAGGTGGTGATTTTAGTTTTGGGTTTATCGGCGGCTCCAATTTTGAAGTCTACGATCCTTCCACCGGCAACTTCACCGCGGCTGGCACACAACTTTTCGGCCGCGCTTCGCACGGAGCGGCGTTGGTGAGCAATGGCACGATTCTGCTGGTTGGTGGCTCCCTGTTTACTGAGCCTTCAGAGATTTACTTCCCGCCTGTCTATCCCTTGATTTTCTTGACTGCCGCGCTTCCGAGCGGGCTATCGGGCACGGCCTACAATGTTTCGATCCTCACCACGGGTGGATTCGCCCCGGTGACCTTCCAGGTGACCAGCGGCTCCCTTCCGCCAGGTCTTACGCTCAATACGCAAGGTGTGCTCAGCGGTGTCCCATCAAGTTCTGGAACATTCACCTTCAACGTCACGGCGACGGACTCTTCGACGCCGGCCAAGGATTCATTCTCGCCGCAATCCGCGACTCAGCTCTTCACAGTGAGGGTCAACTGACCTGAGCGGTCTGTAGACCGCTCGCGCAGCGCAAGCACATTTACTGCTGTGGCCATTCGCTAGCGCTTCCAACCCTTACTTTGGACTATTCACCCGCTTACGCGCATCCGCCACCAGCGAATCTCCTTCGCCCTTTTGCTTGATGGCGAGAAATGTTTTGTAAGATTCTGCGGCACCCGGATCGCCCAGACCTTCGCGCGCGCGGCCTTGGTAATAATAAACATCGGGAAGCAGATGATAGCTCGGTAGGTCATCCAGAAACACCGACGTGGCTTCGCCCCGGCGCTTCAGGCAAACATCAAATTCGGATGACGCCTCGGCAAACGCACCGAGATCCAAGTAGGCCCGGCCTAAGTCGAGGTGCCCCAGCCAACTGTCGAGGAGTTTTTGCGCATCCTGAAATGCGGCCAGCGCCTCGTGGGCGTTTCCTTTTTTAAGTTGTGCTTCGCCTGAGATCAGCTTCGCGTAGACCTGCGGTTCACTTTCGATCCTTTTCGCCAAAGGCGCTACCACTTCCAGGGCACGCGCCTGCTCCCCTGCAGCGATATAGACCTGAGCTGCCCGGTACAATACTCCGGCGTCTTTGTTGCCAGCCGCTGCTTGTGCTGCCGTCGTCCGGGCCTGCGCGGTTCTCTTGAGCGCAATCTGTGTTAATGCCAGCGTCGCCTGATCATTGGAAGCGGCATCCGCATCCTTCGCCGCCAAATCCGCGCTCACCGCCTTCTGCAGTATGCTCTCCGCATCCGTAAGCCTTCCTTCATAGAGCGCCAGGTCCGCCATTCCTGCCGCGGCCATGGAAGCTCCCCGCGGGCTCATCGCCTGCAGCTCGGCGTACGCCTGGCGCGCCTCATCGACGTGCCCCGTCGCCAGCTGTGCCACCGCCAGGGTGCGCTTCGCGGTTTCAAAGGTAGGATTGTCGTTCAAGATTAGCCGTGCTTGTTTCATCGCCGTATCGAAATCGCCCGCATAAAGGGCATACTGCGACAAATTGCTCTGCTGTAGAACGCTGTGAGGAGTAATGGCGATCGCCTGTTTCTCTTCCTCCAGAGCTTTGCCCATGTCTCGCCGGTAAAAGTACGCCAACGCCAGATTCGCATGCCCCGCAGAGTCCGCCGGATAGTCCTTTACCAGCGCTGTAAATTCCTCGATTGCCTTAGCCTCATTGTGCATCAGCAAGTAATAGCCGCCCCGCGTTCGGTATTTTTCCCGTTCTGTCATGCGGTCAATGCGCGCCATGGCCAGTTTGTAGTTCGTTTCCGCATCGCTAAGCCTGCCCAAATTTTGATCAGTCGAGGCGATGCCCGCGTACGCACGCCCCATATCCGGATCGAGCTCAATCGCATGGCGATACGCCTTGATCGCCTCGCTGAATTTCCCTGCCCGTTGCAACGACTGCCCCTCGGCGTAGTCATGGGCTGCTATCAAGGAGGTTGCTGTGTAAGTTTCAGCCGCGGATTGCTGGGTACCCTCGGGCACCACGTCTCCCAATCCTTTGCGAATGTGCTCCGCGAGTTTCCCTGCTACGGAGAGAACATCCTGTTTGCTCGACGCCCGGATTTGTTCTTCTTTGACAATCGGCTCTCCCGTCGCCACGTCGAGCGTGGTCACGTTGACCCGGTAACCTCCTCTTCCTTCAGGCGCTATGGATCCTGCCACCACCAATCCAATACCTTCGCGCTGGGCCACCAACTGTGCGAGCTTGGCATCCATTCCCACCGCAGACGGTTGCAGCTTTGTCGCGATCTTCCTCGCCTGCCCGCGGTCGTAGAGAGAAATAAACGGCGCACCCTCTAACGCAATCGCCAGCATGGGCTCCAGCGTTTCGTTGAAAATGGGGTCACCCGTCTTGTTCTCGAAATCCGCGATCAGCATCGTGACGGGCGGGTGTTGCGTAGGAAATGTAACGATTTTCGGCCGCAGCGTCAGCACGACAAGAACAACTAGCGCGACGGCGGTTCCGACCGCGGTCCATTTCCATTGCGATGACTTCGAACCTTTCTCGGTTCGCCCTCTCGGATTTAGCCACGCCTCGATCTGTTGCACCAACTCCGCGGCAGATGCGAACCGCCTCTGTGGATCAATTTCCAGGCATCTTCTGACAATATCGCTTAAGGGCTGCGGTATAGCATTGTCCAATTCCGAAGGCGGGCGCGGCGACTCGTTCGTTCGTTTCCAAAGCTTGCCCATCGTCGTATCGGCGTCGAAGGGATTTTCGCCGCTGAGCAATTCGTAGAAAATTACCCCAAAGCTGAAAATGTCCGAGCGCGCGTCTACTCGCAACCCCTTGGCTTGCTCCGGCGACATGTAATCCGGTGTGCCGATCACAGCTCCGGTCTCCGTCATGCTCGCGCCCAATGTCGAGCGCGCGATGCCAAAATCCATCACGCAAGCGCGCCCGGACTTACCCAGCATGATGTTCTGCGGCTTAAGATCGCGGTGAATCACT
>DATFZQ010000051.1:0-6565 GCA_035314345.1 Candidatus Acidiferrum sp.
TACCGAGGCGGTCGTCAATACCAAGAGCGAAGACCTCCATCAGAGAGTTTTGGAACTAACCGCGGGAAGAGGCGTCAATGCTGTCTTTAATACGGTGGGCGGCGCATCGTTTGAGCCGGCGGTGCAGTCCCTCGCATTCGGAGGGCGACAGGTGGTTATCGCAAGCGCGGGAAATCTTCGCGTCAGTTTCAACCTCGTCGATTTCTATCACAATTTCTCGCGGCTTTTTGGAGTTGACAGCTATGGACTGACGCCGCAACAGATAGCGGAGATTGCCCGCGAACTCTATGCCGGTTTTGAAACGGGAGCTTTGAGACCGCCGCCAGTTGAGATTGTTCCGTTTGAGAAAGCTGTGGACGCATACCACCGCATGGCTGCGGGACAGGCGAAAGCGAAGCAGGTGCTCAGTTTCGACTGAACGGAATCGACAACTGGGAATCGCCAATGAAGATAACTGTCATAGCGGCTAGGGGGAGACTGGAAATGAAAGGACTGCTCACCTCATTCGTGGTAGGCCTGCTTGTGGGTGTCGCGTATGGGCTCATCAGGGTCAAGAGTCCTGCGCCGCCCATCGTTGCCCTACTCGGATTGTTGGGGATGGTTTTAGGCGAGCAAGCCGGGGTATGGCTTCTCACAAAAAAAGTCCAGGCGACAAATGTGTATTCAACTCACATTGTCAGTGAACGCAACGTGCCGACCTCGCAGTCTGTAGTTTCAATCGTGCATGGTAGGAGTCGCCAATGAATTTTCTTCAGCGAAATCTTTCAACCTCTTTTAGGGCTCTTACGGCGATCATATGTCTCATGTACTCAGAGGGCGCGATCAGGAACTTGACCAGTATTCGCGCCTCGGGCGCTCGGTCGTGGATTATCGCTTGTGCGCTCGCCTTAACGATGATGCCGCTTGCCTCCCATGGTCAGGATTGGCAGATGAGCGGCAATGATTTGACCAATGATCGCGATCAGCCCCATGAGACTTTGATCGACACGAGTAACGTGGCGACTCTTAAACCCGCCTGGACCTTCAAGACTCTAGGCAGTGTCTCGGCGACCCCGCTGGTCACCGGCGGCTATGTCTACTTCCCCGACTGGGGTGGTGGTTTACACAAGCTCAATGCACGTACCGGCCAGGTAGTCTGGTCGCACAAGGTGTCCGAATACACCGGTTGGAGCGACTCGGTATCGCGTACCACGCCGGTCTTGGCCGATGGTGTCCTGGTTGTCGGGCAGCAACCGCAAAGCTTCGGCGCCAAGCACGACAGCTCCTATCTGCTGGGCCTAGATCCCGAAACGGGCAATTTTCTGTGGAAGGTGATGCTGGATAAGCATCCCGCGACGATACAGTCGCAGTCGCCGGTCGTTCATAACGGCGTTATCTATATCGGCACCTCGTCAAATGAAGAACATTGGGCGCTCGACACAAAGTTCGACTGTTGCTCGTTCGTGGCAAGCATGGCGGCTGTCGAATTGAAGACCGGTAGGGTGATCTGGCAGACGCCGATGGTGCCGAAGGGATACACGGGCGGCGCTATCTGGAGCAGCACGCCCGCTATCGATCCTAAGCGCGGCGTGGTCTATATCACAACGGGCAACAACTACACCACGCCCAAGGAAGTTGCTGAGTGCCAGGAGAGCGGTAAACGCGACTGCCTGCCGATCGATGACCACATTGACTCTTTTGTGGCGCTCGATCTTAAAACGGGAGCCATCCGGTGGGCGACTCGTGTCGTGCCGTTCGACACCTGGAACGGCAACTGCTTCGTCAACGAGCCCGGGCTTGGCACTTGCCCGGAGCCCCGCGGCGGCGATCTTGACTTTGGTCAAGGCGCCATGCTGTATACCGCAACGGTGAACGGCAAGGCGCGCGACATGCTTGCCGCCGGACAGAAGAGCGGGATGTTCTGGGGAATCGATCGCGACTCCGGCAAAGTGGTGTGGGGCACGCGGGTCGGTCCGGGCGGTCAGTCCGGCGGAACCGAATGGGGCTCCGCTACTGACGGCAAGCGCCTCTACGTCGCCATTAGCAACAGTGCTTTCCAGGATTGGCCGATGCAACCTTCCGGAATTATCGCCGCCGGCGGCATGTGGAGTGCTCTCGATCCGGCTACCGGCAAGATCCTTTGGCAGACTGCCGAGCCCACGGGAAGCTGGGCGTTCGGTCCGGTCTCGGTTGCCAATGGTGTCGTCTACGCCGGCGCGATGGATCCGAAGGGATACATGCGCGCGCTCGACGCGGCCACGGGCAAGATCTTGTGGTCCTTCGCGTCGGGCGGTTCAGTGGCTAGCGGTCCAGCAATCGCCGATGGCATGGTCTTCTGGGGATCGGGCTACGAGCATCTGAACTCCGCGACTGTGCACCAGTCGGTCGGCAACAACATTTTCTATGCGTTTGCGCTTTCGCCGGGTGCGGCAAAGAAGTGATCGAGGTTGACGTGAGCTACCGTCGATCGGGTTGACGGTCGGCGGAGTGGTCTGGGTTTTCGCCTTGGAGAAATAGTTGGGGGCCCCAGCTCAACCGTGCTTAGAGATTTGCGTATAAACAGCGCTGAACCACGATAGGTCAAGTGAGATCGTGCAAAGTCGGAAAAGGAGGTAACAATCCTATGGAATGGACGACTCCAGAGTTCGAAGAAGTGTCGCTCAACTGCGAAATCAACTCGTACGCAAACGCAGCGCTCTGAATTGTGGAATTGCTTCTCGGCGAAAGAGGGAGCTTTCAGTCGGCCAAGCACCGACTGCGGCTCCTGATGCCGCTCTTTCTGTTCCAGGCATTAAGCGGATTGTCCCCTGGATATCGTAGCCCCCATTTTCTGAGTCTCGAAGTTGCGACGATGTACCGAATCATGCAGAAAGCCCGTGGGGAAGTTATCTGACGGTTCCATCCCCAATTCAGCCGCTGCCAGCCACGCCCGCTATCTCTGGGAACGTCGGCTTTACCTATCCCCTGCACAGAACAATCCCGGCGAACGCAGCAGGAAATCATTCGAATCTTCACAGGGCGAAGTATCTCGAACTGCCTGTCGAAATGCGGACACACCTGTCAAGCGCAGGACAATCAGCCCAGCAATCTCAAATCTCTGGCTCGGGCCCTACGCTGGTTTTCCAGCACTTTCCAACAGTTTTGCTGAGGGTTTAAGTTGGCATGCCAAGTGCCCATACTCCACTCGGAATCTGCATCGATCGCGAATCGGATATTAACCTTTATTTGCATTCCTCGGAGGAAGATATGAAAGCGCATCTGCTGACTGCCGCCACCATTCTCGTTGTCTCCGCCGTTCTTATCGCACTCGCAACCAGCGCTCCGGCCGCGCCAACGCCCGCGGCGAGCGCGTCCGGCACTCCACTCGGACCGGTCGACACGTACTTCGTCACTCAAACCTCGCTGGGCACTCCGTTTCAGGTTGATGCCGGCCGGGTTGCCCTAGCCAAGGGTACAACCCAAGCTATCCGGAGCTATGCGGATTTGATGGTGAGTTCGCACATCACCGTGAATGACGCGCTGCTGGCAGTACTGAAAAACAAGGCACCGGTGCCGCCGCCAACCCTTCTGAAAGCCGCCTACGCCACGACGGTTTCGACCCTGCAGCATGAAAGTGGCTCGACGCTTGACGCCGATTACGTTCGGGGACAGGTCAATTACCAGAAGGCCAACGCCTCTCTCTATGAATATGAAATTGCCAATGGCACAGATCCTGACCTGAAGGCGTTTGCCCAGGAAACCCTGCCCAAGATTCAGGACCATTTGGCGCGTGCCCTAAAGCTGCAAGCGGCAGAGAAGTAAAGCGGGCTGACCAAAAAGGAACCGCGATGGAAAGGTAAAGGGGGCCTTATGAGTGAGGGATCGCATTCAAGTTCACGCCGCAATTTTCTGAAGTCAGGTCTCGTCCTGATTTCAACTGCGACGCTGGCAGGAGAAGCTCCCGCGCTGCTAGGGAATCCGCGTGCCGAGGAAACACATCGTTTTCTGAACGAATCCGAAAGGCGATTCCTGCTGGCGGCCGTGGATCGCCTGATTCCCCCAGACGAACGCTGGCCGGGCGCCGCGGAAGCGGGTGTCGTGAATTACGTCGACCTTCAAATGGCCGGAGCCTGGGGTCGTGGCGAGATGCTATATAGGCACGGTCCATTCCGCAAGGGCACGCCTATGCAAGGGTATCAACTCGAGTACACGCCCGCGGAACTTTTCCGCCGGTCCATTGGCGCGATTAATGCGCACTTTGCCTCTCTGGCAAAGTCGTTCGATCAGTTGCCTGCCGAAGAAAAAGACGCATATCTTTCGACTCTCGAAAAAGGAGATATCGATCTTGACGGCGTTCCGTCGAACATATTCTTCGATTTCCTGTTGCAGCACACGGTTGAAGGATTCTTCTCCGATCCGATCTATGGCGGAAACAAGAACAAAATCGCCTGGAAGATGATCGGATTCCCCGGTGCGTATGCGGATTACCACGATCTGATCGATAAGCATGGAGTTGAATTTCATCGAGAACCGTTGAGCATTGCCGATGGCCCGAGCGCACACTCGATGACCTCCAGCACGGGAGGGAAATAGGCCGATGCCGCAAAGGTTAAAAGAAGTTGACGTGGTCGTCATCGGAGTCGGGTTCGCCGGCTCCATTCTCGCCAAGGAACTCGCGGCCTCCGGTCTCAAGGTCGTTGGCCTCGAGCGAGGCCACGGCCGCCACAGCGTTCCGGACTTTCAGGCGCCAGCGATCCATGACGAACTGAAATATTCGATCCGCAAGGGAATGATGCAGGACGTGACCCGCGAAGCGATGACTTTCCGCAACCACCACCGGGAGGTCGCTTTGCCGATGCGACAGTGGGAGGCGTTTCTGCCCGGCACGGGTCTGGGCGGGTGCGGAGTTCACTGGAACGGCCAGGCTTGGCGATACCACGAGGAGGAATTCATCTACAAGACCCACATCGAGCAGCGCTACGGGAAGAAGATCCTGGACCCGGATCTTCGAATTCAAGACTGGGGCGTCACCTACCAGGAACTGGAGCCGTACTACGACCGCTTTGAATATCTCCTGGGCGTTTGCGGCAAAGCCGGAAATTTGAACGGCAAGATCGAACCGGGTGGAAACCCTCTGGAAGCGCCCCGCTCCCGCGAGTATCCCAATCCTCCCATGAAGGAGCAATACTCCGGAGCCCTGTTTCGGAAGGCGGCGTTGGAACTGGGCTATCACCCGTTCCTCCAGCCATCCGCCAACATGACGCGCCCGTATACGAATCCCGAGGGAATGACTTTGAATCCCTGCGCCTATTGCGGCTTTTGCGAACGGTATGGTTGCGAGCACTTCGCCAAGGCGAGTCCGCAGACGGTGATCCTGCCGGTGCTCATGAAGAATCCCAATTTCGAGCTTCGCACTGAGTCGCAAGTTCTCCGCATCAACCTGGACAGCACGGGGAAAAAGGCGACGGGCGTCAGCTACATGGACGCGCAAGGGCGAGAATTCGAGCAGCCGGCTGGCCTAGTGCTGTTGACTGCGTTTGCTTTGAACGACGTCCGCATGTTGCTGCTCTCCGGCATTGGCAAACCGTACAACCCCAAGACTGAAACGGGAGTGGTGGGGCGAAATTACGCCTATCAGACACAGAGTTACGTCCCGACGTTTCTCGGCGAGGACGTTCACTTGAATTCCTACATGGCTGGCGGGGCTAGTGGAACGGTCATTGACGATTTCAGCGTGGACAATTTCGACCACAGCTCCCTCGGATTTATTGGGGGATGCTACGTGCTGTGCGGCAGTACGAACGCCCGCCCGGTCGAATTCCATCCGACACCCCCCGGGACGCCGCGCTGGGGCAGGAAATGGAAGGACGCCGTGCGGCGGCACTACAACCACACTGCAATTTTCAATTTGTCGGGTACGTCCACCGCCATGCGGGGAAACTACCTGGACTTGGATCCGACCTACCGCGACGCGTGGGGATTGCCGCTTCTGAGAATAACGTTTGATTTTCCAGACAACGACCTTCGCATGAGTAGGTTCGTCACCCACAAAGCCAGTGAAATCGCCCGGCGCATGGGCGCGAAGACTGTGGTCGATTCCCCGAGAACTGGTCCATTCACGACAACGTCGTATCAGAGTACCCATAACACCGGAGGCGCGGTCATGGGAGCCGACCCTTCGACCAGTGTGGTGAATCGCTACTGCCAGAGCTGGGACGTGCCGAATGTGTTCGTGGTGGGAGCCTGCAACTATCCCCAAAATTCCAGCTACAACCCGACCGTCACTCTAGGCGCGCTGATCTACTGGACCGCGGACGCTTTGAAGACCCGTTACCTGAAACGACCCGGACCTCTGGTGTAAACCGATGATGAAGATTCACAGCACCGTGCGGACTACGTTTGTACTTGTCGTCGCGGGAATCGTTGTCCCGAGCTACCTGGCCGCGCAGACCTCGATCCCGACAAAACCGACCCCGAATAAATCGATCTCGAATAAATCACAGGTGGGAGCTCAGATTGTGGCACAGGGAACCACAAGAGGTGCGGTTGCCTGTGCTCGCTGTCACGGGTTTGATGGCGCTTCCGACGGAAGCGGCGCCTTCCCCAG
>DATFZQ010000052.1:0-3756 GCA_035314345.1 Candidatus Acidiferrum sp.
AAAATCCTCGACCATCGCGGAATTGTTCTCAACGGACCCATCGGATCAGTTGCGCATCTCCAAATCGGCAGAGCCTATGCCATGCAGGGCGACACCGCCAAGGCCAAGGCGGCCTATCAGGATTTCCTGACGCTGTGGAAAGACGCCGACCCCGACATTCCCATCCTTATCGCTGCGAAGGCCGAGTACGCAAAGCTGAAGTAAGTTCAACAATAGGAATCTCTCTATTGCGTCGTGTCGTTCCGGCGGATTGCCGAGGCAGGCGAGATCGAGATACACCTCGCGGGTCACGACCTACCGTATGGAGAATTCGTGAGCGCTACGTGAAGCGCATCTTGCGTGGGCGAGTGCGGGTATAACAGCAAGAAAGCGGAAGAAAAAACTGAGAGAGACTAAAGTCTTCAGAACGGATTGGCTGAGGTTCCCATGATCGGGGCTTTGGCCGTTCCCCGGTCCTGACTTACATAAACTGCCCAGACGACACTCGAACACAGACCGAGAAATAGATAAACTGCCCAGAACGGAAGAGCGATTCTTCCCCAGGTCATCCAACCCCAAATTGCGGAATGGAGACCAAGAAACAGAAAGCCTGGCCCTGTCTTGGGTGACCACCTTCGGCTCAAATATAGAAGCACGCACACCGCAACCACGATCACCTCAAGGTACAAGAACATCCACACGGTAGTTGATAACAGTAGGTTGGTTATGTTGCATGGAGGCAGTAGCAGCAGCGGATAGCCTGCAACGGCGACGATTCCCGAAGCTCCACGTACCAGCGCTCTTGGAATGCCGGGACGTCCTAAAAGATGGACGCAGACGACGATAATCACGGCAAGCAGCCACCATAGTGCGATGGAATGAGAGCCGTAAAGGCGGATACGATGCCTGCGCAGAACCGGATAGAGATACTCAGTTAGCGGATATCCAACCCAGTGGAGAAAAACCGATCCCCGTCTACAACCTTGCTCCTCCGTCACCAGCAGCAGGCTGAAATATATTGAGAACGACAGTTCGTTTAGCCAGCAGACGAGCCTTGTTTCTTGTGCCATTGTCCTTCCCTTTTAGACACCGGCGCTCGAATAACGGTAAGTGATACGTAAAGCGCAGTTTTCAGGAATCGAGAGGGGGTATTTCCAAAGCCTCGCACCTGGCAGCGTGAGCTTGTTTCCAGCGATCGGGAAGCCAGGCGTCGATATCGTTTGCCGGCCACGAGGAAAGATTCATCAGCAGTTGCATGAAGTAGAGTTGCGGATCCATCTCGTGCCGACGGCAGCTGCTGGTCAAGCTGGCCAGGATCGCTGCGGTCCGTCCGCCGCGCGGGTTTCCGACGAACAGCGAGTTTTTGCGGTTCAGAACCACACGCTTCATCTCCCGTTCACTCACATTGTTATCGATGGGCACCGCGCCGTCGCTGGTGAACACCGTCAGTTCCTCCCATTGGCTGAGCGTGTAGTTCACCGCTTCCGCCATGGGATGCTTCGGCAGCAACTGTTCTTTCCAGGTCAACAACTTTTGTCGCAGTTTGGCCAGCACCGGCACCGACTGCGTCTGCCGCAACGCTAGTCTCTCAGCCACGGACACATCCTTGGCCTGTTTTTCCACCGCAAACAGCTGGCCGATCAAATCCACGGCCTCGCGAGCGATCTCCGGCGCCGTTTTCTCCGCCTCCACGAACTTCCGCCGCGCGTGCGACCAACATCCGGCACGCGTGATGGCGTTGCCGGCTACCACTCCGTTGTAGCCTCCATAGGCATCCGCCAGAAGAACTTCGGTGTAGTCTTTCAGAAACTCTTTCGGCCCCTCTCGTCCGCGATTCAACGTGAAGTCGAACACGTTGTACGGATTTGCTTCATCGCCTACGTATACCCACATGCGTGTCGACTGCGTCTGCCCCGGCCCCAGCATCGGAAAGACCGTGTCGTCGGTGGCCACTACATGGGACTGCCTTACCCGTTCCGCCATCCGCCGGTACAGTGGCTCCACCACGTCCGCGACATCCCCGCACCACACCGATTGCGTGGCTCGGGAAATTGCAAAGCCTTGCCGCTCGAAGATATCTTCCAGCCGATAAAGTGGAAGGTAATCAGCGAACTTGCTGGTCACGATGTAGGCCAGCAGCCCCGGACCCGCAAAGCCTTTTTCGATCGCCGTCTCCGCTTTCGCCGCTGTCACGATCTGCGGATTTTCTCCCGCCAGCTCACACTTGGCACACGCATACTTCTTGCGCACATGCTGCAAGCGCTCGAAGTGTCCGGGGATGTATTCGATCTGCCAGCTCTCCTCGCTGCCGATTTCTTGTCGCTGCTCGCCGCAGCACGAGCAGCGTCGTCGTTCTGCAGGGAGCTCATAGACGTGCGTGCTGACCGGAAGATTTTCGAAATTCGCTAAGGCACGCCGTCCTTTGCGCCGTTGTACGCGTCGCACTTCCGGCTCGGCTTCTCCTTGCGGAAGGCCCTCCGCCGGTAACGGTTTTTGTTCCAGTTCTTCGGCAAACTCGAGCAGCGCCTGCGCTAGTTCGTTTTCGCTCAAACGATCTGCCCGCGGCCCATAGGTCGCCTTCTTATAGCGCAACAGCTCTTTCTGCAACTGCAGGGTTTCTAAGTACAGGTCGTCCGAGCGTTTGGAGAGTTCTTCGATGCGTTGCTTTTGTTGTTCGCTCTCATGCCACAGAGCGCGCAACATCGCCTGCAACGCCTGCTTGTCTTCGGGTAAGTTGCTCAAGGAAGTTTCGTTGGTCGGCACATTCGTTTAGACGTGCCTCCACCAACTTAGTTACACATATCGCGATGTTGTGCAGTTCTTTTCTTTCTTTTTTTTCTTTTCTTTATTTTTTTCCTCTGCGACTTTTATCCGTGGCTCTCTATCGCCCGTTGGTAGCGCGGCAGACGCTTCAGTTTCGAAACATCGATCCCGTCCAGGATCATCGCCAGCTCGCTGGCACGTAACTCCAGCGATCGTGCTCCCTGTTCTACGCGCGGCAGCTTGAATACTCCGGCTTCCAGCCGCTTGTACCACAACACGAATCCATCCCGATCCCAAACCAAAATCTTCAGCCGATCTCCGCGGCGCGAACGGAACACGAACAGATGACCGCTCTGCGGGTTCTCTCCGATCACGGTCTTCACCCGCTCCGCCAGTCGATCAAATCCACAACGCATGTCCGTTGCTTCGCTGGCCATCCAGATCCGCGCCCCCTGCGCTCGATCTATGGCCTGCAAGGTTGGCAACCCTATCATCCTGCTGCCTCCACCACGGCCAGCAATCCCCGCACATGTTCCGGATCAAATCCGCGCCCTACCATCAGGCTCCGGCCATTCTGCAGCCGGACTTCGATCCGTGAGTCGCCCGGTAAGTTGGCCGAGGACTCCGCCACCTGCACTTCCACGAATCTCGCCGTCGTGTTTTCCCGCAGCCGTTTCTTCCACCAGTAGAAATGCGGCGCGCACAACTTCTGCTCTCGGCAGAACGCCGCCACACTCCTTCCGCTCCGCATCTGTTTGGAAATCAGTCTGCGCCATTTCGTCCATGCATTTCTGCTTCGTTTTCGTTGCGTCATCGCGCAACTTTGCTATACGATGACCATCTTCCGCAAGATGTGGTTCACGTAGCGCTCACGACAAGTTGAAAGTTAGCTCCGGGCCAAGCCGATCCAAATCGCATGACATCTGGCGGCCCGCCGTCGTAGTAGCGCTGTTCCGGAGAGAGAGATGTGTCCTTGCAATAAAAACTGCTCGGTAAGTCGGCACCGTAAACTCC
>DATFZQ010000053.1:0-2179 GCA_035314345.1 Candidatus Acidiferrum sp.
TCATTACTGTCCGGAAGATGAGTTTCGAAATCCGGCTAACGTCTTCCTGAACAAAAAGTTAAGTGCGGTTTTTGCTTTTTTCGATTTGAATCTGAAGAGCCCCCAAACGCTCCAACGGGCGGTGCCAGAGTTCGGGTAACAATGGGGCATGAACATCGGCAGGACCGTCTTTGCTCAGCTCATGGATCACCTTCCGGCGTACGAGTTTCAGAAGTGCGTCACGCGTTATCGCGGCGACTATCAACAGAAGAGCTTCTCCTGCTGGGACCAGTTTCTCACCATGGCGTTTGCCCAACTGACTTACCGGGAGAGTCTCCGCGATATTGAGGCCTGCTTACGTTCCATGCGCGGCAAGCTGTATCACATGGGATTCCGCGGCAAGCTATCGCGTTCCACCCTGGCGGATGCCAACGAGTCGCGCGACTGGCGAATCTATGCCGATTTCGCCCAAGTACTCATCGGCATCGCGCGACCCTTGTATGCTCACGATCCGATCGGCGTGGATCTGGATGAAACCTTGTACGCTCTGGACTCAACCACCATCGACCTCTGCTTGTCGCTATTTCCCTGGGCCCGATTTCGCCAGCACAAGGCCGCCGTGAAGATGCATACGCTGCTGGATCTGCACGGCAGTATCCCCACCTTTATCCGCATTACAGAAGGGAAAGTGCACGACGTCAACATCCTGGACGAGATTCTTCCGCAAGCCGGTTCGTTCTACGTCTTGGACCGTGCCTATGTCGATTTCGAACGCCTCTACATATTCACCCTCTGCTCAGCATTCTTTGTGGTGCGCAGCAAAGAGAATATCTTGCTCCAGCGCCGTTACTCTCATGCCGTGGACAAGACCACCGGCGTGCGATCCGATCACACCGTCATTCTGACGGCCATCGAATCCGCTAAAGTGTATCCGGACCCACTGCGGCGCGTGAGTTACTTCGACCCTGAAAAGGACAAGCGGCTGAAGTTCCTCACCAACAATTTTGCGCTTCCGGCCCTTACCATCGCTCAGATCTATAAGTCACGCTGGGCGGTAGAACTATTTTTCAAATGGATTAAACAGCATCTACGGATTAAGTCGTTTTATGGCACGAGCGAGAACGCAGTGAAGACTCAGATCTGGATTGCCGTCTCGACTTACCTGCTCGTTGCCATCCTCCGGAAGCAGTTGGGGCTGGAAGCAAGTCTCTACCAAATTCTACAGATTCTCAGTGTCACGCTTTTTGAGAAAGTGCCCGTTTTACGGGCACTTGAAGCAACCGACTCCCAGTACGATTTAGTCGGAGATGTCAATCAATTGATTCTATTCAACTTGTAACCGGACAGTACTGGTTCTCGGTATATCGCGGACAAGTTGAGTACCCGCTAGACAGCCCCCCGGTTTGGCGCTACGTCGCCAAAGATGCTTTGCGCTCGCCATCTGTCCCTGCGGTGGAGCAATTCCGAAAGGTGATTGAGGAAACTGAGAAACAGCTTTCGCAAAAAAAGCCTTAGTCATTTGGTGAAACATCGCCGTTGCACACGCTATCCGAAGGCCTCCGCTCAGAGCAAATTGTGAGCTAATTCCATGCTGCGGCACAGGAGGCCGCCAGCATGGCCCCGAAGAAATCCAAACCCAAGCACCGCCGGACGGTGCTTCGACTCTCCGATCTCGATCATTCCAAGTCGGCAGTGCTGAACAGCCTGTCCTCGCTTGCCTCTCGGCGAACCTACGAGTATGCGATTGAAGAATTCATTTCCTGGTATTGCTCCGAGCCACGCCTGGCGTTCAACCGCGTCGTAGTGACTCGCTACCGTATGCAACTGGAAGCACGGTGCCTGGCGGCGGCTACCATCAACCAGAGGCTGGCTGCCGCCCGCCGGCTGGCTTACGAGGCCTCTGACTGTGGTCTGTTGAGTGCTGACCTGGCTGCCGGGATTCAGCGCGTGAAGGGTGCCAAGCAGCTTGGGCATCGCTCCGGTAACTGGCTAAGCCTGGAGCAAAGCTCGTGTCTGGTGAATTGCGCTTCCGGCGATGGGTTGCAGCAGCGGCGGGACTGCGCCATGCTGGCGATCCTGGTGGGATGCGGGCTCCGCCGCGCCGAGCTGGCGAACTTGCCGGTCGAGAAGATACAGATTCGTCAGGGACATTGGGTCATCGTGGACCTGGTCGGCAAAGGCCGTCATGTGCGAACCATTC
>DATFZQ010000054.1:0-3962 GCA_035314345.1 Candidatus Acidiferrum sp.
CCTCGACATGCTATCTCGTGCGTTCCAAACGTTCCTGAATACGAATGATCGGCCGACACTGATCATCGTGGATAGTCACATCGGCTACGGAGCGCCCCATAAACAGGACACGAGCGGCGCTCACGGCGAACCCCTTGGAGAAGACGAAATCCGGCTTGCGAAGCGGAACTACGGTTGGCCTGAAGATAAGAAATTCTATATTCCTGAGGGTGTTTACAACCACTTCCGGCAAGGCATCGGAATACGCGGCAAGCAGTTGCGCGACGCCTGGTTCGCTCGAATTGGCGAATATCGCAAGCAGTACCCGGAGCTCGCCGAAGAGCTATTCCGCATGCAACACCGCCAACTTCCGGAAGGTTGGGACCGTGACCTGCCCGAATTCCCAGCAGACCCGAAAGGCCTGGCGACTCGCGAGTCTTCCGCCAAGGTGCTGAACGCAGCCGCCAAGAACATTCCCTGGTTGATCGGAGGATCCGCAGACCTCACGCCCTCCACTAAGACCCGTATCATCCAAGATGGCGCAGGCGATTTCTCGGCGGAGAATTTTGCCGGACGCAATTTTCACTTCGGAATCCGCGAACACGCTATGGGCGCCATCCTAAACGGACTGAGTCTGGTGAAAGTTCGGCCCTTCGGCTCCGGGTTTTTCATCTTCGTCGATTACATGCGGGGATCTCTTCGCTTGAGCGCCTTGATGGAGCTCCCGGTGATTTACGTGTTCACTCACGACTCTATTGGAGTCGGGGAGGACGGTCCCACTCATCAACCCATCGAACAGCTTGCGCACATGCGCTCCATGCCCGGGCTGATTATGATCCGTCCCGCGGATGCGAACGAGGTAAGCGAGGCTTGGAAGGTAATACTGCAACTCCATCACGAGCCAGCGGTGCTGGTACTTACACGTCAAGCCGTGCCGACAATCGACCGGAAGAAGTATGCCCCGGCATCGGGCCTGGCCCGCGGAGCCTACATTCTCGCGGATGCCGCTGGCGCGGATCCTGAGGTCATCCTCATCGGCACGGGCAGCGAGGTTGCCCTCTGTCTGGAGGCCTACGAGCAATTAACCAAGGAAGGCGTGCGGGCACGCGTGGTTAGTATGCCGTCCTGGGAATTGTTTGACGACCAGGATAAGAGCTACAGAGAATCTGTTCTGCCGCCGCATGTGAAAGCGCGAGTATCGGTGGAGCAAGCCTCTGATTTCGGGTGGGCCAAGTATACGGGCTCGGAGGGACGCAGTGTCTGCATCGAAACCTTCGGCGCTTCTGCGCCGCTGAAGCAACTGCTGAAGAAGTTTGGCTTCAACGTCGAAAATGTTGTAGCCGCAGCGAAGAGCCAGATTGCGCAGCACCGCGCTTGAGGCTAAACCAGTCTATTGAACTTGAATGATAGGAGATGACGATGACGCTGCTTGAATCCCTGAAGAAATACACCACTGTTGTAGCGGATACCGGTGACATTGAGGCCATTGCCCGGCACCGCCCGCAGGACGCTACCACCAATCCTTCCCTCCTTTTTCATGCCGCCCAGATGCCGGCCTACCGGCACTTAGTGGAAGAGGCTACTGAACTTGCCCTGGAGCGCGGCGGCGATCACGAAGAAATGGCGGAAGAGTTCATCGACCGTCTTTTTGTCCTGTTTGGGTGTGAAATTCTCAAGGTCGTCCCCGGGCGGGTTTCTACCGAGGTTGCCGCCAGATTGAGCTTTGACACCGCGGGTACGATCGCCAAGGCCCGCAAGCTCATTTTGCTTTATGAGAACCAAGGCGTGGCGCGCGACCGCATCTTGATCAAGATCGCCAGCACCTGGGAGGGAATTCGCGCAGCCGAGCTTCTTGAGAAGGAAGGCATCCACTGCAATTTGACACTGCTCTTTAGCTTCGCCCAGGCCGTTGCGTGCGCCGAAGCCGGGGTAACCTTGATTTCGCCTTTCGTCGGCCGGATTTACGATTGGTACAAAAGGGAGCATGGCGGCGCGGAGATTCCTGCGGACGAGGATCCTGGCGTTGCGTCCGTCACCCGCATCTACAACCACTACAAGAAATACGGCTACAAGACCCA
Organism: Candidatus Acidiferrum sp.; assembly: GCA_035314345.1. Classification (GTDB taxonomy): domain Bacteria; phylum Acidobacteriota; class Terriglobia; order Acidiferrales; family UBA7541; genus Acidiferrum. The sequence goes on from DATFZQ010000054.1 coordinate 2,058, forward strand.
GGTGATGGGGGCAAGTTTTCGCAATGTGAATCAGATCGTCCGCCTGGCGGGAGCAGATCTGCTGACCATTAGTCCAGACCTCCTCGACCAGTTGGAGCAAACCGAAGGCGTCTTGGATCGTAAACTCGATCCAGTAAATGCACAGGCGAGCAAGGAACAGCGCTTGCACTTGGATGAGAAGACTTTCCGCTGGATGCATAACGAGGACGCTATGGCGACGGAGAAGCTGGCCGAAGGTATCCGCAAATTCAACAGCGATGCCCACCACTTGGAAGAGTATGCTCTGTCCCAGGTTGCCGTGAAAGTCGGGTGAGCGGCGGCCGTCCTCCCTGCTTTACGAAGAGCGGTGTGGCCCACAACCGGCATCGCAGTTTGCAGGAACCAGTGTGTTTTTCAGCTCAAGTGACAGGTATGGTGCCGCACCTCACTAACGCAGTGCTTTCGATGGAGGGCTGCAGATGAACATGGCACGGGCAGTACTTTGGGACATGGATGGAACATTAATTAACTCGGAGGAATACCACTGGATTTCCTGGCGGGACACAATGGCGAACGAAGGCATCGCCATCAGTCACGAGCGATTTCTTTCTTCGTTCGGCCAGCGCAACGATTCCATCATTCCCCGCTGGCTCGGTGCCGCACCGACTCCCGAGCGCATCGAGAGAATCGCAAATGCCAAAGAGGAACTCTATCGCCATCTGGTTCGCACGAATGGGATCTCACCACTACCCGGGGTTGCAACTTGGGTACACAGGCTTCACGACCAGGGATGGCTTCAGGCAGTCGCTTCATCGGCGCCGCGTCCGAACATCGAGGTGGTCCTCGAAGCTCTTGTGGCTGCTCACAGTTTTCAGGCTATCGTCTGCGCTGAAGATGTCAGCAAGGGAAAACCGGACCCTGAAGTGTATCTGACGGCGGCTTCGCGCCTCGGCGTATCGCCCGAGAGGTGCATTGTTGTAGAAGACGCCGTTGCCGGTATCGAAGGCGCACGCCGCGCAGGTATGCGAAGCATCGGGGTAAGTCACAACGGTCAAGACCTAGGCGCTGATCTGGTAGTAAAGTCTCTTGATCTCCTGGATCCGAGCGCTTTCGAAAGACTGTTGCAGGGTGACAGCCCACCCATCACGAACCGGTAGAGCTGCATCGCTCACGTCTCAGCAAGTGTGCCGACCGGAGTGCAGCCTGGTTTTCGCACGCGTGGTAGGGTGGTCCTAGTAACACTGCGCCAAAGCATGCCGCGAAGGCGATTGTGAGGAAAGTACAGGGCAAACCGAAGCAGGACGCCTTCCAGTATTTGGATAAAGGAAATCTGGCGGTCATCGGACGGGCGGCTGCGGTGGCCAACATCTTCGGCCTGCATGTTTCGGGCCTACCGGCTTGGCTGGTCTAGGTGTTCATTCACCTGATGTACATAGGCCGGTTTCAGAGTTGCATCTTGGTCTTCGTTCAGTGGGCGATCCAGGACTTGATTTTCAGTCGCGGAGCGCGACTTATTACCGGTGCTGCGGCTACTGACTTCGACTTCAATCGAGAGGTTGCTTCCGAAAAGTGCGGCGTTGCAACTAAGAACGATCAGGTCGCCTTGTCAATTCGATAATCGGAAAGTTATGTACTCTTACAGAAGGTTTAAACCGAAGTTCCGCTAAGAATTAAGACCAAATTTCCCCGCAACTGTTTCATTTTCAAGCCTGTAGTGCGTGAATGTCAGTTATAATCAGTGGCAATATGTTCCCATGTAAATAACATTATTTCCTTGACATTACTAATATAATATGCATAATGGCTCCCATGTACATCGAGACCGTCCCCAACCGCAACTCCCCGCCCGCCGTCCTCCTCCGCGAAGGCTGGCGCGAGGGCAACAAGACCCACAAGCGCACTCTGGCCAATCTCTCCCATTGGCCC
>DATFZQ010000055.1:0-2087 GCA_035314345.1 Candidatus Acidiferrum sp.
AGTTCCTCTTTCGTTAGCTTTGCGGTCACGGGGAAAACGCGATTTAGGGCGTGGTCGCTCTCAGAAATCGCGTCTGGGTTGCCTTTCAAAATTGTCATGTTCCCTCGCATTTCACAGGTGCACTCAAGTGCACCGAAAATCGTTATGTCCTTGAAACCGCTGGAAGTGCACCGTGGTGCACTTGCACGACCCTCGAAGGGGTGGAGTGTCAAAATTCTTCCGGTGCGAAGCACCGTTCTTGCACCACCACGAAATTGAATGGACGATCATGCCTTCACTGCGCGCACAGAAGCCGTGGACTCGACCCCGGCTGCAAGCTTCTTTGTCGGCTGCTCCGTCGCACCATTGCTCGGGCCTTTTCGCACACGCAAAGCGGGGGCAACCTGCTTGGCGTGTGCCGTCTTCAGGAAGTCCTGGAAGTCGCGGTCCTTTGAGAAGACATAGTTGAGCGCCTTGTCCACAACATCATCCGCGGATGCGTGGATGAAGGCGGCATACTGATCGACCTGCGTGGCGGTGACCTCATCGAGTCGGACAGAAGCACAGATGTGGCGGCTCTGGTTGATCTCAAGCAGTGGCATGTGGGTTCTCCTTTATAGGTAGTGGAATCAAGGAATCGTTATCTGCAGAATTGGTAAGCAAGTCAGCAGCAATAGGCGCCGCAGTCCGTGCGAATGCTGTGGCATGTTCTACCTCGAAGACGGGCTCAATAAGGAAGCGTTTCGCGTCGCGGTCATAGCCGCGAAGCGCAAGCACCTCGCGGACAACGCGGCGGCCTGGCTGACGTTCAACATGGACGACAAAATCGACAGCTTCTGCGATCTCGGCTTCGGTATCGGCGAACGTGCTTTGCGCGTGACTGCGCATCACGAGATTGGCGAAACGGTGAAGGGCTTTCTCCGCCGAGTTGGCGTGGATCGTAGCCATTGAACCCGCATGGCCCGTGTTGAAGGAATCGAGCAGCGTTCGTGCCTCGATTCCGCGGACTTCCCCGAGAATGATGCGGTCCGGTCGCCAGCGGAGAGCGGACTTCAGAAGGTCGTCGAAAGTTATCTTGGCCTTGAACGTATCAGTCTGGCATTCCGTCGGCAGAATGTTCGGCTTCTGGATCTGAAGTTCGGAGGTGTCCTCGATGACAACGAGGCGATCCTGTTCGGGAATAAAGTCGGCCAGTATCCGCAATAGCGTGGTCTTGCCGGTACCGGTTCCGCCACTGATAAGGAGCGTCTTACCGCTGCGAATCTGCTCGGCTAAGAAGTCCGCAAGCGCCCGCGTCAGCGTGCCGCGAGCGATCAGATCATCAACTGTGTAATGTCGGCTGGTGAATTTCCTGATGATGAGCGCAGGTGTACAGCGCACGACCGGCGGGATGACTGCCGCCAACCGACTCCCGTCCGGGAGTTGTGCGTGCAGGAGTGGGTTGTCCTCGTCAAGCTTCTTACCCAGTTGATTAGCAATAACTTCGAGGCCGGTTTGTAGCTTGCCGGCGTCGAACGAAATGTTCTGCTCTTGGAACATGATGCCGTCGCGTTCGTACCACCACGAGGCGTCGGGGTTGCCCATGATTTCGCTAACATCTTCGTCGAGCAGCAGCCCCTCGATGGGCCGAAGGAATGGAAGGATCAATTCGAAGCTCATAGTGGGAACCTCACAGCGTTGGAAGCCCAGCGATTAGCCGGGCTTCCGAGAGTGAAGAGCAAGGGCCTATGCGGCCGTCTCCTCCTGGGGCGTTTCCTCGTGCTCCTGATCTTCGGCGGCGGCATTTTCAGCGCGGTCCAGCTTCAGGATTGAAGCGACCCGAATCTCCCAGACCCGCCGCTTCGAGTCCGTTTTCTTGCTGTCGTACTCCCGGCTGCGCAGTTCGCCTTCCACCTGGATATGCGCACCCTTGGTAAGCGTTTTGGCGAACTCCGAGAGCTTGCCGAAGACGACGCAACGGTGCCATTCGGTGTGCGAGATGTATTTGCCCTCTTTCTTGTAGGACGACTTGGTTGCCAGCGAGAGCGTGGTAAAGCTGCGGTTGTCGTTGGAGCGAACTTCTGCGTCGCTGCCGAGGAAGCCGATGAGGGTTACTTTGTTCTGATACA
>DATFZQ010000056.1:0-9805 GCA_035314345.1 Candidatus Acidiferrum sp.
CCGTGCACCGCGGGCAGAAGTGCGTCCAACGACTGCAAGCCCGCTGGCCTTCGATTGTTCCGGTTCACACTCCGAACCATGCCAGTTGGCTCAACCAAGTGGAGATCTACTTCTCCGTCGTTCAGCGCAAAGTTCTCACGCCCAACGATTTCCACTCTCTGGCCCAATTGGAAGAGGCGCTACTGGCCTTCCAGCAACGCTATGAGAAGTCCGCCGCTCCGTTCCAGTGGACCTTCACCCGCGAGGATTTGGCAAAGCTTATGATCCGTCTCCGCGCCAAGGCTCTTGCTACCGCGGCTTGAACCCCCACAAAATACGTCACCGTAATTCCGAACCACGGTACTGAGTTATTCAATGATGCGTTTGGCTAAGCCAATTTTTCTGGCCGTACTGGCAGTCGCTCTCGCGGCGTATGCATTTGACTGTGGTGCTGCGACGACGCCAGAACAGGCGATGCACGCTCCTTTTGTGCAGCCCTCCGCCGTGCATAGCTTTTCCTACGCTCTCCTTGTATTTGCAATGCTACCAGCGACTGGCGATTCTCACGCCGTAGACTCCTCTAACCGCATGATTGCGGCACATTGCCACGCTCCGCCAATCCTTTACGCCCCGGCCCCACTGCCTCTTCGCATCTAGTCAGTCCTCCAGTCGGCTCCCGATTTGAAGCATTCGTGTGCTTCGAAATACCCGTTTCTACTGGAGGAAACAATGTGAGAACACGAAATCCATATTTCGCCCGCCGAGTTGCGTGCGTGGCCCTGTCGCTCCTCTCGCTGCTGTGCGCTCCGGAAGTTAGAGCGCAAGGCCCGCGGTTGAAGATCTCTCGCGCCTGTCGGGAAACCGCGCGATAAAGGGGAAAATCCGGAGGCAGAAACGCGGCGTCAGGGCAAAGGCGCTCGGCTCGAACGGCAGGCATGGCGGAACGTACTCCGAACTTTCGGGCTTCATACGAAGCAGCGCACACAACGGACCGATCTCCCCGCCACGCGACGACGACGGGTTTGCCGCGCAGTAGCGGATCATCGCGCTGTTCCACGGAGGCATAAAACGCGTCCATGTCGATGTGTACGATTTTGCGCGCCGGCATGCCGGAACTATTGTAGTCCCGCATCTAGATGGCATGTCTTGTTCGGATTCGCCAGCCATAGACAAGCCCATCCGTACATTCTCGGAGGATTTGGCAAGAGCTTCGGCGAAGCCGCTTGCTCCCGTGCACTAGTGTCTTGACGCGGGGGGAGTTGGTGTAGAATGCACGCCGACTTCAAGATTCGAGCTTAAGAAGGAAGTTCCGACTGCGAAAGACATGCAGAAGGAAATGCAATCGGTCGGCCATCCCAGTGGTTCCCGGGAAACCAACTCTGCGGCGCTGAAAACCAAGACGCGAAGAGGAGAACGATCATGCAGGAATTGATCGCGAGTATGAAAGAGCCAGCGAAGACATGGTTCGTCAGGCGAGCGTGCGCGGTGCTGGCGCTATTGATTGCGGGCGCGCCGGGTGTGGTGCGCGCGCAAGGGCATGGACCGCTGCTGCTGCGCGATCCCTCGATCAGCAAGACGCAAATCGCATTCAGCTATGCGGGCAGCATTTGGATTGCGAACCGCGACGGCAGCAACGTGGGGCGGCTGACCAGCGGAGGCCACGAAGGCGAGCCCAAGTTTTCGCCGGACGGAGCGCAGATTGCGTTCACCGGCAACTACGACGGCACCAACAGCGTCTACGTCGTGGCAGCTGCGGGCGGGGAACCGCGGCGGCTGACGTATCACCCGGCGGACGGCGATGTGCTGGGCTGGACACCTGATGGAAAGAAAATTGTATTCAACTCGTCGCGAACGGGATTTGCTAGCGGAGTGGTGCAGCTTTTTACGGTTCCGCGGGAAGGGGGCTACGCCACGCAGGTGCCGTTGGCGCGAGCTTCGGAAGCGTCGTTCTCAGCGGACGGGACGCGAGTGGCGTACGTGCCGAACATCCAATGGCAGCAAGCCTGGAAGCGCTATCGCGGCGGACAAACCAGGCCCATCTGGATCGCAAATCTTGCCGATTCCGGCACGCAAGCCGTGATTCCGCGGGAAAATTCGAACGACTTCAATCCCATGTGGGTGGGCGACACGATTTATTTTCTTTCGGACCGCAATGGGCCGGTGGCGCTCTTCGCTTACGACGTCAAGTCGCAGCAGGTGAAACAGATCATCAAGAACGACGGGTTGGATTTCAAGTCGGCTTCCGCCACGTCCGACGCGATTGTGTACGAACAGTTCGGATCGCTGCACCTGGTGGATCTCAAGTCCGGAGCGGATCGCGCGCTGGATATTCACATCGTGGGAGACATCGCGGAAGTGCGGCCACATTTTCAGAAGATTGAGCCGCGGCGGATTCGGTCGGCCGGGATTTCGCCGACGGGGGCGCGCGCGGTGTTTGGCGTGCGCGGAGAAATCGTGACGGTGCCTGCGCAAAAGGGCGATATCCGCAATCTGACGAACACGACCAATGTGGTAGAGCGCGATCCCGCATGGTCTCCCGATGGAAAATCCATTGCGTATCTCTCCGATGAATCCGGCGAATACGCGCTGCACATTCGCGACCAGAGCGCCCTTGGCGAAGTGAAGAAAATCGATCTGGGCAACCCGCCAACTTTTTACTACACTCCGCGGTGGTCGCCGGATTCGAAGAAAATTTCCTACACCGACAAGCGGCTGAACTTCTGGTACGTGGACCTGGAGAAGAAAACGCCGGTGCGCGTGGATACAGACACGTACACCGATCCGGGACATCGTTTAGAGATGACGTGGTCACCGGACAGCCGGTGGATCGCTTATGTAAAGCAGCTGCGAAATCATCTACACGCGGTCTTTGCGTATTCGCTGGAGCAGGGGAAAAGCTATCAACTGACCGATGGGATGAGCGACGCGCTGTACGCGGCGTTCGACAAAGATGGGAAATCGCTATATTTCACGGCGAGCACGGACGCCGCGTTGAGCACGGGATGGCTGGACATGACCAGCCTGCAACGGCCGATCACGCGGAGTGTGTACGTGATGGTGCTGAAGAAAGATTCGCCATCGCCGCTGGCTCCGGAGAGCGATGAAGAGAAAGGCAAAGAGGCGGATAAGGGCGACAAAGACAAAAAGCCTGACGCGGACAAAGCTAAAGATGACAAAGACAAAGATAAGGATAAAGACAAAACAAAAGAAGAAAAGCCAGTGGCGGTCGAGATTGATCTCGAAAACATCAGCCAGCGCATTCTCGCGCTGCCGATTCCGGCGCGAAATTATTACGGGCTGTATGCGGGCAAGGCGGGAGTCCTTTTTCTTGGCGAAGGCCCGCAACTCGAAACGTTCGAGTTTGACGATGGCGGGCCGACGGCGAAGATACACAAATTTGAGTTCAAGACGCGCAAGACGGAACAGATTTTGGAGGGCGTAAACGCGTTCGAAGTTTCATTTAACGGCGAGAAGATGCTGTACGCCAAACAGAACCAGTGGGTCATCGGCCCGGCGGAGAAACCCGGAGATGGCCCTCCACAACCCGGACTGGGAGGGCCGCTGAAGCTGGACTCCTTGGAGATTTATGTCGATCCGCGCGCCGAATGGAAGCACATGTACCAGCAGGTGTGGCGCGACGAGCGCGATTTTCTCTACGATCCGGGGCTTCACGGGTTGAACCTGGAGGCGGAAAAGAAAAAGTACGAGCCGTACCTGGAAAATATCTCCAGCCGCGACGACCTGAATTATCTGTTCATCGAGATGCTGGGCGACATCACCGTTGGGCATATGTTCATCGGCGGCGGCGACATTCCCGAGCCGAAGCACGTCAAAACCGGCCTGCTCGGCGCCGACTACACGGTCGAGAACGGCCGCTACCGGTTTGCGCGAATCTACAACGGCGAAAACTGGAATCCCAAGCTGCGCGCGCCACTGACGCAGCCAGCAGTGAACGTGAAAGTCGGGGAGTATCTGCTGGCGGTGGACGGCCGTGACGTGCGCGCGCCCAGCGACGTTTACAGCTTCTTTGAAGAGACCGCGGGAAAACAAGTAGTGCTGAAGGTCGGGCCCAAGCCCGATGCCGACGGGTCGCGTACCGTCACTGTCGTTCCCGTGGATGACGAAACCGGGCTGCGAAACTACGCGTGGATCGAAGACAACCGCCGTAAGGTAGACGATCTAACCGGCGGCCGCGTGGCTTACGTGTATTTGCCCGACACCTACGCGGGCGGTTACACGAACTTCAATCGCTACTACTTCGCGCAAGTGGGCAAAGAAGCGGCGATCATCGATGAGCGCTACAACGGCGGCGGAGACATCGCCGACTACATCATTGATTATTTGCGGCGGCCGCTGCTGAGCTACTGGAACATGCGCGAAGGCAAGGACATCACGACACCGCTCGAGGCCATCTTTGGGCCGAAGGTGATGATCACCAACGAAATGGCCGGTTCTGGCGGTGACGCTCTGCCATGGATGTTCCGCAAGGCGCAAATCGGTCCGCTGGTTGGAAAACGCACGTGGGGCGGCCTGGTGGGCCACTATACCAATCCGGCGGATTTGCTCGATGGCGGTTTCACGGGGACGCCGAACCTAGCCTTCTACACTGCGGACGGAAAGTGGGAGATTGAGAATCACGGCGTTTCGCCGGACGTGGATGTCGAATACGATCCGAAGCTGGTGCGAACGGGCCATGATCCGCAGCTTGAAAAGGCCGTGGAGGTGGTGATGGAACTGCTGAAGAAAAATCCAGTGCCGCCGGCGCCGCAGCATCCGCCCTATCCGAACTATCAAAAGCCCGCGCCGCATTAAGCTGCGCTGTTCCGACTACCGAATGGCAGAAGAATAGAGAACGGGAGAATCTAACGCAGGGTTTTGGGACCGGCCGGCAAAGAGTTGGGAAGTGTGCTGACGCCGGTTCCGAACCATTTTGCAATGGCCTTCCAGCCAAATCGTGGCGCGAGATGGTGCTGGTGAAGACCAGGCACACGTAGAGAACCGTTCCAATGTGGTGATGCACGCATTTTTGGTGCACTCTTGGTGCAACATAACCTGCAAATGAGGCCATCTGGGTGCAACTCAGAGCAAGTTAAATTACTGAAAAGACGTGAAAATCGGCGAGTGCAAACAGGGCAGGTGGGTTTAGCAAACCGACCCATTAAACCACTCTGGCACCTCTCCGCCGAGTGTTTTCAGTAGCTTAGCACAAGTCTCTGATTCGATTGGTGCACATTTGGTGCACTATAACAGCAAAACGTGATCGTCGTGAGAATGTGAGTAGGATAAGTCCTGCAAAATCAATCCCAACCCTGATCGGAATTCGTTGCAGTGGTTGGGAAAACCGCCGCCTCCAGGCCAAATTCTGCGATTGTTGCTATTTCCGAGAACGAGATTTCTGGCCAGCGTCAAAGGCCGGGATCAAGTGTCGCATCCGCTGCGCCGTGACTCAGGAAGTGAATCAGCAATCGCAATCGCCACTTCTCCCATCGGTAAACACTACGCGGCAAGGCAGGAGCTATTTCCCACAACGCCGTTCCTGGCCAGTGACGGGCACTTGTACGATTACTTACCAGGAGTTGGCCAAGCATCCGAGCGATTGTTCACCCCGCTTCATTGCTGCGGCTGGTGTTCTGCTTGCCACCACTCACGACACCTTGCCGCGTAGTAGTTGGGATTCTCGCGGAACGCCGGCAACGGCGGTGCCCAGTCGATAGCTCCGCCTCCAGCCAACTCGATTAGGGCTTGCATGGCTATGAACGCATTGTCGGCATAGGGGTCATCGAGCATTTTTAAAAGCGATGGTGCGCCCTGTGGGGAGTTAATGGCGCGCACAGCTTGCAGAATTCCTTGACGGGCAAACGGGCTTGGAAGCCGCAGCAAGCGAAGCAGGATTGGGAGCGTGGAAGGGTCGCGGATCATGGAAATCTCCCCGACAAGCCGACCTTGCATCTCAAACAACGCATCCCTGGGCAGAATGAGAGATGGAGGGGGTTGCGGTTGGGCCGTAAGCCATTCCTCGACGGCAGGCAAAACAGAATAGTCATGCAGGCGCAACATGGCCTCAAAAACGTAAGTACGCACTAGCGGATCTTGTGAATCCAGAAGCGAAATAAGCTCCTCCTTGGATTGCAGGTGACGCATATTTCCCAGCATGCGAATACCGTCCAGCACACGCTCGTGATCGCGGTCAGTCAGGCCCGCCTTCAAATCCACTTCCAGCTGGTGCATCGGGTCATTGCCTCCAAGTGATGGAGTTCCAAGTTGGCGCGAGATGGACAGTTGCCCGAACCAGTCATCTACCAGAACGTACTTATTTTCTTTAGGCTTGAGGAAGAACAAACGGTAGTCGCCTTTCCGAAGCACCACATACGGTCCGCCTCCCGGAGGCAGTACGTTGTCGAACAGTACGGGTACAACTTCGCTCGCAGGCCGTTCTCCCTTAAAACATCGATCTACGTGAACGAGAGCGGTGGCCGTCCGATGCGGTGGCCGAGGATCGGAAACGACGGTCACGTCGGCCGCTTCAACGACCTCGCCCTTGCAGACAAGCGCGGAATCCGCCATCAATTTGGGAATGTTCTCTGTCCCACGAGGAGGACGCGGATAAGCGAGGGCATGCGAACAAAGGATAGCTGCCATCGGCGCACAGAACAACGGTCCTACTCGCATACCAGGATTATAGTCCCGTGAAGTGCCTGACGCGGTTACCGTCCAAGTGAAGTTTTGCTTTACGTCTCCGATTACGCGACAAATCAGGAGTTGACTACGAAAATGCGCCTGAACCGTGAAACAGTTCCTCAAATAGCAGCGCGAGATTAGACTACACTCTGCCTTACAACTTGTTTTTTCGAATGTCTCTTGGGGGAAGCGTGGAACGATTGCTGGAATGGCCGTCGGAACAGAGCTTCTCAATCACCCGAAGAGAAATAATCGCTTGGTGGGAAGCTCGCCGCTTGCGCTTTAACCTCTACGTCGGGACAGTCGGCATAGTAACTTGGTTTCTCGTACTCATTGCTGGTTCTGCTGCTGTAAGGCCCGGCGTCGATTTTGAAGAGCCAGTTGCAATGCTGGTCGGACCGTTCGTCTATTGTCTTCTCGCCAATATCTGCTACACGTTTGGTTGGGTCGTCGACACGGTTTCTTATCACGGAATGCCACGGACGCGACTGTACAAGGCAGGGATTATCCTTTCCGTGGTCCTCACCAGTTTGCCTGGGGTCTGGGCTGTCGTGGCATGGCTCATGACTCTCATTAGCGGACACAAACTTGGTTGAATCCACAGGTTGTGCCCGGTAATCGCCGTGACCGTCGATGTGGAATTTCAAGTTTCCGATTACGCGTGCGGGCCAGACGAACCCTTGTACAGCTCAGTTGTCTTCCGCGGAGGAGCTTCGAGATGTCGTCCTCGTCCTTTCGAGTTGCTGTTCGAATCTCCCTCACTTTGGCTTCACCTCAGCGCGTTGGGCTCGCGGCGCTTTGCGCTCCATGCTTCAGCGCCCAGTCCACAAAGCCGTTCGGAGCGTCTTTCACGCCGAAAATATTGGCGTTCTTCAAGTTGGTGATATGTTCCCAGCGAATATCGCGCAACTCGGCGTTGCTCAAGTCCGCATCCACGAAACTCGCTCCGGCAAGGTCCGCCCCGGTGAAATCCGCTCCTGTAAGATCACTTTCGTCCATGATCGCTCGCTGGAGCGTGGCTTGCGACAAATTCGCGCCGCGAAGATTCGCTGAGCGAAGGTCGGCATCCGTAAAGTCCGCTGCCGGAAATTTGGCATCGCGGATATCCGCTGCGGAAAAGTTGGCTCGCAAAAGGCGTGCCTTGTCGAGCCGAATGCCTTGCAGAAAGGCGCCGGAGACGTCCACGCCAACGAGGGGAACGCGATCCGCGTTTAGTTCCTGGAGCGCTTCGATGCGACCGCCGCTGCCGCCTTTTCCTTGCGAGGTATTCACCACCTGCCAGGCTTGATAGTGCCTTTGCTTTACGCGATCACCAGACTCGGAGAAATAAAAGATGACCGCGATCAGTACGCTGAACGTTTCAAGGTAGTCGAGCACCTCAAGAAACGTCCAGTTACTCAGCGCATAGACGATCCACTGGCAAATCCACTCGACAGAAAGGAAGGGCCTGACCCAGGCGCGTTTCGTTCTGATGCGGTATTCGACCCACGCCGCGGGCCGGTCTTTACGTACGTGTATCCTCATCTGCTTCTCCTGGCAGCTTGCGTGCCCGGGACATCCGTCAACGAACAAGGACAATCCACATCTCGCGTTCGGGCCGCGCAGGCATCGGCAAGGCCGTTCGAACTCTACTTCAAATTGGATTCAAAAGAAGTGCCAGGCGAGATTGGCAGTCTGCGTGCGAATGTCGTCACGCGGCTCGCATCCAAGCCCTTTAGATTCGGCAGTTCTAAAACTGAGTTTCATGTGAAACAGGGAAGTGGAATTGGGCCCCCAAACAACGATGTCCGGTAACGCGACTAATCAGGAGTTAGGCCGCCGTTGCAGAACTATTGACCGTCGGTAATGCCTCATTTTGAATTCCTAACTGGCAGAAGGTCCCTTGACCGTCCATTGTGACGCGGAGTAAATTTCGCCACTTGGATCCCAATCGCGTCTTTCGGATTACAAGGAGGTCTTCATGAGATCCATTGGTTTCTTCGCTGGCATTTGCGCGCTCTTGGTTTGTGGCTCAGCCGTCGCGCCATCCTCCACCCAAACTCAGTCGGCTAACGCAACGCCGCTCATCCTCGAAAAAGATGAAGGCGAACGCCGAGTGTGGAGGCCCATCGAGGGTCTCGATAGCAAACTCTCTCTCTTCATCCTCAAAGTTGATCCACATAATGGCGGTTCGTCCCATCTGGTTTTCGGAACCGAAGACATTCCGGTCGGAGGAAAAATAGACGCTCATCGGCACCCTGGGTCGGACGAAATCCTTTTCCTACAGAATGGATCAGCGAAGGTAAGTCTGGGCGACAAGACCAAGGACGTGCATGGCGGTGCCACCGTGTTCATTCCGGCCGGCACCTGGATTTCTGCCGCCAATACCGGAAAGGAAGCCATCCACGTAGTGTTTATTTTCTCCGCGCCGGGTTTTGACGAATTCATGCGGGCGGAATCCGTTCGCGAAGGAGAGAAGGCCGTTACGCTGACAAAGGCCGAGGATGCGGCGATCCTAGCGAAGCACGCCCACGCCGTGATCTACAAGGAACCTTGAATTCAGTCGCATTCACTGAGGGCTCATGCCTGATTAATGCCGTAACCGGAAACTGCGACCTTAACGAACGCCCGGTAATCCTCACCAACCAATCGCAACAATTTTGTATACGAGCAGAATGACTACGTCCGCCAGCGCGATCCAGACGGACAGTGTGTAGCGTCGGAAGAAGTACGAGGTCACGCCTGTCCAGCAGAAGCAAGCAGCTATTAAGGCACCACCAACATACGGCGCAGCGAGTGCGACCGAGAAGCTCGTGCCAAGGACGTGCCTGAGCCGGAAGAACTCACCTAGTGTCCGCACCACGATGAGGAATTGAACAGTGATTCCTATCTGAGCCCAGCGTTCTCTAGTCACGGGGGATATTGTAGCTGGGCGCGCAACGCTTGGCGACAAATCGCCATTGCGCTCGCTATGCTGGGCCAGGTCACTTCCGTGCGTGATCGCCAAACCAGAAGTAATCGCCTAAGTCCTGATAAACGCTAGTGCTTAATCGGACGCGCGTTTTTGCGAATACTTGAAGGCAGGCAGGGTGCTCTGCGCGCGTTCGATTAAGCCGTTTGAACGTGGCCGCCCAGCGGCGGACGCGGGCCCTATGGGAATTCAATGATG
>DATFZQ010000057.1:0-33807 GCA_035314345.1 Candidatus Acidiferrum sp.
GAAAACCTACTTTGCCCGCAAGTACAGGTCTGGCCCTAACCAACTCATCCGCTTGGACCTACGGCTCGTTTCCTCAGCCGTCGACGGTATTGACGCCCGGCACCTCTGCCCGTATCCTCGGGCTGCTTCTCCCGGGGAGGGTTCGTGCTGATTCGCAATTTCATCTTCTGGCTGTCCACAAAACGCGGCGTCACGGATCGCATCGCGCGACACGGCATGAAAAACGGCTTCGCGCGCCGTTTCGTCGCTGGCGAATCCCTCGCGGAAGCTCTCACTGCCAGCCAAGAACTTTGCTCACAGGGCCGCAACGTCAGCCTCAATCATCTCGGAGAGAATGTCACCAGCGAAGCCGCCGCACGCGAAGTCCGCGCAAGCTACATCGAGATGGTCGAAGAACTCCACGCCAAGAATCTCACCGGCAATATCTCCATTAAGCTCACCCAACTCGGCCTCGACATCGACAAAGAGCTCTGCCGCTCGATGGCCCGTGAAATCGCCGCCCGCGCCGCCACTCTCGGCCGCACCATCGAGATGGACATGGAAGGCAGCGCCTACACGGACGCTACGCTGGATATTTTCGAAAGCGTGCAACGCGAGCTGGGAAACTGCGGCCTGGCGGTGCAAGCCTACCTTTACCGCACGGAGAAAGATCTGTTACGACTCGCACCCATCAAGCCCAAAATTCGCCTCGTCAAAGGCGCCTATCGAGAATCCGCAAGAATCGCTTTCCAAAAAAAGAGCGAGGTCGATGCCAACTATCAGAAACTAACGACCCAACTCTTCGAAGGCGCCGCGCAAGGCAGTTTTCTCCCCGCCATCGCCTCCCACGACTGGAACATGGTCGCTCACGCGCAAGCCGAAGCCGCCCGGCTCAAGCTGGACAAATCCCGATACGAATTTCAGATGATCTATGGAATTCGCCGCGACCTGCAAGCGCAAGTGCGTTCCGCAGGCGACACCCTGCAGGTGTACGTGCCCTTCGGCACCGACTGGTGTCCCTATTTCATGCGCCGTCTCTCGGAGCGCCCCGCGAATTGCTGGTTCGTACTTCGCAGCCTCTTCGCGGAGTCCGGAAGCGCCTCTCGCCAGCCCGCAGGCTAGCGGCCGTCTCAACTAGGGGAGAAACACGCCAAATGGTTCGCTACTGCGTCACGTCGAAATCGATGGTGCGATTCTTGGCATGGTTGCCCACCCCATCGACCGCCATCATCACCAGCTGGTAACTTCCCGGAGCCATTTCGCCCAGCTTGATATTCAGCCCCACCGGCACCATCGGGCTTCCCTTTTGAACGAAGTCGTCCATGCGAATCGCACCAGACTTAAAGACGACTTTCCCAGAGCCCCGCTCCACGATCGCATAGCCAGCCATAACCTGTGGCGGGTTGGCGGAGGTAAGCAGCGGCTCGTAGATTTCTGTGTAGAGAGAAACGCTATCCGTCTTCTTAAACCGGTTGCTGGCAGATGGATTGAACTGCATTCCCTTTACGACCAGCGGCGTACGGTCCTCAAGCAGCACGGAATCGAGGCTCGTGGGAATATCCGACAACCGTTGCAACGAGTTCGTGAGTACCACGCCGCCCAGGCCGAACTGCTTGCCATCATAAGGATCAATCTGCAGTTTCGACTCGTATTTCCCGAATGCGTCGCCACTGGAGCTGACTACCACAGTCAACTTGTAGTCCCCCGAACCTGCATCGAACTGGTTCTGGTAGAAATACGGCTGCTTCGTGAAATCCTTCATTTCATCTTTTTCCAGGTCGAGATTCACTGTGTCGCTGAACTTCGCTCCAACGCTGCCGTCCGGCTTGTACGCTATGCCTAGCACGTTCAAGCTGGCACGGTACTTCCCTTTGTCTTTGTTGAACTGCACCGTGTTCGAAGGAATCTCCATCGTCAGGTTTACGCGCGCCACATTTGGCGCCGTGTAAAAGTAAGGCACTTGGAACATCCCCTGCATCGTTCCGGCTTGCGTGCCTGTCGCCCGCGCCTCGAGCTGCTTCTCCACCGGCGTACCTTCCAGCATGTTTGTCGACTTCGTGTTGCAGTATCCGCTGCGCGACCTTACGTTTAGCCCGCCGCGATTCATCTTCACTTTCAGCGTGTGGCAACTTCCCTCCGCCGACTGTTGCGGCACGTAGCCGAGGATATAAAACTCGCTCTGCTCGCGTCCGATCTTCTCAAGCCCGCCTAGCAAGTCATTGGTGTTGAAAATCGTGAACCCGCCGGTTCCGTCCGCGAGCGCCGCAAGAATCTGCTGATTTGTAGAAGCTGATGGAGGAAATTGCGGAACGATCGTCCGCGGCTGTGTAAACACATTGTTTGGATTGTTCGTATTCGGATTCGAGACTCCGCCGCCAGTGCGTCCAGTTGTTCCTCCACCAGTTCCTCCAGTGCCGCCGGTTCCTCCAGTGCCGCCGGTTCCCCCGGTTCCTCCTTTGCCTCCAGCTCCACCAGTTCCTCCGGTGCCGCCCGTGCCCCCCGTTCCTCCGGTTCCACCGCCGCCTGGCCGTCCACCTCCGCCTCCGCCCGCGCCGCCCCCGCCCGTGCCCCCGCCTCCGCCGCCTGGCTTTTGCGGCTCAAGCGGCCCTGCAGAGTAGGAAGCCAGAACCACTCGCCCTCCTCCATAAACACTCTTCGCGTCTGCCCGCTCCGCCACCGCGCGTTTCTCTTCACCTTGAGGTTGTAGCTGTGCTTGTCCACCAGGAGGCGTGGCCAGCAGGCCGCGCACGTCGAGCGAATAGATCGCCACATTCGCCTTGTTGCAGGCGTCGATCGTGGCCGTCAGCTCGGACTCGCGCTCGGCCGTCAAAGGGAAACCCGAGGAAAACAGCACAACCATCTTTCGCCCTGGAACTCCGCGCAGATTCTTCGCCAAACTGCGGACGGACAACAACATGCTCCGCGCTCCGAAGTCTGCTTCCGCGTTGCTCATCCCAGAAAGGGGCGAGGATGTTCCTGATGTTCCACCGAATGGACTTGACGACGGAGAGAGGCCCGCCGAAGCAACTTCAACGGGCGCCTGAGCATTGGGATCCACCGCGGAGCCCTTCGCTCCAGAAACCGCGGCCCGCAGCCGATCCGCGTTCGCCGTAAAATTTTGCACGATCTGCAACGTCCCACCGAACTCCACCACCGCCATCAACCGGTCAGGTCCCGCATTGGAATCGATGAATTTCTTCGCGGCATCTCTGGCCTGTATCTGGTCCGGCATGGCCATTGTCGAATTATCAAAAAATAGAATCAGATACCGCTTCTGACCCTGCGCCTGAATGGCCGTGTCCGCCCCAAACGAAAAACTCGCAACACTCTGTTCCTTGTTGTCTTCGTACACCTTGAAATCGTTTTGCGTCAGGTCGTGGACGTAGTTCCCCTTCTTGTCCGTCACCACGGCATCCACTAGGACGAGGCGCGACTCTGCTTTAATCGTCGGTTCGCTTTGCTGGCTCACCTCAGGCGCTGGCGCGGCCGGGGCCTGCCCCGCCGGGGTTTGACCCGATAGCTGCGTCAAGAATAAGCACGATGCGGTGGCCGTTAGTCCAGCAAACCAGCCCCAAATTTTCCGCTCGCGGTTCTTTTCTGTGTTCATTTGCCCCCTCCATCAATTCGGTATGACTACGGCGCCGTTGCGCGCCGCTAATTGCGATCCCTCCGAGTCACGCACGACCTGTCTTACCAGATAGGTGCCCGGTTTCACATCGAAACTCGATTTCAGATTGAGGCCCGACTGCATCAGCCGGTCGTACGTCGGATCCAAAAGCTTCATCTGAACGATCTTCTCTCCGCCTGTTACATAATTCCCGTTCTCATCGAAGATCGCCGTCGCGACCGTCAGATCGTCCCGCGTGCGTCCGTCGGCCTTTCGAAAGTGTACGCCCTTGATATCGACATGAGTGAGCACTGCCAGTTTGGCTTGATAGTTGTCCGTCTTGAAAAACTGGGTGTGCAAATCCACCGGCAAATCGCGAATCTCGTCCTGCGAAAAAAGCGCTTCTTGAATCTCTTGCTTTGCAGCCTCGACTGGGTCGGTCACGTGCCGCGGCGCGAAGTAACCGTGCCTCGCCTGGATTTTGTAGTTGGTCTTGTGCGCGAACGAAACCTTTATCGTGTGCAGGCTCCCGTCGAGCTTCATGTTTTGCGGCGAAAACCCGAGAAGGTACGTCATGCCGGGCGCGGCTCCCGCTTCGCGCAGGCCTTCGTCCACATCGTTCCGGTTATGAAAAAAAGTACCGCCCGTTCCATCCGCAAGCTGCGCCAGCACATCCTCCTGCGCCGACTGAGCCGCCACCCTGTACATGGACTTGTACCCCGCAATCTTAGGCGGATCGATGTTGGGGTTGGTAATGTCTCCCAAATCCGGCGTGTACAATCCCCGCGCATCGATCGTGTTGATCACGATATTCGCCTTCGTCGCTCGGTCCACCAACTCGCTGAACTCCAGCTGCAGCGTCGAGGGAATAAATCCCGGCGATACGAACACCATGATTCGCTGGCCTGGCATGGAACCCAATCGTCTAATAGTGTCTTCCATATGCCGCAAGGCGTATTCCGTGGAGGAATCCTCTCGAGTGAGCACTAACCCGGCGGTCGACTGCGCCATGGACTGCGCTGCGGCCTTCTGAGTTTCGTCGCCTTGGAACGCGCATTCCACCGCGTCTTCCGTCGCTACAGCCAGAGCCTGCGCATCGGATTTGTTTTGGATCATGTCCGCCTGGTAGTAGCTGATATCCGGACAATCGCGAGTTCCCGCGGTGGGCGAATGCGGGAGTATCTTCAAAAGCGACTTCCGCAATAGCTCGTGGTCGTCGGTAAACTCCTGCGTGAATTGCCCGGAAGTCGAGTAAATGCCCACTCGATCGGAAGCCGCCAGTGAGTCAAAAAACTTACCGGTCGCGTTCCGCACGAACATCGCATCCTGCATCGTGAGGTGCTGGTCGTCGAATACCACCGAGACGAAGCGCTGCGGCAACGCAGCCGCTACGGCTTTGGCTGCGGATGGATCGGCGGAAGCTTCTGCGTCGGCGCCTGTCGTCGTGGCAATGACGCGCGATTCCGGAGTCTCCACGCTGAACGTCGAGATTGTTTGCGGCTTGCGATTGTCCGTTAGCTGAAAATCTTCTTTCTTCAGGTTCGGCACTACGTGGCCCTGCTGATCTCTCACGACTACGCGCACCAGCACGAGGTTCACGCGGACTTTGAACGTCGGAGCCGTATCGCGGCTCGATACTTCCGCATTGTCGTTGGACGCCGGCGCTTGCGGCTTCGCTGGCTCTGCAGGCGGCTGCACTGTCACGGTTGCGGAAGGAGCTTCAGGCGGCGGAGTTGGCGTCTGCGCCCGGGCTGAAGCGCTCACACCTGCCCACACCCACAGCAACAAAACACACTTCCAATGCCGCGCGAACGGGAACTGCGGTAGGTAGGACATCCTTCTTCCTTCTCTGATCCGCATCCGCAGGCACCGCCGGCTCTCTGGAGGAACCGGCACCACGGGGGGAACCTTGGGACCACACTCGCGAATTGACTATACGCTCCGGTTAATTTTTGTGTCAACGCGTTTGCCAGCCGCACGGAACGCAGTCAAGCTCCAGACATCCTGCGCGTCATCGCGCCGCAAAACATAGCGGTCTCCGCTTTCTGCCAGGACGCGGAAGTAGGTCGCTCCCGGCGAATACCAACGGTCTTCCACGTCCGTGATCTCCAATGTGCGCCCCTCAAACAAGATTCGCACGGGGCGCTCCTCCGCCTTATGGCCGGAATAGAATTCCACGCGAACGAATTGCTCAGCCATGTTCCTCGCCGTATTCCTCAACCGTCACACTCGGCTAACGTCGCGTGCTCCCCGCCGGTTTTCTGCCAATTCTGCATTCCACGCCGCACCGAGAAATATGATCACCGCGGAAAGCTGCATCCACACCATCAATCCGATGACCGCCGCAAGCCCTCCGTACACCACGCTGTACGGCACACGGCGCACATAAAACCCAAATAGTACGTTCACCAGCCACCATAAGGATGTCGCCACCATCGCGCCCGGCAAGACGTGCCGCATTCGTTCCTCTCCCGGCCGCGCCACCCGATAGATGACAGTCAACGCCAGCATCGCCAGCACAATCGCCGCCGCGGGAAAGAAAATAGTCCACCATCCCTGCAGGATGTGGCGTGGGCCCAGCTCCTCCGCAAGCCAACGGCGAATTGGCCGTCCAAGGACACCCAGTATGGCCGCCGCCAACAACGGTGCAATCGTCACCAACAGTAACGCCAATCCCCGGAGTTGCCGGTGCAGAAACCCCGGTTGCTCCTTGTCCCCATAAATTCTATGAATGCCCTCCATCAGCAACCGCATCACCTGCGAACCCGCTAGCAGCGTTCCGGCCCATCCAACCAGCGCCAATTTCCACGCTTCCGGTCCGCGCTTCACCAGAAACTCGGAAACAATTCCCTGGCTCCCGGGAGGCAGAAAGGCCGTGAGATCCGTGATCAGATCGAGCAGGCTCGTTCGTCCACCAATTCGGCTCGTTGCAAACCCCACCATGATGAGCAGTGCTGGAAAAAACGCCAGAAACAGATTGAAGGCGATCGCTTGCGAAATCATTCCGCAGCGCGGAAATACCCGCGTGATCATCCGAAGCGTCCGCCTGAAGAGGGAAGGGCTCGAAGCCATAGCGCGCCATTATACGCATGGCAGGCCTTCCGCCGAAGAAGCGCACGCAGAAAAACCACCCCGGCACGAATTAGAACGCCAAGCTACAAATGGCGATACATCACCAGCGCGTCGACGGGACCCAGCGTCGGATGTACAAACGCTCCTGGAAGCCGCCCCACAATTTCAAACCCCATGCTCTGCCACAACCGTACCGCGCGCTCGTTGCTGCTTACCACAAAATTAAATTGCATCGCGCGAAAACCTCGCGCCTTGGCATGCTCCAAGGAATGCTGGCACATGGCCCGCGCAACGCCGCGTCCGCTCGCCCACGGAGCCGTCATATAGCCACAATTCGCAACGTGCCCTCCCCCGCCCTTCTGGTTTGCACGCAAGTAATATGTCCCGAGAACCGCTTCATTTTCTTCCGCCACGAAAACTTCGTGTCCGGGCGAATTCCAATACGCAAGCGCTTCCTCGCGCTTCACGTCCGCCGGCAAAGTGTAGGTATCTCCGCCACGAATGATCGGTTCGAGGATCTTCCAGATAGTATCGCTGTCGCTTGTCGTTGCTGCACGAATCGCCATTGCGCTTGACCCGGTTGCCGCGTTCCGAACTCCTGCTCGCGGGCTCAGGTTATTCTCCCTATATCGTCAGCACCACGCGAAACTGCGCCTTCCCGCTGATCATCCGAGCAAACGCCTCGTTCACTTTTTCCAGCGGATACTTTTCAATCATTGCCTTCACGCCTGTCTGCGACGAAAATCGCAGCGTATCCTCCGAATCCATCGCCGATCCGCTGGGCCATCCCTGGATATCCCGCCGGCCCATCAGCAGCGAGACCACCGACACTTCCATCGGCTCGAACGGCGCGCCCACGACCAGCAATTTCCCGCCCACACCGAGCCCGCCTATCAACGCCGCGATCGCCTTCGCGTTTGGCGCCGTCGCTAGAATCACCTTGGCACCGCCCATCTTCTGCAGTTCTTCCGCCGGGTTTGTCGCATTTGTATCAATGTAGGCAGCCGCTCCCAGCTTCTTGGCCAATGCCGCGTTCTCTGGCCCGCGTCCTGTTGCCGCGACGCGATACCCAGCTTTCGCAGCGAACTGAATTCCCAAATGTCCCAAACCGCCGATTCCCTGCACGCCCACCAGGTCGCCCATTGTCGCGCCGCTGTGCCGCAGCGAATTAAACGTCGTAACACCCGCACACAGCAGTGGTCCCGCCTCTGCGGCGTCCAGATCATCGGGCATCCGCGCCACCGCCTCGTGCCTTGCCAGCATGTATTCCTGATATCCACCGTCGCGCGTGATACCCGTGATCGCTTCGTTCTTGCAAGTAATGAAGTCTCCTCGGCGGCACGCGTCGCACACAAAATCGTGCCCCCCGTGCCAACCCGTCCCCACGCGATCACCTTTCTTCCATTCCGTCACTCCGGCGCCGATTTCATCCACCACGCCTGCCACTTCGTGCCCCGGCACGCGCGGGTACGCGATTCCAGGCCACAGACCGTCTTTTACCAGGTGATCGCTGAAACAAATCCCACAAGCTTGTACCTTGATCCGTATCTCGCCGAACCCCGGCTGCGGGATCTCCCGCTCCTGAATCTCAAAATCCGCGCCTGGTTTCGTAACCACCGCTGCTTTCATCTTGGCCATCACTTGTCTCCTCTTCGTGTCCGCGCATACTTGTAACAAACCGTCTGAAACTCCCCGCCTTTGATGCGCCAGGACGCTGGAGAGTTAGGTATCTTCGCCGGCAGTGCTCCAATCACGCTCTCGGTATATTCAAGGCGTTTCCGATGCGCTAACTCCCTTTTCTTCACTCATACTCTCGCCTCGCTCCCGCCTCGTGCCATTATGGTGAGCAGACCGGGAGACGAACCAGACTGTGGAAAGCTTGCTTGCCAGGATCACCATCACCCCAGGGCTCCGTTCCGGACAGCCCTGCATTCGCAATTTGCGGATCACTGTCGGGGACATTCTGAAGTGGCTGGGAAGTAGCGCATCACACTCCCAAGTCATCAGCGACTACCCGGAACTTAGCGAGGAAGACATCCTGGCCGCCCTCCAGTGGGCCTCCAACCTAAAAGGCGACACTGTTATTTGCTAACCTGAATGTCCCGTGCTTGCCGCACATTGCAACGCGTCGTACACTCGAACATCGCCAAACTAACGCCGAGGAAGCGCCCATGACCACGCCAGCAAAGCCAGTGCCATCCACAATGACGCGCAGCGAAGAAGCCGTCGCCAAGCACAAAAAATACATCTGGCCTTCGGTGACCAACTACTACCAAAAGCCGCTCGTCGCCGACCACGCCGAAATGCAGCACGTCTGGGACGTCGAAGGCCGTAAGTACCTCGATTTTTTTGGCGGCATCCTGACCGTCTCCGTGGGCCACTGCAACCCAAGAATTACCAGCAAAATCAACGCGCAGGTCAACAAGCTCCAGCACATGTCCACGCTCTATCCAACCGAGCAGATCGTCGCGCTCGCCGAAAAAATCGCGCAGATTACCCCGGGCAATCTGCAGTCGAGTTTTTTTACCAGCTCCGGCAGCGAAGCGGACGAAGCTGCCATCCTGATCGCGCGCATGGCCACCGGCAGTTATGACATCGTCGCTTTACGCCACGCCTATTCCGGCGGCTCCTCGCTTATGAAATCAGTCACGGCGCATGCTCCTTATCGCAAAGCAGCAGTCATTAGTGTAGGCATCGCGCACGCCATCAATCCCTATTGCTACCGCTGCCCGCTTCACCTGAAATATCCCGAATGTGAAGTAGCTTGCGCCGGTGACGTCGAAAATCTCATCCAAACGGGAACCAGCGGTAGCATCGCCGCCTTCATAGCCGAACCCATCCAGGGCGTCGGCGGATTCATCACCCCACCCAAAGAATATTTCAAAATCGTTTTCAACATCGTGAAAAAGTACGGCGGGCTTTTCATCTCCGACGAAGTGCAAACCGGCTGGGGCCGCACCGGCAAAAAATGGTTCGGCATCGAGCAATGGGAAGTCACCCCGGACATTCTTACTAGCGCAAAAGGCATGGCCAACGGCGTTCCAGTCGGCTTAACTGTCACCACACCCGAAATCGCAGCTGGCTTTCAGGGTCTAAACATCGCCACCTTCGGCGGTAATCCCGTAACCAGCGTCGCTGCCCGCGCCACTATCGAACTCATCGAAGAAGACAACCTGCTCGAAAACGCGCACACCGTCGGCGCATATTTCCGCGCCAAACTTGAAGACCTTCAAGAAAAGCACCCGCTCATCGGCGACGTCCGCGGCATGGGCCTCATGCAAGCCTTGGAACTCGTGAAAGACCGCAAAACCAAAGAGCCCGCCCCCGCACAAACCACACAAGTCATGGAACGCGCTCGCGACAACGGCCTGCTCATCGGCAAAGGCGGCCTCATGGGCAACGTCCTCCGCCTTGCCCCCATGCTCAACACCACCAAACCCGACGTCGACGAAGCCATCCGGCTGCTCGACAAATCCTTTTCCGAGGTTAACAACTGAGCGGAAACAATGGTTCGTTTTTACTTGCGCGAGCTCATGTCGTTTGTATTTCTTTTGGTTGCCTGTGGCTGTATTCATTTGGGCAATCTGGCGATGGGCACGCTCTACGCCCAGGATCGGCACACCGGCATGGCGAGGCTATGTGGCCTTCGCGGCGACAAGTTTCGTCGGGCTGTCCGCTCTGCTCTGGGTGACATCGATTTTATGGGCGAGGGCTATGAGTGGTTTCCATATTACGATCCTGTTCTCTTGGGGTTTTACCGCTAGGGAGGTCTTACAAGTCTGGCCGGCTTGCTCCCAAGCTTATTGGGAAAAGGAAAACTGAGGTGGCCGTCGTGCGGACTCTCGGTGCTGATGACCTTTCTTTGGTTTGCCGCGGCAATGGGTGAATGATGCTCGCTCGCCTAGCTCGAATGGCTTTGCTCGCCGTCCTCGGATGTTGCATGGTTGTTGCCGGGCCCGCGGGGGATAAGACACTATGGAAACCTGTGCAATTCGCAGTCGTGCGTTTCAATGACGAAGCGCCGCAAAGCTGGAATATCTACCACTCGGAAAAGCGCGACGCGTTGCTTGTGAAACTCTGGAAACGCTTTCTCTATCTGGACCTAAAAGAAGGCGAAGTTTATGAGGTCGATCCGCAAACCGTGAAGCCGCAAGGCGACAACGTCGAATGGTCGCTCTCCGACCTTCCGAGCGAACCCATCGAGACTTCCGATTGGAAAATCCGCGACGCCGGCTTGATGGTCCGTCGCGTGCGATTTCGCTTCGGTAAGACCGGCCACTACCTGGACATTAATTTGCCCCTCAAGCCCGACGGCAAACCCGCCTATTGAGTCGACATAGCGCAGGGGCTTCAGCCCTGCAGCTTTTCCTGGCGAAGGCGCCTATACAACCGTCGAGGGTAAACTTCCCTATTGATTCCGAGCGTGCCTCACCTTCGATACACCCCGTAATACCACGGAATCCCGAGCGCCCCCGGCTCAACCGCCACAGTGACTTTATCCCCGCTCTGGAACCGGTCGAAATCGTCCGCATCCACTGCCAATCCTTCCACCTTTCCCCCAGCGCGCCAGGAACGCACGTGCAAACGCCGGCTCCCTCGTACAATCCCTTTCATATTGAATTTGCTCTCCACGGTAGTCGGAATGTACGCCAGGTTTTTCTGCGAATCGAGCCGCCCATTCACGAAAAGCGTCGCAGCAAGTATCCACGGCAGCGGAATAAATCCCGCGTAGATGCGTTTCAAGACTTCGATCTCCTTATGCTGCCGCGCCCGCCTCTCCAGAATCACGGCAATCGCCAGCGCCAGAAAAAAGAGCAACCCAAAGAACACCAGCATCAGATCCAAATCGAGCGGAGGGTAAATTTGGCTCACATAAGGAAACGCCAGCGAACCCACCAGAAAAATCGCGGTTCGCCCCACAAGCCGCCGCCGGAACAGCAGCTCGGCCGCCACTGACGTCAACCCGCAAGAGGGACACTGGTCCGCGGTTCGCGGGGAACCGCAATCAAGGCATCTGGTCAACCTCATGCGACCTCAAACGCCATTCCAAACGAAGGGGGCGAAAACGCCTGAGCACACCGCAAGCCGCGCGAACCAACCCGCGCCGCCGCAAGCATAGTATAAGACGAGCTTAAGAACCTGTGTTGGAGAGGGAAGCCAGAAGATCTTGGTAGCGCTGCTCGTGCTGCCCTTCGCATAGCGTCACGGAGACCCCCATGCCCCGCCCGGGCTCGACGCGCTTCACGGAGCAATCCACTTTGACTGGCCGGTCCAGCACTAAATGCGCCGTAAATCCTGCACCAATCCACAAAGGATCCACGGATTCGATGAACATGCCATTCGAGCTGATGTCGCGTGTGCTGGCGCGCAAGACTGCCGAACCCCACTCGATCTCGAGGTTGGCGCGAAACGAGTAGCGCGGCGCCCAGCGTCGATCCGACCGCCGGGCCGATTGGTCCCCACTGCCCATGGACTTGGTGAACCCCCCTGCCAAGGATCCCAAGGTGCGGCGCCAGGGCGATCTCGCCGCTCGTTCGTATTAAGCATACCCCTAGTACGAGCACACCCATACGACGCCGGAGACCGATGTTTTGTTCCCAGCAATGCACCTAACTTTTTCGGACACACTCCCGTGACTGTAACTTCCAGCCTTTAGGTGAAGGATGCCGCTTAGTCTTGATTAGACGCAGCCGCAGGACCAGGGGTGTCTTCCTTGCGCACGGATTTTTCTCGCGTGCGAATCCGCCGCTGCACTTCCGCTTGCAGATACTTGCGAAGACTCTCCGAAACGATTCCCGGTGAGGCCAGTTCGCGCAGATCCGAGACCGTGAGTTCCGGCAGGTACGCAAGCACAGTGGCCAGTGGTGACAAGGGATGCCGGACTAGCGCAAGCCGAATGTTGTAGCTGATCGACCACTTGCGGTGCAGCGAGATGGTGCGCACCACCACCGGCGCCAGTTTTTCGCGCGAAAGCACTCGCAATACCTGTGCCTCCGTCAAATACGCATTGTCCAAGACGATGCCAACAATTTGCGCGTGCCCTTCCGCAAGCAGCGCTCCAGCCAGTCGCGCCGGCCCTCTCCGCGCCAAAGTGATTTTTTGTCCTAGCGGCAGTTGCGGCAGTCGCGAAATCAGCTGATCCTCCGCATTTCGCTTCAACTCGGTCGGAATGCCTGCCAGCAGCGTAAGCTGCACGAGGTCCATCAAGTAAAGATCGCGCAGCAAACGCAGTGTGACGAGCCGCGGTGTTCGCGGATGAAACGCCAGCGCCTTCTTGACTCGGTAATTCTTCAAAAGCGGCTTGCGCCGCGCCACCTCTTCGAGAGTTTCCGCTGGGAGGTTTTTTCGTTCCAGCAACATGCATAGCTGCGTTTCCTCGAGCGACGGATTATCGAGCAACGCGAGAAGCACCTCCGCGTCCGTATGGTGTAATAAAGCTGCCAGCTCCTCGCCGGCCGCAGCGAGGGCGCGATCCCGATTTTTTTCCGTGCCAGTCATCTCAGTGCTCCGAACTTGCTCCGTCGGATAGCATTTGCAGCGCCCGCCGCGCCGCCGCTTCCGCGGGAGACTCACGCAGTCCTACAATCTCAGCCTGCGGGAACGCATTCTTTAGACGCTCATCGATCTGACTCTCCAAATATTTCGACCGCCCAATCATCCCACCCGTTTTTGCAACCACAAACCCCGTTCCCCGCAAATGCAAGCGTTCGGCTACATTCTCCACAAGCGAACTCAGATCAAACGCAGCCGCACGCAGGATTCCTCGCGCCGAATTCCTGGCCGCAGTTTCAGCTGAAGTCTCAGAGGGAGTTTCGAGCCAATCGGCAACCATGGCGACGACGGAAAACAATCGTGGGAAAACTTCGTCGGAAGCAGCCTGCGCCCGCGCCTTAACCTCGGACCAGTTGGCGCAACCCAGCTCGCGCAGCAACCTTTGCCCAAGCAGCGCGTCGACCCCAGTTCGGTCGTTTTCATGCATTACTGTTAAAACGGCACGCCGCCCAACGTCGTAAGCGCTACCCTCATCTCCAATTTGCGAGCCGTATCCGCCTGCGCGTGACGTTTCGCCCGCCGTGTTCCGCCCGACTGCAAACGAACCCGTTCCCGCCAATAGCACAATCGCTGGTCCGTCGCCGGTCGCTGCCAACGCGAGATCGAGATCGGTGCAAACCTGAACCTTCGATTCCGGAAACTCCGCGGCAAGAAGCGCGTAAATCTTTTCTGCGGACGCGGGAGGCCCCGCTCCCGCAAGACCGGCGCAAACCGCGGTTGCGGTTGAATTGGCAGGCAGTGCGGCTTGTACGACGGCCTGCCGCGCTGCTTCGCGGATCGAAGCAATCGCCGCGCCAAATCCAACACGCAGCGGATTCGAAGGCCCAGCCTGCGAGCGCGCCAAAATCGCCCCGGACTCGCCCATCAGAACGCAATCCGTCTTCGTGCCGCCGCCATCGAATCCCAAGACAAAGCGCATCCAAAAAGCATAAGCGAGAAACGCGCTCAATGCATTCACCGAAGAAAATAACGTGCGCAAACATGCGCCATACCTGTTGGACTGGATTCCAGCGGCCCAGACAGTTGCCGCGCCTCGGCCTTCCTCAGGGATTTCTTGACCTGCGTACGCCCTCCCACTATTCTCGGTTCACTTTTTGGGCGACAAAAACGCGGAGCGAATACGAACAGGCGAAGTGATCTCCCATGAGCGCCATAACCCTCTAATGCGCATCCACCCACTCGACCTGGCCATCGTCATCGCCTACCTGCTTGCCGCAACGGCGCTCGGCCTGCGTTTCCGCCGCAGCAAAAAAGATGTCGCCAACAGTGACCGCGAATCCGTCAGCCTCGACTATTTTCTCGGCGGCCGCACCGCTCCCTGGTGGGCCCTCGCTTTTTCCATTGTCGCCACAGAAACTTCCACGCTCACCATCATCGGAACTCCCGCCATCGCCTACGCCGGCAACCTAACGTTCATCCAGCTCGTCATCGGCTATCTAATCGGTCGAATCCTGATCGTCCTACTGCTTCTCCCCGGCTATTTTCGCGGCCAGTTTCTCACCGCATACGCCCTCATCGAAAAACGCTTCGGCGAAAAAATGCGTGCCGTCGCCGCCAGCACATTCTTGATCACGCGAGCCATAGCCGAAGGCGTCCGCGTCTCCGCGATCGCTCTTGTCGTTAGCGTCGTCCTCGGCACCTCGGAGCACCTGGCAGTGGTTATTGTCATCGCGCTCACCATTCTCTATACCTTCGAAGGTGGCATGAAAGCCGTCATCTGGACTGACGTCGCGCAGCTGCTTCTTTATTTAACCGGCAGCGCCGTAACGTTTTGGATTTTGCTCCACCGCATCCCCGGCGGATGGACCGAAATCACACAAGTCGCCGCAGCCGCCGGCCACAAATTGCAAGTCTTCGATTTTTCCTTCGACCTCGCCACCAAATACACTTTCTGGTCCGGCCTGATCGGCGGCGCCTTCCTAACCATGGCCAGCCACGGCACCGACCAAACCATCGTGCAAAGACTCCTCGCCGCCCGCAACGAAAAAGATAGCCGTTGCGCTCTCCTCACGAGCGGCGTCATCGTGCTGATTCAATTCACAATCTTTCTTCTGATCGGCGTTCTTCTCTACGTCTTCGCACAACACTCTCCGCTCCTCGCCCCAGGCGAGCGTCCCGATCGTATCCTTCCACTTTTCCTGGTCCGCGAAATGCCCACAGGTCTCGCAGGCCTGCTCCTCGCCTCGATAGTCGCCGTAGCCATGTCCAACGCCAGCGGTTCCCTCAATTCCCTGGCCGCCTCAAGCGTCCTGGACTTTTCAAAATTGTGGGGCCGCTCCACCGATTCCGTGAAATTCCTCCGCCTCTCCCGCCGCATGACGCTAGTCTGGGGCGCCATCCTGATGTGCTTCGGTTTCGTAAAATGGGGCCCGCTCCTCGAAACGGGACTCACGGTCGCCTCCCTTCCTTTCGGCAGCCTCCTGGGCCTCTTCCTCCTCGGCACGCTCGACCGCCGCGCGAATGCCCCCGGCGCTCTCATCGGAATGTTTGCCGGCCTCGCCACTGTTCTTTGCATTTGGAGATTCACCGGCATTGCGTATACATGGTATGTGCTGATCGGGGCGCTCATGACCTTCGGGTTGGGAAGCATTGTGAGCCGGTTCAGCAAACGCGAAAGCCTCAGGGTGAACTCGTAGGGGCACGGCACGCCGTGCCCGTCTTCGCCCACAGAAATTTGATTGGGTTTTCAATCGGGAGATCATGACCGAAAAACGCCTCGAACTAGTCCGCGGCTTAGGCGCTTGGGCCTCCGGCGCCATCGTCGTCGGCACCATGATCGGCACGGGCATTTTCCTAAAGCCCGCCGAAATGGCCCGCGAAGGCCGCTTCGTCTCCATTGTTTTCGCCGCCTGGATCGTAGGCGCGATCCTCTCTCTCTTTGGCGCGCTCTCCTTCGCCGAACTAGGCGCCGCCATCCCCGAAGCTGGCGGCGAGTACGCCTACCTCCGCCGCGCCTTCGGCCCCGCCTGGGGCTTTCTCTTCGGCTGGATGCATTCCATCGTAGGCCGCCCCAGCTCCCTCTCCTCCATCGCCGCCGGCCTGATGCGCTTCCTAAGTTTTCTTATACCCGTCGTCGCCGCCCCAATCTTCACTCTTCACATCGCCATCCCCGGCCTCACCGCCTGGATCAAGCCCTACGATTTCGTCTTCACCTGGGCGCAACCGCTCGCCGTTCTCTGGATCGTTGCTATGACCGCCATCAACTATCTAGGAGTCCGCTTAGGCGGCGCCGTCCAGGTTTTTTTGACCGCCATAAAAATAACCTCGGTAGCCATCGTAATCGGGGTCGCGTTTTTTTCGCCCGCAGGACCGCCACGCGCGCCCGATCCTTTATGGCCCGCCGCGCTAAACGGCGGCGTCCTTAGCGCGTTTCTCGCCGCACTCGCCGCTGCTCTCTGGGCCTATGACGGCTGGGAAGATTTGAATTTGGTAGGTTCTGAAGTGGAAAATCCGCAACGCAATTTCCCGCGAGCCCTGGTCGGCGGCGTCTCGCTAGTGGCACTAATTTATTTTCTCTTCAGCGCCGCCTGCCTGAAAGTCCTTCCGTTCAGCGCAGTAGCTGCCTCGCCCCACATCGCCTCTGACGTCGTCCAACACGTCGCCGGCCCCATCGCCGCCGCGTGGATCACTCTAGCGATGGTCATCAGCGCTCTCGGCTCCATGAACTCCTCCGTCCTCAGCGGCGCCCGCCCCGCCTACGCCATGGCCCGCGACGGCATCTTCTTCAAAATCGCCGACGGCGTTCACCCCAAATACCGCACCCCGGCCCGCGCCCTAATTTTTCAATGCGTCCTAGCCAGCCTGATGGCGTTGACAGGAACGTTCGAGGAACTGACTAATCTTTTTATTTTCGCCGGCTGGATTTTCTACGGCCTGGCGGTAGTCGCCCTTTTCCGCCTGCGCTACACAGAACCCGACATGCCCCGCCCCTACCGCTGTTGGGGCTATCCAGTAGTCCCCGGCCTCTTCGTAGCCGGCGCCCTTGCCCTCACCTTTAACATCTGGCTCGACCGCCCCGGCCGCTCCTCCATCGGCCTCCTCCTAATCCTCGCGGGCCTCCCCTTCTACCGCCACTGGACGAAAGGAACGCGCGCACATGCAGCCGTCGATCCTCAGCACTGATCCAGCGAAGCCCCCAAAACCCACAGGCGCCACTTTTTTGATGCGCTTCTTGATCTACGCCGGGGCAGCCGTCGCTCTTCTGCTTATCTTCTTTGTTGCAAAGTTTCTTTTCTGGGCCCAGTGTTTTCAACTGCGCGCTTTCGTTGCTCGTGGCGGCTCGATGTGTCCCGCGGTTTGCGAAGACGAACGAATCATTGCCGGTATGGACGCCTTCAACGCACGCGCACCGCAACGAGGGGAAGTCATATTTTTCGACCAAAAGGAGAGCAACTCGAAATTCATCAAACGCGTTATTGCCGTCGCCGGCGATACTGTAGCGCGCGGGCCCTCAAACACCATTCTTGTAAATAACGCGCCACTCATGCTGCCGCCGCCCTGCGGCAAGAACAATGCGTACGCCCCTTTAGCTCCCGAGGGCCCACCGTTTGAAACCGTCAAAGTGCCCAAGGGCTTCCTATTTGTAGTTGGAGACAATCTGGACAACAGCTATGACAGCCGCTCCTTCGGACTAGTGAGGTTGGATAAAGTAAGAGGCAAAGCGCTACTCATTTATTGGTCGCCCAGCACGTCTCGAATCGGCTGCAAGCTTGACTAGTCGCGCCCACTAACAGGGCTGGTTCAAACCCTTGCCGGCCTGTCCTGAAGCTGAGCGGCGTGATCTCAGTATCTGCATCGGCAGCCCACCTGCGAGCAAAGCCACTCCGGGCAACACCACCCACGCGCCCAAACCCATAAACAAGGCGCTCAGCATTACGTTGTGTGCGACGTGATCGTCGAGGATCAGTGCCACGGGAAACACAACGAGGAAAAGGGCCAAATGCGGCAGCACGGGAAAGACGATCGAAAGAAATACCGCGCGTTGCGGCGCGCCTGCCCGCCCGGCCAAGTAGGCCGCCATGGCCCCGATCGGAACCAACAAAAGCAACCACGGAATGTAAATCACAGCCACAGGAGCAGTCATTTGCGAGCCGTGAGCACTCACGATCAGCGGCTTGGCATCCATGAACTCGTTGGCCATGAGCAGCACCATCGAAAGAAATAGCGCCACAAACCCGGGCAACCACCATTGTCTGACTCGATTTGTCATGATGTTCTCCGTGCTGCGGGCAGTTTGAATTTTTCGACGCAGATCCTGCCAATCGCTCACCTGCAAAAGGGTTCGGTTGACGGCAGCCTCTTCCGTCATCCCTCGCTGGCGCAACTCCTCAAATGTCTCCTCGAGATGGCCGGCGAGTTCGGCGATCACTTCGCGCCGCTCCTCGGGTGCGAGAGAACTATCAGCCAGCCGTTCGCCAACGAGCGCTTCCCACTCAGGCATCGTCCCCCGCTAACCGATCGCCGTGGACCGCGATGATGACCGTGTGCTCAACAAAGCGTGCGCGAGTAAACCGCCCACTATAAGAGCAGCCCCCGGCACCAAGAGCCAGCCAACCCCATCCCTCAGAAGAGCGGTCGCCACAGCACTAAAATCGACTTGCCTTCCGATGATCCCTTCGACGGCCAAGCCTATCGGAAACATGAGGAGATACGCGGTACTAAGTGCAAGCATAGGAAAAACGCTGGCAAGGAGCGCTGTTCCCCGCGAACCGCCGGCCCTGGATGAGACGTAGGCTCCCAGTGCTCCGAAAAAAGGAAGCGAGAGCAGCCATGGCACATACAAAAGAACCGTGTTTGAGCCGCTCATAACGATGCGCGGTTGTAATCCGCTCTTCTGCAGCACCATCAAAAAAAGCATGGAAAGTATCAGTGTAAGGAACCCGGGAATCCATAGCTGCCGGACGCGTTTCTCCATGACTTGTCCTCTCCTCTTTGCCTTACGAATTTTGCGCTGCAGAACCTTCCAATCACCGACTTGCGACAATGCCCGCCGCACCGCCTCTTCTTCCGTCACGCCGTGTCTGAGCATCTCCTCGCAAGTGTCTTCCAGATGCGCGGCTACTTCCACGATCACTTCGGTCGTTTCTTCCGGCTCTAGCGCCAGGCCTGCGAGCCGCTGTTTGACAAGCGCCTCCCAATCACGCATGCGACACCTTCGCCAGCCGTTTCAGCGCGCGAAACAATTCGCTCCATTCCGCGCGAATCGGCGCAAGTTTCTTCTTCCCTGCAGGAGTAAGGCGATAGCATCGCCGCCGGCGCCCTGTGCCGCTGGTCTCCCAGACGCCGCGGACCCACCCGCGTTTTTCCAGCCGGTAAAGCAGCGGATAAAGCGAAGCTAGCGTAAATCGCAGCGAGCCGTGCGTCTGCTCTTCGATGCGGCGCGCCATCTCATACCCGTGCAGCGGCCCGTCTTCTAGCACGCTCAACACCGCCAATTCCGCCGTACCGCGCTTAATTCCAGGTGCAATCACGATATCTCCTATACATAGGAATGCTATATATAGAAATCGAGATTGTCAACCGTACCGAAGAACAGGCGTGCGTTGCGCGGAAGTGGGGGTGGCTTGCATAGCCTGAACTGCTGTCCCGGCACTCGCTGGGTGGCGATTCTAATCGCTATTCGCCAAGGGGGGCAGCAATACCCAAAAAGACCAACACTGCGCGATTTAGCCGGAGCATATCCTTATCAGCAAATTGGCCAAGAGGAACCCCGAGCTTTGTTTTCGGAACGGTTGTGACTTTGTCCACCATCAACCGGCACTCCGTTCGTAATCCGTTGCTTTCGCTTGGCTTGATCAGTAGCCTGAACAGCGGCGCCTCCGTCGGGTCCGTCGTGAACGCACATACCGTAACGGAGTTCGTGCGGTCGAAACGACCATCTTGCAGGATCACCACCGGGCGTGGCTTCCCGGAATAATCCACGCCGCCTGCCATCGTCCAAATCTCTCCGCGTTTCACGTTGCGTCCGGATCAGAGATCGCGTCGATAAAGTCCTGATCCTGCTTGGCGCCAGGACTCTTGGCCACCGCGAGCGACTGCCTGCGGGCTTCCGCCACAAAGACGGGCGACCGTAGATCGGGCACCCAAATCTGGATGGGCCGTAAACCTTGCTTGCGCAGGCGCCCGCGATGCGCCCTTACCTTATCGCGGGAGGTCTTCGGCCGGCTCTTTGTTCCCACGTCAACCCTCCTGGCGGGTTACATGTAACTTACCACAACTGCGGCGGCGCTCTCCATACTGCTTGACCGATGGTTGTGTTAACACCTAATCGAGGGGGATACGCCAAGGACTCACGTCCCACACATTCAGGCCGATGAGGCACGGAATGACGGGGAAAGCGCACCCGCTGGCGCGGAAGAGATCGGCAGCATCGCGCGTTCCGCCTCTGCGCTAACCACGACCGTTGAGCGCATAATCCTGGCGAGCGCTTCAATGCCGGTCATCAAGCGCGGGCCGGGCCGCGAAAAATACCCGCTCGCGTCCATCGCATACACGCGCGAGTTGCGCACGGCAGGAATCGCGCTCCACTCTTCTGGAAAAATCATCGCGCGGTATTCATCGCAAGCTTGCTGCGCGCTGTAGCCACACTGCGCAATCAAAAGAATCTCCGGCGCAGCTTCGATCACATCTTCGGCGGTGATGCGGAACGAAGGCGTGCGTTTCCGGCCAAGCGCATCTTTCCCACCCGCAATCTCGATCATTTCCGGCACCCAATGCCCCGCCACATAAAACGGCTCCAACCACTCAAGAATCGCCACGCGCGGCCGGTGCTCAACGCCATCGAGCTGGCATTCCAGCTCACCCAGCCGTGTTCCAATCTTCTTGAGCAAAGCTTCTGCTTCATGCCCCCGGCAAGTCGCTTCCCCCACCCACAAAATATCGCGCCAAACGTCGCCCAGATCCTGCGGATTCAAGCAGAGAACTTCCGGCGACTCCGGAAAACGGGCCAGCGTCGTGGCGAGATCATCCGGCGAAGCGGCGCAAACCTGGCACAAATCCTGCGTAATGATCAAATCTGGCGCCAATTCCGCGAGCGCCTCCGCATCTACTGAATAAAGGCTCTCCCCGCGCGAGACGTACTCGCGCACTAGCCGGTCGATCTCGGCAGGGGGAGCGTCATGAGGCAACCGCGAATGAATCACTACGCGCTTCGTGCGCGCCTGCGTAGGAAAATCGCACTCATGGCTCACGCCAACAACCTCTTCATCGAATCCGAGAGCAAACAGGATTTCCGTGGCTGAAGGGAGCAAGGACACAATGCGCATGGCGAAACTCTAGCATAAGTACTTAGCGGCCGGATATCAGCGCAATACGCGACGACGTGAGAATTGCTTATCTTTTTACCATTATGGTAATTATGAGTTCAACTTCAGCCGATATGTGCTGAATTCTTGCTTGGTTTTGATATGGCAAAATCCAAAGCTGAAAAGAAAGAGCCGCCCACTTGTAATTGCGAGTGCGTTCGGTGTGACATTGGCAATCACTGCTTGAAGCGCCCGCTCTGCCAGCATCCTCGCTGGAACGAAATCCCGCCTAAGCGAAAGCGGCTTCAGGGCCGCTGACGCCGCTTGCACGAGCTTTTTTGGACTTTTCTTTTTTCACCCACTCTGCAAAGAGATGCTCGAATTCGTCCTGGGTGTAGATCCCTTTTTGAATCAGCAGCGAATTCATGGCGTAAACCGTCGCCTTGAACGCCTCATCCCGGGATGCCAATCTCATCGCTTGTTCGTAGGACATAAAGTTTCTACCTCCGTGCCATCCATCAAATGCAATCCATTATTGGCTGCCTCATAGTACCGCTGCCTGCTGTTTGCTGGCAACGTTCCTATAAGAGCTGGTCCCCTATTTATATAGAAAATATTTGCGGCGCGTTTGATCGAAATTAGCTAGGTCTGTCGACCAGCTGGCGACGATTTGCTCGGGTGAAACTCCGGTTTGTAGCTGACGGATGGTCTCTGAGTTGCCGACGAGGAAGAGCAATTTCGCCGGATCAAAGTTCTTAGGATAGAGCTTTTGCAATATGACGGCGATCTCCAACCCCGTGCGAACGGAACGAACCGCGGCGCGGTCCGCGATGCGAATGCCGACGCCTCCGCAACGCTGCCCGGCGTAAAGACCGGACACCGGGATGAAGGGTTGATCGGCGAAGCGTAAGCCCGGCAGATGAATGGCGTTCAACTTATCCGCGACGGCAATTCCGTCCATCCACGGCGCGCCAAATTCCTCGAAGGGCGTCTCCGTCCCGCGTCCAACCGAAACTCCCGCGTTCTGCAAAATTTCAATGCCAGGATAAACAATCGAGCCCTTCACTGTGCGGAGATTTGGCGACGGCGGTACCCAGCGAATGCCGGTGCTCTCGAAAAAATAATTGCGATGCCAGTTTTTCATGGCAATCACGTGCAGGTCGCAACCAATGTGATTTTCCGTGTTGAAGAATTGCGCAAGCTCGCCGATAGTGAGCCCGTATCGAATGGGCATAGGAAAGTAGCCGACAATGCTTGTTTTGTCGGAATCAAGGGTCGGCCCTTCGATAACCTCCCCGCCGAGAAGATTCGGGCGGTCCAGCACATAGAAGGCGATGCTGTGTTTTGCGGCTTCTTCCATGCCGTACGCCATCGTCGCCGTGTAGGTGTAAAAGCGCACGCCGGCATCCTGAATATCGAAAACGAGGGTGTCGATGCCGGAAAGCATCTCGTCCGTGGGTCGAAGCGATTCGCCGTACAGGCTATATGTGGTAAGCCCGGTTGTCGGATCCTTTGAAGATGCGTATTTTTCGTCGGCGCGGCCCGAGATGCCATGCTCAGGACTGAACAACGCGACAAGCTGCACACCGGGGGCGTGAAAAAATTGTTCGATCGACGAGCGGCCTTGCGCGTCGAGGCCCGTGTGATTGGTGATCAATCCAATGTGCTTGCCGCGAAGAGGCGCGAATTTTTCCGCTTCAAGAACGTCGAGTCCCGTTTGCACCCGGCCTGGGCGGCCCGACTTCTTGGCGGCTGCATGCGAGGACGAACAGAGTGTGAACAAAAAAACGAGAACGAGCAACACAGTGAACTTTTTCTTGAGACCGCCACAAAGTCGAGGCAAAGCATTCCCTCCGGTTGTGCGTCACCAATGATATTCTGGAACGCTTCGTTCGGGGCTGCGTTGTGAGCATGAAGTGCGTGTGTTATATACAGGCGCAGGATCCGGGCGTCAACCGGGAGACCCACAACTGATGAAAGGACGCGGTACGGGCGTTCTGCTGTTCATTCCTTTTGGTTTGTTCTTTCTTCTTATGGCCCACACGACACGCAGTCAAAACAAGCCTTCCCCCACGCCCTCCATCTCTTCGACGCCCTCTTCTTCCACAAAAGATGCATCCGGCGCGAAGAAAGGTGTTACAGCGGCGAAGCCTGCGCAAAGACTTTCTCCGGCGGCCGCCCAATGGGTCGAAACGACGCTCGCCAAAATGACGCTCGACGAAAAAGTCGGCCAACTGATTTTCGCGACGTATCACGGAAGTTTCACCGCGACGGACGCGCCCGCCTACGCCGAGATTATGCGCGACGTCGAGAAACTCCATGTCGGCGGTTTCATCAACATCACGCAAAGTTCTCCGCTAGGCATCGTGAAAAGCCAGGCGTATCCGACGGCCGTGCTCTCGAATCAACTGCAAGCAAAATCAAAACTCCCGCTGCTGATCGGCGCCGACTTTGAACGCGGCACGGCCATGCGCCTGGATGAAGGAACATCGTTCCCCACGGCGATGGCGTTAGCCGCCGCGGGCAATACCAAAGATGCCTACACGATGGGAAAAATCACCGCGCTCGAAGCGCGCGCCGTAGGCATTCACTGGATCTACGCGCCGGATTCTGACGTGAACAACAATCCGGACAATCCCATCATCAACACACGTTCGTTTGGAGAGAATCCGCAGAAGGTCGCCGAGTACGTAACGGCCTTTGTTCACGGCGTGCAAGAAAACGGCGGCCTCGCAACAGCAAAGCATTTTCCCGGCCACGGCGACACCGCCGCGGATTCGCACATCGATCTCCCGGTGATTCGTGCGGATCGCGAACGCCTTGAGAGTTTAGAGCTAATTCCCTTTCGCGCCGCAATCGCAGCCGGTGCCGACAGCATCATGACCGGCCACCTCTCGATTCCCGCGCTCGAGCCGGATCCGAATACGCCCGCGACGCTTTCTTCAAATATTTTGACAGAACTCCTGCGCAAGGAACTCGGCTACCAGGGACTGGTAGTCACCGACGCAATGGACATGGGCGGCATCACGGTGCGCTACGCGCCGGGCGAAGCCGCGGTGCGCGCGTTTGTGGCGGGTGCGGACGCGCTGCTTATGCCGCCTGTGCCTGACGCGGCGATTGATGCGCTGAAGGACAGTGTGAAGTCCGGGCGCATTCCGCGCGAACGGCTCGATTCATCGGTGCGGAGAATTTTGCAGGCGAAGGCGCGGCTTGGTCTTTACAAAGAGCGGTTGGTGGATGTGAACGCGCTGAACAAAAATTTTGGCAAAGTGGAATGGCAGCGCGAAGCGCAAGAAATCTCAGATCGCGGCGTGACGCCGCTGCGGGACACAGCGCATCGCTTGCCACTCGATGGAACGAAACCGACGCGGGCGCTGCTCGTCGCGCTCTACGCCGATCCTGAACCATATCCAGGCGAAGATCTGGAGCGCGAGCTGCGCTCACGAGTGGACTCAGTGACCACGCTGCGAGCGGATACGCGATTCGTGAAAGCGGACAATTTGAAATTGCCGTCGCCGGACACGTACGACGTGGCGATTCTGGCTTTTTTTGTGAGGGTGAGCGACCGCAAGGGGAATGTGGACATTCCTGCGGAGCAGGCGGCGCTGGCGGAAAAAGTTTACAAGAACGGGAAGCCGGTGGTGACCATTGGATTCGGCAGCCCGTATTTGGTTGAGCATTTTCCGCAGGCGGAGACCTGGCTCGCGGCGTTCGGCATCAGCGACGTGGCGCAAATCTCTGTGGTGCGCGCTCTGTTCGGACAGATTCCCGTGCGCGGACACTTGCCGGTGACTGTTCCAGGCGTGGACATGAAGGCGGGATTTGGAATCGAACTGCCGGCGAATCCGATGACCGTTCAGCCGATGGATGTGCGCGCGGAAGGGCAGCTACAACCGGCGTTTGACGTGATCGAACACGCGATTGCGGATAAAGCTTTTCCCGGCGCGACGCTCGCGGTCGGCTACCGCGAACGCGTGGCGCTGCATGCGTTCGGCAAGCTGAGCTACGACGCGAAATCGCCGCAGACCAATGTGCGCACGATGTATGACGTCGCGTCGCTGACCAAGGTGATTGTGACAACCACGCTCGTGGAAAAACTCGTCGAGGGTGATTTTCATTCACCGCTACAACTGGATGCTCCAATCGAACGCTATTTGCCTGAATGGGCCAGCGGCCCTCAGCCAGAATGGCGGAGCAAAGTGACGGTGCGGCATTTGATGACGCACACATCGGGCCTGCCGCCGTTCAAAGAGTACTGGCGCACGTCAAAAGGCAAGCCAGACACACTGAAAATGATCTTTGCCGAACCGCTCGAATCCGAACCGGGAACGAAGATGGTGTACTCCGATCTCGGGATCATCTTGATGGCCGAGATTATCGAGCGCTTGACGGGGCGAACGCTCGACGACCTCGCGAAGGAATATATTTTCACGCCGCTGGCGATGAACGATTCGATGTATAAGCCGCCGAAAAAGCTTTGGCCGTTGATTGCGCCCACGGAATTTGACGCGAATTTCCGAAAGCGCCTGATCCAGGGCGAAGTCCACGACGAAAACGCTTTCGCCATCGGCGGCGTTTCCGGGCATGCAGGACTCTTCAGCACTGCGCCGGATTTGGCCGCGTTCTGCCAAATGCTGTTGAACGGTGGCGTCTACTCACATCAAAGAATCTTGCGACGCGCGACGATCGCGCAATTCACCGTGCCCCAACAACTCTCGGGTGGCACACGCACGCTCGGCTGGGTCGTGCCCACCGAAGGCAGCTCCAGCGGCCACTTCTTTTCGATGCACAGCTTCGGCCATACCGGTTTCACTGGCACTTCGATCTGGATCGATCCAGACCGCCAGCTTTTTGTTGTGCTGCTAACCAACCGCGTCAACCCCACGCGGGAAAACCACAAAATTGCCGATGTGCGACCAGCGCTACACGATGCGGTGATGCAGGCGCTAGGTTTGGCGACGGCGGCCCCGAAGTAATCGGCAAACCGCTGAAAGTTGTCCCCGGTACCCTCCCCCGTTTTTGTGTAAATATTGCAGACAAAGGACTTAACGTCCCTGCAAGTGGTTTAGAATCAACAGTTGCGAGAGGGCGTGTAGCTCGAGGGCGGCTTGGGCTAGGTCGGCGGGTTTGCCTAGGTCACGCCAGTAGGAGTTGTCGTGGCGGAAGGCTTGGATTTTTTGGCCTTGGGAGGAGAGACGGAGATAGGAATCGATGATGGAGAAGGGACCGGTTTCGGTGAGGAGGGGAAGGAGGCGTGGGGAGAGGATGTGGATGCCGGAGAAGGCAAGGGGCAGGAGGGGAGAGAGTTCCGGGGACGGAGGAAGTGGCGAGTGGTTAGTGGCGAGTGGCGAGTGGGGGCCGCGCGCATCTGTTGGCGGAGAAGAGAGATTTCTCGCTTCACTCGAAATGACGGGAGGGTGGGGGCTAGAAATGACGGTGTTTTTTTCGCTGATGCGGCGGCCGGAGAGTTGGAGTTGGTTGTTGAAGAGGAGTTGGCGGGAGGATTGGCGGGATTGGACGGCTAGAGTGGCTAGGGCGTGATTTTCTTTGTGGAATTGGAACATGGCAGCAAGGTCGATGGCGCTGATTACGTCCACGTTGTGGAGCAGGAACGGTTCGTCGGAGGCAGCCGAAGCACTGGGACTTGAGGATGGGCGAGATGAGTTTTCTTCAAAAAACCATGCGGCTTTTTTTAGGCCGCCGCCGGTGTCGAGGAGTTGATCATCTTCGCGGGAGATTTCCAGGCGCATGCCGAAATTATTTTTGGATTTGAGATACTGCACGACCATGCCGGCAAAGTGATGGACGTTGATGATGGCCTCGGTGACGCCGAAGGCGCGGAGGCGGGTGAGGGTGATTTCGAGGAGAGTGCGGCCGTCGATTTCGGCCAGGGCTTTGGGGCGGGTGTCGGTGAGCGGGCGGAGGCGGGTGCCTAGGCCGGCGGCTAGGATCATGGCTTTCATGGGAGATACCAGCGAGTAGCGGGTGATGAGTAGTGAGTAGTAAAAAAAAGCGCGGAAAAAGATTTAACGCAGAGGGGCGCAGCGACGCAGAGGACGCAGAGTTCGGAGAAAAGCGAAGGAGAAAACCTGGCGGTATTACGCGAGCGATTTGAAGCGTCGAAGAGAGATTCCTCGCTGCGCAGGCCGATCGGTTCGCAGAAGCGAACCGATGCAGAAAAATCGGCCTGCTCCGCTCGGAATGACCGTTGGGGGGCGGCGTTGGGGAGGATCATTTGCGTAGGTTTTCCAGGCCGAGGTGGCGGAGTTGGACTTCTATGCCGGGTTTGGAGCGCAGACGTTTGCCTAGTTGTTCGGCTAGATAGACGGAGCGGTGCTGGCCGCCGGTGCAGCCGAAGGAGACCATCAAATTTTTGAAGCCGCGACTTTGGTAGCTGGCGATGCTGGCGTCAACTAGCGAAAGGACGCTGGCGAAATACTGATGGACGGTTTCTTGTTGATTAAGATACTCGATGACCGGGGCGTCCTGGCCGGTTAGCGATTTGAACCGCTCCTCGCGGCCGGGATTGGGGAGGCTGCGGCCGTCGAACACGAAGCCACCGCCGTTGCCAGTTTCGTCTTGCGGCAATCCTTGGTGAAACGAAAAACTGAAAACGCGGACGACAAGATTGTCGGCTTCGCTTGCGAGGCCTTGCAATTTTTCGGAGGCGAGCATGCCTTGGAACGCGCCCATTAATGCGGGGAGAGCGATAGGCAGCTCGGCTTGATGCAGCAACCAGCGGAGATTTTTCAGCGCGTAGGGGACGCTCTGGAGAAAGTGGGCTTTGCGTTCGTAGAAGCCGCGGAAGCCGTAGGCGCCGAGCGCTTGCATGATGCGGACGTAGACGTAGGCGTAGTAATAGCTCAGGAAGGCTTCGCGATCGACCGGGATAAATTTTTC
Organism: Candidatus Acidiferrum sp.; assembly: GCA_035314345.1. Classification (GTDB taxonomy): domain Bacteria; phylum Acidobacteriota; class Terriglobia; order Acidiferrales; family UBA7541; genus Acidiferrum. The sequence goes on from DATFZQ010000057.1 coordinate 28,354, forward strand.
GAGCGCGCGAAGATAGTCGTAGAGAAGCTGCTGGCGAAGATCGGGAGGGAGATCGGCTTTGGCATCGTAGAGAAGCGAGGCGATATCGTATTGCAGAGCGCCTTTTCGGCCGCCCTGGTAGTCGACGAAATAAGGCTGGCCTTCACGAAGCATGATGTTGCGCGACTGAAAATCGCGATAGAGAAAATAGTCGCGCGGGGCGCTGAGAAGAAAATCAGTGAGGCGGCTGAAATCCTCCTCGAGAGCGTGCTCGTTGAACGAAATGCCCGCCAGTCGCAGAAAATAGTATTTGAAATAGTTGAGGTCCCAGGCGATGGATTGGCGGTCGAAGCTGGAGATGGGGTAGCAGACGGAGTAGTCGAGATCGCGGCCGGCTTCCACCTGAAAGCGCGGGAGCGTGGCAACGACTTTCTTGTAGGCTTCGACGACCTGAGGTGCGACGACTCCACCGTGGCGATTTTTTGAAAGAAATTCGAAGAGTGTGGTATCGCCGAGGTCCTCTTCGAGATAGGCACCGCTGTAGAGATCTTCGGCGTAGATTTCGGGTACGGGAAGATTGTGCTTGCGAAAATGTTTGGAGAAGGCGAGGAAGGCGGCGTTTTCTTCGCGGACGTTGTAGAGAATGCCGATAGCAGTGCGCGCGCCGGCGCCGAGGCGGATGATTTTTCGACCGGAACCGCCCAGTTCGCCCTGCAAGGGCTGGACACGGTCGACGAGCGCGTGGAAGTGTTGTTCGAATAGCCCTTTGAGAACGTCGATGGACATAGTTTCCGGCCAAACTGGTTCTGACGACTTCAGCAAGCAAACCGTTTTCTAGCATAGCCGATTCCATGTGAGGTGATTTGGGTGGAAGTGAACGAGTGTGCCTAGAAATATCGAGGATGATAGGGTGTCGGTGGCACAGGCTTCAGCCTGTGCTCTTGGCGCGAGGATTGGGGTAACGATCACGCCGCAATGCGGTTGGTGGATTGGAGAGCATGCGGCGGGCTCGCGCGGTGCATGGTTATAATTGTCGGATGCGTTCTCAGACAAAAGATAAGAGAAGGACGGAGCAGCGGCTGGCTTCTTCGAAGAATCTCGATCGCATGACAGCTCTGGAGATCGTGCGGTTGATGAACCGCGAGGATCGCAAGGTGGCGGCGGCGGTGAGGCGAGAGTTACCGGCGATTGCGCGGGCGGTGGATGCGATTGTTGCGGCGATGCGCGGGAGCGGGCGATTGATTTATGTGGGGGCGGGATCGAGCGGGAGGATGGCGATGCTGGATGCGGCGGAGATCCCCCCGACGTTTGGCGTTCCGCACGAAACGATACGGGCATTCATTGCGGGAGGGAGGCAAGCCGTGACGGGCGCAGTGGAAGGCGCGGAAGATGCAGCGCACGCTGGCGTGGACGCTTTGCGAGGAGCGAGAGTGGGGAAGGGAGACGTGGTGGTGGGAATTGCGGCGAGTGGAACGACGCCTTATGTGTTGGCGGCCATCAACTATGCGCGGAGACGCGGTGCGACCACCATCGCGATCACTTCGAATGAGCACATGCCGCTAGCACAGCGCGCGGAGATTGCGATAAGCGTGGAGATCGGGCCAGAAGTGTTAACCGGGTCGACGCGATTGAAGGCGGGGACATCGCAGAAGATGGTCTTGAACATGCTCAGTACGGCTGTGATGGTGAAGTTGGGGCATGCGTATGAGAACTTGATGATTGATGCGGTTTTGACGAATGAGAAGCTTCACGGGCGTGCAGTGCGGATTTTGATGGAAGCGAGTGGCGCGGGTGTGTCTGCGGCAGAGGACGCTTTGCGGGCGGCGGGACACAGTATGCGCGTGGGGTTGGTGATGCTGAAGCTTGGTGTGGATGCGAAAGAGGCTCGGAAACGATTGACGGCGGCGAGGGGAAATTTGCGGAAGGCGTTGGGGGAATGAAGAAAAAGATTTAACGCAGAGGCAGAGACACAGAGACTGCAGAGAAGAATAAGCAAGACGGAAAAAAAGGAAAGAACGCGAGGATGGACAAGTTTCTAATTCGGGGCGGGAAGGCGCTGCGGGGAACCGTGGCGATTAGCGGGGCGAAGAATTCCGCGCTGCCGGTGATGGCGGCGGCGTTGCTTACGGCGGAGAAGGTTTCCGTCCACAACATTCCAAGAGTGCGTGATCTGGTCACGATGAGCAAGTTGTTGACGTTTATGGACGCGAAGGTGTCGGTGACGGAGATGCCGGCGAGCGACTACGTGATTGAGGCGCCGACATTGAATCATGCGGAGGCGCCGTATGAGTTGGTGAAGACAATGCGCGCGTCGATCTTGACGCTGGGGCCGTTGATGGCGCGACTCGGAGTGGCGCGCGTTTCGCTGCCGGGAGGGTGCGCGATTGGAGCGCGGCCGGTGGATTTACATTTGTCGGCGCTGGAAAAGATGGGCGCGGAAATCACCATGTCGCATGGATATATCGAGGCGAAAGTACCGGGGTACGGAGCGAAAGGCAGGCGCTTGAAGGGCGCGCACATCGTATTTGAGAAAATCACGGTGACGGGGACGGAAAATATTTTGATGGCGGCGACCTTAGCGGACGGCCAGACCGTCTTGGAAAACTGCGCGCGCGAGCCGGAAGTGACGGACCTTGTCGTGATGCTGCGGAAGATGGGGGCGCAGATCGAGGGAGACGGAACGGCAACGCTGCGCATTCGCGGCGTCCGCGAATTGCATGGAACGGAACATAGCGTGATTCCGGACCGCATCGAGACGGGGACTTTTCTTGTGGCCGGTGCGATTACGGGTGGAGATTTAACGCTTACGAATTGCGAACCGAAGCATCAGGGCGCGGTGATCGCGAAACTGCGAGAAGCGGGCGCGTGCATCGAGACGGTGGACAAAACGACTTTGCGGTCGCGCGGCGGGAAAAAGCTGCTCGCCGTGGACATGACGACCGAGGAGTATCCGGGATTTGCGACGGACATGCAGGCGCAGTATATGGCGCTGGCGACGCAGGCGGAAGGTACGTCCGCGATTACCGAAACTATTTTTGAGAATAGATTCTTGCATGCAAGCGAAATGATTCGCATGGGTGCGAATATCTCGATCGAGGGGCGGCGCGCCGTGGTGCACGGGCCGGCGGCATTGTCTGGAACGACGGTGCAGGCTTCGGATTTGCGGGCGAGCGCGGGGCTGGTGTTGGCGGGATTGGTGGCGAGCGGAGAGACAGTGATTGAACGCGTATATCATATCGACCGCGGGTACGAGCACATTGTGGAGAAATTGCGGAGCGTGGGTGCGGACATCGAACGGGTGCATGGCACGGGGTCGTGAGTGCAAGCCGACGGTGCACTCCCACGCGCACCAGGAGTGCCGCAATTGAAAATGAAAGAGGCCCCCGAAAAATCGGGGGCCTCTTAAGTTTGTGAAGTGAGACGAAATTATTCGCTGGAGCCGGAATCGCCGCCGGAGCTGACTTCGCTGCCGGAGGAGCCCTGTTGGCCTCCGCCGCTGGCGGCTGCTTTTTGTTGCTTCTCGCGGGCTTCCTTGATCAGGGCTTTGCGCGAGAGGCGGACTTTGTTGCCCTCGATGGAGAGAACTTTTACGAGGACCTGGTCGCCGAGCTTCAGCTCGTCGCGAACGTCGCGGATACGATGTTCGGAGATTTCGCTGATGTGCAGGAGGCCGTCGGTGCCGGGGAAAAGTTCGACGAATGCGCCGAACTCCGCGAGGCGAACGACTTTGCCGAGATAGGTTTTGCCGATTTCGGCGGAGGCGGTGACGTCGCGAACCATTTGCAGGGCCGCATCGCCGCCGGCGCCGCTGGTGGAGAAGATGTGGACGGTGCCGTCTTCGAGGACGTCGATTTTGACGCCGGTGGCTTCGATGATGGACTTGATCTTCTTGCCGCCCGGACCGATGAGGTCGCGGATCTTGTCCTGAGGAATCTTCAGCTTGAAGAGGCGTGGAGCGTAGGCGGAGATTTGCGTGCGCGCTTCGCTGAGCGTCTTCTCCATTGTGTCGAGGATTTGCAGGCGGGCTTTCTTCGCCTGGGCCAGGGCTTCGCGCATCATGCCAATGCTGATGCCGAGGACCTTGATGTCCATTTGAAGTGCAGTGATACCGGCGCGTGTGCCTGCGACTTTGAAGTCCATGTCACCGTAGTGGTCTTCGGCGCCGGCGATATCGGTCAGGATGGAATACTTCTTGTCATCGCCAACGACGAGACCCATGGCGATGCCAGCGCAGGGAGCCTTCAGCGGAACGCCAGCATCCATGAGCGCCAAAGAGCCGCCGCAAACGGTGGCCATCGAAGAAGAGCCGTTGGATTCGAGAATGTCCGAGACGAGGCGCATGGCGTACGGGAAGTCCGCCTCGGGAGGAAGCAGGTTGACGAGCGCGCGCTGCGCGAGAGCGCCGTGGCCGATTTCGCGGCGTCCGGGGCCGCGCAAGAATTTCACTTCGCCGACGCTGAACGGCGGGAAATTGTAGTGCAGCATGAAGCGATTGAACTGATCTTGCTCGAAGAGCAAGTCGAGGCGCTGCATGTCTTCCTTGGTGCCGAGCGTGAGCGTGGCGAGAGCCTGCGTTTCGCCTCGGGTGAAGAGCGCGGAACCGTGCACACGGGGAAGCAAGCCAACTTCGCAAGAAATATGGCGGATTTGGTCGAAGGCGCGTCCGTCAGGACGGCGGCGAGCGTTCAAAACGTCATCGCGGAAAATGTTCTCGCGAAGCCGCTCGAGAGCGCGCTTGGTGAGGGCCCGCTTTTCGTCCATTTCCTTCTTTGGTTCTTCGGGGATGGCCTTGATGATTTCTTCCTTCAAAGCATCAACAAGGTGATAGCTTTCTTTCTTGGGATGCTTCTCGGTATTGAGAGCATCGTGAAGCTTCGCGCCGTACTTCTTTTCGAGATCCTTGTAGATGGATTCGTCAAACGGCAGCGGCTTGACGACAACCTTCACCGGCTTGATCTGCGCGTGCAGCTCCTTGATAGCGCCAACAATCTTCTTGACCTGAGCGTGACCGAACTCGAGGGCGTCCACGACGGTCTCTTCCGAAACTTCAAGCGCGCCGGACTCAACCATCACAATCGCTTCTTCCGTACCGGCGATAACGATGTTCAACAAACTCTTCTTCTGCTCGACAACGGTCGGATTGGCAACAAGCTGGCCATCAAGCAGACCGACGCGGACGCAAGCAATCGGCTTCTCAAACGGGAGGTCGGAACAATAAGAGGCAGCGGAAGCAGCCGTAACGGCAATGACGTCAGGGTCATTGTCGCTGTCCGCGGAAAGCACCATCGCGACGATTTGCGTTTCATTGCGCCAAGACTCCGGAAAAAGCGGGCGCATGGGGCGGTCAATCAAACGAGAAGTGAGAATTTCCTTTTCCGAAGGACGTCCTTCGCGCTTGAAAAAGCCACCGGGGATTTTCCCGGCGGAGTACGTGTTTTCGCGATAGTCGACAGTCAACGGAAGAAAATCGCGGTC
>DATFZQ010000058.1:0-33292 GCA_035314345.1 Candidatus Acidiferrum sp.
GCACGGGTCACTCCCAACCAGGCATTCTGTAGCGATCCCTCACGTTGCATCTCTTTCTACCGCGAACTACTGGATCGCATGCAGGCCTTTCCCGGCGTAAATTCCGCGGCGGTTGTCAATACGCTGCCTTTGGGAGGCCGCGTTGCCAAGCGTTCTCTCGAAATAGAAAATGAGGTTGTCCCTCCCGGTGAAGCTATGCCACTTTTCTGGATGAACGCGGTCACGCCTGACTATCTTCGAGTTATGAAGATTCCTGTTGTCGCGGGCCGCGGATTCACGTCTGCGGACGATTCCGGCAATCCTTTTGTGGCCCTCGTGACGACAGCCACCGCTCGGCGTTTCTGGCCTGGCCGCAGGGCCCTCGGCTCGCACGTTCGTCTAAGTGGCGACAAAGACTGGCGCACCGTCGTGGGCCTCGTTTCCGATGTCCGCGCATATGATTTGCAAAAGAATGTTCCCGATTGGATCAACGGCACCATTTACTTTCCGTATGCCACGAACGCCACGCTTGAAGGTGGCCGCGTCCCGTCCGATATGACCCTTGTCGTTCAATCCAGCTTGGAGGAATCACAGCTTCAGAATGTTCTTCGGAGCACCATCGCGGAACTCGACCCGGAAGTCCCCGCCAGTGAAGTCAGGACGATGCGCGCTGTGGTCTCCGAATCCGTTTCAACACCGGCCTCCACAACCGTTCTTTTCGTTGTATTTGCTGCGCTTGCCCTGGTCCTTGGCCTAATCGGCGTCTATGGCGTTCTTTCGTTTCTCGTCTCCCGGCGCACTCGCGAAATCGGCATCCGACTCGCGCTTGGCGCGCAACGACGCGACGTCCTGTGGCTTATCATGAAGGAAGGCGCGAAATTCTCGTTGATCGGAGTATCTCTCGGCCTCGCCTGCGCTGTCGGAATTACGCGATTGCTCGCCAGCGAACTCTACGGTGTGAGCCCTGCCGATCCCGCCACCTTCCTCACCGCCTCGGTCCTCATGGCAGCGGTCACGCTTCTGGCTTGCTACATTCCCACGCGCCATGCCATGAACGTCGATCCCCTGGTTGCCTTGCGCAGTGAGTGATTCCTTGGCGCAGGAGCTGGATCATGATGAATACCTGTCGTTCAGAGACGAGTTCCAGCAACAAACAACCCCACTAGAATAGTTTTACGGCGAGATCGCGCGGGCCTTCGCCAACGGGAATCATAGTGAGCAGGCTATTGGTACGCACACGAATCACGGCGACGTCCCCTGAGCCTTCGTTTACCACGATCAGCAGATTTTCGTTGGGCTCATCGGGATCAAAGCGCAGCACGCCGGGGGACTGGCCCGCAGTAATCGGGAACTCCTTCCCCGTGCCGGGGTCGCGAATCACGCGGCGGTTCTGGATGTCCACGGGAATAATGTGGCCTGCCGCGCTGTCCGACACGTACAGCGTGTTTCCGTCGGCGCTCAGAACGCCCCGCGTGGGCGCCGACCCGAGCACCATATAGTCGCCGACCTCGTGCGTCCAGGTGTTGATGACCTGCAAGCCGTGTGCCTCCGGCGAAATGACGTACAGCTCGCCGCCGTCCGGCTTGAGCAGAATGTCCGACGGGTTCCCATCCAGTTCCAGGTTGGTTACGAGAACGCTTCTCCGTAGATCGACCACGGAGAGCCGGTGCTCCGTTCTGCTCAGAACAAACGCCAGGCTGCTGTCCGGAAGAATGACAACTTTTTCCGGTTGTTTGACGATCCCAACGGTGCTGCGCAGCGCCAGTGTGGCCGCATCGTGAATCCCCAGCGTGGCGTCGCGATGATTGAGCACCAGCACGCTCTTTCCGTCAGGCGTCACGCGCGCGAGAACTGGTTCGCCCCCTGTTTTCGTACGCGCTAACACGTTTCGCGTTTGGCAATCGAGCGCAATCAGCGTGTCCGATCCCGCCGAGGTTGTGTACAGTCGGCTGCCGTCCGGCGAAAAATCGATCGCGTAGGGAAGCGGCCCCACGGGAATGAGTGAGCTCACTTGATTCACCCGGGCATTGATGACCCAAACGTATCCGCCCGCCGAACTTACACCCCAAATCTCCGCACGGGTCGGATGTTCACGCATCCCCGATAATCCTGGTCCAACCGCAATGCGCGCTACTGCAGCCAGCTTCACGAGATCAATGACCGTCACGCTTCCGTCGTCGGCGGAAACATAAGCGCACAATCGCAAACCCGGCCTCAGAAAAGATGGCCGGTGCTCGCGCACAAGCTCCACCACGCCCACTGTGAGCAGGATGACTAGCAGAAGATACACGCGGAAGTTGCGCGGACTGTTCATAAGTCGTTTGGATTGTTACATGTAGTCCGTGGAATTAGCCAGAAGCCCGGGCTGCGTTCAGAAACAGAAGCCTGCAAAATGGACCTAGTTCCGCGGCGGAAGGCCTCTGTATTCAGGGTGTAGGTTAAACACACCAGAGCAGGTGGCGCATTCTCAATTCACTTCGCGACCCAAAACCGCCGCAATTTGCCGGACCTCGTCGACCAGCTCAGTAAACTCCTCCGGCAAAATCGACTGCATTCCGTCAGAAAGGGCTTTGTCCGGCTCGTGGTGCACTTCGACGAGCAATCCGTCCGCTCCTACGGCAATCGCCGCGCGGGAAAGCGGCAGCACTTTGTGACGTTTGCCCGTGCCGTGCGACGGATCAACCAAAATAGGAAGGTGGCTGCGTTTTTTCACTGCTGGCACGACGGCCAAATCCAGCGTGTTGCGCGAAAAATCGGAGAAGGTTCGCACCCCGCGCTCACATAACATCACGTTGTAATTTCCTTCGGACAAAATATATTCCGCGGCCATCAAAAATTCATCCAGCGTCGCCGACATCCCGCGCTTCAAGAGCACCGGCTTCTTTGCGCGCCCAGCCCGTTTGAGCAGCGAAAAATTCTGCATGTTTCGCGCGCCAATCTGAATCACGTCGGCGTATTCTTCGACAAGATCCAGACTCTCGTTGTCGATGGCTTCGGTGATGATCCCGAAGCCGTACGTCTCACGCACCTTCGCCAAAATCTTCAAACCGGGCAATCCCAGCCCCTGAAAACTGTACGGTGATGTCCTCGGCTTATAAGCCCCGCCGCGAAACAGTCTCGCCCCGCTCTTTTTCACACGTTCCGCAATCGCCATGCACTGTTCTTCCGTCTCCACCGCGCACGGCCCGGCCACCAACGCAATCATCTTTCCGCCGACAACCACTTCTCCGCCCGGTACTGGAATCCGCAGTACGCTGTCTTCCTCTTTCGCGTCCCTGCTCACCAGCTTGTACGGCTTGCTGACCGGTATGCACTCCACCACTCCCGGCAGCGATTCCAACACGCCCAGATCGATCGCTCCCTTGTTTCCGGTAATCCCAATCGCGGTTCGAATTGTCCCAGGAATCGGATGCGCCTTCAGCCCCAGGCTTTCGATGCGCTCGCACACACCACGAATCTGCTCCTCCGTAGCGTGCGACTGCATGACAACCAGCATCGGCAACTCCCCTACGCTCGCAAAAGACTACGCGCAATCCAGTAGTCTACGGCAAGCCGTAGGAACGCCGCAAATCAACGAACGATTCGAATTGTACGAAAGGGAATTGCTCAGGCGGGCTTAGCGACGGTGCGCCGCATACGGTAAAAACCACGCGCCAAAACAAACAAGAGCAGCGCGCTCAGGGCTACCGTAACGAAAGTCCAAATCGAAACCGCGGCGTTCACGCCAGTCACATATTGTGGAATTTCCAAGAGGCCCCACATCGAGTCCAACAGCCGCTCCTCGTTGAGCAGCGCGTAATTCGAAGCGCGGTACTCTTCGAACGCGCGCTGAAACGGCAGGAAACTCATCAGAAAAGCAACACTCGCCACCAGTAGCGTCGTCGGACCGTAGTCCGCCAACCAACAAGGCACTCTCCGCGAAATCGTTTGTGCGTTTCGAATCCGGCTGGGCCACAGTTCCAGCATCAAGACTCCCGCAAGTGCTGCGAGCACCGCGATCACTGCCAAAATGCCGAAGCCCTGTACCAACAGGGCCTCTCTCTGGAAAGTCTGCGCACGTTCATGGTCGGCCGAATCGTGGCCGGGCCGCAATCCTTGGAAACTCGAATCGATTTGCTCGACCCGCAGCGTCGCTCTCCGCTCATCTTCCGTTTTACCCAAACTTGAATAAAGAACGGCCATCTCCTTGTTGGCCCTCCGCGAAACCGACCAGGCAATCACCTTCTCGATCTTCGTCCCGCTCCCGGCTGCCATCCGCATCCCAAACGCATCCACTTCGGCAAGCAGGCTCTCCGCTCGTTTCCAGTCGCCCGCCGTTCGCGCCTTTTGTGCCTCGTGTATTTTGACATCCGCAAAAGTCCTCAAGTTCAGCAAACTCGGAAATGCGTGGGACCATAGTCCAGAGAGGACTAGCACAAAGGACAAGCTCTTCTCGCGATTCCACAGAGTGCGCGTCAGCTGATAGTGCCTTTGAAAGTAGCTGTCATACCGCGGAGCGCTGTAGGCGCGCTCCATGAGCGCCATCCACTTCGAATCGCTTTCCGCGACCTCGAAGTCCGCATCTTTTGGTGTCCCATGATCGTAGAGGTTATGAACGCGCGGCCCCGCCACTGCATGCGCCTCAAGCAAATAGGGCACTGCGTTGTCAGGATCAGCCGCTTGCAATCGCGCAAGCCAGTCTTGTCGCGGCGGATCATTTTTCGGCCAATGATTTCTGGCGCCGTAAATCCAAATGAGTTCCGGATCAAGCGCAACGGCCTGATCCGTCAAAACTTCCGCACGCTTTGGATCCCCGGTGCTCAACGCTACAAAGGCAAGGGTACTTGCATCCTTCTCTTTCTTCGCGCGAGCCGCAAGTTTTTCCAGCGTCCGCGCGTCCGAATCCGACTGCCCGTATTCCTGCCAACTGGCTCGTACCGTTCGAATCGCCTCGCGCCCCTCTGGCAAGGCCAGCAGCAACGCGGCGACCGCCAAAACCACCGCCGTAAACACACGCGATCTCTTCGGCAGCAGCGAAGATCCCTCCGGCCCAACCGCGCCGCCCGAAAGGGAACTGCCCGCCGGAAGTTTCATCCACTTCCAAACACTCGAAAGCACTGAACGTGAGAAGAGCATAATCCCTCCGAAAGACCACTTCAGCGTTTCAAACGCACTCCACGTCTCATCAATCTCCGCCGCGAGCGCCAGCCCCCACGCGCGATTTTCCTCCGGCCAGTGTCGCACTGCGCAACCCAACAGCCATCGCGCAAAGCGCGCTACGGCTGGCCTCTCTTGATTTGCCACGCTCATGCCTCGTGCTCCGCGGGCTTCCAGAAGCGCCGTTCCTGCGCCGCGTGAATCTCCTCTCGCGCCCACTCTCGCGCCGTTCCGGAAAGCCGGTAAAGATGCCGCGGCGGCCGGCCGGGAGTCTTCGCCTCCTCCCAGCGCGTTTCCAGCCATTGCAATTTCTCAAGCCGCATGAGAATCGGATAAAGCGTCCCTGAGGGAATGCTCGTGCTCTGGCTCAACGAATAGCCGTGCTGCCATTGTCCTGGCCGGGTCAGCAAAGCATCGAGCACCGTCAATGTCTGTTTCGAAAGTCGAATCCGCACGCCCATATTTTAAGTCTACATAAGTAGATATAAATGTCAAATGCTTTTTTCCTCTCGCCCTCAAGTCCCAACCTCTCGTTTCGGCATCTTTTCCGCAGATGCCCGCCTCCCGCGGTCATTTTGCGGTGTGTGATAGAATAGTTTGTTTAAGGACAGGCTGATTTACTCCATGGGAACGCCAGAGCAACCTCTCACTCACGTCTCCGAGTTCGATGACGAAGACGAATACCACCCGGAACCTGAGCCTGAACCGCTGCCACCTACCTGGATGGACGGCAGCCTGCGCATTGGCATTCATGCGTCCATCGCCGGAAGCTACCTAACCGCGCTCGAATCCGCGCGTAAGCTGGGCTGCAACGCGGTCCAAATTTTTTCTGCAAGCCCGCGTATGTGGCAGGGCGGACCGGCACGCATCCCCGAAGCAGACGCTGCCGCTTTTCGTTCCCGCCGCGCGGAACTCGGCCTCGGCCCGCTCGTCGTACACGCAAACTATCTGATCAATCTCGCGGCCGCGCAGCCCATGCTGCGCACGCGCTCCATCCAAGCATTCCATGACGAGCTCGTGCGCAGCGTAGCCCTCGGTGCGGATTTTCTGGTGGTGCATCCTGGCTCGCGCGGGGAGGCGACGCCCGAGCAAGCCGTCTCCACCGTCATCGAATCAGTTAAGCAAGGGTCCAAGCGAATTTCTCTCGGCAACCTGCGCATCCTCATCGAAAACACCGCCGGGATGGGCGTCGCCGTCGGCTCGCGTCTCGAAGAAGTTGCGGAAATCCTGGCTGGGCTTAAAGGTGTGCCAGCGGCAGCCTGCCTCGACACCGCGCATCTCTTCGCCGCGGGCTACGACATTAAGAGCGAGACCGGCCTGACCTCGACGATTGACGTAATCGACACGACGATTGGCCTCGATCGCGTCCCCGTCTTTCACGCCAATGATTCGAAAATACCGCTCGGCGGCCGCGTCGATCGCCACGAAAACATCGGCGAAGGCAAAATCGGGGCAGAAGCGTTTCATCGCATTTTGACGCATCCGAGACTGGGCGCGTTATCGCCAGAAGGATTGACTGGCCGCGCGTTCGTGCTCGAAACTCCGATCGATCAACCAGGCGATGACCGCCGCAACGTCGCCAAGCTATGGGAACTCGCCGGCTTGAGCGAGCAGACCCCGCCAGCCGAAAAAGGGTTCTCGATGTTGACCGCTGCCATCAAAAAGATACAAATGAAAACAGCGGCAACCGCCAAAAACGCGGAGCGACGCAAGAAAACTTTAGAGGCGTCTGCGGCCGCGGGGTCGGCCGAACCAAAAAAGAAATCGAAGCCTGCGGCAAAAAAAGCAACACCGGCAAGCAAGTCAAAAAAATCGCGCAAGACCAAGAGGGGATAGCGAGGCGTGGCGGACTACAACCCACAAGAAATCGAAGCAAAGTGGCAGAAGCGCTGGGAAGAAGCGCGCGTGTTCGAAACGGAAGCCGATCCTTCAAAACCCAAGTATTACACCCTGGAAATGCTGCCGTACCCCTCCGGTACCATGCACATGGGGCACATGCGCAATTACGCGATCGGCGACGTCGTCGCCCGCGTCAAGCGCATGCGCGGCTTCAACGTCCTCCATCCCATGGGCTGGGACGCCTTCGGGCTGCCAGCCGAAAACGCCGCCATCAAGAACAACACGCATCCGCGTGTCTGGACCAACAACAACATCGGCGAATTTCAGCGCACCCTGCGACGCTTCGGTTTCAGCTATGATTGGCGCCGCGAAATCTCCACCTGTGAGCCCGAGTATTATCGCTGGAACCAATGGTTTTTTCAGCGCATGCTCGAGCGCGGCCTCGCCTACCGAAAAAAGAGCCGCGTCAACTGGTGTCCGAAATGTTGCACCGTGCTCGCCAACGAGCAGGTCATCAACGGCGGCTACTGCTGGCGCCACGAAGATACACTCGTCGAGTCTCGCGAACTCGAGCAATGGTTTCTCAAAATCACTGCCTACTCCGATCAACTCGTCGACGATCTGAAACAACTCGAAGGCACCTGGCCAGAGCGGGTCATTACCATGCAGCGCAACTGGATTGGTCGCTCGCAAGGCGCGAGAGTTAAATTTGAAATCGCCGATCTCTCTAGCGTCAAGCCCATCGAAATTTTCACCACGCGCATCGACACCACCTATGGCGCGACCGCCATCATTCTCGCTCCAACTCATCCGCTCGTCACGCGGCTCCTGCAAGGTTCCCCGGTCCGAGAGCAAGCCGAGCCCCAACTCGCGCGAATGCGTCAGACTTCCGTCAAAACCGCGGATCTCGTTACCGCCGAAAAAGTTGGCTTTTTCACCGGCCGTCACGCCACCAATCCATTTAGCGGCGAGAAAATCCCGATCTGGGTTGGCAACTTCGTGCTAATGGAATATGGCACCGGAGCCATCATGGCCGTGCCCGCCCACGATCAGCGCGACTTCGAATTTTGCCGAAAATATGGTTTGCCCATTCGCGTCGTCATTCAGCCAAGCTCTGGAGAGCCTCTTGTCGAAGAAAAAATGACCGTAGCCTTCGACGAGCACCAAAACGGCAGGCTCGTCAATTCCGGCCCTTTCAACGGACTCTCTCCCGACGAAGCCATCGCGAAAATGACAGCCTTCGCCGAGAAAAAAGATTTCGGCCGCGGCGAAGTCGTCTTTCGTCTTCGCGACTGGGGTATTTCGCGCCAGCGCTATTGGGGTACTCCGATTCCCGTGGTGTATTGCCCGGACCACGGCCTGCAGGCAGTTCCAGATAAAGACCTGCCCGTGCTGCTGCCGCCGAATCCCAATCTCACCGGCGAGGGGGAGTCGCCGCTCGCCTCGACTCCCGAATTCGTCAACACCACCTGTCCGAAGTGCGGTGGCCAGGCGCGGCGCGAAACCGATACGATGGACACCTTCGTCGACTCCTCGTGGTATTTCTATCGCTACTGCGATCCCCACAACGACAAAGCTCCGTTCGATTCGACGAAAGTCGCTTATTGGTTTCCGATCGACCAGTACATCGGCGGCATTACCCATGCCATTCTTCACCTCCTCTATTCCCGCTTCTGGTGCAAAGTCATGCGCGATCTTGGCCTCGTCAATCACAACGAGCCCATTTCCAGGCTCTTCACACAAGGTATGGTGCTGAAGGGCGGCGTGGCTATGTCCAAGAATCGCGGGAATGTTGTCGGTGCGATCGATATGGCGGAAAAATACGGCGCCGACACCGGCCGCCTCTACACCCTGTTCGCCGCCCCTCCCGAAAAAGACCTCGAGTGGAACGAGGAGGGCATCGAGGGCTCCTGGCGTTTCCTCAATCGCGTCTTCCGCCTGGTGGATAAGCATGCGGGAGCAATCCGCGCCACCAGGAACTGGAATTTCGACTCAAAGGGAATGACCGACAAGGAACGCGACTTGATCAGAGTTGCCTATCAAACGATGCAAAGAGTTACGCAAGACTTCGAGACACGCTGGCACTTTAATTCCGCGATTGCCCAGATCATGGAATTGACCAACGAGATTTATTTGGCCGAACCGCTCGAAAACGGCGTGAGGCCCGAGATTCGCAAAGAAGTTCTGCAAATCCTTACTCTGCTTCTTGCACCCATGACCCCGCACATAGCCGAGGAGATGTGGGAAATGCTCGGCAACACGGACGGCCTCTGGAACGCACCCTGGCCGATCCTGGCGAATGAGCAGCTCGAGCTGGCCAAAGACAACGAAGTCGAAATCCCGGTCCAGGTCAACGGCCGCGTCCGTGCCACTCTGAAAGTCCCCGCAGACGCAAACGAACTTGATGTAGTGGCCAAAGCCAAAGCCGAGCCCGCTGTAGCCCGCCACATAGACGGCAAGCGCATCGTGAAACAGATCTACGTGCCCGACAAACTCCTAAACTTGGTGGTCCAATGACCCCGCAGCCTTCTCTTTGTAGGGGCCCGGCACGCCGTGCCCGCTCTGCCGCGTCCCCATATACGAAGCCCCACACCGTTAGCGACGCCGGGTCGACGGATCTTGTAGTTGCAGGTCTTTAACCCGTGCTGTTTTTTGATGGACTCGTGCGAGGTGCACAATGGCAACTGGAGCCGCAATGACGGAACAACCTCAAAAGCCAAAATCGGAACTCGGCGGCATTGTCGTTCTCGATTTCGGCGGCCAATATACTCAGCTAATCGCCCGCCGGATCCGCGAACAGCAAGTCTTTTCCGCCATCCTCCCGTGCACGGCTTCCATTGAAGAAATCCAAAGATTCGCCCCTGCTGGACTGGTCCTTTCCGGCGGACCCAGCTCGGTCTACGACGCCGACGCTCCGAAGTGCGATCCTGCCATCCTGGCGATGGGTGTTCCGGTCTTGGGGATTTGCTACGGCATGCAGTGGATTACCCACGCGCTCGGCGGCAAGGTCGAAAAAGCTGACCGGCGCGAGTACGGCCGAGCTCAGCTAAAAGTAAAGTGTGATAACGGTCCCTCAGTCTCGGAACTTTTCGTGGGTGTCCCCGAAACTCTGCGCATCTGGAATAGCCACGGCGACCATGTGCGCGAGGTACCGCCCGGTTTTTCCGCCACGGGCCACACGGACAACGCCATCGCCTCGCTCGAAGATGCCCAGCGAAGAATCTACGCTGTGCAATTCCACGTGGAAGTGAATCACACCGAAAGCGGTACCGAACTTCTCCGCAATTTCCTTTTCCGTGTCTGTAAGGCCGAACGAAAATGGAGCGGTTCCGCGTTTATCGAGGAGACCACCGAAGCCATTCGAACGAAGGTCGGGCAGCGCAGCGCCATCTGCGCTCTGAGCGGGGGAGTGGATTCCACGGTGGCGGCGGTCCTGGTTCACCACGCCATGGGCGACCGCCTCACAAACATCTTCGTGAATACGGGGATGCTTCGAAAGAACGAATTTGCAGACACGCTGGAAATGCTTCGCGACCGCTTGGGTCTCCGCGTTATCGGCGTGGACGCCTCAGACCGCTTCCTGAACAAGCTAGTGGGCGTCACCGACCCCGAACAAAAGCGCAAAATCATCGGCAGGGAATTCATCGCCGTATTCGCCGAGGAAGCCCAGAAGCTCCAGCGCGGCGAGGCCCACGGCGGAATCGGCTGGTTGGTCCAGGGGACACTCTATCCAGACGTGATTGAGTCCGTTTCGGTGAAGGGGCCCTCGGCCACCATTAAGACCCACCATAACGTCGGCGGCCTGCCCGAAAACATGCCTTTTGCCCTCATCGAGCCTCTACGCGACCTTTTTAAGGATGAGGTCCGCCGTATTGGGAAGGATCTAGGACTGCCGGACGAGATCCTTTTGAAACACCCGTTTCCCGGTCCAGGCCTGGCGGTGAGGCTCCTCGGCGAGATTACGCGCGAGCACCTTTTCACGTTGCAGGAAGCGGACGCTATAGTGGTCGAGGAGATACGTCGCGCCGGGCTCTATAGTAAAGTTTGGCAAGCCTTTGCGGTCCTGCTGCCCGTTCGTAGCGTCGGCGTTATGGGCGACTATCGCACATATGGCCTTACCATCGCCGTTCGCGTTGTGGAATCTGAGGATGCCATGACCGCCGACTGGGTACGTCTGCCCGGCGAGGTCCTGGAGCGTATTTCTACCCGTATCGTAAATGAAGTTCGTGGTGTGACCCGCGTGGTTTATGACATTAGCTCGAAGCCACCCAGCACTATTGAGTGGGAGTGAGTTTGATTTGGGGAACGATCGTATAACGAAGAGGGAATTGAACTTAGACGCCTGATGAGGGCTTATTCCGGCGATCTACTACCGCAGATAGTGTACAGGCCGCGTAGGGACAGCACGCGGCCTATCCAGGAGTTACCATTATCTCGACGCCTTGCTCAGAAAAAAATGTCGCAGAACTAGCGGTTAGCCATTTTCTGCGCCATGTACAGAATGAGCTTGCGGTCCCCTTCTTCCACTTTGCCCAGCAAGCGGCGGAGCTTGTTGAGAAAGCGTGCATCTTTACCGATGCTGCCCCACGCGATGTCATCCGACGACTTCCGCTTGGGGAGATTCGGCAGTTGCGGCGGCTCTTCGCCGTCATAAAAGAGTTGATAGAGTGGGCACTCGAGAGCGCGCGCAAGTTTTTCCAGTGTTTCGATGGCCGGTACTGTATGGCCATTCTCTACGCGGGAAATATAACAACGCAGCAACCCTGTTCGCTTCTCGATGTCGCCCTGGGAGAGTTTCTTTTCTTCGCGGAGTGCGCGAAGACGGTCACCTATAATCATGGCGGCATTATTCCATGTAGATAAAGGTCAAGCAAGTAGAAACTTGATACCCTCCAATTGAAACAATTGATGCAGTCAAGGGAATCGAACTCACGCTGCTAGGGGAAACCGAGCTACATTAGACGTAACCGGAACGACATGCCACGCGTCCCTAAAGTAGAGCCATTGGGGCCTCCCGCTGGTCCAGCGGGGCCCAAACCGCCTAGCGCCAAAGCGCCGGGCGCTGTGGACGACCGGGAACTTGTCCGGCGGGCACAGGGCGAAGACCAGCAGGCTTTTGAGGAACTCCTGCGGCGGCATCAGCACCGCGTCTTTGCTGTCGCTGGTGGTATTTTGCGGCGGCGCGAGGATGTGGAGGATATTGCCCAGCAGGTTTTCGTAAAGGCGTATTTCTCGCTGAAGCGGTTTGATCAGCGGGCGGCTTTCAGCACCTGGTTGTACAAGATTACCGTTAACGAGTGCTGGGATCTGTTGAGAAAGAAAAAAGTCCGGCCACTGGTTTATGAGTCGGATTTGAGCGAAGACCAAGCCAAGCAAGTGATCGCCGCCGAAGGCAAAAACAGCGCCGGCCCGGACATCAGCGTCAGGCTGGAAGCCCGCGAACGCGTCGAGCGGCTACTGGATGGACTGGACGAGCGCGACCGCTTGATGCTGATTCTGAAGGAAGTCGAAGGCTTTGCGGTCGAAGAGATTGCGGAAGTTTTGGATTTGAATGCGAATACGGTGAAGGTGCGGCTCTTTCGTGCGCGCCGAAGGATTGTGAACAAAGTTCGCAAGCGCGGAGAAGGGTAGAGGCTGGGAAAGCTAGAGCGTGTTGACGCTAAGGAAAGAGCCAGATTGATTTTTGAAGCTGGAAGGATTAGATAGATTGGGCAAGTCATTGAAGGAGTCTCGAATGATGGATTTTATGAATAAGCGCCGAGCGGAATGTCGTGGTTTTCGGATGCAGCTCGAGGACGCGGCCGGCGCCGCACCGAGCGCCAAAGAATTATCGGAATTGCTGGCATTAGCACCCACCACTTTGAAAGAACATGCCATCGCGTGCGCGGATTGCCGCGCGGCGGCGGAAAATATTCTTGCGGCGCGCGCCCTCCTGGCGGTACTGCCCTCGTATGCCGCGACGGCCGGACCGTGGTTTGCGCCGCGTGTGATGGCTGCGATCGCGGCGCGCAAAGCGGAACTCAGCCGCGCGGCAGATACTTGGACTTTTCTACCGAAACTTGCTGCGCGTCTCACTTGGGCTTCTTCCATAGCGTTGCTTTTAGCTAGCGCCTGGCTGTACCAAAAGCCCCCGATCATGCCGGCCGCAACCACCACTGCGAAGTCAGTGGCCACGGACATCGCCGGCGATCCGGTCGTTGATCCTGCCACACAATCCAATGGCGATGACGAAATTGTGCTGAGCCTTGCGGAGAAGCAGCACCGATGAATGAGAACACCGCAAAGCGCCGCGCTGCGTTTTGGGTCGCCGCCGTTTTCGTTCTTGGCATGGCGCTCGGCGGCGTCTTCGGATATTTCTACGGCCACCGCGGTACGGTCGCGGCCGCCCCGCCCCCCATGAGCGATGCGGAACGCCACGCAAAACGGCTCGATCAGCTGACGCGTGAGCTGAGCCTCAATGACTCGCAGCGCCAGCAAATGGACCTGCTGCTCACCCAGGCCCACCTCGACTTCCAATCCGTCCGCACCAAACAAGCGCAGCTGCTCGAAATCGACATGGATCAGGTACGCCGGAAGAGCCGCGACCAAATGCGTGCCATCCTGACTCCGGAACAATTGCCGAAGTTCGAGGACTTCCTGAAGCGCCTGGACGAAGAACGCAAGAAAAACGCTCCGCCTCCTGGAATGCCGCCGGGCCCGCCGCCTTCGCGCTAACTCGTCGGCTTCACGCTGAAGCGCTTCTCAAATTCCAGAGCTGTATCACTTTCGAGCTGCTGTTGCAGCTCCGAAGTCTATTCATTAATTCTTTCTACCTCTACTCGGCTTCAGACTTTTACGATGAGTTTACCGGTGTTGCCGCCGGTGAAAAGCATGTTGATGGCTTCGGGAGCTTTTTCGAGGCCCTCGACGACTGTCTGGCGGTCTTTGAGTTTGCCCATCATTTTCCATTTGCCCAATTCCATGGCGGCTTCGGTGAAGCGGGAGGCGTAGTCGAGGACTAGAAAACCCTCTACCTTTAGCCGCTTAACGATTAGTATCCCGAGGTTGCCGGGTCCAGAGGTTTCCTTCGTGTAACCGGAAATCAGACCGCAGAGAGCGACGCGGCCGTGGAGGTTCATGCGGCTGAGGACGGCTTCCATGATTTCGCCGCCAACATTCTCGAAGTCGATGTCGATGCCATTGGGCGTGGCGGCGGCGAGTCTTTCTTTCCAATCGGGATGCTTGTAATTTATGGCGGCGTCGAAGCCGAGTTCGTCGGTAAGCCAGGCGCACTTGTCGTCGGTTCCTGCGATGCCTACGACGCGGCAGCCGTGAATTTTTCCGATTTGGCCTGCGACGCTTCCGGTTGCACCGGCCGCCGCGGAGACGACCAGCGTTTCGCCCTTTTTCGGCTTGGCGATTTCGGTCATCCCGAAATAGGCGGTAATGCCGGTCATGCCTAGCACTCCGAGGAAAAGTGTGTCGGATACGAAGGGAATCGAGGGAATTTTCTGGAAAGGGAATTTCGACTGCGGCTCGATTACCACATATTCCTGAAAGCCGGTTAGGCCAACGATTTTGTCGCCTTTTTTGAATTGCGCGTGACGGGATTCGATCACTTCGGCGAGACCGCCTGCGCGCATCACGTCGCCGATGGCAACCGCAGGGAGGTAGCTGTCTACGGCCATCCAGACGCGCATGGTCGGATCGATCGAGAGGTACTTGACCTTGGCCAGAGTTTGGCCGTCTTGCAGCTCCGGCACTGGAGTTTCGGCGAGTTGCAGATCGCCGGGCGCGAGTAGACCTTTCGGCCGGGCTTGCAGACGAAGCTGGCGGTTGGTGGGCATTCAGTCCTTGTTTTCCGATCGCATTGCTGCCGATCCGGAAAAAGCAGATTCCTCGCTGCGCTCGGAATGACAACCGGGCATGGGCATCGGTAATCTCTTAGAACGGAATGTCCTCGTCGGAGATTTCCGGGCCGCTGGGGGCTTGGCTGCCGCCGTAGGTGTCATCGGCGGGAGCAGCGTGGGCTTCGACGTCATCGCCACCTGAACGGCCACCGCCAGCACCAGCTGCGGCGGCATCGCCCTTACCACCGAGCATGCGCATTTCATCGGCGATGATTTCTGTACTGTAACGTTTCTGGCCTTCCTTGTCCTGCCACTCGCGAGTTTCGATTCGACCCCCGATGTACACAAGCGATCCCTTCTTCAGATATTGCTGACAGATCTCGGCAAGCTTGCGCCACGCGACGATTTTGTGCCACTCGGTTTTTTTCTGGCGCTCCCCGTTGCGGTCTTTGTAGGAATAATCGGTAGCGACCGAAAAATTGGCTACGGCCTGGCCGCCGCCGGTGTAGCGGGTTTCTGGATCGCGGCCTAAGCGGCCGACGAGAATGACTTTATTTACTGACATAAGCGTTCTCCCTGTTCGAGGCTGACGATAACAGAAAGATGAGTCGGAGGCAAAAGATCGAGGAGGTGAGAGGTGAGTAGGGAATAGGGGCGCCGGGATAAACCGGCGGGGAGGAGCGGATGAAACAGCCGTACGGTGAAGGCCTAGCGAGCCACACCGACCCCGAGTCATGCGTGGTCAGTCGAGAGGCTGGGCACGAAGCGTTGACAGGGGCACATGCAGGAGGGGTATCGAGCCGCGAAATATCTGGAAATCAGGATGCCGACGCTGTCTATTCGGCGGGAAGGCAACACTGGTGGGTGCGATATCGCGAGCACTTACTGGACCTGCGAGGTCAAAGACCCCCGACATGCATGGAACCTCCACGCGCGAGAACCGGGAGGCCCTACCAGCGCCCGACACGAAGCTGTGAGCGGGCCGGTCGAGGAAGGTGATGAGCCACAATCTCGACAAGAACGCTGGTAGGGAGTCAGACGGTCGTGTACTACCTACGAAGCACCCGAACAAAGGCGGTAGTTCCACGCCGGCGGAGAGCATGGAGGAAAGACGACCGACCAAGGAGAACACGGGGCAGACGGCCGCGTCCCAGATACAAAGCTGGGAGAACGCGTTAGCTGGGCTTCACCGTGTGCGAGAAGCAGCAAAGAGGGAGAAGCGATTACGATTCACCGCGCTACTGCATCACGTATCCGTCGCAGTTCTCTCGAACAGCTTCTATTCTTTGAAGCGGGGAGCTGCTCCGGGGGTGGACGGGTTGACGTGGCAGGAATACGAAACGGACCTGGACAAGCGGCTGGAGGGTCTGCACAGACGAGTGCACCGGGGTGCGTATCGAGCGCTACCTTCCAAGAGAGCCTATATTCTGAAGCAGGATGGACGACAGAGACCACTGGGGATAGCAGCCCTGGAGGACAAAATCGTCCAACATGCAGTGGGAACGGTCCTCGATCAGATTTATGAGGAGGACTTTTTGGGTTTCTCGTATGGGTTTCGACCGGGGCGCAGCGCGCACGACGCGTTGGACGCTCTCAGCGTCGGGAGCCGTTGCTTGCAAATGTTTACCTACACTACGCCTTCGACCTTTGGGTACAGCACTGGCGGACGCATCGAGCCAAGGGTGAGGTTATTGTGGTTCGGTATGCGGACGATATGGTGCTGGGGTTTCAGCATCGAGCGGAAGCGGAACGTTTCCTACAGGATTGGCGGAAACGACTGCAGAAGTTTGAGTTGGAACTACATCCGGACAAGACCCGCCTGATTGAGTTTGGGCGGTTTGCGGCCATAAACCGAAAGCAACGGGGCGAAGGCAAGCCGGAGACGTTTAACTTCCTGGGGTTCACGCATATATGTGGACAAACCTGGAAGAACGGCAAGTTTTTCGTGCTGCGCAAAACCATCCGAAAGCGACTCCTCGCCAAGTTGAACCAGGTGAAGATCGCGCTTCGGAAGTGGATGCATCAGTCGCTGGCGGAAGTCGGGCAATGGTTGAGGCGTGTGGTTCAAGGCTACTTCAACTATCACGCCGTCCCCGGCAATCTCACCAGTCTCCGGAGTTTTCGGTTTGAGGTTCGCAAACGCTGGCTGCGGGTGGTTCGACGTCGCAGTCAGCGGAGCGGGATGACGTGGGCGCTCATGGACCGATTTGCGGCTGAGTGGCTCCCCGAACCCAAGATTCTTCATCCGCATCCCTATTTGCGCTTCGACGCTAAGCATCCGCGGTAAGAGCCGTGTGCGCTAAAGAGCGCTCGCACGGATCCGCGCGGGGGGCGCCGGGCAACCGGCGTTCCTACCGCGATTGAGTAGTGGGTGGGGGAGAGAAAAGATAATGCCCCGTGCCTCCCGGGGTAAACGCCGACGCCCCGACCCGGTCGGGGCAAGCGACATGCGCGGAGACGCGCGGAGAATTCGTGACTGTGAGGGGGCCCTCCCCCTCCCGGTTTTTTTGAAAGTGCGGATTCTAAAGGAGTTTAAGTTCTGTGTTTTGGAAATGCAGATTCTAAACGCGTTATGGGTGTCCTTCGCGGATGTGCGGAATTTAAAGGGGTTATCTCCGAGAGGCGAGTGATGGGTGGCGAGTGGTGAGCAGGGTGGACAGTAGAAGATGAAGCAGACGACGCCAAAGGCATGAAGGCTCCTGGACATAGTCCGTGAAGGCGCGGGTCACAAGAAAAGAAGTAAAGTGGGAATGATGTAAAGAAAGAACGACGAAGCAATTGGGTTCGGGAAAGGAGCTGGAGTGCAGTGATCATAGGCAATGGTAGAAGGAAGATATATCTATTGTTAACTACTTTATTGGTACCGTTGGAATGAGCTGTGGAAAAGTGGATTGGAGTGAGTAGAGAGTAGTGGGTAGTGAGAAGGTCGGAGGGTTTGAAGGTTGGAAGGTTTGAAAGTTGAAGGTTTAGGATTAGAGTCGGTGAGGATGAAATCAAAAAACGAAAAGGACATGCAGCGGTGCGGCTCTACAAGTCACATAGGATTCATTCTGTTGAACCCAACGCGGATTGGCGGGGTCCATGAGTCAGGTGCCAGTTTGGTTTGAACGGAAGTTTGCGTTTTCGTTTCCTGTGGAGGTGTGGCCGAACGTGTGTGCGCGGTTGCGAGGGACTCCGGCCAGGCTGGAAGAGGCTCTGCGCGGGTGTTCTCAAGAAATTTTGATCAGGAAAGTGGAAGGGAAGTGGTCGGCTCAGGAACAGGCAGGGCACTTGCTGGACCTTGAGGCGCTGTGGCTGGCGCGCGTGGAGGATTACGTGGCGGGCAGCGAGCAACTTTCCGTGGCGGACTTGAGGAATCGGAAGACCGATGAAGCGAACCACAACGCGCGACCGTTGGACGAGATTTTGGCGGAGTTTCGGACTGCGAGAGGAAGACTGTTGAAGGCGGTGGGGGAATTAAATGCTTCGCTATTTGGTCGAGCTATTCCTCACCCGCGTTTGAAGACGCCAATGCGGCTCGTGGACCATTTGCATTTTGTCGCGGAGCATGACGATCATCATTTGGCGCGGATTTGGGAGTTGGTCCACCCCGACAAGGTGAGTGATAGTTTCAATAGAGAACATCAACCCCCGCATCCTTATAAGCCCAGCGCAGCATAAGTTTCCTGACTTCGTCATCACCAGCAAATCGAAAGAATTACTCGAAGGAGAAATCAAACCCCTCGTCGAGCAGTTCTTGCAAGAACGAGGTCTTGAGCTCTCTCCTACGAAGACCGTCATTACGCACGTGGAGCACGGCTTTGATTTCCTCGGATAAAATGTGCGCAGATATCCCAACGGGAAACTGCTCATCAAGCCTTCCAAGAAGAATGTTAGAACCTTCTTGAGGGGCATCCGACGAACCATCAAAGATGCACATGGCATGCCTGCCGCCGACCTGATCGATCAACGCAACCCGAAGATTCGCGATTGGGCGAACTATCACCGGCACATGGTGAGCAAACGCGCGTTTGGAGGGGTGGATCGCACCATCTTCTCTAGTTTGTGGCAATGGGCACGGCGAAGGCACCCGAACAAGTCTCCGCGCTGGTTCAAACCGAAATACTTTGAACGGCGTAGAGACCGTGACTGGTCCTTCTTCGGTGAAACCTGCGATGACGAAGGGCGGCCAAGTAAAGTCTGGCTGTACTACGCCAAGAGCACTCCCATCAAACGCCACGTCAAGGTCAAAGGCGAAGCTAACCCCTACGATCTCATCTCTGAAACCTACTTCGAAGAACGCGAAGGGGCTCACATGCTGGAAACGTTTCGGAGTAACCGCACTCTTCGTTATCTCTGGCATGAACAACGTGGACTCTGCACGCAGTGCAATACAAAAATCACTCTGCTCACAGGCTGGCGCCTTCATTACTGCGTCCCCCGTGTGAAGGGCGGTTCCACTGGTGCCACGAACTCCGTTTTACTTCATCCCGAGTGCCATGACCGGGTTCATCGTCAGCGTCTTCCCGTTTCGAAACCGCGTCTCCCCTAAAGAGGCGTTCGAAGGGCTTGAGCTGGGTGAAGGGAAACCTTCACGCCCAGTTCTGAGAGGACCGGGCGGCCGCAAAGCCGCCTGGCTACTCGGTAGTTGGTAGGCTCCCTCGTTAGCATGCGGGCACGGAGAGGAATTCGGCCGCCGTTGACTGGCCCTCCGCAAATATACCTTGACACGTATATGCTTTGTGGAGTATATCAAGAGCATGGAATCTTTCGATATTATTGCGGAGCCGAATCGCCGCGCGATACTGAGTCTCCTGGTCTCGTCACAACAGTCGGTTGGAGAGATTGAGCGTCAGCTTCGTATGACGCAGCCGACGGTGTCAAAGCACCTGCGAGTGCTGCGCGAGGCCGGTTTCGTGGAGTCCACCGTGGACGCACAGCGCCGTCTCTACCGGCTGAAACCAGAACCGTTTCAGGAGCTGGATGCGTGGCTGGCTCGGTTCCGCCGGTTCTGGTCCGATCATGTGGATGCTCTCGAGCGCCACCTCGACCGTATGGATCCTTCAACACCAACGATGGCAACACCAACGAAGAGGAAGACAAGTAGAAGCCGACGCGGCCCAAACCGCGAACGTGACAAAGGAGAAAAAAAATGAAAATCAAAGTGACCAGCATACACGTGGACGACCAGAACAAGGCCCTGCGTTTCTATACGGAGGTACTGGGTTTTGCCAAGAAGACCGATTTCAGCCAGGGCCCATATCGCTGGCTGACCGTAGCCTCGCCCGAGGAGCCGGGCGGCACTGAGTTGCAGCTGGCGCTGAACGACAACCCGGCGGCCAAAGCGTATCAGCAGGCGATCTTTCAACAGGGTCAGCCTGCGGCCATGTTCTTCACGGACGACGTTAAGGGCGACTACGAGCGGATCAAGGCCCGCGGGGCCGAGTTCACGATGCCGCCCACCGACGTGACCGGCTCGACGATTGCGATGCTAAAGGACACCTGCGGCAACCTCATTCAGCTCACCCAGCTGGCACGCTATTAAAGCTAAGGAGAATAAGGTGACCAATCTCGAGCAGTACACGCCGGGTCGGGCCTACGGGGCGCAGATACGGAAAGACGGAGAGAAGTGGACGCTCATTCTCGTCAGAGAACTGCGCCACGCGCCGGAAAAAGTCTGGCAGGCGCTTACCGACCCGGCGCATCTGCGCGAGTGGGCTCCCTTCGACGCCGATGGGAGCCTGGGTACGGTTGGAAACACGGTGAAGCTCACCACAGTCGGCGCGCCAGCGGCGCGTGTCACCGAAACAACGGTGACGCGAGCCGACGCTCCTGAGGTGCTTGAGTACAAGTGGGGTGGCTTCGATATGCGGTGGGAACTCGAAGCCTTGGGTGGCGGCACGCGCCTGACGCTGTGGACCAACATCGGTCACCGCTTCATCGCAATGGGTGCTGCCGGGTGGCACATTTGCTTCGATGTGCTGGATCGCCTTCTCAGCGGAACTCCGATTGGACGCATGGTTGGCCCCGAGGCCATGAAGTTCAGCGGCTGGCAGCGGCTGAACGCGGAGTACGCCAAGCAGTTCGGTCTTGAAACGCCCAACTGGTCGCCTCAGGCGGCTCAAAATTCGTGAATAAAGGGGGAAAAATTATCATGAAAGAAGCAACCAAACGTTCAATTTTTCGCTGGATTCACATTGTCTTTGCTATTCCCATAGCCGGGTATATTTATAGTCCGTTTGACCAAATTCCAAACTACGCGCCCGCTACTCGGTTTGTTTTCGTTCCTGTACTTGTCCTTTCGGGACTTTGGATGTGGAAAGGCCATGTCGTTCGACGACTTATTTCGAGGAAATCGGCCAATCAACTACCGCATGAAAACCGGACAAGAGTCGAGGCATAAAGATCCAATGAATCCATCGGAACGTATTGACCAACTGATCGAAGGACTCACAGACTGGCGCGGCAAAACGTTCGCCAGCATCCGCAAGACCATCCTTGAGGCCGACCGGGAGATCATCGAGGAATGGAAGTGGATGGGAAGCCCAGTGTGGTCTCGCGACGGAATGATTGCGGTCGCCAACGCCCACAAAGATAAAGTGAAGCTTACCTTTTCGAACGGGGCGAGCCTCCCAGATCCTGTCAAGCTCTTCAACGCAGGCCTCGGAGGCAACAAATGGCGAGCGATCGATCTTTTCAAGGGCGATAAGATCAATGAGCGTGCTCTAAAAAATCTCGTCCGTGCCGCCATTGAGTACAATCAGATCAAATTGAAGAGAAAAGCGCCTGCGGGTAATCGAGCGAAAGCACGCAAAAGTAAAAAGTGATGAAACTACGGCTTTCTCTCACTAGTCCTCTTTGCGGGATTGCCTGACCATCGGCGTTCATCTGTGGCTAAGAACGAATACTGAAACGCCCCAGGAGACTTCATGCCCCAGGAATACATTGAGATCCGCGGCGCCCGGGAAAACAACCTCAAGAACGTCTCGCTGCGCATCCCCAAACGCAAGATCACGATCTTCACCGGCGTCTCGGGTTCCGGCAAATCGTCGATCGTCTTCGATACCGTCGCGACCGAGGCACAACGCCAGATGAACGAGAATTTCAGCATGTTCATCCGCACCTTCCTGCCGCGCTACTCCCAACCGGACGCCGATGCCATTGAGAACCTGAGCATGCCGATCGTCGTGGACCAGAAACGGCTCGGCGGCGGGTCCCATTCGACGATGGGCACGATCACCGACATCTACCCAGTGCTGCGCCGGTTGTATTCCCACATCGGCAAACCGTACGTGGGACATACGAACGTCTTTTCCTTCAACGACCCAAAGGGCATGTGCTCGAACTGCAACGGCCTCGGCCGCAAGGTGGGCGTGGACCTGGATCTGTTCCTCGATAAATCCAAAACACTGAACGAAGGCGCGATCCTGTTCCACGAATATGCCGTCGACAGTTGGTACTGGAATTTCCTCGGCCAGTCGAAACTCTTCGACATGGACAAAAAACTTTCGAGGTTCAGCGAAAAGGAAATGGAACTGCTCCTCTACAGCAAGCCATATAAACTGAAAACAAAGGTTGGAGGCAAGAGCATCAATATAACGTGCAAAGGCATCATCAGCAGATTCACCGCCAAGTACATCACACGCGACGTGAAGACCATGTCGGAACGTACACAAAAGCTTGTGGCGCCTTACATCACGATGGGGCCATGCATGGTGTGCGGGGGCGCGCGCCTGAGTCAGGAAGTGCTCAAGTGCAAGATCGACGGATACAACATTGCTGAGCTGGCCTCGATGGAAGTGGGCCAGCTGATCGGTGTGATCGAGACGATTAAGGAACCGAAAGCCACACCCATTTTGAAAACACTGATGCAGCGCCTGCAATATCTCGTGGATATCGGCCTCGAATATCTCACCTTAAATCGTGAAACAGACACGCTCTCCGGCGGCGAGTCGCAGCGCGTGAAGATCGTCAAACACCTGAGCAGCAGCCTCGTGGATGTGATGTATGTGTTCGACGAGCCCAGCGTGGGTCTTCACCCGCGTGATGTGCATCGTCTGAATGAGCTTCTTCAACAACTGCGTGATCGAGGAAATACGGTTCTCGTCGTTGAACACGATCCTGATGTCATCAAAGTGGCTGACCATGTCGTGGATGTGGGGCCGCATGCGGGAACTCAGGGTGGCCAGATCATGTACGAAGGTCCGTTCAAGAACTTGTTAAGCGCCGACACGCTGACCGGAAAATATATGAAACAGTCGGTTTCAATCAAAAGCGATTTCCGTTCCCCCAGTGGAAAATTGGCGATCAAGAATGCGAAAGCCAACAACTTGCAGAATGTGAGCGTGGACATCCCGCAGGGTGTACTGACGGTGATCACAGGTGTCGCAGGTTCGGGAAAGAGCTCGCTAATTCATCAGACTTTTCTACGTCAACACCCAGACTCCATTGTGATCAACCAATCTCCTGTGGGTGTTTCGAGCCGGTCGAATCCCGGCACCTATACCGGCATCATGGACGAGGTGCGAAAGGCCTTCGCTTCCGCGAACAAGGTGAGCCCATCCCTGTTCAGCTTCAATTCGGAAGGCGCCTGCGAGAACTGCCAGGGACTGGGCGTGATCTACACGGAGATCCCCGCGATGGGCGAGGTCAAGTCGCCCTGTGAGATCTGCGAGGGCAAACGATTTAAAGATGAAGTGCTGGAATACAAGCTCAACGGAAAATCGATCAATGATGTGTTGGAAATGACTGTCAGGCAGGCGCTCGAATACTTCAAGATCGACAAGATCACGAGCAAGCTACAGGCCATGAGCGACGTAGGCCTTGATTACCTGACCCTAGGTCAGCCGTTGAGCACACTCTCCGGTGGCGAATGCCAGCGCATCAAACTGGCGAGTGAACTGCACAAACAAGGCAGCATCTATGTGCTGGATGAGCCGACAACCGGTTTACACATGTCGGATATCAGTCACCTGCTGGAGATCATGAATCGCCTCGTGGAGGCGGGCAACACGGTTATTGTGATCGAACACAGCACAAGCGTGATCAAAAATGCAGATTGGATCATCGATATGGGCCCCGAAGGCGGCACGAAGGGCGGCAAGGTCATGTTCGAAGGCACGCCCAAACAGCTGCTCACTGCGAAGAATTCGCTGACCAGTGAGTACATACGGAATTAACGCCGTGGTCGTCATCGAGCACAATCTGGACGTGATCGCTCGGGCGGACTGGGTCATAGATCTGGGGCCGGGCGCCAGGCAGGATGGCGGCACGGTGCAATTCGAGGGCGTGCCGACCGATCTCGCGATGAACGGGGATAAGCTGACGGGACGATACTCGTCCCATCGCCGAGGCACTCGCTGACGCGGGAAGGAATTCGAAGCCGAAAGGGACACCACATTGAAACGAAGCTAGAAGAGGATTCCGGCTACTTGTTCGGCGACGAGATTTGATTTTTCGCGGCGCTCTGCTTGCGTCATGGACGGATCGTCCTGAGCGGTCGAGCTTACGCTTACGACGAAAGCTTGATTGCGTACTCTGCCCACCACTATCTCGGCATGTTGGTTTTCTTTGGTGTGAATGCTGCACGTGACGGCTTCATTGCCGGTGGCGGGGAGCGGAGGGCTCTTGGGCGGGCATTGCACCAGGTGGGTGGGGAATTGTTTGGGGATGTCGGTCATGAGGTCGATGGAGATGCGGAGTTCGTGGACGGCGGCGCCTTGCTGGCGGGAAAATTTGCAGACTCCGGCGCCTTGATCGTCGAGCTTGACGGTAACGGTGACGGGGCCGCTGAGGATTCCGCGCGCCGTGGCTTCATTGAGCCACGGACACTTCGTTTGTGCATGGCAGATGGCGGGCGTGAACAGCGCGAGGCTTAGAAGAAGCGTGAGAGAGGTTCGCATCGCTAGGATTTTGTGGCGGGTTTCAGCGCTTCTGATTTTAGGATTTTGCCGCCTTCTTGGATCACGTAGAGGCGGTTTACCTCGAGATCCTTTAGCTGGTCGATTTGGCCGCTTAGCCAGCGGATTTCGACCATGTCGACTTTTGTGGCTTGTTCCAGGCCAAAATGCATGCGCATGTCGTTTTGCGAAAAATAGCTGCCACCGCTGCGGAGTTCGTCCATTTGGACCAAAGGTTTCTCCGCCGAAGGAAGCGTTTTCGCTGTCACCAGGACGCGGCTGCCGATGCCGGTGCGATTGGACTTTGTGCCGACTAGCTTGATCTTGATCCAGTTGCGGTTGAGGGTGGAATCGCAGCGGAGGAGTTGGGGGATGGCGTTGACGCAATTGACGGCGATGTCGAGGTCGCCGTCGTTGTCGTAGTCACCGAAGGCGCAGCCGCGTGCTGGGGCGTTTTCCATGATGCCGGGGCCGCCCTGGTTGGTGACTTCTTCGAAGCGGCCGTTGCGGAGGTTGCGGTAGAGGTATTTGTGTTCGGCGTATTTGAGGTCGGCTTTGGATTTGTCGACCTCGGGATAGACGTGGCCGTTGGACATGAGGATGTCGAGCCAGCCGTCATTGTCCATGTCGAAGAAGCCGACGCCCCAGCCGAGGAGGCGGGTGTTGACGCCGAGGCCGCTGGGATAGGTGCGGTCTTCGAAGACGCCGTCGCCGAGATTGGTGTAGAGCGAGTCGGTGTCGCCGGCGAAATTCGTTTTTACGATATCGAGGTTGCCGTCGCGGTTGTAGTCGCCGATGGAGACGCCCATGCCGGCCTGGGGTTTGGCTTCTGCGGAGAGCGCGGCGCCGTTTTCGATGGCGACGTCTTTGAAAGTGCCGTCATGCTGGTTGAGGTAGAGCGTGGCGGGGGCGGAATCGTTGGCGACGTAAATGTCCGGCCAGCCGTCGTTATCGAGATCGGAGGCGGCGACGCTGAGACCGTAGGTACCGACGGCGTTCCACATGCCGGATTTTTGGCTGACATCGGTGAAGGTGCCGTTGCCGTTGTTGTGATAGAGGATGTTTTTCGCACCGGCGAGGCCAGGAGGACCGCAGGCTACGACGATGCCTTTGTAGGTGCAGGGTCCCTCTTCGGGTAGAGGAGCGGTTTTTAGATCGAAGTCGACGTAGTTGGCGACGAAGAGATCGAGGTGGCCGTCTTTGTCGTAGTCGACCCAGGTGCAGCCAGTGTTCCAGCGCGTTTTAGGGCCGGGCTGGAGGAGGCCGGTGCGTTCGGTGACATCGGTGAACGTTCCGTTACCATTGTTGTGATAGAGGACGTTTTGGCCGTAGTAGGTGACGAAGAGATCGTCGTAGCCATCGTTGTCATAGTCGCCGACGCAGCAGGCTTGTCCCCAGCCGGTGCGGATGTCGAGGCCGGAGCCTTTGGTGACGTCGGTGAAGGTGCCGTCGCGGTTGTTCTTGAAGAGGCGGCAATGCGGTTCCTTGCCTTTGGCGAAGCCTTCGAGGCGCCAGCCATTGACGAAGAAGACGTCGAGCCAGCCGTCGTTGTCGTAGTCGTAGAAGGCCAGGCCGCAGCCGGTGGTTTCCAGCAAATATTTGTTTTTGCCGACGCCACCGAAGATGGTTTCGACGTCGAGGCCAGAACCTTTGACGACGTCAACGAAGGTGACGCCGAGCGGCGTGCCTTCGATGGGGGATTTCGGTCCGGGAGGAGGAGGAGCGGGTTTGGCGTCGTAGCTGCGCTCGATGGGGCCAATTTTTGGTTTCGGCGGGGGTTCCTGCTGTTGCTGAGCGGCCAGGGCCAAAATATCTGCGAAGGGAAGTACGAGAGCGGTACGGCTAAGCGAGCGGAGAAAATTTCGGCGATCCTGGTCCGACAAGAATCCTCCTTAGTTAACGCTGACCGGAGCCGTTGCCGGCGGCGCCTGCGTTGACGGTGGCAGCGGGCTTGAGGTCTGTGTGCATGTGCCAAGGCACGCTTTCGGTCGAGATCTCGGGATGCCTGCGCAGAAAGTCGAGAGAGTACGTCGGGGCTTCGGGGTCGATCCGCTTGGTGACGTATAGCGCGGCTTGGGCGGCGGCTTCGGCCTTCATGCCTTTGCGGCGATAGAGGATGGCGAGATTGTAGTGAGAGGCGAGGTCGTCGGGGTCGATGGCCTGCAAGGCTTGGAACTGGGCTACGGCGTCATCGGTGCGATGCTGCTGGTAATAGGCGATGCCGAGTTCGCGGCGGGCGTCGCGCGATTGCGGAAACTGCTCGACGACTCTTTGGAGATCGGCGACTTCGGATTCGGGATGTCCTTCGCGGCGTTCGACGAGGGCGAGATAGTAAAGGGCTCGGGCGTAATCAGGATGCAATTGCAGCGCTTTTTCCAGCGCGGGGCGGGCTGACGAGTATTTTTCCCACTCGATGTAGGTTAGGCCGAGATTTACGTAGCCGTCTTCGTAGTCGGGGCGCAGCTTTGTGACTTGTTCGAAGGCGGCGATGGCGTCGGAGTATTGCTGCTGGTCGAGATAGCCGATGCCAACATTGTTCCAGCGCATCCAGTCTTGATTTTCGTTTGGCGCGGGAGCGGTGGGGTCGTTCATGCCCATGTTTAAGACGCGCGTGCGGGAAGCGAGTTCGACGACAGGATAAAGCGGATGATCGGTGCCGAAGACGTTGTTCAGATAACTCTGACGGAGGTGACGGTAGTTCACGCGGGCGGTAATGCTGAGTGGGCCTTTCACGTCAGGCGGAATGCGGAATTCGTAGCGGACAAGGGCGGAGCGTCCGGACTGGATGGAGTTGTCGTAGGCCATGGAATGGATGGTCCAGACCTTATGATTGTCGACAAATTCGCCGGAGAGATTAACGGGGCGGTTGGTGAAGCTGTGCGCGCGAGTATCGAGCATGCCGTCGGGCTTGAGGAAACCGCTGTGATAGATGTCGTTGCCAGTGGCGTCTTTGACGGTGACTTCGACCCATGCCTCGTAAAGGTCGCGGACTTCGGGGATGAGCGAGTGGCCGATGTTTTTGTTCTGGATGACGACGTAGGCTGTGACGGCGCTGTTTGGCTCAAGCTGGAAGGGAGCGGAGCCGAGAGGGGCGATCATGTTGTCATCGCCGGCTTTTTTCAGAGCGAAAATGTCCACATTTAGGAAGTTACCGGCTTTGAGAAACTCGATTGTTTTTTGGAGCTGCTCGTCGAAGCCGTAGTAGTAGGGAACGGCGGTGTTTCCAGCGAGCCAGCGATGGGAGGCAAAGGTTCCGCCTTTCGCGCCGTAATCGGGGAGAGTGGCCATTGCGCGGCGCATGTGGCAGCTTTGGCAGGAGGCGAAGTCAGCCGAATAAAAAGTGAGCGGGTTGCGCTTGGAAAATTTGGAGTTTTGCCATTCGTCAAAAACGGTGAAGGCGCGGATGAATTTGTATTCGTTCAGGGGATTCGGGAGATTGGCTTTGTGGCAGGCAGCGCAGAATTCCGGTGTGCGATAGAAGGGCTGCATGACGGCTTTGGAGTGACGCTCGGGATGCTCGAGGATTTCGCCGAATTGAACCTGGCCCGGAATGCGATTGCCGTTCTCATCGACCATTACCGCGGGAACGCCCATTACATAGCCGCCATTGCCTGAGGTGGACTGTAGGCGCTGGATGGAATGGCAGGTGGTGCAGGTCAAGCCGTCTCTGTCAAAGGCGCGATCGACGTGCGAGTCCGTGGTCAGGCCGCCCGAGAGCACAACGATTGGATTGTGGCAGCTATCGCAGTGTCGCGAGAACTCGATGCCTTTGGTCCGGACGAGGATGTTGACGCTCGTGCGGTAGAAGGGTGTTCGGAAGGAGTTGGAGTGCAACGCCTGACGCCACTGGCTGTAGGCTTCATCGTGACAATGGGCGCAGTATTCGGCTTCGGGGAAAGCGCCGGGTTGAATGAAATCGTTGCCCTCGATGGCGGCGTTGCCGGGGAGTGACAGGTTGTCCTTGCCGAATAGAAAGTTGTAGGTCTTTCTTATTTCGTCGGCGTAATTCATGCGTTCGGGGTTTTCGGCGGATTGGGCGCGGGTGGTGACTGGCACGATTCCCAGAAGCAATAGCAGGGCAACCAGGGAACCTGCGAGAATTGCGAGGATTCGTCTCATTCGGGAGTTCATCACCGTGACATACCTGGACGAAGCAACCTGCCCCAGCTTTCCCTCAACTGCGCGCGATTTACGTAACATTTCGAACATCGCAAACCCCTGTACCGGCAGGGACCAATCGCCCACAATTCGTACTCGTTGGCCAAGGATGTTGTGCACTCTGGTATACCGCATCCGAGGTTCTGTGTAAATAATGGGATTCTCACGGTGGAGTCCACGTGGGATAGCGACCGGCGGTGGAGCGTCTGTTCCCGGCTGCGGCTTTTCCAGATCGCTGGCCTTTTGGCGTTTGGCGGCCGCTTCGGTGTGTTTTTCCGGTTGCGCAAGCTCTGCTGTGAGGGCTGTTCGTGCGCTGGGTGGTTCCGATCAACCTTAACCAGCTGGGCGAAGATACGTCTCGACTGGCGCAACAGTCAGAGCTTAAGCGCCATTTTAACTTGCAGTTCAGAAAGCACTGGTGCTATTTATGCCTTCAGCTATGGGTGAGGCGAAAGCACGAACGGCCAGAGCTGATGACCAGCTCTTTTATGATGCGTTCAAAGCAAGCCCTATCGGGATTACTGTGGAGGACCTAGAAGGGCGGCCTTTATTCGCAAATCCGGCTCTTTGCTCGAGTTAGGATTCAGCGAAGAGGAAATGCGCCGCAAACATTATGTCGAATTCTCCCCTCCCGAAGATGCAGCGAAGGATTGGTTTTAGTCCCAGAAAGAAGTCAGCAGACGCGGCGGGATAGACGAGTGCCGGGAGATTGTAGCGCCTTCGCAATTTTCGCGAAGTCACCGACTTCACGTCAGTGGTCTAGATAGTCGCCCCGCCGGAAACTGACCTACCGCCCTATCGGCAAGACACCATCAGCGCTGCGGCTTTTCCAGATCGTCGGCTTTTTGACGTTCGGCAGCGGCTTCCGCCTTCTTGCCCTGGCGTTCGAAAGCGTTGGCGAGTCCGCGGTGCGCTTCGGCATAGTTGGGGTCTTCGCTGAGGGCTGCCTGGAATCGCTCGATGGCGTCCTCTATCTGGCCTTTTTGGAGCAGGGAGTTGCCCGAATTTGTGGAGACTTCGGCGCGCTGGCGTTGCATCACAACGCGCTCGAGGTCAGCGCCCTTTTTGCGTTCGGCTGCGGCCTCGGTCGTGTTTCCCTGTTGCGCGAGCACGACAGCCAGTGTCAAGTGAGAGTCGGGCTGGTTGGGGAGTTGACGAATCGCTTCCCGGAGAGCGTCGGCAGCTTCGGGCAATTTGTCCATCTTTCGATAGAGGCTGCCGAGCGTGGCCCAGCCATCGGGGTTGTCGGGATGGAGCTTCATCGCGAGGGATAATTCGCGGGCGGCATCGTCGTATCGTCCATCCTGCATGTACAGGATTCCTAGAGTGTAATGCGGCTCGTGCGCGGGTGGATTTAGCTTGGAAGCAGTTTCGAGCTCCGGAATGGCGGCGGCATTGTCGTCCTTTAACTTGAGCGCAAGACCGAGATTGTAGTGGAGCTGGAAGCTCTGAGGATCAATTTTAAGGCCCGAACGAAGGACGTGGATGGCTTCATCGACTTCGTTCATTTGCAGGTACGCGGCGGCGAGATTCTCATGTGCGGTGGGGTCGGCGGGCTTTTGTTGGAGTGTGCGCTGCAAAAAGGGAATGGCGTCCTTCGCGTTTCCGGCGAGGAGAAGCGTCAATCCCAGGCTGGCGATGGCGTCGGCGTTTTTTGGCTCCGCTTGAACAACTTGGCGGAGGAGGGGAAGAGCTTCAGGATCGTGGCCGGTGCGCTGCAGGGCGCGAGCCAGTTGATACTTGGCTTCGGCGGACGCGGGATCGAGGTTGATGGCGCGTTGGAATTCCACGATAGCTTTATCGTCTTCATTATTCGCCGCATAGGCTTTACCGAGCTCCGTCGCGGCGAGCGGGTTGTCGGGGGCCAATTGGATAGCCAGGGTCAGCTCTTGGATTGCGGATGGCGCTTGTTGCAAGGCGAGTAGCGCTGCGCCTAGATGTAGATGAGCGGAGGTGGACTTCGGATTGAGCTGAATCACTTTTTCAAACTCGCTGACTGCCAAAGGCCAACTGCGCTGCTGTGCGTAAAGCGAGCCCAGCGCATCATGGAGATCGGTGCTCTGCGGCGATTCGGCCACAGCGGCCTTCATCTTGGCGGTTGCTGCCGGGAGCTGGCCGGTGGCAGCCAACGACCGCGCATAGGCTGCAAGAACATACGAAGGCAGTACGGAGGCGGAATTCGAGCCAGGCTTGCGCTGCAACGCGACTTCCATATCTCTGAATAAAACAAGCGCCTTCTGGTTAGCACCTGTTTGCTCGTACGCCAGGGCGAGATTGGTCTGGACCGAAGGATCGCCGGGTTTCAACTGGTGCGCCTTTTCCAGTTCTTTAATTGCTTCGGGAAGTTTCCCGAGACGCATCAGAACGGCGCCCAGGGCGCTATGGCCTTCTTCGATTTGAGGCACCAGGCGAACGACCTTCTCGAACTGCGCTTGGGCGGTCTTGAAGTCGTTGTTCGCGGCGGCCGAAGTGCCTGCGCGATACGCTGCCTGAGCTTCTTCGTTGATGCCGACTGGTGATGCTGCTGATGAAGCGTTTTGCGTGGCGAAGCCACGCGGCGTGATGACCGCAGATATCGAGAGTGCCAACGCGAGCAGGAGAGAGGAGGGAACCCAGTTCCAAGGTGCTGCCGCGTGAGTGCGAACCAGGGAGTTGCCAGTGTGCATTGGGAAAGTCCCCGCAAGAGACATGAGGTCAAGGGAGCTCAGACGAGCCGTTGGAACAAGGCATCCGAGGAGAGTATATCAGCCTCTTTGCTGAGATTATCTGCACTAGAACCGAAGCCGCAGCGATTTGCATGCGAAAGCGAGGGTCAACGGGAAATGTCCATGAAAAGAATGTAAGAATTGAAGACTGGAGCGGCACGAGAGATCGAGAGCGAACGACTATTTGTGTCTGTCCATCCAGACACAAACAGTCATCAAGCAGTCCAACGAAATTGGAAACAAGAAACAAAAGGGCTTTTCACTTATCGAGTTGCTGATCGTTGTGGCGATTATTTTGATCATCGCGGCCATCGCAATTCCTAACCTCCTCCGGTCGCGTATGGCGGCCAACGAAGCATCAGCGGTCGGTTCGATCCGTACGATCAACACCTCCGCTGTGACGTATTCGTCCACGTATCCGTCGAACGGCTTCCCAGCCTCTCTGGCAGTCATGGGCGGTGCAAATCCTTGCACGGCCGCTCCGGCGACCGCTTGCTTGCTTGACCCCGTTCTTTCGGCGGCCACCAAGAGCGGATATGTGTTCGCATGGACTGGCGACGGACTCACCCCTTCAGTCAACTATTCGATTACTGGTCTGCCGGTTGTGGTAGG
The DNA here is from genome assembly GCA_035314345.1 of Candidatus Acidiferrum sp. Lineage (GTDB taxonomy): Bacteria > Acidobacteriota > Terriglobia > Acidiferrales > UBA7541 > Acidiferrum. The sequence continues at coordinate 32,137 of DATFZQ010000058.1, forward strand.
CAGCTCTGGTCAGCGTGGTTTCTACTCTGATCAGTCCGGTGTGATCCGTTACACCACGAACGGCGCTGCGCCGACAGTTGCCAGCCCGCCACTTCAGTAAGCTTAATTATCGACTGGGCAACCGGTTGAGGAAAGAATCGAGAGAGCACGGGACTACGGTCCCGTGCTCTGTTTTTTGTTGGGCACGGAATTTCGAAAAGAGCAATGGAAAAGGCGGCTCAGGCGGTTCTTGGACTACCACGCAAGAAATGGAAAACGAGCATGATCAGGCCAATGACCAACAGAATGTGGATAAGGCCCGAGCTTACGTGAAAAGCCAGAAAGCCGAGCAACCAGAGAACAATCAAAACCAAGGCAATGAGTCCAAGCATGTTTTTGTCTCCTCAAGTCCCGGCGAGGAATTCTAGTGGTTATGCGCCTCGCGAAGTGCGGATGGCCGCTCCCGGAAAATCATCACACGGGGAAATTTTAAGAGGACGGGATAAGGAAGTCTGTTCAGTTCGATACAGTCATTGCGGTGCGAATAAGGTGCGAGTTGGACTTGATTGAGCGATGCCACGGCGAAAAGTTTCTTGGGATTGGCACTGTGTTGCGAGGTAGGTAAGTGGGGCAGACAGGCGGCGGCCCAGCTCGAAAGGTAAGGTGTACTGGGGCGTGGTAGGGTGAGCGATTTTGAACAGACAGCGGGCGGGGATGCTCGTATGTTAAGGCGCACCTGGGTTCGGATTGGAAGTATTCGAGGGAGCGGTATGCCAAGGTGCAGGCTCAGGCGGAAAACTGGCCGAAGGAGAGAAAAATGGCAACTGAGGAAACAAAAAAGTGCGCTCATCCGAATTGTTCGTGTACTGCGCAGGCAGGCAAATACTGCAGCGTGCAGTGTGAAACGATGGAAAAAACGCCGGACATAGAATGCAAATGCAGCCATCCCGGCTGTAAAGGGAAAATCGACTAGAAGCGGGCAGTGGCGTGGACTTTGTGAGTGCTAGGGAAGGATTTCAAGACAGGCGCAAGGGAGAGACCCGATGAAGCCAGGAATACAGGACGAAGTCGAGGGCAAGCTGCACAACCTGAAGGGAAAAGTGAAGGAAAAGGCGGGGGAACTGACGAACGACCCGGACCTCGAAGACGAAGGCGAAGCGGAAGAAATAGCCGGGAA
>DATFZQ010000059.1:0-67704 GCA_035314345.1 Candidatus Acidiferrum sp.
GTCGAATCGCTGACGGCAAACGGCATTACTGTCCAGGTTTCCCTGCAGGATACCGGCTGGAAGCTGCGTGCCAGCGTTGCGATTGCCAACGAAGGCGCCCAGCCAGTCCACTACAACCCTGCGGGGTTTACGCTGGACGAATTGAAGCCTCGGTTGCGCACGCTCGCCTATCAGAATCCCAGGGAACTCGCGAAGGCGCTAACTCACCAGGTTTATTGGACGAACTCGAGCGCGACGGCCCCGGCCTCGGCGACTTACATGAACGCCGCTTATAGGACTTCGGCGTATGTCCCCGCCACCCCGAACTATTTGGCGGATGCCCCGCAACAAGTGCAATCCGCAGTACTCCAGCAAGGGAACGTCGGGTCAAAAGAGAAAGCCTCGGGCGTGGTGTGGTTTGATCGCGACAAGAGCCCGCAACAGCTAAACCTGAGGATTTTCGTCGGCGATCAGATCTTCGAATTCCCGCTTTCCTTCCCTCAACACAACTAGCCAAAACGCGCAGGCAGCGCGAAAGCATCACCCCCCCACTCTCCCCCCGGAGTGCGGGTTTTTTTTCCGCTAGCTCCTCACCGGGCCTTTCTAACGGCTTCGATACATCCCCCCATTTCGCTATCGTTGACTCGCCAGAATCTGGCGAGTATCGTCCCTGCGTAGTAAGAAGCCCAGCTCCGGAGGTACAAGAAATGCACGCGATATCACGGAGGAAATTCTTTGGATTCGGACTTGGAGCAGCAGCCGCAGCTGGAGTAGTTCCCCTCAGCCTGGCCACGCCTGCGCATGCAGCACCAACCAACCCCGCCACCCAGCCCGAGAATGCAGCTGTCTTTTTCGGATCCATCGACAAGGCGCTCGCATTCCAGAACACCATGATGGACGCCTACGCCTCAGGCGACACGGTGCGCCTGACCCAAAGCTACGCCGACCAGTCCGGCCTCGAATCGACAGCCTTCACCTACGACAACGCCGTCTCCATCCACGCCTACCTGCTCAATGGAAGCCGCGACTCTCTCGCTCGCGCTGAAATTCTGGGTCAGGGCCTTATCTACTCCCAAGCAACCAATTTCCCTTTCAACGACGGCCGCTTTGCACAAGCCTATTTCGTCAACGCCGCCTCACCCAGCGGCGCCTTCATTACTCCCGCAGCCTTTCCTTTCTTTTTCTACACTAGCGCGGTCGGCGACCAGTCGTGGGCAGGCATGGCGCTGGCGCAGCTCTTTCGCCGCACCCGCAACAGCAGCTATCTCACGGCGGCTCTCAACGTCGCAAACTGGATCGTAACCAACACGTTTAACACGCTCGGACCCGGCGGCTACTCCTTCGGCACCAACATCAACCAGTTCAACCAATCCGTCCCTTCCACCAACGGCAAGTCCACGGAACACAACATCGACACTTATGCGTTTTTCACCATGCTCGACAAGCTCACGCATCACGGCGCCGCCAATAACGGCACGTCCTGGAAGGACCTAGCCGCGCACGCCCTCAGCTTCGTGACCGATATGTACAACGCCGCGGGCGGCTACTTCTTCACCGGAACGCTCGGTGATCAGATCACCGTCAACCCCACTCCTATTCCCGAGGACTGTCAGACCTGGTCCTATCTTGCCCTCCTCGACCATCGCTTCAAGCACACCATCGACTGGGCTATCGCCAATCTGCAGGCCACCGATACAGCTGCGTCTCCCCACACCAGCCTTGCCGCAAACGAATCCTTCACCGGCATGGTCTTCGACACCGCTAGCCTCGCCCCGACCATCCCCGGCTCCGATCCCAATGCCGTCTGGCTCGAAGGAACCTCGCATACTATCGCCGCGCTCATCGCGCGCTCCATTGCCGGCGCAGATAGCCCGCACGACCGCGTCCAGGATTTGCAAAACGCGGTAAAGTTTGTGGACACCTGCGAGGCCGCGCAAGCCCAATTGGGCGCAGGACAAACCGTCAACGGCGCCGCCATTCCGCTCGGCCAAGGTCTCGTCGCCTCCACCAGCCAAATGGACACCGGCTTCGGCTTCACCTACGGTCCCTCAAAACACATCGGGGCGACAGGCTGGTACCTAATTGCCGCCCGCGGCGGCAACCCGTTCCAGCTAGGTGACCTAACCTTTGGCCTGTAGAAAACTGGAAGTGCGGTAAGTGGTGATTGCACCACTTTGCTTCCTCAATCCGCGGGCGCGGCGCGCGTTTTGGCCCATTGACGGATGGATTCGACTTCCTCCGCCCGAGTTACGCTGAGCGGCTGCGTCGCGCGAATTTCCGCTAGAAGAATCTCTGTCGTGAGTTGTTGCTTCTGTGCAAACGCCGTGTACAGCCCAGCGACAATCACTTGCTCGATTTCCGCGCCGGAAAAGCCGTTGCTTCCCGCAGCTAGCTTCGCCAGATCAAAGCTCCTGGCGTCGCGCCCCCGCTTCTTCAAATGCAATCCGAAGAGCGCCGCGCGAACCTCGATGTTCGGCAAATCCACGAAGAAAATCTCGTCGAACCGCCCCTTGCGCATCATCTCCGGCGGCAATACCGTAATGTTATTCGACGTCGCCGCCAGAAATACCCCGCTCTCCCGGTCCTGCATCCACGTCAACATTGTCGCCAGCAGTCGCTGCGATAGTCCCGCGTCCGCTTCCCCGCTCGAACCTGCCGACGCAAACGCTTTCTCGATCTCATCGATCCACAGGACAATCGGCGCCAGCTTCTGCGCCAGTTCGAGCGCTTTGTGCAGCTTCTTTTCGCTTTCGCCCACAAACTTGTCGTATAGCGCTCCTGCATCCAGCCGCGCCAGCTCAAATCCCCATTCGCCAGCCACCGCGCGCGCGGCAAGGCTTTTGCCGCATCCTTGCACCCCCGTAATCAGGATTCCCTTTGGCGGCACTAGGCCAAAGCGCTGCCCTTCCGGCGTCAAGGCGCTCTTGCGCTTTGCAATCCATTCGCGCAACCGCTTTAACCCTGCCACATCGCTAAACGATGCATCGCGCCTCACCGTCTCTATTAAGCCGTCGCTCTTCAGCGCCTTGCGCTTGGCGTCCAGCACGTCATCCAGCAGGCCAGTATCAGCGTGTCCACGCGCGAGGATGCACATCCTCAGCGTGCGTATGGCCTCTTCCTCGGAAAGCCCTGCAAGGTTACGCGCGGCCTGACCGATTCCTGCAAAGTCCAACGACACGGGGATGTTTTGTTCTCGACTTATTTCTGCGACCACACGTTTCACGCCCGGCAACAACTCCTCCGCGGTGGGCAGCCCCAACTGAAATGGCGCCGCTTCGGCCGCAAGCTCCGCCGGCAACTGCATCGACGCTGCTGAAATGACAATTGCTCGCCGCACTGTTCGGAACTTCTCCGCCAAGTCCCGCAAGTGGCGGCAAATGCGGTCGTTGTCGCAATACCTTCCGAAATCCTTTAACAAGAAAATGGCGTCGCCCTGAATCAAGGGAATATTCGCCAGCGCCTGCTCCGGTTGTTCCGTGTTGTAAATCGCCGCGCCGTGGAATTTCGCCAGACCCGCCGTTACGCTCCACTCATAAAAGGGCACGCCCAATTCCATCGCCACATCCAGCAGCATCTGCTCAAAGCGCTCCTCTTCGGGTGTCTCGACGGTGATGATGGGGTGCCGCGAATTCACCAACAACCTTAGTTCGTCATGCTTGTTCGGTTTTGCCATCGCGCCCGCTCTGCTCGCTTGATCTACAAACACTTTCCCACTCCCATACTCCGCCCCGAGACCAACTCATCCGGCCGTTTCATCCCACGTTCCCCATTGACAGAAAGTTACTTCTCACGTACAGTATGCCTTGTATATTATTCTGCCTTGCCCTATAGCGCCGGCATCTTGCCTGGCGTTTTTGCTATCCGGGGGAACCCCCTAATTCTTTTACTCGCGATAAATACTAAACGGACTGCGGCCACAGATGGTTCACACGAACAAACCATTTAGAATCAACAGCTACAAACCCTCCCGCAAGTGTTGATTCTAAAAGACTTACATAAACATTAACCTTTTTAGAATCAACGGCTACAAAAAACAGGGGGGGGGCCCAGTTACGCTCAATCTCACGAGCCCTCGGCCGTCTCTCAGAAGAACCTACAACGCCCCCAGCGCTGCACGCGGCCTCCACACCTTCAACACGTTTGACAAAGCTCGGTGCCTCGTTTAACGTTAAATGTTTGAGCGATACCTAAAAGGAGCAATAGATGGCCCAGGGACAGGCTACCAAAATCAAGAAGAAGAAAAAGTCGGTTTTAAAGCGTGCGGCGCAAGCTCGTCAACGCGCCGATGTGAATCGCGCTAACCGCACCCGGGTCCGGACTTTGATGAGGCGCCTGCGCACGGCGATTACCGCAGGTGACGCCACCGCCGCGGGCAATCTTCTGCATCCAACGATGTCCGCGATCGACCAGGCCATCACCAAGGGCGTACTGCACGAAAACACCGGCAACCGTTACAAGTCGCGCCTAACCCTCGCCTTCAATGGCGTCAAGGACAAGACCGCCAAGTAAAGTTTCTAGCACTAAATCGATTCGTCTTGTAATGGCGGGCCTCGGCCCGCCATTCTTTTCTATCTATTTCGGAAAATGCTTCCTCCTAAACGCAATTCCTTTGTGTAGTAGCCACCTAAATTGTTCACCTCGGAATCTCGCTCTCGTGGAAAACAGAGCCCTGGGAGCGCAACTCCCAGGGCTTTGTTGGCTTAGTTGTTCGTTGGACCAACCAAGAAAAACAGTTGGATCGCGTCGCAGCGCCAGAATTTCCTGTTACCGATGATGCTGGCCGAACAGGTCCGACATTACGTTGACACCCGCGTCGCAAGCGTGGTTCAGGCACGGCAGGCCAAAACCCGCCTCTAGCGATTTCAGCAACGCAAAGCTGTTGTAGTACGTCCCGCTTTGCACGACAGCGTCGTCGTCATCGTTCGTCTCGACGATGAGAACTACCTTGTTCTGGGTGGCAGGCGGGAAGAGGCCGCTCGACTGCGTGGGGCTGCCGCTGTAGTCGTTCTCGTCCCACACGATCACGATGGCGGTGCGGCCGTCGTGCCAAACCTCTGAAGCGCGGATGGCTTTGACCAGCCGTTCGATGGTGACGTCGCCCTGCTGGATCAGGCCGGGATTCAAACCTTGCTGCGTGCCGGTGGTCAGACCATTGCCGTTCGGAACGCCAAAGTCGAAGGCGCAGAATGCGTCACCATTGCTTCGCCCATGCTGGTCGTTGCACTGATTCGGCGCGATGAAGGCCAGAGACGGAACCTTGCCACTGGCCAAGTCCGAGAACAGGCCGCGCGGGCCTTCAAAGCCAACGATGTTTTCCAAGCCATTCTCCCGCGGGGTTCCTTCCTGGACGCTCTGGAAGTAGGCGAAAGGATTGTGTTTCACGGCGTATGCCTGCAGGACGTTCCCCGAGGTCAGGGGCGCGAGCAGGGGGCTGTTACCGTTGACGTCGAAATCCAGGTTGCTTACCGTGCCATTGCTGTAGTTCACCCTATCGGCGCCGGTAACCGGCAGGTTTTCCTGGTAGCTCTTCCAACTCAAGCCGGCATGCACGAGCTGGTCGCCGATTGTCTCGCCTTTGGTCTTAGCGGCTGGCACCGACTTCACACCATCGATATCGGCGAGGAACAGGAACTGCAAGCCGCTCTTCTCCGGTGATGTTTCATTCCAGCTGTCGATCGCTGGAGTCTCAGCGTCTGTGCCAGTACCGGCGATAGGGCAAACACTTCCGAGGTCGACGGGGAGCGGAGCGGTCCCCGCCGGGACGCCCGCGGGAGGAAAAGCGATGTCGTCATCGGCGTTCACGATTCCGGTCACTAGATTGGGACTGCAGGACGGGTCATGCCAGGCTGGAGGATTGTCGCTTCGGACGCCGAAATTCGAGCCCCCCACGATCTCGAGATAGTTGGTGAGACTGGGATGCCCTACGGCGAAATAGTTGGTGGCGAGATTGACTTTCTTGTTCGCAATCAGACTGTTGAGATATGGTTCGTTAGGATTGTTAATGACCTGTTGATATCCGTGATTCTCCATCATGATGACGAATACGTGGTCCAGATGCGGGACGCCTTTAGGCACATCCTGGTCTTGTGCCAACGCCGTTCCTGCCAGGGTTGCAGCGAACAGACACAAAATTGAGGCTTTTTTTATCATTTCAAATCCATCCTTTTCTGCGCAAAAAGTGTCGGAACGTCAGCGGGGCGTGGTCCCGAGCGCGTGCATCCTAGGTGAGAATTGTTGGTCTTCCGTTACAGCCCAGCTACGCTCAGGTGAACTTCGGCCTATCGCGGCCCACATCACAGTCACCACGAATCAACACAAACCTGAGCACCCACCCGAATGCAGCTCGCTTCGAGCTGAGTTGGATTCGGGTTCTGCGCCGGAGAAGAGAAGTTAAGGTCTTTAGCGGAAGAGAATGGCTGAGCTGAGTAGATTAGGATCGCAACGAACCACCCGCTTTCAAACCAAATCACACAATCTCAACCTGCCCATCACACAAACGCAATAACCGGGAACTAAGGTCACTCGCGCGATTGCCGCCACAGGTAATCCAGAGAGGTGATATCTCTACATGAGCACTGACCGCCGCAAATTTTTACAGCTTTTGACTACAGGTGCAGCTTCCGCCGCATTCCCTGCAAGCATCGCTCGAGCGTTGGCCCTTCCAGCCAATCACCGCTCCGGCAGCATCGACGACGTCGAGCACATCGTCTTCATGATGCAGGAGAACCGTTCTTTTGATCACTATTTCGGCACGCTGCGAGGTGTGCGCGGCTTTGGCGACCCGCGGACGGTCCAGCTTTCTTTTGGCAAGAATGTCTGGCATCAACCCGACGCTGGCAACTCGGATGGTTACGTCCTGCCGTTCCATCCCGGCGCGCCTAACCTCGGCCTGCAATTTCTCCAGGACTTGGCGCACGACTGGGACAGCACTCACGCTGCCTGGAACAACGGCAAGTATGACCAGTGGGTACCAAACAAGGGCACTACAACGATGGCGCACCTGACCCGCAGCGATATTCCCTTCCACTACGCTCTCGCTGACGCCTTCACAGTCTGCGATGCCTACCATTGCTCCTTGCTGGGGCCCACCGACCCGAACCGCTATCACATGTGGACTGGCTGGGTGGGCAACGATGGCAGCGGCGGCGGCCCTGTCATCGATAACGCCGAGCTTGGTTACGGGTGGTCGACCTACCCCGAGCTCCTGCAGAACGCAGGCATCTCCTGGAAGATCTATCAGGACGCTGGTGCAGGCCTCGACGCCGCACATTATTGGGGCTGGGGCGAGGACGCTTATATCGGCAATTACGGCGACAATTCGCTGCTTTACTTCTTCCAGTATCAGAACGCGGCCGACGGTAGTCCGCTCGCTGAAAAAGCAAGGACCGGAACCAACATCTCGGAAAGCGGAACGCTTTTCGACATCTTTCGCCAGGATGTTCTAAACGACCAGCTGCCGCAAGTCTCGTGGATTGTCGCGCCCGAGGCCTACACTGAGCACCCAAATTGGCCCGCAAACTATGGCGCGTGGTACATCTCGCAGATGCTCGATGCCCTCACCGCCAACCCCGAAGTCTGGAGCAAGACCGTCTTCTTCATCATGTTTGACGAGAACGACGGCTTCTTCGACCACATGGTCCCGCCTACTCCTCCGCAGTCGCGGGCCGAAGGCATCTCGACCGTCGACACCGTCAATGAATTGTTTACCGGCAGCTCTGGTTACCCCGCTTCTAAATACACCCCCGGACCTTACGGCCTCGGCGTGCGCGTGCCGATGATCGTGGTTTCGCCCTGGAGCAAGGGCGGCTGGGTCAACTCCGAGGTCTTTGACCACACTTCGCTCATCCGCTTCATCGAGCGCCGCTTCGGCCGTCATAACCCGGGCCTCAAGGAATCCAACATCACGCCCTGGCGCCGCGCCGTTGTAGGCGACCTCACTTCGGCCTTCAACTTCGCTTCGCCCAACGACGCTACGGTCCCGCTACCCAGCACCGTCGCCTACGTGCCGCCCGATAACAACCGTCATCCCGATTACGTTCCCACTCCGCCGACCAATCAGGCGCTACCGCAGCAGGAACCGGGAACACGCCCTGCCCGCGCGTTGCCGTATGAGCTGCATGTTGATGGAGAATTAAACACATCGCTGGGAACCATCCAACTCCGCTTCCGCAACTCAGGCCAAGCCGGCGCAGTCTTTCATGTGCGCTCAGGGGATGGACTGACTGGGCCATGGACGTACACCGTCGGTACCGGCGACGAAATCTCCGACACCTTCGGAGCCAGTGGTGCTACTTCCTACGATTTAGCGGTCTTCGGTCACAATGGCTTTCTGCGTACCTTCGCAGGCAGCGTCGGAACCGGAAGCGCTAACCTCAGGGTCAAAACCGTCTGCGATAAAGAATCTGAAAGCATCGTACTCGTGATTCACAACCACAGCTCAAACGCTGAGAAAGTGAATATCGTCGATGCGTACATCGGCAAAACAACAACTCACCATCTCCAGCCGGACAGCTCCTTTACGTATTTTGGCCAATTGGGAAAGTCTTTCGGTTGGTATGACTTCACCCTACTGGTCGAGTCCGACGCGAGCTTCCTGCGCCGGCTTGCAGGACACGTAGAAACCGGAAGAGACAGCATGACGGATCCAGCCATCGGCAGCTAGGTGAAATCTGGTGGCCACGCGGGCGACCGCATCTAGCGATAAAAATTAACCACTTCGGCAGAATACAAAAGGGCGGCCTTCGAGCCGCCCTTCTTTTTTGCTCCATCCGGGAGCCCAGGCTCCATTCGGCAGCGGTCGGCGCGTTTTCATTTCACCCTTCTATAACCTGAGCGCAACCTCCTCGTAATACGCGCGGTTCAGGCTCTCCACGCCCATTCGGGCGCTCACCACAATCATTCGATAGAGGAGAATGCATGCAATTGAAGAAAACGGTCTCGAAATGCTTCCATGCGGTTCGAGCAGCATTGTTTGCGGTAACCGTGGTTCAGTTCAGTTTGGGAGGGCCGCTCGCTGGCTCGCTTCAGGCGCACGAGTTCGACCGCGACAAGGGGGACACTGACAGCCCTATCAAGCACGTGATCGTACTAATTGGAGAGAACCGCACGTTTGATCACCTTTTCGCAACGTACGTTCCCAAGCAAGACGAATCAGTCAAGAACTTGCTGTCCGAGGGTATTATCAATGCGGATGGCACTCCAGGCCCCCATTTCAAGAAGGCCCAGCAATTCCAAGCAATCGCTCCGTTCAAGACAAAATATTACGTTAGCCTCGATAGCGACGACAAGGCTGCTTACACCACACTGCCACCGCCGACCCTGAACTTCTCGCCCAGCCCCGACGCCTCGATCATCGGTTTTGCCACGGAGCCACCTCCTTTTCCTCCGGCCACCCCGACTTTTATTTTGGCGGCAATCGAGCCTTCTTTGGAAACCGCCGATCTCGGCCTGCTGACGACCGGCGCTTCTGGTCAGAACAATACGTTTGTACTCACCCCAGTTCCCGACTTTGATACGCGAGTAGCGAATTTCAACAACCTTCCGAACGGGCCGTTTCCGCTGGAAGGGTCGAAGCTTCCGTATGATTCGTACACGGGAGATACGACGCACCGGCTATTCGAGATGTGGCAACAATCCGACTGCAACATCAAGAACGCCACGCGGAGCAACCCCTCGGGATGCTTGAGCGACCTCTACCCGTTCGTCATCACCAACTATACGAATCAGCTCGACGAGTTTGACACTCCCCCTGCTATCGACGACAACGGCGGCGGCAATTCCATGGCTTTCTACAATATGCATGCCGGAGACGCCCCGGTCCTGAAGAGCCTCGCCGACGAATACTCCATGAGCGACAATTACCATCAAGCGTTCATGGGCGGCACCGGTGCCAACCACGTCATGCTCGGCAGCGGCGACGCCATCTTTTGGTCCGATGGCAATGGCAATCCGACAACGCCCCCATCGCACATCGCCAATCCCAACCCCCTTCCCGGCTCCGATAATGTTTACATCGTCGACGTGGGTTTCGACGGCAACTTCACCGAGTGTGCGGATTCCTCGCAGCCGGGTATTGATCCGGTTCGCGACTATCTCGCCTCGCTCCCCTATCATCCGAATCCGAACTGCGAGAAAAGCCACTTCTACATGGTCAATAACGACAATCCGGGCTTTCTGCCTGACGGCACCGTGGACACCAAAGGTATTGCGAGCGGCGGCTCCATCCCGCCGGTCAACGTCCGGACCATCGGCGAAGCGCTGAATGATAAGGGCATCTCGTGGGCCTACTACGGCGGTGCGTACAATGCGGCCGTGAAGCTCCAGCAGCTCAAAGAGGCGGGTCAAACCACCACAGATCCGAGCATTCTGGTCGGTGCAGCCTACTGCAACATTTGCAACTTCGAGTCCTACACCAACGCGATCATGGGTGACGCGACGCAGCGCGCCGCGCACATCAAGGATGCGACGGACTTCTTCGCCGCGGTTGACAATGGCACTTTGCCGGCAGTCTCCTTCGTAAAGCCAGACGGCTTGCTCGACGGCCATCCGGCCTCGTCAAAGGAAGACCTCTTTGAGGGCATGGTGAAGAAAATCATGGACCATCTCACCGCCAACAAAGACCTGTTTGCGTCAACCGTCTTGTTCATCACCATGGATGAGGGTGGCGGCTACTATGACTCCGGTTACATTCAACCGCTCGACTTTTTCGGCGACGGCCCGCGGATTCCACTCATCGCCGTCTCACCCTTCACCCGCGGAGGCCACATCAGCCACACTTATACGGATCACGTTTCGATCCTGAAGTTCATCGAGCGCAATTGGAACCTGAAACCTCTAACTGGCCGCAGCCGCGACAACTTTCCTAATCCTAGGAGCGATTGGGACAACCCGTACGTTCCCACGAACAGCCCTGCCATCGGTGATCTATTCGATCTCTTCGATTTTGATCATCATGGTGGCGACCACGACCACGACTAAGCCACGGCAAGTAGATCAATAGAGTGCAAAAAGGGACGGCCTCTCGGCCGTCCCTTTTCTTTCCACACACTGCCATGTTTGGCGGAAATTCAAGTCCGCGGCTTCATTGTCCTGCCACGGTTGCCGCACGATTCATCGTCAGCTCTGTAACCAAGAATTCCATTACCGTTCGCGGGTCCTTGCCGCCCTTGAGGCGGTCATCCGCTTTTTGGAGCGCGCTCAGACCAGCCAACAATTGCGCCTTGGGAATCTTTCGCGATGCTTGCAGGGCAAGTTCGGCTTGTTCGGGACGCATTCCCAGCGCTCGCGCTGCTTGGTAGCCGTTCGATACACCCTTCAGTTCGGTGGCTTCGATCAGCTTCCGGTACATCCAAGCCATCGCGCCGACCATCGGCAGCGGTTCCTCGCCGTCGCGCAGCAGACGATCCAGAAACTCTAGCGCCTTCGCGGATTTCCGCGCCGCTAAAAGGTCGGCCAACTCCCAGACGGTCGTCGTCTTTTCGGAGATCACCAGGGAGCTAACGTCATTTCTGCTGATGAACTTTTTCTCGCCCGCGTGCGTTGCCAGTTTAACGATCTCCGTCTTCAAGCGCATCAGATCCGCCGCCACGAACTCCGCCAAATCCTCCGCCGCGCCTTTTTCAAACTCCACGCTTTCTTCGTTTGCAATCGCCCTGGCAAACGCGACCGCCGACGTTTGCCGTTCTCCTGGGTTATCTCCAAGCCCGCAAGCCACCACAAGCGTCTTCTCCGCCAGCAGCTTCCCCAGCCTCATCCGCTGGTCCAGCCCCGTCGCTTCCACCACCAGCACGGTGAACGGCGCAGGATTCTCGAGATACGCACCAAGTTGCGCCACGGTTTCGTCCCGGTTCTTCTCACCGAGCTTTTCGATTGCTTCGGCTTCTTCGAGGAAGACCACCTGCTGCGGCGAAAGCATCGCCATCGTTTGAGCCTGATCCAACGCCGCCTGCGTCTCGCCGCGGCTTGCGGAGTACCGCGAAACGGCCCAAGTCCGCGCCGCTTCCGGTACAAACCTTTCGATCAACTGCTTGCGGCACTCATCCCGCAAATACGGCTCTTCACCAAGCAGAAGCAACGCAGGAATCGCCTTCCCGCGTTCCAACCGCTCCAGCAGCTCTTCCGGAGAAACCTGCGCCATTCGCCATGCTCTCCTAGTAGTTCTCTATGACCGCCGCCACCAGGCGCGCCGCAAAATCCTGCGCCAGCCGGTCCAAGGCCGGGTCTCGCTCTTCAAAGAAACTTTTCAGGGCGGCCGGGTCGGTCGTGTCGGCCGAAATCTGGTACTCGTTGCGGAACACAAAATTGTCCGAGTGGTAGAGCACCTTCTGTGTCGCTCGCTCCGTGAACGTCACTTCACACTTGACCGTCACGAGCATCGTCGTTGCGGCACCCGTCGTCGTATCAAACAACAGCGGCACGGACTCCAAACTTATGATCTTGCCTCTCAACACCGCATCGCCATCTTCCGGATTCGAGACGACCCGATACGACGTCTTCGCCAAAAACTCGTGCACGGTCGCCGCGGTAAGCTTTTGTTCCAGCCGGTAGCTCGTCGTTTTGTTCTCCAACGCCGGGACGGCAATCACGTGAATAGTCTTGGGCAACGCCGAGTTGTGTCCCGCGACGTGATATCCGCACCCGGCGCTGCATAACACCGCAAACATTAGCGCACAAACAATCCGCCGCCTCATGGCACCAACTTCTCTGCCAGCTTCACGGCATTCCACGCCGGCAATCGAATGTTATCCGCAGCTCCCCAAAACCACCAACTCCCGGGCTGCAGTTGATCGGCTTTCGGTTTCGATAGTTGGATGACCGTTTCGCCGGCCGCGCTGATATTGCTCGGCCCAATTCCAGATTCGTCCAGGATCGCGAATCCGCCGCGCTGACATGCGCAGGAAATCCTTTCTTTATCGACACCGTCATCAAGTTTGGCGCAGGCCGCAAATGTCACGCCATAAAAGACAGGCACGTGGACCAATTGCACCGTGGGAAGCACGACTTCGTTCCGAAGACAGGCGCTTATTTCATTTCGAAGAGTTAACTGCGCGTGGTTTAAATCGAATCGGCTTTGAGGCCCATATCGATCAAGCGAGTTGAAAGCCACGTGCGCGTCAAAGAGCTCCTTGCCCGGAGTTTGAAACGACAATAGCTGCTTGGTCTGCGTCTCAAGTTCTTCGATGCCGCCCTTGCCGGCAGCCGAAACGGGCTGTAATACAATAACGGCCATGTGCTTGATACCGAGCTCGCGCAACGCATGCGAAAGGCGAACGATTCCTTCCGCGGCGGCGGAAAGCACAGCAGCAAGATGCGGTTTTTCAGGAAAAGTTTGACCGCTAAGTTTCTCGAATCCCGGATACCACACGAAAGTATTTTCGAGGGATACCGAATGGCCAGACAGATCTATGATGACCGTCCCGCTACGGCTCGCCGTCTCGAAGTTGGCGAGCGTAAAATCGGACGAGCCAGTAAAGAAAATGATGCGAGCCTTGTCAAAACTTCCTTCTTCGACCGGTTGAATCACCGCCGGCTCGCCGCCCGCCTCGGTCAAAGTGCCCGCGGCAAGCTCCTCATCCACCAGTCGAAAGTCCGCACCGGCGAAGCGGCTCTCTTCGAGCAAGGAGCGTAACTCCGCTCCAAGCAGCGACGAAGCACCGGCAATCACGATTCGGTTGGAGCCCCGTTCAAGCGATGGCATGAATCACACGGTCCGGGAGACCAGGCGATGACGGAAAAAACGCACGACGTGCAGGGCCACGCCCGCCGCTGCGTAGGTGCAAGCGAAGATTACCAAAGCATATTCCGAAAACCTCCAGATGACAGCCACGAGGAGGCCGACAGCGACGATGGTCAGCGACGGCTGCTTACGCGTCCACGGAATGTCCTTGAAACTGTAGTAGCGAATCGTGCTCGTCATCAGTGCGCCCAGGATGCCGGCCAGTGCAATCCACGCCACCGACCAGCGCCAGTCGTGCAGAGGAAACTTAAACCCATGGACGAGAGCGGCAAGGACTCCTGCAGCGGCGGGCGTCGGCATGCCCACAAAATTCTTTGAACCCCCGGGTGCCATGCCCTGCACGTTGAATCGCGCCAACCGCCACGCACAGCAGATCAGAAACGCCAAACAGAAAACCCATCCCAATTGGCTGATCAGCTCGAACCGCTGGGAACCCTGGTCGGGCAGGCTGCGCACTCCCCAGGCATAAGCCATCACAGCCGGCGCAATGCCGAAACTGACGACATCCGCGAGCGAGTCGAACTGCACGCCAAATTCCGTGTTCGTTCCCGTCATGCGGGCAACACGTCCATCCAGTGAATCAAACAGAATCGCCAAGCCGATGGCCTTCGCCGCGTGATCGAAGTCTTCCCAGCCGCCCGCAATCGACGCAACCACTGCGTAATAACCGCAGAGCAAGTTTGCGCCCGTAAAAAGACTAGGTAGCAGAAAAATCCCTCGCCTCAATCGCGGATTTCGAATGCGCCGGCCTGCAAACGGCATTTCGTGCTGTTCGATTGGACCCATGAGTTAGTTTTGCCGCCCCACTGTGGATACGTTGGCTTCCGCATCCGAGGTTTGCTGATCGCGCAGATCCATGTTTATTGTCACGGCGGGCCATCGCGCGAGCACACTGGATCCGCCCTTCACGTTCTCTCCCACTCTAACAAGTATCTCTGCATCCTTTGGCAGCCAAACATCCACTCGCGAACCAAATCTCACCAGACCGATTCTCTCGCCTCGCGCCACTCGCTCCCCTTCTCTCTTCCAACTCACCACCCGCCGGGCAATCAATCCCGCTATCTGCTTGAATACCATCTCTCCGGCGTCGGTCGAAAGCGTAAAGACATTCTGTTCGTTTTCCATAGAAGCCCGCTCGCGCATCGCAGCCAGAAACTTGCCCGGCCGGTATTCCATCGTGGTGATAACCCCCGCCGCGGGCGAGCGATTCACGTGCACGTTCCAGACTGCCAGAAAAATGCTGATGCGTTTCCCGGGCCGCCCAGCGTCTTCCTCATCCGTTACGACCACAACCCGCCCGTCTCCCGGTGACACAATGGCCCCAGGCTCGGCTGGAATCACGCGCTCTGGATCACGGAAAAACGAAAAGACAAAAAGCGCCAGACACACCAACACAATCGCGGCTATCGTCCACTGCGCCAAATACGCCGCGCCGCCCAGCGCCAGAAGCGGCAACCCGAAGTAATACCCCTCTTTGACCATGCCTCAGAGAATATACCTCATCAGCGTCGCCAGCAGTGTGAATGCCGCGAGCAGCAGGGCCATTCTACGACAGAATTTTCGGGATAGGCGGGCGTTATTGCGTGTACTGAGCCCGCGCACGTTGGATACGGAGGGCAATCCGCTCCATCTCATCTTTGCAGTGGAGCTTCATCTTCTTTAGCTTGATTTCTTCCAGGAGGTCTTCCGAACTGAGGTAAGGAGAAGTGGAGATTCGGTGCAGCTCTGCTTCGTATTTCGAGTGCTGCTCGGCCAGACGCTGATACTCGGCGTCTGTGTCGAGGAGTATGTCCCGAGGTGCCCGCTGTGCTGTTGCCATGCGTCCTCCTGACACTGCGCGAATTGGATTGTGAATACTACATGAACGAAAGATAGCACTCGGAATGGCGGCGTCAAGAGGGAACTCTTAGGAATTTGGTCCTAGCCTATGGGGGCTGTGAGTTTTCTCTCCATGGTCACAGCCGCCTCGTCCGGCGCCCGGTAATACCCTTTCCGGCGTCCGCTCCTGGAAAACCCGTGCCTCTCATAAAACGAGATGGCGCGCGTATTTGATTCTCGCACCTCGAGATACACGTTTTTTGCCCCTCGCAACCCAAACTCATCAAGCACCGCGGACAGCAGCGCGGATCCTTCCCCTTTGTGCCTGTGATCCGCGCGCACAGCCATGTTAAGAACTTCAGCTTGGTCCTTAACCTGCCTCCCTACCGAGAACCCGCTGATTTTCCCATCGACCTCAACCACAAACGCCGAGGCGCCCTCGTCGATGGCTAACTTCTCATAGCTCTCTCTCGACCAATTCGCTGCCTCTCTCGATTCCGCGGAAATTGCGAGCACTGCCTCCACGTCCCCTTCGTGAAACCTCCGGACCGTTACATCACCGCGGGCCCCATCAACTCCCACTCTTGATTCCGCCCTTCCAGAAAACTTCCGCATCCGGACGCCGCACATATTCCGCGTCCAACTTGAGCACATCTGTCAACCGCCCTTCCAACGCTCGCGTCCTCCCGATTCTCCCGATGGCTGGAGCAAGCAGGTTGGTACACGCCACAACACTTTCTCCAACCCCGACGCGCTCTTGCCACGCGTCTTGGGCCGTCATCTTCTCCGGATCCGTCGAAATCCAGTTCACACGTTCCTTCTGGGTGCGTTGCCCGACCCAGCGAATGAAATCTGCCGGGGAGGCAGCCATCTCCCTCTCCACAAGCCCGAGTGCGGCTCCACGCCTGCGAAAGAGTCCCCCGTACAGCTGTTCCCTATGGGCATCAAAAAATGCCGCGATGTAGTCGCTCCCGCCGAGCGCCTCAGACGCCATCGCCTCTAACCTCGACACACCCGATATTCCCCTGCCGTACACCTCGCTCCAAGCCTTCACGGTCGTTAAACCCATGCGCACCCCGGTAAACGATCCCGGCCCCGATGCCACCGCAAACAACTCCACGTCCCGCATTTCAAGTCCGCTGAACTTTAGCGCCTCTTCCACCTTGGGCAGCAACCATACCGAGTACTCCGCTGTCCCCTCATGCGCGATCGCTTGCAGCACCTCATCGTCCCGTAGAACAGCCACACTGCCCCGGGAATCACAGGTATCCAGCGCAAGAATGATCACGCGAGCATTCTACCGCACAGAGGTCGCACTCTCCGAGTTCACACACCTTTAACGTGCAACAACTACGCCTGAAACACATGTTTCAGCCCCATTTTCTGGCGAATCTTCCAATTTATTCCTCACCACCAATGCTCTTTCTCGCAAATCGCCCGAGCAATTCGACTGCCAAATTCAAATCTAATTTTCCCTAACCTTATGATTCCACAGGATATATCTTGACTCTTGCAACACACACATTTAAACTCTGTAAGTACCTCAGGGGGCATCTCGATCCATGGACTACAAAATCGGTGACAAGGTCGTTTATCCGAACCACGGCGTCGGACTTGTAGAACAGATTAGTTACGGTGTCTTGAATGGTAGGACTGAGCGTTATTTCATGATTCGCATCGTTTCCAGCGGCCTGCGCGTCATGGTTCCACAATCAAACGCAGAAACCGTTGGCCTTCGTTCCGTAATTCGTTCCACGGAATCCACCAAAGTCCTTGGCTTCCTTGAAAAGGGCAAGCTCAACTCTCACCACGACTGGAAACACCGCTTCAAGGAAAACTCCGAGCGCATGCGCACCGGTTCCCTCCTCGAAGTGGCCGTCGTCCTCAAGAGTCTCGTTTCCCTCAGCCGCAGCAAGCCCCTCTCCTTCCGCGAAAAGAAAATGCTGGAGCGCGCGAAGTATCTCCTGGTCAGTGAAATGGCCACCTCGCGCAACACGACTGCGGAAAGCGCCGAGGCCATCGTCGTCAAGTCCCTGGCCAAAGCCAAGCTTCAATTCCCGGTAATGACCGAGAAATTCGAATAGCCTAAGCGCCGCAGGCCGGGCGCGTTTTTAATTTCCGGCGGGCAACTTCAGTTGCCCGCTTTTTGCTTTTCTGGCGCCTTTCTCTCTTGCCTTCTTCGTTGCTTTCTTTTTTTCCCTCTGCACAATCAAGTGCCTCTGCGTTTAGCTATCTCCGTCTCTTTCATCCTTACCTTTGCAAATCTATCCGCTCGAAGGGAATGAAACGCCAAATTACCCAATATCGTCATATGTTCGAACCCGGTAGCGCAGTCCCGCGCTACCCTTCACGGATTCTCAATGAGCCCTCCTTTCTGTACTATGTGAGGCAAGCTCGGGAGATAACCATGAAACCCTGTCTTTTCTTCATCGCCCTGCTGATCTTCGCCGGTTCCACGCAAGCACAGCATTCCCACTTGCCCGCGATGGGGGGCGGAAACCCTGCTGGCTCAGGTTATGGCCAGGGAGGTTGGGGCAGTGGGTGGGGATCGAGTAGTTTCGGTTCCCACGGTGGTAGAGTGGTGTACGAACCACCGCGAGAGTACTCCGTCGGCTACGCTAAGAACGACGGCCCCTTTGTTCCCTCAACTTACATGAATTACGACGACGCCCTCGCCCTCGGCCAGCGACAACTCGCCGCCGAGGAGAAGGCCGCACGAGGCGATGAGGGCACGCCTCTAGGGGACATTGCTCGCGACTACAGAGCCAGCAAAATCCTCACTTTGAGACTCCAATCCCGCGTGTTGCAAGACAATTCAGGCAATCTTCAGGTCTGCAATCTAAATGGCAACAATTGCCATCGCCCGTGACGACTAACGGCCAATAGTTGTCCCATCCCAACTCTCCGCGACTCTCAGCGTCTCTGAGCGCCTCTGCGTTATCTTTGGTCTTCCTCGTCTTTTCTCTGCTATATCTACCTACCCACCAATCCGCTAAGTGTCACACCTGCCTCACGTAATACTCGTGCCACTTCTGCCGCAATCGCCGCAGCTCCTGGCGTATCCCCGTGAATACAAATCGTCTGCGCCGCAACCGCAACGTCACTCCCGTTGCTCGCCTTCACGACCCTTCGTTCCACCATTCCCAAAGCCTGCCGCGCTGCTTGCTCAGGATCGCGAATCAAAGCATCTTCGAACTTCCTCGATCGCAAAGTTCCGTCCGGCTCATACCGCCTGTCCGCAAAAGCCTCTGCCGCCACGGCAAATCCCGCTTCCCGAAATACATCCAGCATCAACGACCCCGCGAGCCCCACGAGCACCACCTCACGGTTCCATCGCGCCACTCCGTCAGCAATCGCCCCCGCAAGTTCGCGACTCCTTACCGCCTGATTATAAAGCGCTCCATGCGGCTTCACGTGCACCACGCGCGCGCCGCAGCTTTCCGCGACTTGCGCCAACGCTTGCACCTGCTCATACACGGACTGCGCAACCTCCGCCGGCGCCATCTTCAACTCCAACCTGCCAAAATTGTCGCGGTCGGCGTACCCCGGATGCGCGCCAATCGCTACCCCGTATCGCAGTGCCTGCTCAATCGTCGCGTGCATTGTCTCCGCATCGCCTGCATGCCCGCCGCAGGCAACGTTCGCCGACGTAATCGACCTCATCAATGCGAGTTGCGTGCCGTCACTAATCGCCTCAGGCATTTCGCCCATGTCGCAATTCAAATCGATCTTCAACGGACGGCTTTTCATCCCAGAATCAACTCCTGCGACGCCAGCAATTTTTCCTGCTCCACCAAAAGCGTCCGCGCCGTTTCCAACTCCACCAGCTCGAATCGAATCTCATCGCGTGGCCGAAGCTGCCCCAAGCTGCTCAAATCCGCGGAAATCACATTCGCAATCTTCGGATATCCGCCGGTTGTCTGCTGCTCCACAAACAGAATAATCGGCAATCCTGATGCCGTAATCTGCACCGCTCCCAATGAGACGCCCTCGGAGATCATTTCCACACCGGAAGCTGCCGGAATGGGCGGGCCTTCGAGCCGCAGTCCCATGCGATTCGATTCCTCGGTGATGCGATAGGTGGACCGGTAGAATACTTCCTGCGCGGCTTGCGAAAACCAATCGCTCTGTGGTCCCCCCGTGACACGCAATGTTTTTCGCGGCGCCAACTTCTCCAGCGCCTTCGCAGCGACCTTCCTCTTCCGAAAAGTCCGAAAGCCACCGCCCGCCGTTCCAATCTTGAGCAAATCTCCCTTGCGCAGCGCTCTTCCTTCAAAACCGCCCAGCCCGCTCAACAAATGAGTGGAAGCGCTTCCCAAAAACAATTTCACGACAAGGCCGCCCCGCACGCACAAATAACAGCGCGCTCCAGTATGCGTGGCCCCCAATCGCAAGGTCTGGCCGGCCCGAACCTCCGCGGAACTCCAAAGGTCGACATGCGCATTGTCCAGCGTCGCCCTAAAATCGGCGCCCGTCAGGGCTATCTCCGCGTGCTCCGGAAATATAAATGTTCCGCCGAGGAGAGTCATTTCCAAACCTGCCGTCCCCTGGGAGTTGCCCACCAACCGATTTCCGATGCGCAACGCAACGGGATCCGCTGCTCCCGAAGGCGATACCCCCATCGGTCCAAATCCTTCGCGACCCAAATCCTGCACCGTGCTGAGCATTCCCGGAGAACGCACTTCGATCAAACTCATGCGTTCTCCAGTTTCGCAAATTGTTCCCGTGAAGTTGGCACGAAGCGCACGCGATCTCCGATCGCCAGCAGACTCATTTCCGCCCGGTCGGGCCGGAACATTGCTACTGGCGTTCGCCCCAGCAATCTCCAGCCGCCAGGCGTGGCAATCGGATACACGCCGGTTTGATTTCCAGCAATACCGACGCTCCCGGCCGGGACACTTCGCCGTGGCGTCGCCAATCGCGGCGTGACCAGCGCCTCCGGCAACTCGCCCAAATATGCAAATCCCGGTGCAAATCCCAAGAAATAAACGCGATACTTGGCGGTTGCGTGGAGCTCGATGACTGACGCTGGCGTCAATCCATGCAACTCCGCCACATCTTTCAGGTCCGGACCAAACTCTCCGCCGTAACACACAGGTATCTCAACCAAACGCGGTTCCGGCAACTCTACTTTCTCCATACGCATGATGTAACCGCGCAACATCTCTTCCAACTCGGGATGCCGCAATTTCAAAGAATCAAATTTGATCAGCAAAGAACAGTACGCGGGATGCAGATTTCGCACTCCCGCAATTGGCTCCGACTCCAAGAGCCGCAACAGCTTCCGCACCTGCTCGTGACTGTCTGTTGAGATTTGATTTTGTAGGTGCTGGGCTCGAGCGCCGCTTTTCCTAGCGGATGTTTCAAAATAAACGAGCAGCGACTGATCGCTGGCAGCGCGAAATTGTACGCCGCTACGGGTAGAGGTTCCCATCGCCGCGAGAGTATACCTCACGCCGTGCCGCAGTCACTCCGGTGCGCCGCACTCTCGCAAGAACTCCACGGTTTTGTATTCATTCTTATGCTCGTTCCCGGGAAACTGCATGGCGTACCCAAGCGGCGTGCATTCCACAATTTCGCCGGGCCGCTCGTAGTGTCCCGGGATTTTTACACGCACCGACAGGTCCGCGCCGCGTTCCACCAAAAGTTGTGCCATGGGCAAGCCACCGTCGAAGAATTGCGTCACCGCATGGAAAATCGGCGTCTGTCCGCCCACGCCCAATTCATCCACATCGGCCCGTACATTGACGTCCGCCCCATGCTCCAGCAACACTTTCGCGGCTTCTACGTTGCCGTATTCCGCCGCCACATGCAGCAGAGTCGCTCCTCGCAGTTTGAGGAGTCGCGCGCCTGTGGTACCAAAGTCCAACTCAGAGAATCGCTGACGCACTAGCGTGCGATCCACGTCAAGGTGTTTCGCCAGTAGATCTAGCCGCCCGCGAAGCAAGTCCAGCACGGGCGGCACGTCGTACTTCGTGACGCCGCCCGCTTCGACAAGAAGATCCATACACTCGCCGAGCCGCGCCGAACGCCCGTACGTGCCAATCACATAGTCCAGCGCTGTGCCCGGATATTTTCGCCTCTCGCGCGCGCAGTTCGGATTGGCTCCGTGCTCCAGGAGCCATTTGATCGCCTCAGGCTGCACCGTTTCGCAAGGCGCAAAAATAATCGGGAAGTATTCGTTCCACTCCGCGTTCACATCCGCGCCACGAGCCAACAACAGCTCCATCATCGGTATGCGATGCCCAAACAATGCAGCGCGCATCATTGGACCGTCGCCGCCTTGATGTACATCCGATCCGTTGTCGATCATCCACTCGGCCATCGCCAATCTTGTGGGGCCTGGCGCCTCCCACGGCACGCGGCATTCGGCTACCCACGTGAGCGGCCCATTTTTGTTATACCCAAGCGGAGCGCGATGCAACTCAGGGTTGCGGGTCATCATGATCTTTATGCGCTCCAGGTCATTGCTATCGATTGCAAGCTTAAGTTGGCCAATCTCCTCGAGCGAATCGACGTGCTCCTTCAACTTCGGCCAGCTCGCAAATCCATACAGCCGCGCAATCTTAAGCTGAGCAGCCGTGAGCGATTCAGCCTCACCGGCTTTCAGCAAGTCTTTCGCTTGATCCTTCAAATGGCGGAGATTGGGACGTTCAGGAAGCGGACGCGGCGCGTCCTCGGAATGGATCGACACAGCAACCTCCTTTCATCGAACCGCCCGTAGTCCGCACATCGGGCCGAAAGAAGGTTCGCAAAACTCGATTTAAAGCAGGTGGGCTTCTACCCTTTCCGCGGACCGGATGCGTCCCTAACGCACCCGCATGCTATCACAAAGTTCACAGGAACTTTATCAGCGCCTCGGTCGTCTCCTTAGGCTTTTCTTCCAATACCCAATGCCCGCAATCTTTGAGCACGACCATTGTCGCGTCTGTAGCCACGAGCTTCATCTGCTCGCCAAGCACAGTTCCATTCGCCTTCTCGCCGCCAATCGCCAGCACCGGCATCGTCAGCTTGGTCTTGGAGAGGTCCGCGAAATCCTTGGCCGCCTGCTGGAATGAAACAAAATACTCCCATCCCGCATGCATTCGTCCCGGACGCGCATACGCGGCCGTATACGCCACCCGATCCGCTTCCGGCAGCGAGTGATTCTTGTCCGCCGCAAAATTGTTCCAGAAATGTTCGAAATAAAGCCGTTCGCGCCCGCGTACCAAAGCTTCCGGTGTTGGACCATTAAATCGGAAATGCCAAATCCCCGGGTTGTTGTACACGTCCTCCCATCCCGCCACTCCGGGCAGAAACGCGTCCATCACCGCCAGTTTTTCCGTCTCCGCCGGAAACTGCGCGGCATACGCATACGCCACCATCAATCCAATGTCATGCCCAACAACTCTCGCCTTTTCAATTCCCAATGACTTCGCGAGCCCGTGAATGCTGATCGCCGCCGACTTCATGTCCAAGCCAGCCTTGGGAATCTCCGAATCACCAATGCCAGGCAAGTCCGGCGCAATCACCGTGAATTTCTCCGCCAGCAGCGGCATGATCGGCCGCCACATCCGTGAAGTCTGCGTGTACCCGTGCAGCAGAATCACCGCCGGCCCGTGCCCGGCCGTCAGATAGTGCAGCTTGACGCCATCGACCACCTTAGTACGCGAGGCAATGCCTTCATCCGCCGCATGAGCTACGCTAGATTCCGCCGCGAACAGAAACCCAAAACCAATCGCCACCACGCCAAACCAAAACCTAACTATCCGTTCCATCGTATCTCCTAGTCAGAGGCAGTCCAAAGCACGCTCCTCCGCAGCTTCTTAGAGTATTTCCGCGCTTAAATAACCACAAAAAAAATTTGTCGAACCGCTTTTCAGAGAACAGGCGCCTTGGATGTCGGCGTTATGTTTGGGTCTTTTCTGCCTTATCTGTATATTCAGTACTCTCTGTGTAATCCTTCAGGCCAAAACCAAGCTTGGATCCGCATTGAGCGACGAATCGCCAAACACTCCCGCCTGAAATTTCTCATACGCCGCCGCCGCAATCATTGCCGCGTTGTCCGTCGAAAGCGCCCGACTCGGAAATAACACGTCAATCCCCCTGCTCTTCCCACGCTCGTCAAATGTGGCGCGCAGCTGGCTGTTGGCCGCCACTCCCCCCGAAACCAGCACGCTCTCCACGCCCAATTCTTCCGCGGCCATCATGGTGCGGTCCACCAAATCGCGCACAACCGCGTTCTGAAACTCGCGTACCAGTGCCAGCGTTTGGGGCGAACAAAGCGGCAATAGCTGCTGAAATTTTCGCTCCCCACGCTGCAGTGCCTCTTCCCGCATTCGAATCTCCTCAGAATATTCCGGGTGCTCGCGCACGTGATACAAGACCGCCGTCTTCAAGCCGCTGAAACTGAAATCCAGCGGATTCCCGCGCGTTTTCGTAGGACCGAATTTCACCGGCGCAGGCGCCGCATTCGAAACCGCAGCCAATCGATCCAGAATCGGCCCTCCCGGATATCCCAGCCCCAGCAACTTGGCCACTTTGTCGTAGGCTTCGCCCGCCGCATCATCGCGCGTCTGCCCGATTTTTCGATAACGCAGAAGCCCGCCTGACTCCCCCGTTTTCACCTCTTGCAAAACCGTATGTCCGCCCGAAACAATCAAACAAACCGCAGGCAATTTCGCCAAGCGCCCCGCACTATGCGCCTCCAAAAAAACAGCGTGAACATGCCCCGCAAGATGATTCACCCCCACAAGCGGCTTCCCCAACGATCGCGCCAAAGTTTTTCCGAACGTGATCCCCACGAGCAGCGCCCCAACCAACCCTGGCCCTTGGGTCACGCCAATTGCATCTACATCGGCAAGCTGCATCCCCGCCTGCGCCAGGGCTTCTCGCACAACAGGCACGATCTGCCGCAAATGTTCGCGCGACGCCAACTCCGGCACCACGCCGCCATATTTTCGATGAATATCAATCTGCGAAGCTACGAAGCTGGACAGAATCTTGCGTCCGTCGGCCACTACCGCCGCCGCCGTCTCATCGCACGACGATTCAATCCCCAAAATGCGTGTCATTTTCAGAAGTTCACCGAACGAAACTACAATTTCAAATGCTTCAAGTATTCGCGGAAGGGGGCGCCCAACTCTTCGTTCTGCAATGCGATTTCGACCGTCGCTTTCAGAAACCCCAATTTGTCACCCGCATCGTAGGATATTCCTTCGTAGATGTACGCCCAGAGGCCGTGCTCCAGCGCCAAGATGCGCAGCGCGTCCGTCAGCTGAATTTCATTTCCTGCCCCGGGCTTGGTGCGCTCCAGACAATCGAAAATCTGCGGCGGCAAAACGTAGCGGCCGGTGATCGCCAGGTTTGACGGCGCATTTTCCGGTCTTGGTTTTTCCACGAGGTCGCGAATCCTCAAGAGCCGCGCGCCAAAGGGAGGCAGCGGAGCGGCCTCTCCATCGACGATTCCATAAAGATGCGTTTTCTCTCTCGGCACTTCTTCCACGGCAATTGCACCAACGCCAGTTGCCGCGTACACATCAATCAGCTGCTTGGTGGCAGGATTTTTGCCCGGGATCAGCACGTCCCCCAACAAAACGGCGAACGGCTCGTCGCCCACAAGATCTTTTGCCACCAGTACTGCATGCCCGAGCCCGAGCGGCTCCTTCTGACGCGTGTAACTCACCTGCACCATGTCGCTGATTCGCCGAACCATTGCGGCTTGATCCTTCTTCCCTTTTTCCTCCAGGAAGCGCTCCAGAGTGGGCGCATGGTCAAAGTGATCTTCAATCGAGTTTTTGCCCTTCCCCGTCACAATAATGATGTGTTCGATTCCTGAGGCCACGCACTCTTCCACCACGTACTGAATCTGCGGCTTGTCCACCACCGTCAGCATCTCTTTGGGTTGCGCTTTGGTCGCGGGCAAAAAGCGAGTGCCGAGTCCCGCGGCAGGCAGCACGGCTTTGCGAACTTTGCGTATCGCGCTCGTTGGTTGTGGCATGTCAGCCATGCGTTCCCTCGCTGTCGTTATTTTTTCTTTGCGGGCTTTTTGTCTTTTGAGGAACTTTCTTTGGAACTCGTTTCTTTCGGCGCAGAATCTTTGTCGGAGGCTTCTTTGCTGCCGCCATCTTTGGAGTCTTTTGCGCCGCTCTCTTTTGCGTCACTTTCTTTGCCGCCGCCATCTTTGCCGCCGCTATCTTTTCCGTCGCTGGCGGTCTTTTCTTTGCTTCCGCCCTCCGGAGATTTCCCCGCGTAGTCCGTTACGTACCAACCGGACCCTTTGAATTTAATCGCGGGCGCAGTGATCACCGACTCCACTTTCCCGCCGCAGTGCGGGCACTTCTTCAAGTGCGGACCAGCCACCGGCTCGATCTTCTCCGTGTGGCGCCCGCACTTCAGGCACTTGTATTCATACAGTGGCACAGCCGCTCCCTCCGCTCTGTCTCCAAACGAAAAAGTATAGCATGCGTCACAAAATGTCTCCGCAGCGCGTGCTAGACTCAAATGCATGAGCGGACGAGTGGCCACCAATGACGAAAAGGCTTTGGGCTGCCTGTATCTCGTCGGCACGCCCATCGGCAATCTGGAAGACATCACCCTTCGCGCCCTGCGCATACTTAAAGAAGTCGACCAGATCGCCTGCGAAGACACACGCCATACGCAAAAGCTCCTCGCTCACTACGAAATTCGCAAGCCGCTCATCAGCTACCACGAGCACAACGAGCTGACGCGCGCGCCCGAGTTGCTCATCTCTCTCGAACAAGGCGCGAAAATCGCGCTCGTCAGCGACGCGGGCATGCCGCTGGTTTCCGATCCCGGCCATCGCCTGGTCACCCTCTGCCTCCGCCATCATGTTCCTGTCGTCCCGATTCCCGGACCGTCCGCGCTTCTTGCATCTCTTGCCGCCAGCGGACTGCCTAACGAAGAATTCCTCTTCGTTGGTTTTCTTCCCAATCGCAGCGGCGAACGCCGCCGCGCCCTCGAGCGCCTGCGCATCGAGGATCGCACCATCATTCTTTACGAAGCCCCACACCGGATCACCGAGTGTGTCGCCGACGCCCGCGAAGTTCTCGGCAACCGTACCGCCTGCATCGCCCGCGAAGTCACCAAGCTCCATGAAGAATTTCGCCGCGGGAAACTCTCGGAACTTTTCGCCTCGCTTGAAGAGCGCCCCGCCAAAGGCGAAATCACGCTCCTCATCGGCCCTGAAGATCCCGCCGACGCACGCACGCCGGCCAACTCCATGCAAAGCCTCGCCGAGCGCGTCGAAGAACTCATCCATCAAGCTAAACTCGACCGCAAAGAAGCCCTGAAACTCGCCGCCAAAGAACGTGGTCTAACCCGCCGCGAAGCCTACGACAAAATGGTCACAGCCCGCGAACCCGATAGCAGTAGCTCTTGACCGCTACCGCGAGAATAGACGCGCTTGAGCAGCGCTAGCAGCTGGGGTTTTCAATCATTCGTCAAGAGCTGCCAGTGAACGCTTCCGCAGCGGAGCTAATCGTCCGCAGCTATCCGGCCCTCGCTGCACCTGACCTCCGTTAGTTCGGCGGATTTGCGAGCGCTCGCTCGATTCCCTGTTGGGTGTCAGCAGCATGTGTGGGACCAGCAAGGAAGGTCAAATCTTCGATGACCGCCCTCGGTGAAGCACCCGAATCCTCAAGTACTTTCTTTGTGCGCGCGCCACGAAGAAACCCGGTGTAAAAACGCTCCGCCACATCGCCAGTACCAAACTTCGTTACGCCACCATCGAGAATGGTAGGCGCAAAAAACGGATGAGCAACACCGAGCCGGCTGGATTCGCGATACACGATGGATCCGACGAGCTCCATTCGCTGCGAGGTAAAGCTTTCCGAATCGCCAAGCCCGACGATAAGAATCCGCTTGACGGCAAGAGTTCCAGCGGGAGGAGCGAACATGAGCGTCTCTCCGAATTCGCCACGAAACAACGCCGGTTTGCGAATTTTGTCCAAGAGGCCCTTTAGTTTCTCGTTGATCTCAGCAAGCGAGCCGTGAAGCGTGTTCTCTGGCGATGATTCAAACAAGCAGATGATTTGCAGTTCAGTATCTGTTTCGACAGGGCTCTGCACCAAGACACGCGTGGGAATGGGTGCATTGGAAACTTGAAGTTCCTTAGGTTTTGCTCGCGCAGCCTGGCCGTTGGCCTGACTAGCTGTCAGCTGGTCGGTTTTCTCCCGCGACAAACCATGCTCCGTTAAGACTCGAACGGATGTCGTCGCAGCTAGCGCTAACAGCGACAGCGGGACAAACGTAAACGACCGAAAAATAGAAAGTGTTTTCATCGAGCGCCTCGTCATTCTCAGTGTGGGAATATTTGAAAAGTCTAAGGGAACAGGGAGCAAACGTAAATCGCTGGCAATTCGGTCTCTCTAACCAGCCGAAAAAGCTTCCAAGACTGCTTTTCTCCGCAAACCTGTCCACTACCGCACAGTATTTTGGCTCGCGATGAACCACACTGTGGGTCTCGCAGTTTTTCGAAGGAGACTCATGCACAAGCTTCCAAGAATCACCCTGGGATTAGCAGTTACGCTCGCCGCCTCCATTTGCGGCCAAGCACAAACGCAATCGCCGGCGCACGCGGGCGACCCTACACCAACATACCGAATCACCGTCGTGAGCCGCACGGCTCGCGCGGTAAGCTATAAACACCGCAGTGGCTCAACACACGTTGATTTTCAAGGCACCGACCTCATGCCAAGTGCACGAGGCGAGGCCAAAGTAGAGAGCAAGCGCGGAGTCCTCGCAATCGAAGCGGAATTCTCCGACCTCGACAGGCCTACCGCATTCGGCACTGAATATCTCACCTTTGTCATGTGGGCCGTTTCACCGGAAGGCAGCTCCGTAAATCTCGGAGAAGTCTTGGTGGGAGACAACCGCCGCAGCAAGCTTGAAGTCACGACCGATCTTCAGGCATTCGCGTTGATCGTTACCGCGGAGCCTTACTACGCGGTGCGGCGCCCCAGCAATGCCGTCATTATGGAAAACGTGATTCGCCAGGACACCAAGGGCACGACGCAAGCCGTCGACGCCAAGTATGAATTGATCGATCGCGGCGGATACATCCCTACTGGCTACACCATCGACCCTGTCGTATTGGACGCCAAGTTGCCGCTCGAATTTTTTGAAGCGCGCAATGCGGTGCGCATCGCAAAAGCCGCTGGAGCCGAGCGATATGCCAACCCCAGCTACGAAAATGCCATGCGCCAGATGCGAGAGGCGGATGCGTTGGCTACTAGCCGACACGGAGACAAGAAAACGCTGATTTCCGTTTCACGCCAAACAGTGCAGACGGCGGAAGATGCGCGCGAAATCGCAGCCAAGCGCATCGCCTCCGATCGCGCTGACAACGAGCGCAACGCCTCAGCCGGACGTGAAGCAAACGCCAACGCCGCCACAGCCGACGCCGTGCGCGACCGCGACGACGCCGAGCGCAAGAAGCACGAAGCGGAAGTCGCCGCCCGCCAAGCTCAGGGCGCCCAGGCCAATGCCGAAGCTGACTCTGACCGCAACCGCGCTGCTGCAGCCTCTGCCGATCAACAAGCTCAACAAGCTAGGAACGCGCAAGCCACCGCCGAGGCAGACTCTGACCGCAATCGAGCCGCAGCCGCCTCTTCGGATCTGCAAGCTCAACAAGCCATCCACGATCGCGAAGAACTTCGCGCCAAGCTGCTTCAGCAGTTCAACCTGATCCTTGAGACTCGCGACACAGCCCGCGGGCTGGTCGTGAACATGTCCGATGTGCTCTTCGACAGCGGCCAGTTTACGTTGCGCCCGATGGCACGCGAGAAGCTGGCGAAAATATCCGGCATCGTGCTGGCCTATCCGACGCTTCTGCTTGCGGTCGAAGGCAATACCGATAGCGTGGGTACGGAAGAGTTCAACCAGACCCTCTCGGAGAAGCGCGCCGAAAGTGTCCGGTCATACCTCACCAAGCAAGGAGTACCGGAAGCGTCGACGACTGCCGAAGGTTTTGGCAAGACTCGCCCCATCGCTTCCAACGACACAGCGGACGGCCGCCAGCAAAACAGGCGCGTCGAACTGATCGTTTCTGGCGAAGTGATCGGGACAAAGGTCGTTTCGATCGTGGTCCTGCCAGTCAGCGCATCCTCAACGCCCCGCTAATCGCACCGCAGAAGCAAGAAAAGCCGGCTCGTAATGAGCCGGCTTTTTCATTTGTGTTGGCGTTGAATGCGTCAGAGTTATTTGCTTCGTTTCGAGAGAACTACCCGTCCAAAGCTCCGCGATGACAACAGTTACGCCGCCGAATCCCTTTGACGCGTAGCTTTGACGCCCGACAGAATGCCCGCTCCCAGCAGCACGATCGCCCCGACGACAATCCAGTGTGCCGGCAGGTGCAGCAGAAATGCACCGTAAATCAAACCAATGATTAGAATACCGAATCCGATTGCGTAGAGTCCGAATGACATACTGTTTCCTTTCCCTTTCGCTACCGGGCTATCACTCCAGAAGCCGAGTTGCCCACGTTAAATCGCAAAAAAACCAAGACCTTCCCCCGCACGGTTATGCGCGGAGGAAGCGGCCTCGGTCAGTTAAATCGGCGATCGCACTACCTATTGTCTGGATGGTGATGACGCCAATTCCAATAATCGCTCTGCTGCTTGCTGGTCGTGAGGTGGAACTCGCGGTAGTCTCGGTGCCTTTCGCCGAGATAGACGCGGTAGGAACGGTCTTCTCCTTCATTCCATACGTGGTAGTCATGATGATTGTGATCGTAGTAGCGCGTATGATCGCCGCCCGTCGTAACTACCACTTCCTGGGCAGCGGCCTTGTGCGCTGCCGAGGCCGTGAGCGCGGCAGTCAGAAAAAGAAAACTCAGATATTTGGTTGCTTTGTGCAAGTGATCCTCCCTTATCGCGAACTCCAATGCTGGAGTTCTCGCTTGTAGCAAGTATGAGCGGAGGCGCTTTTGGAATCTGTACGATAGCGGACACAACGAGCAGTCTGTGCGTGGTGGAGCGCGAGCTTGCCGCTAAATGGGGTGCTTGATGAGAGAGCTCTACTGCGCGTACCACAACATGTGCCGCTTCGAAACAAGAGCCGGAACCAAGCGACGAAACGATCTCGCGCGCCACATTGGCACACGCAAGGGTCGCAGCGCGCGTTGCAGAGCCGTGGGCATCGGTGTAGGGTAGCGGAGCTGGGAATGCAAGACGGGGGCCCAGCCAAACTTGGTGAGGGCGGTGTATATGGCTGGTGAAGTGGAAAAAGATCTCTTGAGTCGACGCGGATTCCTGGGAGTGAGCTCAGCGGCGCTCGCGGCGGCTAGCGTGCTTGGTCCAGACAAAATACGCGGGCAAGAAAGTTCGGCGCCAATTCCCAAGGGAGACCGAAGCGCGAGCGATCCCGGGCCGACAAACGCAGCGCTGGACGCCGCGAATCCTGATTCGAACCATCCTCTTCCCACAGACGCGGGCGGCGTACAAACGTTCAAGTATCCCTTCTCGTTCGCGCACAAACGCTTTCAGGAAGGTGGATGGTCTCGCGAAGTGACGGTGCGCGAGCTGGCGGTTTCGAAGTCGCTGGCGGGTGTGGACATGCGCCTGACCGCCGGCGGCGTCCGCGAGCTGCATTGGCACACCGCCGCGGAGTGGGCCTACATGCTGTACGGCAGCGCTCGCATCACATGTATCGATGGTGAGGGAAAAAGCTTCGTGACCGACGTCAAAGAAGGCGACCTCTGGTACTTCCCTCCCGGAATTCCCCACTCAATTCAGGGCCTACCGCCGGACGGCACGGAGTTCATGCTGGTCTTCGACGACGGCAACTTTTCCGAGTATGAAACCGTGCTCCTGACCGACTGGATGGCGCACACGCCGCCCGATGTCGTAGCGAAAAACTTTAGAGTCGCGCAATCGGCACTGGCAAAGATGCCAAAGAGAGAGAAGTTTATCTTCCAAACAGATGTTCCCGGACCGCTCGCGGACGATCAACGCATTGCAGCGGGAGCCCTTGGCCCGTCACCGATCGACTTTGCCTTTCGCACCACGCAGCATCCCGCGCCAACGAAGCTAAAGAGCGGCGAAGTGCGCGTCATCGATTCGAGCATCTTCAAGATCTCGACGACGATCGCCGCGGCCATCGTCACCGTGAAGCCCGGCGGCATGCGCGAGTTACACTGGCATCCAAACGCGGATGAGTGGCAGTTCTACATCAGCGGCAAAGCTCGGATGACGCTCTTTGCCACGGGCGCACGCGCCAGAACGATGGATTTCGAAATGGGCGACGTCGGCTACATCCAAAAAACGCTGCCACATTACGTCGAAAACACCGGCAGCAGCGACCTGAAATTCCTGGAGATGTTCAAGAGCAGCTACTATCAAGACCTCGCGCTGTCCGAGTGGCTGTCGCACACGCCCCCAGAACTGGTTGCGGCCCATCTGAATCTGGACAAAGCCACGCTCGACGCGTTGCCAAAAGACAAACCGCTGATCGTGCCGTAATTAAGCGGCGCGCTCTGAAGGCCCGCGCAGCCTTGTCTCCGCGGCTCGCCCGCCGTACGCGCTGCTGCATTGAGGCCGTATTATGGTCGCGGGAGATCCATCAGCACTACATCCGAACGCTCCTGCACTCGTTCGAGGACAACTTCACGGCCGTCCGGGGAGATATCGAAGTCGCGAATGTCGAAATCAGTAGCTAGTTTGGTCAACTGCCGCTCGGCCCCTGTCTCCAGGTCGATCACCCAGAGATTCTTATGTTGAATCTCTCCTCGCAAAAGCACCAGTGCCCTTGCTCCGGACAGCATGGCCAGGTGTCGAGCGCCCCGAGTCAGCGTCAGAGCGGGTAGGGGATGCGCCGCAGCTTCAGCCGTAACAGCTTTCACCGAGAATGTAGTGCCGATGTCGGGTCCTGAATAAACAACGAAGCGGCCGTCGGGCGCCCACGCGGGATCGACCGAGTACTCCGGGACAAAAACAGCGGGCGAGCGGCCGTCGACCGGCACCCGGAAGAGGTGCGGGACGCCGTGATCGACCGCCGCCGTGGTGATCGACTGGCCGTCGGGCGCCCATGCCGGAGCGCCCTGCAGGTCGAGCGAATCGGCCACAATGCGCGCGTTCGTTCCGTCAGCCTGCATCACGTACAAAAGTGTCTGCCCGTGTTGCCGGACCGAGAACGCGATGTATTTCCCATCGGGGGAGATTGCTGGGCCTCCAAAGACTCGCGCTCCCTGTCCACTCCACAACTCCGTGTCCGTTCCGTTTACGAGCTTCCAGATACTCTCGCTCGTGTCGGTCGCTGAAACATACAAAAGATAATTTGGGCCCAGCCGCGGGGAGAACCCCGTGCTGGTCGTCAGCGGGATTCGAGCCGCTGCGGTCGCCTCAGCGGGTGAATCAGCGATGTGCAAGCGCCAGAGTGTTGTCTTCGGACTCGCAAGAGTGACAACCAGACGGCGGCCATCCGCGCTGGCCGCCAGCGATGTGTACCGATCAAGGCCAGAGGTCAGCCGGTGAGGAATGCGGCGCTCAACGTCCATGCTGTGGAGCCACGGCCCCGAACCATCGCTATCGTTAGCGAGGTACAGCATCGTCCGCCGATCCAATAAGACAGGATAACTCACGCGCCCGACCTGCGAAGTGATCCGTACAGGAGTCCCGCCGGCTGGGGTGATACGCCAGACGTCCAATTTATCTGGGAGGGAACCCTGCACGAAGTAGATAAATGCCGCATCAGGCGCCCACAACGGAAAGTGACTGTGGAGCCCGTCAGGCGCAGTGAATATAGGGCGACCCTCCGATCGCCGGCTGCCATTTGAAACGAAGAGTGGATCTCCGGGTCCAGGCGTGTGGTACGCAAGTCGGGAGCCATCATGCGACCAATCAAACTCCGCCACGCCTTCAAGGTATGGCTTCGGCTGTCCGCCCAGCGTCGGCACCGCCCAGATGCCGATTTCGCCGCCGCTCAAGCCGTTGGGCTTGCGGACCCAAAATGTGACGAAAGAGCCGTCGGGCGAGAACCCCAGCGTGCGGATCGATGGGTTGACGAGTTCCGGCGCGCTTCCCCGGGTCAAGTTGTGAAACTGTCCCGAACCCACTTGCGTAACCCAGACGTCCATCTGTCCATCCCGGTCCGACAGAAACGCCACGAACTGACCGTCGCGTGACACCGCGGCGGCCTCCTCCACTCCATCGAAGTCCGTGACTGTCTGGAATCGTGCGTTAGAGATCGGGTTTCGCCAGAAGTACTCCGTCCGCTGAAGCCACAGGCTTGCGCCAATCACCAGCCCGACTCCCGCCATTGCAAATGGCAGGATGAACTTCCATCTGGTTCGAGAGGCCGCTATCTCCGAAAGTGGCGGCGGTACCGAAGGGCTGGACGAAGAAGCGTCGTTCCCATTCTCCGGCGTTGCTTGAAGATTCCGACTGCGCGCCCATGCGTCCAACTCTGCCCGAGAAGCGTAAACCGTGCCCATCCTGTCATGCAGGTGCCGGTGAACGGGCATCCTCTCCCGCTTCTCCCACCGCTGGACCGTCGTCACGTCCCGATTGAGGTAGGCAGCGATTTCCTTCCAGGAATCCAGTCTGTCTTCCGGTGGACTCGCAGATTGCGGCGTGCTAGAGGATGGTTCACCCATCACACTCTCCTGATTGGTCCGCAGCTATCGCGCGCACGGGAATCAGATTGTACCCCCTGGCCCGACCACGGCAAAGTACCGCATTCGACGGTAAACTGAGAAATGTGGGCAATTCTGCACCTTGCCGTTTGACCACACCCAACTGGATGCCCCATGGTTTGTTTACGTATTGGGTGTGTAATCACCGAACGTAGTTCTTGGGCCGCAAATCTCCCTGGCAGGCCCGGACGTCCCTAGCAGCCATCGGCAAAAAATGACGCGAATCTCAAAATCCTGGAGGATTTTCATTATGAACAACAAAGCAATCTCGTGGGCCGCACGCATCATCACGGTCATAGTGCTGGTCTTCGTTACCGGCGCTCAGGCCCAGGCTCCTATTCCCGATCACTTGAACGGCTTCCTCAATGACTATACCGCCGCAACAGGTGTGGGCGGCCCTTGGGAAATGCATGGCACGTGGTCGTTGAAGTTAAGAGGAGAATCCGGCAAGGCCGATTTCTCTTTGGTTATGACCATGGAGCATCCCGACTATTGGGTTCTGGCAAACCCCACACCTCCGACAGTCCCCCCTGCCCCCACTCTCAGCCCTACCGTTGACAATCCCGGTATGCGCAATCCTCATACTCACCATCTCACCATGACGGATGCCACAGTCAGCTACGACACGGCGACCCTCTCCCTCTGCCCTGTCGACAGCCCTCCTACCACAGTCCGTTTCGTGCTCACTGGCCCAGCCGACATTACCGGCAACGGGACTGCTGCCCCGTTTCAGACTACACCTGCAGGGGTAACCACCCTATCCCCGCTGCAGGTTTGCATCACTGGAGGGACGGAGGTCACGTATTCAAACATGACCATGACGTTCCAAACCGGAGCTCCTGCGATTAAGCATTTCGGAAGCTTTCCCATCCACGGCGTCGTTCGCAAAACTCATGACCATGATGATGACCATAATTCCGATAGGGGCGACCACGGAGACCACGGCGACTCGCATCGATAAACGACACGGGGCACGCTCGGTGCGGGCGTGCCCGTCCCACTACCTGACGCCACCTCCTCCAATTTGCGCACCGATTCCGAGTGTCCCCGTCATCCGCTCAGATTCGCACCAACTCTGGTAAGCGGATTCCAACGGTGCTCCTCAGAAGCCATTGCATAGACCGCTCCTGTTGCGCAGTCACTCGCTGTGTTTAGACTCGCCGCGCGATGCAGTGCTTGTTGGCTACACCATCAGATAGCGCTTTGCCGATTGCTGACCGACTCCATGGGTGGAGCTCCCGACGAGCGGAGAGTCCGAATGTCCCGCATAGGCGGTTGGCCGAAGAGACGGCTGTATTCGCGATTGAATTGGCTGGCGCTTTCGTATCCGACCTCAAAGGCCGCACTGGCGGCGTCCAGACCATCGACGAGCATGCGTCCCCGTGCGGCCTGCAGCCGAAGTTGCTTCTGATATTGAAGTGGACTCATGGCGGTCAGCGCGCGGAAATGATGGTGCAGCGTGGACAGGCCCATACCCGCCGTTTGTGCTAGTTCTTCCATCCGCAGCGGCTTTGCGTAGTTTGCCTTGATCCACGCAATTGCTTTTGCCGTCCTGTGGCTCTGATCTCCCAGCGTCGCAATCGCCCGAAGGCGTGCGCCTTCCGGCCCGCGAAGGATTCGGTAAATGATCTCGCGTTGAATCAGGCCGCTCAGAAACGGAATGTCCTGCGGCGCGTCCAGCAGATCCAGGAGCCGGCAGCATGCGCTGAGAAATTCCACTGTGGCTTCACCAGTCGCCATGGCGGGACTGTCAGGCGGCGCCTCAGCCACATGAATCTCTTCCCGGCCGAGAAGTTCCCGAATCGCGGGCATATCGAGTTTCAGCGACATCGCGAGACATGGCACGTCTTCGCTGGCCTCGATGATCTGGCTAACGATCGGTAAATCGACCGATGTCAGCAGATATTGCGACTCGCCATAGATGAAAGTGGTTCGACCGAGCTCTACCCGTTTTCGCCCTTGGACCATCAAAGTAACGCAAGGCTCGTAGGTCATTGAGCACGGGGCCGTGGGGGCGACTCGACGGTGGAGGGTTAGGCCAGGAATGTCCGTTGCCCGATTCTCTTCCGAGCCCATGAATGAGGTAATTTTGCGAGCCAGCTCAGCGCGCAATTCTCGCGCCGGATTTGATGGCGAAGAGGCATCTTTGCTGGCCTTTGTCATTGTATTCGTTTCCTTCTTGCTTGGCCTAAGATACGTCCTCGGCTCCGGATGTATCAACAATTTTTCACACAACGAGAGAAATGGGCAATAAATCGGAAGAATCGGGCTACCGCTTCCAAGGCGTTTGATCCTAGTCTTGGTCCTGGGATAACAGAAACGGCTCAGAAGGAGAAACAATGCAAAAGCGCAAACTTGGAAAAAGCAACTTGGAAGTTTCGGTTCTTGGGCTGGGCTGCATGGGACTGAGCTTCGGCTTAGGGCCCGCAGTCGACAAGAAGGACGGGATCGCGCTGATTCGAGCAGCAGTCGAACGCGGCGTCACATTCTTTGATACTGCGGAAGTGTACGGCCCATTCACGAACGAAGAACTCGTGGGTGAAGCTCTTGCTCCCTTCCGCAAGCAAGTGGCAATCGCCACTAAGTTCGGGTTCAAACTTGATCCGACCACGGGCAAACAGGCTGGGTTGGACAGCCGGCCAGAGCACATCAAGGAAGTCGCGGAGGCCTCGCTGAAACGCCTCAAGACGGATGTCATCGATTTGTTTTATCAGCACCGCGTTGACCCGGACGTACTGATCGAAGACGTTGCGGGAGCGGTGAAAGAGCTGATTCAGCAAGGCAAAGTGAAGCACTTCGGCCTTTCTGAAGCAGGGGTGCAGACGATTCGTCGCGCACATGCCGTCCAACCCGTCGCCGCACTCCAGAGTGAATACTCGCTGTGGTGGAGAGAACCTGAAGCGGAAGTGATACCGACGCTGGAAGAGCTCGGAATTGGGTTCGTGCCGTTCAGTCCGCTGGGGAAAGGCTTCCTCACCGGGAAGATCGACGAGAAGACCACGTTCGACAATTCCGATTTCCGCAACATCGTGCCGCGTTTTTCGCCCGAGGCGCGGAAAGCAAATCAGGCGGTAGTGGACCTGCTGGGCAGAATTGCGGAACAGAAGAAGGCAACACCGGCGCAGATCGCGCTGGCATGGCTCCTGGCGCAGAAGCCATGGATAGTTCCGATTCCCGGCACGACCAAGGTATCGCGGCTGGAGGAGAACCTAGGAGCAGTAAACACCATACTCACAGCAGACGATTTGCGCGAAATCGACAGTGCGGCTTCGAAAATCAAGGTTGAGGGCGCGCGGTATCCGGAGCACCTGCAGAAAATGGTCGGCCGCTGAGCGGCTTAACCCAGACTAAGTATCGAACCGAACCAAGTCCCAAAAATTTAGGAGAATTCATGTACAAAGCAAGAGCGTATTCAGCTGCAAGTGCAACATCACCTCTGGCATCGGCCACAATCCCGCGGCGCGATCCGACGGAAAACGACGTGCAAATCGAGATTCTGTTTTGCGGCATCTGCCACTCCGATCTACACCAAGTCCGCAACGAGTGGAGCGGCGTGATGCCCACCGTCTACCCGTGCGTCCCCGGACACGAAATTGTCGGCCGAGTCACGAAAGTCGGCTCCGCAGTCACAAAGTTCAAACGAGATGATCTTGCCGCGGTCGGCTGCATGGTGGACTCGGACCGCACCTGTCCGGAGTGCCAAGCAGGCCTCGAGCAGTTTTGTCCCAACATGACCCTAACTTACAACTTCCCCGACAAGCATCTGGGAGGTGTGACCTACGGTGGCTACTCCGACAGCATCGTTGTCGACGAGCGGTTTGTGTTGCAGGTGCCGTCGAACCTGAATCTGGCCGGAGCCGCGCCTTTACTTTGTGCCGGTATAACAACGTACTCGCCGATGCGCCGCTGGAGCGTTGGCAAGGGCAAACAGGTTGGCGTGGTTGGTCTCGGCGGACTGGGCCACATGGCGGTGAAATTCGCGCATGCGCTCGGAGCCCACGTTGTTGTGTTTACGACTTCGCCGAAGAAGAAGGATGATGCGCTACGCCTGGGAGCAGATGAGGTCATCCTCTCGAAAAATGCGGATGAAATGCAAAAGCATGAGCGCAGCTTCGACTTCATTCTCGACGCTGTCTCCGCCGATCACGACATAAACGCTTACATCCATCTGCTGCGGCGAGATGGCGACATCGTTATGGTTGGCGCACCCGAGAAACCTCTCGCGGTTTCGGTGTTCGGACTGATCATGGGTCGCCGCAGCTTTTCAGGTTCGCCTATCGGCGGCATCGCCGAAACTCAGGAGATGCTGGATTTCTGCGGGAAGCACAATATCACTTCGGATGTTGAGGTGATCCCTGTCCAGAAGGTGAATGAAGCCTACGAAAGGCTGTTGAAGGCCGATGTGAAGTACCGCTTCTCCATCGATATGGATTCTCTCAAATCGGAGTGAATCACGGAACCAGCGAGAAAGACACCAAGTGAGGGAACACGAGATATGGAGATCAGCGACGAACAATATCGTGCCCGGAACTAAAGGACATTTGTATGAGAAATAAGGAAGCGCGCAAAGATGCTTTAAAAGACCGCTTATCCCAGTCTCGCGAAATTAACATCAGCGTGACCGGCAGGAAATCAGGACGTACCATCACCATCCCAATCTGGTTCGTCGCGGATGACAAGAAGCTGTACCTGTTGCCGGCGCACGGGTCAGACACACAGTGGTACAAGAATGTCCTGAAGAAACCATCGATTCGGATCGAAGCGGGCGGCGCGGAGGCCGAATTAGAGGTTGTTCCTGTAAGCGACGCCGCACAGGTGTCGTCTGCCATCGAGAAATTTCGTGCCAAGTATGGGGAGAGCGGCATAAAGCTTTATGCAAAACTCGACGTTGCCGTCCTCGCCCATATGGAATGAGCTCAATCGTGACCGCAACGGAGGTGGCGTACCTGTTCCTAGGCTTTGGGGAGTAGAATCGAATCCAGAATATGCCTTTGGAGGGAGTTGGCTATGGTCAAGATTATCGTGAATGGAGTTCAGCGTGAGGTCCAGGCGCCTGACGACACTCCGCTACTCTACGTTTTGCGCAACGATCTCCAGCTCACAGGTCCGCAGTTCGGCTGCGGACTCGCACAATGCGGAGCCTGCTCGGTTCTGATCGAGGGCAAGGAAGTGCGTTCGTGCGTCACGCCTGTCTCGACCGTCGCGAACCAGGAAATCATCACACTCGAGGGTCTGCCCGCAAGATGGGCGAAGCAAAAGGGCCTCTCGGCGGAGGAAGCGAAGGACACGCTTCACCCGGTCCAGCAAGCATGGATCGAGGAGCAAACTCCTCTCTGCGGATTCTGCCAAAGTGGAATGATGATGGTCGCCACCGAACTCCTCGAGAAAAATCTCAATCCCAGTGACGCACAAATCAAGGCCGCCTTCACCACCGAGGGGCCATCGCCGCACCTCTGTCGCTGCGGCAGCTATGCCGCAATTATCGACGCCGTAAAACACGCTGCATCGCTTATGGGAAAGGGGAAATAAGCCATGACTACCGCCGCTGAAAACACCGTCAAGGTTTATGAAGCTACTCTCTCCCGCCGCCAATTCGTCAAAACTGGCGGTGCACTCGTTGTCGGCGTCGCATTCGTCGGTCCTTCCATCCTCAAAGCTCAGGGTTTCCAGGCCCCGAAAGTCACCGGAGCTCCCTTCAAGAACTCTCTCGATCCGACTCAACTTAGTTCCTGGATCGAAATACATCCGGACAACACAGTCCTCATTCGCACCGGCAAAAGTGACTTCGGTCAGGGCACCACATTCACGGCATATCGCCAGATTGTTGCCGACGAATTGAGTGTCCCGTTCGAAGCCATCACCACCGTCGTCGCAGGGCACACCGATCAAACGCCCGATGGCAGTGGCGCCTTCGATTTCCTCGGCCGCGGCACTCCCAACATCCGCAAAGCCGCTGCGTACACCTATCAAGCGCTTCTCGATCTTGCCTCCGAACGTCTCTCAGTTCCTAAAGATCAGCTCACGGCCAAAGACGGCGTCTTTTCCGGCGGCGGAAAATCCATCTCTTACGGCGACCTCGTCAAAGATCAGCAGCTCAAACTCAACATTCCCGTCAGTGGAGATCTGACCGGCATTATGGGATTGAGAGTCGAAGGCGATCCGCCGATGAAACCTGTCAGCGCCTACACCGTCATCGGCAAATCCCACCCGAACTCCATAATCACCTCCAAAGTCACGGCAAAAGAAACCTGGGCCACGGACATCCGCCTTCCCGGAATGTTGCACGGACGCATGGTTCATCCGAAAACGCTCGGCTCCACGCTCTTTTCTGTTGGGCAGCTCGACAAATCCAAATTTCCCAGTTCGCAAGTAGTTGTGAAAGGAAATCTCGTCGGGGTCGTCGCTCTAACCGAGTGGGAAGCCATTCAGGCTTCGCAGCAAGTCGCCGCCG
Organism: Candidatus Acidiferrum sp.; assembly: GCA_035314345.1. Classification (GTDB taxonomy): domain Bacteria; phylum Acidobacteriota; class Terriglobia; order Acidiferrales; family UBA7541; genus Acidiferrum. The sequence continues at coordinate 40,615 of DATFZQ010000059.1, forward strand.
CAACCAAATGGACAGAATGGAAAGGCCTGCCCGGTAACGAAAAGCTCTACGATTCTCTACGAAAAGAAGCCGATTGGACCACTGCGCAAGTTACAAAAAGCAACGCCAACAAAGGTGATGTACCTGCAGCGCTCGCTTCAGCTCAGAAAAAGCTCTCTGCCACGTATCACTTTCCCTTCATGAAGCACGCTCCCATCGGTCCCACGATAGCCGTTGCAGATGTCAAGCCCGACGGCACAGTCCACATCCACACGCACAATCAAAATCCCCAGGCCTTGCGCGGCGAAATCGCCACGATGCTTGGCACCACGCCCGATCACGTCATCGTTCACACACATCCCGGAGCGGGGCACTACGGCCGCTCCAACGGCGGCAACTCTGGCGCGGAAGACGACGCCGTAATCCTGTCCCAGGCTGTTGGAAAACCTGTTCGCGTTCAGTGGATGCGTGCCGAAGATTTGCAGTGGTCAACTCAATCCCCGGCTGCTTTCGCCGATGTCGAATTCGCTCTCGACGAAAAAGGCAGAATCGCCGGCTACCAGATAGACCACTACATGCCGGCCTTCCAGGATGATCGGCCCATCGGTGCTATCCTTGCTGGACTTCCTACCATGCCCGCACCGGGAGGCGGCTCAGGATTCTTCGCTTCTACGGCCAACTTCTTGTCCGATCCTTGGCTTTACGATCTCGTTCCCAATGTGGCCGAGCGCGGCCACGGCACGTTTCAGGTGGGGCAAAAGGCTTCGCCGCTCGCCGTCGGCCTTCGCGATCACAGCATGCGCACGCCCGGCCAGTACCAGCAAAACTATCCGCGCGAACTCGCCTTCAGCGAGGCCGCAGCACTCGCCGGCGCCGATCCGATTCAATTTCGCATTGATCACGCCAAGGAAGAACGTCTAATCAACGTTCTCAAGCAAGTTCGCGACGCTTCCGGCTGGGACACGCGTCCCTCGCCGCGCCCCGGCGCAAAGTCCACCGGTTCAACTCCCGTCCGCGGCCGAGGTGCCTCCGCAATGTTTCGCTCTGGCACTTATTGGGCCTGTGTTTGCGAAATCGCGGTCACTCCGAGCACTGGCGCTATCGCGGTCGAGAAGTACACCATCGCCGTTGATCCCGGCATCGTCGTCAATCCTGCTCAACTAAAACGGCAAGTCGAAGGTGGCGCTATGATGGGCATCAGCCATGCGCTCTATGAAGAAGCTATGTTCGATGAAAGCGGCATTACTTCGCGCGACTGGATCACGTATCCCATTGCCAAAATGACGGACACTCCTGAGTTCAAAGTCGTCCTCATTCACAATCCCAAAGTCGGCGCATACGGCGGAGGCTCCGAAGCCGCCAACGCCCTCGCTGCTCCAGCAATCGCCTCGGCCCTCCACGATGCAACCGGAAAGGTCAGCCGACGGCTTCCGTTGAAACGCGCTTATGTACAGGCACTTCTGAAGGCTTAACTGAGTATCAGGAGAGGACACTCTATTGGAGATCAAGAGAATCGGGTAGCAATCCTCTGCAAAAGGGCCGTCGGAGTGGTTCACTGGCACAGTACGGATCGATCCGCTTTTCCAGGCACCCGATCCGGCACTTGTTCAAGGCGCCAGCGTAACCTTCGAGCCGGGCGCGCGGACTGCTCACGTGAGGGATACCGCGGCACTCATAGAAATGGCCGTTTATTCGTAGCGCAGAGCCACCAGCGGATCGACGCGGGCAGCGCGGCGGGCTGGAACCCAGCACGCAATCAGGCCAGTGATGAGAAGCAGCAGCGGAACGGCGATAAGCGTGGCCGGATCGTAGGGCGAAACGCCCCAAAGTTGGGTGGCAACGAGGCGCCCGACTCCGAAACTGGCTGCGAGGCCGATGGCGACTCCCAAAATCACTAATCGCAGCCCCATGTTTATCACCAGCTTCAAGACGTCGCCGCGCTCCGCGCCAAGTGCCATGCGGATGCCGATTTCGTGCGTCCTGCGGGCGGCGGTGTAGGCGAGCACGCTGTATACGCCAATGGTCACGAGGATCAAGCCAATACTGGCGAAAATTCCCAAGAGGAAAAATCCGAAGCGCGGGCCAGCGTAGGAAAACTGGCTGATGTAACCATCGAGCGTGCCCGTGAATGTGAGCGCGACGCTGCGATCCGTGGCCCAAATCTCCTGGCGGACAGCGTTCAGCATCGCGAGTGGTTCGCCAGCCGTGCGAATGAGCACGCCGCGGCTGAAAGAGCCCGTGACTGTATATGGTACCCACACTTCGGGTTCGGGTGGATCCTGCAATCCACGGTTTTTTGCGTCGGCGACGACGCCGACAATTTCGAACCAGGAATCGTGCACAGGATCGGGAGCCGTTTCAAGATGTATCAGGTGAACCCTCTGGCCGATGGGATTCTCCGTCCCTAAGTATTTGTGAGCGAAAGTCTGGTTAATGACTGCGATTTTTTTCGCGCCGTTAACTTCCGCTTCCGTGAACGGCCGCCCCGTCAAGAATTGAATCTTCAGCACCGGGAAATAGCCTTCGCTGCAGAGCTGATAAAGCGCGGTCCATTTTTCCGAGTGCGTCTTGCCGGGGATCTCGATGTCAGAATTAATTCCGCCATAGGGCGGCAAGGTGCTCGTTTCCGTGACCTCGAGAATTCCGGGCATGGCTTTCAGCCGCAGCAGAAGCGGACGGAAAAATCCCGCAATCTGATCGGCGTTTTTGTAGCGGTCCTTAGGAAGCGGAAGCCGGGCCACTAATATGTGATCCGGCTGCAAACCTAGATGAACTTCGCGCAGCGCTACAAAGCTGCGCATCAGAAGGCCCGCACCAACCAAGAGAGTGAGTGAAAGCGCAACCTCAAGAACAACGACGGCGTCGCGCAGTCGGCCATGCCGAAAACCCCCGCTAACTCCTTTGCCGCTGTCGCGTAGCGGATCATTCAAATCGCGCCGCGCGGTTTGCAACGCAGGTACCAAGCCGAAAACCAGTGCAGTGGCCACCGAGACGCCAAGCGTGAACAGCAGAACGGTAACGTTCAGGCGAATCGCTGCTTCGGCGGGAACGATATCTTGCGGGATGAGCGCGATCAGGGACTTAAGACCGCCCCAAGCGAACAATGCGCCGAGCGCGGCGCCACCAATGGCGAGAATGAGACTCTCGACAAGCAGTTGGCGAACCAGCCTCCAGCGGCCTGCGCCCAGCGCAGAGCGGATGGCGAACTCTTTTTCACGCGTGGTCGCGCGCGCCAAAAGCAGGTTGGCCACATTGCCACAGCCGATCAGCAGAAGCAGTCCCACGGCCCCGAGAACGATAAAGAGCATCGTGCGAAAGCGTCCAACGACCAGATCCGTGAGCGATTGAACCTCGACGGTAAAATGTTTCGGGTAATCCTTTGGATAGACCGTAGATAGATGCTGCGCGATGACAGCAAGGTCGGCCTGGGCCGCACGTTCAGAAACTCCCGGCTTGAGATGGCCCATAAAAAACCAGTAGCGATTGAAGCCGAGCTCCGGAGTCGTATCCGCATGGCTGGGTTTTTCCGGAATCCAGAGATCGGAATCGCCCCAACCAAAACGCGGCGGCATAATGCCGATAAGCGTGCGGGCCGTGCCATTCAAGACAAACGTTTTGTTCAGGATGGAGGGATCAGCATTGAAGCGGTTGATCCACACCTTGTAGCGCAAAACGAAGACGGGTGGTGCGCCCGGCTCATAGTCCGCAGGCTGCATCACTCGCCCGATGAGGGCCGGCATGCCTAGGAACTCGAATGTGCCCGGGGTGACGTACCCGCCGCTAAATCGGTCCGTGCCTTCCCCGTAGGTGTAGAGCACGTCCCCGCCGTCATTGGCGATGACGCGGTCAAAGACATGATTCTGGGCGATATAGTCCAGGAACTCGGGCCCGCTATAGCCGCCCCTCCCGCCCGGCTGATTCTGTTCCGTGTCATGGATTTGGATGGAAACGAAATGCTGCGCATCTGGATAGGGGAAGGGCTCCATCAGGACGTTTTCGATGACGCTGAACATGGCGGTGGAAGCGCCAATACCCAACGCGAGGGTAATCATCGCGACGATGGCAAAGCCTGGGCTTTTCCTGAGGTTTCGTCCGGCGTAACGAAGATCCTGCCAGAATGAAAACATGCATGGGCCTCCCGAGGTCGAGAACTCTCAATTAATAAACGATGGAAGCGCCAATAAGTTCCATCGTCAGCATGAAATTGGCGAGCAAATTCTTGTCTGACACCAACTTTGACGGCCAAACTAGACGCGGGTTTGCTTCTGCCCTGCTTGCAGTGCATTCCGTAACAAAAAATTAATCTAAAGTGGCGCTCAGTCGGCACATTGGCGTCAGGACGCGTTTCGGCTAGGATGTCCTCGCTTGGGTAGCACAGGCACTCTAGCCTGTGCGCTATTGGCAGCATTGACGACGCATGTTGATCTTATAGCTTTTAGCCAACGATCACGTAAGTCGAAGAGGAGCTTCCAGTGAACAAACTTGCGATTGCGGCGTTGTTAACGCTGAGCGGCGCGTTTGTGCCAAGCGCACAGGCCGCAGGCCAGACTTGCGAGCAACTCGCGAAGCTCGCCTTGCCGAACACAAGAGTTGCCTCGGCCCAGACCGTTGCGGCAGGAGCCTTTGCCCCGCCGGCGAGCCTGGCTCCGTGGCTCGCTGGCGATCCGGACTTCTACAAACGACTTCCGGCTTTCTGCAGGGTCACCGCTGAGGCAAAGCCGACAACGGATTCGGATATCAAGATCGAAGTGTGGTTGCCAGCGAGTGGATGGAACGGAAAGTTTCGCGGCCAGGGCAACGGCGGATTTGCCGGAGAAATCGATTATCGCATGCTCGGACTCGCAGTCCTGCAGGGATACGCGTCGGCGGCAACAGACACTGGTCACGCAGCGGAAGGTACCAATGCTACTTGGGCGCTCGGGCATCCAGAGAAAATCGTCGACTTCGCATACCGGGCCATTCACGAGATGACGGTGGTAGGCAAAGCGACCGTGAAAGCGTTTTACGGCGACGCGCCGCAACATTCGTATTTCGCGAACTGTTCGAACGGCGGGCGTCAGGCATTGATGGAGGCACAGCGCTACCCTGAGGATTACGACGGCATCCTGGCGGGCGCTCCGGCGAATTACTGGACGCACCTGCTGGGCGCCGCCTTGTGGAATGCGCAGTCTACTACACTCGATCCGGCGAGCTACATTCCAACGGGCAAAATTCCAACCATCGCAAAAGCCGTCAACGAGACGTGCGATGCTAAAGATGGCGTTACCGACGGCGTGTTAAATGATCCGCGACAGTGCCACTTCGATCCCGAAGCCCTGCTTTGCAAAGCGGCCGATTCGGACTCCTGTCTCACGCAGTCGCAAGTCACGGCGTTGAAAAAACTGTATCAGGGGCCGCGCGATGCAAAGGGCCAGCAGATTTTTCCAGGGTATGAGCCGGGAGGCGAGCAAGGGGGCGGAGGCTGGGCGCTATGGATAACCGGCCCTGCCCCGGGAAAGGCCCTGCTCTTCGCGTTCGGCAATGGATTCTTCTCCAACATGGTGTACGACAAGCCGGATTGGGATTATAAGAAGGCAAACTTGGACGAGTCCGTAGCAGCCGCGGACAAAAAATTTGCCGCCGTACTGAACGCCACGGACACCAACCTAAAACCGTTCGAATCGCGTGGCGGAAAGCTCATTATCTATCACGGCTGGAACGATTCCGGAATTTCTCCGCTGAACACAATCAACTATTACGAGAGTGTAGAAAGCAAAATGGGCAAGCAGAATGCCGATTCTTTCTTGCGCCTGTTCATGGTTCCCGGCATGCAGCATTGCGGCGGCGGACCCGGTCCAGATGTTTTTGGTCAGGCCGGTTTCAGCTCGCCAAATGATCCGCAGCACAACATGTATCTGGCGCTTGAACAGTGGGCGGAAAAAGGCGCCGCGCCTTCGACGGTGATTGCAACGAAGGAGGCAGCGAGCGGATCCGTTGGAGGAGTGAAAGTGACGAGGCCGCTTTGCGCGTACCCGCAGGTGGCGCATTATAAGGGCACTGGCGATACAAATGAGGCCGCTAATTTTGTCTGCGGAGCGCCGCCAGCGAAATAAAAGACCCGCACGACTGCGCGGTTCAAAAATCGTTAAGCTGCGTTTTCTGGACGGAAGACGCGCTGGAAGCGCGGGCCGGTAAACTGAACGCCAACCAGGCGCTCGCCTTGCGTGGGAGCGTCGATGACGTGAACTACGCGGCCGGACGTGGCGAAGTCGGCTTCGGTGCGGCGCGAGGCGTAGTTAGAAAATGGAATGCGGATTTCGAGATCGGAGCCAATGGCGACGTCGAAACGCGTGACGAACGCGGCGCCGCTTCGGCATAAATTTTCGCTGGAAGTTTCTTCTTCGAAGATGACTCCGCGGCTATCGCGTCCTCGGACTCTGAGTGGAAGGCGGACGGCGATTCTACGCTCCGAGCGTTGCTTCGAGACGGTCTGCGTCAAGTGGACCATGGGCTGGGTCCTCTTTTCTGGCGTCCGCTGCGCGGCCTTTATGCTGGGCGGCCACTGAGCGGTTACTGCTTTGGTCAGCCGACAGATGCTCACCGTTTTGGGCGGTGGCAGACCGACTGACTCCCGCGGCGGTTCGGTTCTCGAAGAAGGATTCCACCTTCTCGACAACCTCGCTGGGCGTTCGCGCCGCATGTACGATTCGACGAAGCTCGCTGCCGTTCCCCACGCCATGAGTAAACCAGCAAGCGAACTGTTTCATTTTGCCAATACCATCGGGCAGGTTGGCAGCATTAATTTGCCCATAGTAGCCAGAAAGTAACTGATGGCGCTCGGCCTCGGTGGGCGTGTCGTACCGGCCACTGGCGGCGTATTGCTGCATCTGCCGGAAAATCCAGGGGTTGGTGGCGGCAGCGCGGCCAATCATCACGGCGTCGCAGCCGGTTTCGCGAACCATCCGCTCGGCGTCTTCGGGAGTATTGATGTCACCATTACCAATGACGGGAATTCTCACCGCCTGCTTCACGGCGGCGATGATGCTCCAGTCGGCAGCGCCCGCATAGCCCTGCAGGCGCGTGCGCGGGTGCACGGCGACGCCTTCGACGCCGATGTCTTCCGCCATTTTTGCGACTTCGACCGCCACGATAGAATTTTCGTCCCAGCCGGCTCGCAGCTTGATGGTCAGGGGAATTTTGACGGCGGCGCGAACCACTTTGAAAATTTCTCCCAAGAGCGGGAGATCGCGCAGCAAGCCCGAGCCGCCGCACTTGACGACTTTTTTGGCGGGGCAGCCCAGATTGATATCCACCGCGTCATAACCGAGATCTTCGACCATGCGCGCAGCTTCGGCCATCACGGCCGGATTCGCGCCGAAAAGCTGCGCTGTAATGGGATGCTCGTCTTCCTGAAAATAGAGATAGCGAAGCGTTTTGGCCGCGCTCCGCGTGATGCCCTCGGAGCTGGTGAACTCCGTCATCAGCAAGCCACAACTGCCGAGTCCACGAATCACGCGGCGGAAAAGCGTGTCCGTCACCCCAGCCATAGGCGCCAGAACCGCCGCCGGGCTGATGGTCAAGTCTCGAATTTGGAAAGAAGCCGGAAGCACGTGCTCGCTCATTGTCTAATCCAGTCTAGGCCGAGCCGCGACACGCTGGCAAGGCAAGATGTCAAAAGGCAGTTAAGCCCCGACAGATGCCGCGCGTGTCTAGCCCGTTGAAGATTTAGGGTCACGCGGGTTGGCGGCGAAGGGATTCTCGATAAGGACGCCGGAGATGAGTTGGCCCGCGCAGAGATCTTCGGAGAGAATGCGTGTGGCGCCGCTTTTATCGGCGGCGGAAACGATCAGAGCGTCCGAAAGGCCGATTTGGGATTCGTCCTCGATGCGAGAGGCGTTGTAAATTCCGGCTAGAGCGGTTTTTGTGCACCAGATGGCGTAGGTGTTTACGACCAGTCGTGCTCAATCTTTTGGCAGCGGAGAGGCGATCTTGCGCGCGACGGTGACGTAGAATTCCTAAAGCACTTGCATGCCCAGTACGCCGGCGCGCTCGGCGTGTTATGTTTGCAAATCGGCGAAGAGGACCCAGACGATGAGCGGACAGATGAATTGGAAGCAACTCGAGGAGAAGATTGGCTCGGCGGTGAAGTTATCGCGGCGGCCGGTGGCTGTGTCGTTTTTGGATGGGGCGCCGGCGAATGTGAAGAAATTTGGCGGAACCGAGCCGTCGAGTTGCAGCTTTTGGCGGCTGGCTGCGGATGGCGCGGTTTTCCATACCGCGCCAGAAAATCACTTCAACTGCGCTGTAGGCGCGTATACGCACAACATTACGTTGTCGCCCGAACGCGAGAAAGAGACCGAGCAAACGTTGAAGATGATGTTTGATCTTGGGTATGTGAAACCGGAAGAAGTGCCGCAGATCCCGCGATTGGCGAAGGCTCCGGCGGCGATTGTTTACGCACCTCTCGGCGAGGCACCCGTTGCGCCTGATGTTGTGCTCTTTGTGTGCAAGCCTTCGGTGGCGATGCTGCTGAGCGAAGCCGCAAATCGTGCCGGCGTCAGCAGCGGCGCGCCGGCTCTCGGACGGCCGACGTGCATGGCGCTGCCTGCTTCGTTACAGCATGGCGCAATTCTCAGCCTTGGCTGCATGGGCAACCGCGTTTATACCGGCCTCGGAGAGGACGAAATGTATTTTGTTTTGCGCGGCGTGGATCTCGCCGCCGTCGCGGACGCGCTCGCCGTCATCACCAGCGCAAACGCTGCATTGAATGAGTACGCCACAGGCCGGCGCTCGCAGTTGGCGACAGTCTAGCGCGAGTTCAAAGACAAATGTAAGGCTCGTCCTTGGCGCTGGCCGGATCCGAAAAAATGTATGCGACTCCTAAGAGAAGCATGATCCACAATAGCGTGATTGTGTAGACGAAGGAGCTAGAGCCGCGGTAGAGATTTCTCAATAGATATTGCCAGAGCATTAGGGCAAGGTAGCTTGCAAGAACGAAGGCGAGCATACGATCGTGCAATACGACTGCTCTGTTCCGCAGGCTTGCCACAAACATTCCCAATCCAAGAGCCGCCGAAGCGGAAAATAAATTTTGAGAATACTCGAGCACCAGATGAGTGACGAGCCTGGCGGAAGATTGTGCAACGACGAGGCAGCAGAATACTCCCGCGCATACGGCCAAAAGGAATGAGCCAACGCGGACATATTTCCGTTCCGCGCTTGAATCGCAGACGCGACCAAAATGTTCGACAACAGCAAAGTAGAGGAGCAGGCTAAGCAAGCAATCTGAATAAAAATAAAGGTACATGTAGTGCGTCGAAGCAATGCCGTAGTGAAATAGGAGTACCCCCCGCGTCGACTCGACCAAAACACAGCCCCCGAAATAGCATGCGAGCATTCGGTATCGGCGAAGCCTGCCACGCAGAACAATTAACACGCAAACAAACGCTTCCGTGAGCACGCTCACAATCCACAACGCGAAATCAGGATGAGACGGCATGGACTTTGTCTATTCTTTCTATAGCACGGAATCGGCTGCTTACGGGAGCGGCGGCGGGAATCTTGTCTAGAACATTAAGAAAGAACGGCTTGGCGAGCGAAGCAGGAACCCTTCGAAGCTCAGGGTAAGTTCAGGATTTGTCAGTGGGGCCTTTAAGGAAGGCGTCGAGCTTGAGGAATTTGCGCCCAAGGGCGGCGCTATACGCAGACCATTCGTCGTCACCGGATTCGGTTACCAGGGCGGCGCGGACGGCGGCCATTTTGGAATCCATATCGTCGAGGTAGTGGAAGACCATGGCTTCGCGGATCATGGGGAGTTTGGGCGAGCCGAATTCGTATTGGCCGTGATGGCTGATCAAGAGATGCTGGACTACGGCTTTCAGATTTGAAGGGAATCCTTCGATGGCGTCCATCGCTTTGGAAACGGTTTCGAGTTCCATGACAATGTGGCCCAGGAGCTGGCCTTCGGTGGTGTAGCCGATGGCGCGGTCGTAGCAGAGCTCGTCAAGTTTGCCAACGTCGTGCAAGATAGCGACAGTCAGGAGAAGGTCGGCGTTTAGTTCCAGATAATGAGCCGCAACTTGCTTCGCCAAGCCGCATAACCCAATGACGTGTTCCAGCAGACCACCGAGATAGGCGTGATGCATGACTTTTGCGGCGGGGGCGCGTTTGTAGCGGGCGGCGGTCGCAGGGTCGGTAATGATTCCGTTCACTAATTTTTTGAGCCAGGGATTCTCGATGGAGTTCGCGTATTCGAGGAGTTGCTCCCAGAGCTTGCCGACATCTTCCTTGGTGTGTGGCAGAAAATCGGAGAGATCGACTTCCTCGGGTTTGGCGCGGCGGAGCTGTTGCAGGGAGAGCTGCGGCTTGTTGCGGTAAATTTCGACGCGGGCGTTAACCTTAACGAAATCGTCGCGGCCCACGTCTTTGGCGGCGGCCTCAAATTGATCCCACATGCGGGCTTCGATAGTGCCACTTCGATCGCCGAGCTCGAGGCGAAGATAGGCTTTGCCGTCGCGCGTGTTGCGAATTTCTTTTTCGTAAACGAGAAAGAAAGTGGTGATGGTTTGTTCGGTGCCGAGATCGCTAACGAACGACGTCTTCATCAGTTGCCCGAGTCGCCGGGTTTTTTGCCGAACAGCAGGTATTTCTTGTGGCCCTTCTTGGACTTGGTGACTTCAGGCGTAGCGCTGACCTCCTGAATTTCGGAGTTACTGCCGCCGGCGGCATCCTGATAGCCGGGTTTGATGACGACGTAGCTTTCCTCGCGAAGGGTCTTGAGATATTCGCGGAGGGCCGGCTCCAAACGCTGGTCGTAGAGCTTCCCCTCGATTTCATTCTGGACTTTGGCAAGCGCTTGTTCGCCTTCGTCGTAATGCTCGAGGACTTGCATAATCAGAAACCCTTGCTTCGTTTCCATCACGCCGGTCAGGCCGTTCTTCTTCATGCTGAAAACGGTGTCTTCAAGTTCTTTGGAGAGTTCGCCGCGCTTGTAAACACCCAAGTAGCCGCCTTGTTTCGCGGTGGAACCGTCGGAATAGCGTTTGGCGATTTCCCCGAAGTCTTCTCCATCCTGAATCCGCTTTAAGGCCGTTTCCGCTTTCTTCTTGAGCTCCGCAATTTCCGCCTCATCCTTCCCTGTTGTATTGATTTCGATGGATCGGAGAGCGACTTGCTCGGGGCGAACGAACTCCGCTTTATGCTCGTCGTAGTATTTTTGGATTTCTTCCTTGGTGACGTTGATGTGGGAGCCGACTTCACTCTGGATGACCTTTTTCGTAAGCAGGCCATTGCGAATGTTGTTCTTGAAATCTTCCCAGTTCATTCCCTGCCCGGAGACAGCTTGCTCGAGAGCTTCCATGCTGGGCAGTTTATTTTCGATGCGGATTTGGTCGAGCTGCTTGATGACCTCGGGCTCGACGCTGACTCCCATGTCTTTGGCGCGCTGGACGAGCAAGGACTGGTCGATGAGATCGCGGAGAGCGTTTTTCTGGCGGTCTTCGGTCAGTGCTTTCAACTGCTCGGGCGTACAACGATTCTGGCAGTCGGACTTGGCGTCTTCCTCGGCAGTGACTTTGGAGTGTTCGAATTCGGAGCGGGTGATGACCTCGTTGTTGACGCGGGCCACGATTTCCTCGATGACTTTGCCTTCGGATTCGGTGACGGCAGGCTTTTTGGCCGGGGCGGCCTTCTTAGGCGCGGCAGTAGCGGGAGTGGGAACGTCAGTAGGGGCCTCGTCGGGTTTTTCGAGAGTCGGCTTAGCAGGCGGATTTTGCGTTTGCGGAGCCGGCGTGGGCGGAGCGGGCTGCTGTGCCGCAAGCGGCAAGGCGGCGAATAGCGCCGCGATAACTGCAAGATTTCGCATGTAGTTCCTCACCTATAGAGTTTAGCTCTGGCCTTGAAGGCCTAGCAATACGTTTCTGAGTGCGCCTGGGACAGACTCTCCCCGGGTAGTCTCCAGCCAGAGGACGCCGCTCGGGTCGAGTTTAATGCCCTTACGCGAACGCACCACCTTGACCAAAGTAGCTGGGTCGAGTGGCGTTTCCGCGTGAAAACGGATGGCGATGCGGTTTCCCTGGCGTTCGACCGCGGAGATACGCAGGCGCTCACACATCGATTTGAGGACGGCGTACTCCAAAAGGTTTTCTACCGTGGCAGGCGGAGCCCCGAAGCGGTCGGTTAGTTCGCGGTGCACATCTTGCTTTTCATCCTGGCTGCCAATTGAGGATATGCGTTTGTAGGTGCGCAAACGGAGATTTTCGCTGGGGATGTAGTTTTCGGGGATGCGGACATCGAGGCCCAGGCTCAAGGTGGTGCGCAGCTCGGGGCCGGATTCTTCGCCTTTTAGCTTGGAAACGGCGCGCTCCAGCATCTGGCAGTACATGTCGAAGCCGATAGCTTCGATGTGGCCGTGTTGCTGGCGACCGAGCATGTTGCCTGCACCGCGAAGTTCGAGGTCCAGAGCAGCGATGCGGAAGCCGGCGCCCAGTTCGCTGAATTCTTTCATGGCGGAGAGGCGCTTGCGGGCGATGTCGGAGAGCGATGTATCCGGAGGAACGAGCAGGTAGGCGTAGGCGCGTTGGTGGGAGCGGCCTACTCGCCCGCGCAATTGATAGAGTTCCGCGAGGCCGAGGCGGTCGGCGCGATTAATGAGGATGGTGTTGGCCTTGGGGATGTCGAGGCCGTTTTCGACGATAGTTGTAGCGACCATCACATCGGCTTCGTCGCGTATAAATTTGAGCATGACGCTCTCGAGTTCTTTCTCGCCCATTTGGCCGTGGCCGACGACTACGCGGGCTTTTGGCACCAACTTTTGCACGAGCGTTGCGAGCGAATAGATCGATTCGACGCGATTGTGGATGAAATAAACCTGGCCGTCGCGGGCGAGCTCGTTTTCGATGGCGCGGCGGACTAGATCTTCCTGGAAGGAAGCGACGACAGTTTGAATCGCGAGTCGGTCGCGTGGCGGAGTTTCGATCACGGACATATCGCGCAGACCTACGAGCGACATGTGGAGGGTGCGAGGGATGGGTGTGGCTGAGAGCGCTAGTGCGTCAACGTTTCGGCGCATTTCTTTCAGGCGCTCTTTGTGCGCGACGCCAAAGCGTTGCTCTTCGTCGACGACGAGCAGGCCGAAATCTTGAAACTTTACGTCCTTGGAGATGAGCCGGTGCGTGCCGATGACAATGTCGACTTTGCCGGCTTCCAGATCGGCGAGAATTTTCTTTTGCTCGGCGGCGCTGCGAAAGCGGCTGAGCATTTCGATGCGCACCGGAAATGCAGCGAAACGCTGTTTGAAAGTTTCGAAATGTTGGAAGGCGAGAACAGTCGTTGGTGCGAGGACCGCGACTTGTTTGCTGTCGGAGACGGCTTTGAAGGCCGCGCGCATGGCGACTTCGGTTTTGCCGTAGCCCACGTCGCCGCAGAGGAGGCGGTCCATCGGCGTGGGGCGCTCCATGTCGCGCTTGATGTCGGCGATAGCCGTGTTTTGGTCGGCGGTTTCTTCGAATTCGAAGGCGTCTTCAAATTCGCGCTGGAAATTAGCATCCGCGGAAAACGCAAAACCTTGCGCTGTTTTGCGCGCGGCGTAAAGGGTGAGGAGTTGCTCCGCCATGTCTTCGAGAGATTTGCGGACGCGCGTTTTGCGGGTGTTCCAACCCGTGCCGCCCAGCTTGTCGAGCGTTGGGTGCGAACCTTCTACCACTCGATAGCTTTGGACCAGGTCCATCCGCTCGAGCGGGACGTACAGGCGCGCGTCGTCCGCATAGCGCAGGAGCATGAATTCGCCGCGATGACCGTCCGATTCGATTTGACGCAGCCCTTCGAATTGGCCGATGCCGTGATCGACGTGAACGATGAAATCGCCGGGTTTTAGTTCGGCGAAATCGGTGAAAAAACCGGAGGTACGGATTTTGTGGCTGGGGCGCTCGACCGTTGGGGCGACGTCGAAAAGATCGGCGTGGCCATAAATTGTGAGCTTGGCTTCGGGGAAAGTGACGCCTTCGGCGAAAGGCGCGCGCATCAGGAGCAGGCCAGCTGTTTCAAGAGCGCCCTCGGCTGTGAAACCAGCTGCGGCGTTTTCAGACTCTCCGAGCACGTAGGGCACGTCGTATTCGCGGGAAATGTCTGCGAGGCGTTCGAGTTCACCAGTGCTCGCAGCGGTCAGAAAGACTTTTCCGCCCGACGCGAGCTGTGATTTCACGGCCCCCATGCAGGCCACAACATCGCCGTGAAAACGAGAGCTGGGCCTAGAGGAGAGTTCGAATTGCGGAGCGGAGCCGATATTGACGGCGAGTTGCTCAAGATGTGCTTGGGCAGTCTTGGCGAGCGCGGCAGTAAACTCAGCCTCATCCATAAAGAAATGTGAAGCGGAGGGTGCAGTGGCGCTGCCGTGGCGCTCGTAGACTTCGGTGGCGTGGGCCAGATGCTTTTCCGCCGCATCACGCAAGTTTTGCGGTTCATCCAAAAAGACGATTGGCTTGAGGGAGCTTTCTGCCAATTCGAAAAGCGAACTCTGGCCACTTTGTTCGGACGGGCCGAAGAACGAGGTTGCTTCCCATGAGGGCGCTGACGATTGTGTTGCGCCGACGAGCGTGGCTACGTTCCATTCCGTGAGAGGCAATAGAGTGGTGCGTTGCACGGGAGCGATCGAACGTTGCGTGCGCGGGTCAAATTCGCGCACAGACTCAACAGTGTCACCCAACAGCTCAATTCTCACTGGCCGGGGAGCCTCCGCGGAAAAGACGTCGACGATCCCGCCACGCATCGCGAATTGCCCCGGCAGTTCGACCATTTCTGTGCGCGTGTAGCCAACGCCAGCAAGATGCGCAATAAATTCTTCGAGAGGAACTTCCGCGTCTTTGGTAAGCGTGCGCGCCAGCGACAAATAGAGCGTGGCATCCTGAAAACGCCAGAGTGCCGCTTGCACCGGAGCGATGACCAAGGAAACTTGTCCATCGGTTAGTCGAAACAGCGTTGCCGCACGGCGTTCGAGAATGTCCGGGTGGGGACTCTGCGATTCCCACGGCAGCGTGTCGAACGCCGGGAGCGTGGCTACTCCTCCGCTTACGCCAGGGAAAACGGTCGAGAAAAAACGCACGGTTTCTGCGAGGGCTTCCGCCCGACGATTCGAATCGGTGATGAAGAAGGCAGGACGCCGCAGCTCGTGCGTGAGATATGCGGCAACGAGCGCTTTGGCAACATCGTGCAGTCCGGAGAGCGAGATGTGCTGCGCACCATCGCGCAAAGCGCCTAGCGCGCCTTCCACCGACAGGTGGCGGAGCACAGCATCCAATCGTTCGCGAACAGCAGGAAGAATCATGCGTGCGCGTCAGGCTTCCACGCGAGAGGTGGTAGCGCCTTCGCGAATCTTCTGGAGAATTGCCGTTGTGGAATAACCCGGCACGACCGGGATGGAAACGACGCGGCCGCCCGCGGCTTCCACCTCTTCGCGTCCAACGATTTGATCGCCGGGCCAGTCGCCGCCCTTTACGAGTACATCCGGAAGCAGACGCGCGATGACTTCACGCGGCGTGAGGTCGTCGAAAATCACCACCGCGTCCACGCATTCGAGCGCGGCTAGAATCTCCGCGCGTTCCCGTTCCGGCAAGACTGGGCGTCCGGCGCCTTTCAACAGGCGGACGCTGGCATCGCTATTGAGGCCGACGATGAGCGCGTCGCCAAGGGCGCGAGCTTGCTCCAGACTGCCGATGTGCCCGGGATGCAGCAGATCGAAGCAGCCGTTGGTGAATACGATGCGGCGGCCGTTGCGTTTTCCTGGCCCAAACCGCAGAATCGCTTCATCGAGAGTCAGAATCTCCGGGTTCAAATGAACTCCATGAAGGCCCACGTAAAAATAGCCCTGGCGTTAGGTGAGGAGCTAGTTTATCACGCGCCGCGGGCGCAGCGCTTTGGCGCAGAGCGCCTTTCATGAAACTGAATAAGACGCTCCGCGCAGCGGCTGGCGTCGGACTTTGTGGCGTGGGCCTGCTGCTAGGGCTTGCGGTGCCCTACCAATCGCATACCTTTCGCATTGACGCCGGTGGATGCCGCCTGGTAACGGACATCGTTGAGCCTGCCGGCCAGCCGAAAGGCAACACGCCGGACGGCTACATCGTTCTCCTTCACGGGCTATCGGCGAATAAGCGGATCATGTCGTACATCACCTCAGGGTTTGCATCGCAAGGTTTGCGTGTTTTTGTGCCGGACCTGCCCGGACACGGACGAACCGAAGGTCCTTTTTCTTACGAACGATCCGAGCAGTGCAGCGAAAACCTGGTTCGTGAACTGATTGCACGCGGGCTGCTCGATCCGGAGCGCACAATTCTCGCGGGGCATTCTTTGGGCGGAGCCATCGCGTTGCGCGTTGCTTCGCGCGTACCGGTCGCCGGAGTGATTGCGATTTCTCCGGCCCCCATGCGGCCGATTCCCGGAGTATCGCCGGAAATGATGCCATTTCATGAGTTCGGCCCGCTTCCAGCTCACTCTCTACTCATGAGCGCGGCTGGGGAGCCGGAAAGAATTCGCAGCGCGGTGAAAAGTTTGTTGCCGACTCCGGGCGACGGAACGAGTGAATATGTTGTGATTCCGCGTTCGACCCACGTCAGTATTTTATTCGACGGAACAGCACTCTCGGACGCCCAAAATTGGGCGACTCGCGTTTTGTACTTGGAATCGCGGCCAACTTTGCCCTCACGCCGTGAGCTTCTTGGATTCTTCGCGGGATTTGCTGGGATACTCTTCTTGGCAGGGCCCTTTCTCCGCGAAACCTTGCAGAGCAGAAAGGAAATATCGGCACCGCCCGAAAACATGGCCGTTGTCCCCAAGGGGCGAGCTTCTCTCGAGTATGGAATCGTTGCTCTCGGAACAGTCGGAGTTCTCTCCTATTCGAATCCGCTCCGCGCGCTGCACCTCTTCGAAGGCGACTATTTCGCAGCCTTTCTGCTCATTCTTGGTGTCGTCCTTCTCGTTTTGCACTGGAATTCGCTGCGAAATCTATTCGCAACAGGCGCGAGCGGCGAACAGCCTGCCAGGCCGCTGCACTTTACACTTCTCGTCGCTCTATTTGCGGCGTTTCTCCTTCACTTCCTGGTCACCGCGTGGATTGATTTGACGTTCAGCGAAGCCTGGTTGACCGCGGCGCGCTGGGCGCGTTTTCCGCCGCTACTCATTGCCGTGCTTCCCTATCACGCCGCGGAAGAGTTGCTGCTTGGTCCGGCATGGCCCGGCAAAGGATCGCGTCGATTGTTCACAGCACTTTTGCTTCGCTTCGTAGCATGGGGCGCCATTGTCGCTGGCATCTTCGTCCTACACAGCGGCGAAGTGCTGTTGGTTCTTCTGGCTCCTACCTTCGGCCTATTTTGCCTGTTGCAAGCCTGGGGCATGAAAGTTGTCCGGGAAGTTACGGCTTGGCCCGCGGCGGCGGCCCTTTTCGGTGCTATACTTCTCGCGGGGTTTTGCCTGGTGGTCTTCCCCACCACTTGATGGGGCCCATTACCAAGAAAAATTGATAGCCAAACCCAGCCGCCGCCTGTAGGTTTCCTCGTCCAGGGACGGAGTTCAAGGCCATCAGCGAGATAGGACCATGGCAGAGATAGCGATCGTCGGCGGCGGACCCTCCGGCGCGATGTGCGGTGAACAGCTCGCGCGCGCGGGACACAAAGTCAGAATTTTTGATGAGCACCTCGCTTGGGAAAAACCCTGCGGCGGAGGCTTAACCCACAAAGCCGTCCAGTGCTTCCCTTTCTTGCTCGACAATCCTTATCCCAAGAAACTGGTCCGTTCCGTCGAACTCATCAGCAGCAACGATCAGCGCGCCAATCTGGAAATGACTCACCCCATCGTGATTTATTCGCGAAGGGTGCTGAACGGCATGTTGCTGGACCGCGCCAAAGCGGCCGGCTGCGACGTACAGCAGGCGCATGTTCTTGCTGTGGACACGAGCACGACGAAGCCGCGTTACTCCGTCGATGGCGAATGGCGCAGCGCTGATTTTCTTGTTCTGGCAGCAGGCGCACGCAACCAAATTGCGCCCGAGACGCGTCCGCTTCAGCGCGACGAGTTGGAAATGACGCAGGGCTACTTCGTTCCGCAGACCGCCGACTCCATCACCGTGAAATTCCTTCCGCACTTCGAGGGCTACATCTGGTCCTTCCCGCGCTGCGATCATCTTTCCGTCGGGATTTGCGGAAGCATGGCCGCGCATACCAGCGCGGAGCTCAAAACACATCTGAGCGCTTTCTTAGAGAAGCACGGAATTCCCACGGAGGGAGCAAAGTTTTATAGCCACGTCCTACCATCGCCGAGAGAGAGCACGCTTTCCGACCGCGCGGTTTTGGGGAAAAATTGGGCGCTGGTCGGCGACGCGGCCGCCTGGGTCGATCCGCTCACGGGTGAAGGGCTGTTCTACGCGATGCGCTCGGGCGAATTGCTCGGCCGCTCGCTCGCGGAAGGCTGCCCGGAAAAATATACGGCTTGGGTCAAGGCGGCGTTCTCCTCGGAACTGGAATTCGCCGCGCGCATCGTGCGCCGCTTCTATCGCGGTTCGTTCCTCGGCTCCGCCGTCACCACGCGCATGGTTCAATTCATGAACCGCAGCGCGGTTTTCCGGCAACTGATGAGCGATCTCTTCAGCGGCACGCAGGATTACACCAGCCTCAAGCGCCGCGTCTGGGGCCACCTGGGAATTACCGTAAGTGAATTCATCTCGAGCGTCTTGAATCTGGAGCGTCCAGCAACGGCGCAAGTTCCCCGTGGCGGCGCAGCCGCTGATTAGAGATTGCCGCAGCTTACATCTACGAATTCCAGAAGTGTCCTTCGCTATCGCCCGCCGCTAACCGCAAGAATTGCTCCCGTCGTGTACGACGCCGCTGGCGAGAGCAGCCACAAAACCGCTTCGGCGATCTCTTCAGGAGTTCCCGCGCGTTCCATGGGAATTGTAGGAGCTAAGCGCGTCATGCGGTCCGGATCACCACTGGTGGCGTGCAGTTCCGTTAGGACATGCCCCGGAGTCACGGCATTGACGCGAATACCTTCAGCCGCAACTTCCCGAGCCAAGCCGAGCGTAAACGTATCGAGCGCGCCCTTTGACGCCGCATAGTGTACCCATTCCCCTGCTCCCCCAGTCTCCGCCGCGCGCGAAGAAATATTCACGATGGCGCCGCCGCGTCCGTCATTGCGTGTCGACATGCGCCTCACGGCTTCGCGCGCGCAGAGCATCGCCCCGATTACATTCACCGCGAAAACCCGCGTGAGCGTTGCGCTTGTAACCGCTTCGACGCGCGCGAATCCACCTGTTATTCCGGCGTTGTTCACGAGACCTGTGATCGGTCCCAATTCACGTTCGGCGTACTCAAAAAGCCTCACGATTTCTTCCTCGCGCGAAATATCGGCCTGGATAACGGTGGCTCGGCCGCCCGATGAAACGATGTGCCGCGCCACGTCCGCAGCAGCTTGTGTGTTTCGAGCATAGTTCACTGCCACGCGAAAACCTCGCTCTCCCGCCAGCTTCGCCACGGCTGCGCCAATTCCCCGGCCAGCGCCGGTTACGATTAGAGCCCCTTGGGAAGCTTGCCGGTTACTGTTTGCCATGTACCATCCTTGTTCGAACACCGATTGAAATGTACTCTACCTTCTTCCATGCGCATCCAAGAAAGACGCTCGATCCGGCCTCAAACTATGCCATCCGAAACGAATACAGCCACGTCTACGAAGTCCGGAAAAAGAAAGAACGCCTGGAAGTCTCTGCCCGACGTTTGGGCGCTGATCAAGCCGCGGCGTGGTCTGCTCGTGCTGGGTTTCGCGCTGATGGCCATCAACCGGGTCTGCGGACTGGTCCTTCCCGCTTCGACAAAATACTTTGTCGATGACGTGGCCAACAAGCGCCAAGTGTATCTTTTGACGCCGATCGTGCTGGGAGTTCTCGCGGCAACGATTATTCAGGGGCTGACCTCTTTCACACTGACGCAACTCCTCTCCAAATCGGCGCAAAAAATGATCACCGAGCTGCGCCGCCAGGTGCAAGCTCACATCGGCCGCCTGCCAATTTCTTTTTACGACACGAACAAAACCGGCGTCCTCGTCTCGCGCATCATGAGCGACGTCGAGGGCGTGCGCAATCTCGTCGGCACGGGCCTCGTCGAATTCGTCGGTGGTCTGATGACGGCCGTCTTCGCGTTAGTCTATTTGATACACGCAAGCGTGTTGCTGACCGGAGTTGCGGCCTCAATACTCCTGGTATTCGGGTTTGGGATCAGCAAGGCGTTCTCGACGATTCGGCCTATTTTCCGCGCGCGGCCCAAAATCACTGCCGAAGTGACGGGGCGCCTCACCGAATCCCTCGGCGGCGTTCGCGTAGTGAAGGGCTATCACGCGGAAGAGCGCGAGGAAGGCATCTTTGCCGCGGGCGTGCAGCGGCTGCTCGACAATGTTTTGAAAACCCTCACGGCTACCTCGTTGATGAGTCTTTCTGGCGCGACACTCCTGGGAGTCGTCAGCGCTCTGATGCTGGAGCTAGGCGGCCACAAAATTCTGAATGGCAGCATGACGCTGGGCGACTGGTTTGCTTTCAATCTTTTCCTCGGCTTCCTGATTGCCCCGGTGTTTCAGATCGTAGCAATCGGAACGCAAATCACCGAGGCCATCACCGGCCTCGAGCGCACGCGCGAAATCCTCAACGAAAAGAAAGAAGACGAAGATCCGCGCCGTACCGTCACCATGGAGCGCATCAATGGCCAAGTCGTCCTGGAAAACGTCAGCTTTTCGTATGAATCCAGCAAGGAAGTTCTTCACGAGGTGAGCTTCGAATCGCAACCAGGAACGGTTACGGCGCTCGTCGGCCCGTCGGGCGCCGGCAAGTCCACGATCATCGGCTTGATCTCGGCGTTTTACGTCCCTTCAGGCGGCCGCGTCCTCGTTGACGGCATCGATCTTGCCACAGTGAAGCTCAATTCCTATCGCACCCAGCTGGGCGTCGTCCTGCAAGAAACTTTTCTTTTCGACGGCACAATTCGCGAAAACGTGGCCTTCGCGCGCCCAGAAGCCGGCGAAGAAGAAATCCTAGCCGCGTGCCACATCGCGCGCGTCGACGAATTTGCCGAAGGTTTTGAGAAAAAGTACGACACGCTGGTTGGCGAACGCGGCGTCAAACTCTCAGGCGGACAAAAGCAGCGCGTCTCCATCGCCCGCGCAATCCTCGCCGATCCGCGCATCCTGATACTCGACGAAGCAACCTCCAGCCTCGATTCCGAATCCGAAGCCCTCATCCAGGAAGGTCTTCGCTACTTGATGCGCGGCCGCACCACCTTCGTCATCGCCCATCGCCTCTCCACAATTCGCCGAGCCGAGCAAATACTTGTCGTTGAAGGGGGCCGCATCATCGAGCGCGGCAATCATGCCTCGCTCTACGCCGCCGGCGGCCGCTACTTCGATCTCTACACGAAGCAGCACGAGGTCGAAAGCAATCTCTTCCTCGCGCCAGGCGAAGGCTCGCTCGATCCCGAAGATGCCGATGCGGTGCGCGCATCAGCCATTGGACGCGCGGGCGCTGCGATTCCCGACGCGATCCGTTTGATCCGCGGGCAAAACAACTAGAAACACACAATTAGGGTGTTGGAAAAAACCGGCGGATCGCTCGGGAGCCTTCTATATTGCAAGCATGCGGCGGCGCTTGGCGGTACTTTCGGAGAATTTATACGGTGGTCGCGCGCCGGATGACCAGCCTTTTCGTCGCAGGCGGCGGAATCAACGTCGCCATCTTCCGAATCATCGCCAGCACCAGCCGCTTGTCTCCATCCGAAAGCGTAGTGCTGAATCGCTTGATCTCCGCCAGGAAGCGAATTTCGTCTTGCGAAAGCTCGCCCAGCATCTTCTGCGTTTCACGGTCGCGAGGGGTCTCCGTGCCCGGGAAAAAATCCGCGAGCGAGATATCCATGGCTTCCGCAATCTTTGCTAGCGTTTCGAGCGACGGTACGGTGTGGCCGTTCTCAACGCGCGAGAGGTAGCAGCGCAGCAGCCCGGTGCGGCGCTCGATGTCTCCTTGCGACAATCCCCTCTGGCTGCGATACGACTTGATGACTTCTCCGATGTTTACGCGTGGTTTTTCTTTTGGCACGATGGCTCTCCAGGGTCGAGGGGGTAGCTTAGTCACTAACAGTAGGAGAAGCAAGGGAGAATTTGGGGGCGATGCTTCCAATCCGTTAACGCTTTGGTCTCCGCTTGTGGAAATCTCCGCCCGCAGCATTCCTGGCATTTCTGCAGACGCCCGCGCCTAACGCTGCGTTGGCGTAACCATGGCCGGCTGCTGCAGTCGGAATTCCAGCAACGTTTCGCTGGGCACTTTTACCTTTTCACCCTTGGTGAACACCTGCACTCCCGCGCCTGCCGCGGATCCTGCGCCCGCTCCAATCGCTGCGCCTTTGCCTCCCCCGGCGATCGCGCCGATGATGGCTCCGAAAATGGCTCCCCCTCCCACTTTCTTGGCAGTGTCCGAGCCACGTCCCTGCCCTTTCAAGCTGTAGTCGCTGCTGACCAGCGGATAATCGCGCCCGTCAATCACAATCCGCATAAGCTCCAACTGCAGCTCCGCGCTTCCGGAGAGCTTGCCCGCTTCTTGCACGTTTGCAAGACGGCCGTAAACGTCGGTGCCTTTGCGCGCCAGAAGGGTGCTGTTGACGTAAAGGTCGGTTTCGAGGCTTGCGTGGAAAATATCGCCAACCTGGTTTTTCGAAGAATCCACGCCATCAATCATGCGGACCAGAAGCACTTGTCCCGCCGGGATGGTGACTTCGCCATACTGAGCAGCGGGGTCTTGCGCCGGAGGAGTCTGCGCCACCGCGGATGTTGGTTTCGCGGCCGGAAGTGGAGGGGGTGGAACGTCCTGCGAAGTAACAGGCGGCTGCGAAGCATCTGGAGGCGCAGCAGAAGCAGCCGAAGAATCTGGAGACGCGTCTGATGGGGGAGGCGGAGCCGTAGGAGCGGGCGCAGCGGCAGGTGGCGCAGCCGCGGGAGCGCTCGTTTTGCCGGAGTTGCCAGTAAACGTGATTGCGACAGCGTCGACCACACTGAATGTTTGCACTTCCCCGTCAATCTCAAATCGCAGCACCGCTTGCGTCCCGCCCAGGTAGCGGCCTTGGATCACTCGCCCGTCCTTGAGCTCCAGCGTATCGGCCTCCGCGGCCCCCGCAAAAAATAATCCCAGAACCACTGCGGCAATCGCTCGTCCTCGACCGTTCATAGTGTTGCCTCTCTTTACCGGCGCTCTCCCGGGACATTTCGTGTCCCGCCGGCCCACCCTTCGCTCTCGGCCATTCATCTTAGCCTATTGGGTTGGATGAGCCGGTCCGGTACAGGGTTGTGCAAATTGGCGGCTAACTTGCCAAGCCCCTACTGCGTCGCTTGGTAGAGCTGCCGCGTGATATCCGCCATCAACGCCGCGCTGTCCTTGGTATCCGCGAAACCGCGGACGAGAATAACCAGCACAAAAGGCCTCGGTGCAAAAACGATCGCGGCATCGTGATGAATCTTGGTGATCTCTCCAGTTTTGTGCGCCACGCGAGTGCCTGCAGGCAGCCCCGCAGGAATGCCTTCGTTGAATTTTTGCCGCTCGAGTATTTCGATCATCTGCTTGGAAGCTTCCTGATCGACGGCCTCTCCCCGAACGATTGCGTCCAGCAGTTGCTGAAGACCGCGCGCCGTAGTCGTGTTATTCAATCCCTTCGCAAACGCTTTGTCGTCCTCGACCCCGCGCAAAACATTCATGCCGTCGGCATGCAGCAAATGCACCGTCGCCCGGATATTGTCCACGCCAAGCTTTTCGATCAGTAGATTCGTCGCAAGGTTGCTGCTAACAGTAATCATCAACTCGCAAAGCTGCCGCAAGGTCCGCGTCTGCCCCGCGGCCTTATACAAATCCGTCTCCGAATCATCCGCAGGATCAAGCGTGTAGATCGAACCGTCCGCCAAACTGTGAAACTGATTTCTTACAAGGAGGGGCTCCTCGAGCTTCAGCTTTCCATCGCCTACCTGATGAAATAGCTCGATCAATACCGCAATCTTCATTGTGCTGGCCGCGTGGAACGGCTCATCCGCCCGGAAAAACCATTCCGCCTTCCCATCCAGCGTCCGAAACGCCACTCCCACGTCCGCCCCGCTCTTCCGTATCGATTCCTGAATCCCCGAAATCACCGCCCCCAGCTTCGAATCCTGCCCCGCCGCGCAACGAACGAAACCAAATACGTTTAGCGCAAGCACGCAGCACGCTGACAATGAAAAAGAGGCGGGAAGCCGGAGATGTTTCATGGAGTGATCGGGGGCACGTTCCAACCGTCAAGCACCACAACCGCCTCTTTGCCATCCAGAGAGGCTTGATCAAACTTCGCAGCAACGGTTCGGCTTTCCCCAGGCAGAAGCGAAAAGTAATTGTCCTCCCAAAAGATGGGCGTAAGGTCCACCCCGCCCTTGCCGCGAGTGACTCGCAGATGAACCATGAACGCGATCGCGCTACTCGGATTCGACACAGTCACCTGAGCCGTTCCGTTTCCGGAAACGACGTTCGCGTTTAGCTTCACCTGCGGCAGCGAGTTAAGACCGGTGAGATCTCCAAACTCCGCCTGCGGCGTGTACACAGTATCCTGCTGCTTCGCCCAATTGAGAGTGTCCGGCTTCGTCGATAGCCAGTAGAAATTGTCGCTGAGCTGTTTTCCTCCCGCGTCGCTCAACTGCAGCCGCAGAAAGTAAGTCTTCGAGAGCCCATCCACTTTCGGAAGATCGAACGCCTTGGTGCTGCTGTCGGCTGCCAGATCAAGCGTGACGTCGCGCAATGCTTTTTCAGCGGCATCAATGTTGTAAATCTTCGCGCTGACTTTCGTTCCCTTCAGCGCTTCATACGTGCTGTTAACCACCGCAACCGAATTGTCATCGTACGAATACTGCACGTGCACCGGCTCCATCGCCTTCTTCGTCCCAAAGTAGCCGCCCGCGGGCACCAGGTAATAATCGTAGAGATGCCAGATCAGCGATGGCCAACCGTTATTCAGCATCCACTGAATCACTCCGGTCGACGTGTACTTGTTGCGTCCGTAAGCCTCGAACATCGCGCGCTGCCCGTCATAGGTCATGGCCTGCGCTTTGCGTTCGTAATCGTCCAGCGAAGTGGCTGCGCCATAGCGCTTGGTCAAACCATCCGTAAAAACATTCACCGTCGTGAAGCGTTCCCCGCCCGAATGGTAGTTCCACACATCATCGATGGGCCACAAATGATCCTTGGGAATAAATCGCTCGAGCGATTCGCGCGGCGGAATCGCCGGACCAGGACTAGTCTCCGTGTTGTAGCCGTACGCCCCGCCCGCTTTCTTATCCGATAGCCAGTAAACCGGCGGCACATACTCGTAAGGCCCGGTCATCTTCACGCCCGATTTTCCGGTGACAGTGGTTCTTTCCGCGGAAGCCGATGAAATAATCGGATTCGGCCATCCCAGATCTTTCTCAATTCCAAGATACATTCTCTCGACATAGGCAGGCGGCGGCCCATCGCTGCCATTGAGCCACACAAAAACGCTCGGATGATTTCTCAACCTTCCGATTTGATCCGTGAGCGATGATGCCGCAACTTTCCGCTGGTCTCCTTTCCAAAGCTTCCAGCGCTCCCAAGCGTCGCAGCACGTCCATCCCGGCATCACCAGAATGCCGAGTTTGTCCGTCTTGTCGAAAAATTCATCGTGGTCCAGACGTCCTTCGAGCCGGATGGTGTTCAACCCCATGTCCCGCACGTATGCTAAGTCCGCATCAAGCCGTTCGGACGACCACCGCAAAAACATGTCCGGCGCCCACGCCGCGCCTCGAATCAGCAGCTTGCGTCCGTTAATCTTGAAAAGCCGGTAGCCTTTGTCGGTAATTTCGGAAGTCACTTCACGAATCCCAAACGTTACGCTCGCTGCATCCGAAGTCTGCCCGTCCGAGTCAAAGCTCAGCCTCGCGGTGTACAGATTAGGTTCGCCCATCTGGTAGGGCCACCAGATTCGTGGATGCTCCAGCTTCATTTGTGAAAATTTCTCGGGCGCAAAGCTGATTTTCCGGGATTCTCCAGCCTCAAGCTCGACCGGCTGCTCCAATTGAATACCATCGATGTTGCCGTGCAAGATTCCCTTCACCGCATGATCCGACGTATTGCGCAAATCCGCGCTCACGGTCAGCGCTGCTGTCTTGTATTCAGAATCGAGCTTCGAAACCACAAACGGATGCCGCACCGAAACATCGCCGCTCGTCGTCAAAAACACTTCCTTCCAGATCCCCATGTCCCTGTCGGCCGGAGTCGGGTTCCAATCCACCCACGTAATTCCCAAATCGTCTTTGTGCGGAGCAAAAATTTCCAGCGCAAGAGCGTTGGTCTTACCCGCTTGGATGTTTTTGCTTACGTTAAATTCAAACGCGCGGTAAGTTCCCGCAACGTCCTTCGCATCTCCGATTTTCACGCCGTTGATCCAAACGTTCGCCCGGTAATTAATCCCAAGAAAATGCAGCCACGAATTCTTCTGCCCCAAATCGGCAGGCGCCGCGAATTCCGTGCGAAACCACCACGAGCAAAGAAACGGGCTACCCGCCGGCATATCCTGAATCGCAAAAAACGATTTGTTGGAATAATTCATCCCCGGCAAAGTTTTCAAATTGGTTCCGAAGTACGGGTCAGGGTACGTCTTATCCGTCACCAGGGCCCCCACCACCGTCGCCGGCAGATCGGTCTTGTGCCACGACGCAGCGTCAAAGCCAACGGTGGAGATTTGCTCGCCCGCGGCCTTTGCCACGCACGACGACTGAACCTGCCATCCATTGTGAAGATAAACGCGCACCCCAGGCTCTGCCACAACCCGCGCTGCGGAACCCGCCAACGCCACGAGCGCAATCGCCAGCACGAGCGCACACTTGCCGTACCAAGTGGAACGAGACATGGATCTCCTCGCAAATAATCAGCAATGATACCGGACTAAAAAGATGCTGTTAGGCACCGCGCAGGGCCATATTAAACCGATTCAACTCAGCCAAGTATACTTTTTTTCGGGAAGCGTCAGAAGGCAGCTATTTCCAGGAATGCCGTAAAACATTTCTCTGCAAGAAAATTGGTCCCGGAGGAGGGGGTCGAAC
>DATFZQ010000060.1:0-22342 GCA_035314345.1 Candidatus Acidiferrum sp.
GTCGCCGTAATACTTGTGCCACTCACCACCACCACGTTCGTCGCCGTTGTCCCTCCGAACGTTACAGTCGCTCCGGCCGCAAAGTTCGTCCCCGTGATGGTTACCGCCGTTCCACCCGCTGCTGGACCATTCTTCGGCGATACACTGCTCACCGTCGGCACCACGACATAGGTGAATCCGTTCGTCAAACTCCCACTCTGGGCACCCGGATTGGTCACCGTCACCGTCACCGCTCCCGCTGTCCCTGCCGGAGTTGTGGCCGTAATACTTGCGCTACTCACCACCACCACACTCGTCGCCGCTGTCCCTCCGAACGTTACCGTCGCTCCCGCCGGAAAGTTCGTCCCCGTGATCGTTACCGCCGTCCCACCTGCCGTTGACCCGCTATTCGGCGCCACGCTGCTCACTGTCGGCGGAACAATGTAGGTGAACCCATTGGTCAGGCTTCCGCCCTGCCCATTGACCGTCACCGTCACGGTCACCGCTCCCGCACTACCCGCCGGTGTCGTCGCCGTAATACTTGTGCTGCTCACCACCACCACGTTCGTCGCCGCTGTCCCTCCGAACGTTACTGTCGCTCCGGCCGCAAAGTTCGTCCCCGTGATCGTTACCGCTGTTCCACCCGCTGCTGGACCATTGTTCGGCGCCACACTGCTCACCGTCGGCACCACGACATAGGTGAATCCGTTCGTCAAACTCCCACTCTGGGCACCCGGATTGGTCACCGTCACGGTCACCGCTCCCGCACTACCTCCTGGAGATAGCTCAACAGCGCTACGCCCCAGAGAGCTATCACGATTTTATCGGCTTTGAGGTGGCGGTCCCTTTGCTGGAACGGGCATTTCTCGAAACTTACGGCCTGCCCTTGAAGGCGGTCCTCTCCAATGAAGACCTGGCATTGAATTCCTACCGCCGCGCCGTGAGCAATCAGATTCCAAAAGCCACGCGCATTGCCTGGACGCTCAAGAAAGACGAAATCCAGAAAAGCGTGCCCGGCATCACCAAACAGAAATTTCTCTTCAATCTCTCTCGCGCGAGTTATGAAAAGAAGTGGGGCAAGAACTATCAGCAGCCGTCGTTTGGCGAGAAGTTTCTGGCGTTCCTCTCTAAGTTTTTGCCCAAAATAGGGCCTCTCCGAGTGTTTCAGTTCCGCATGCCCACCCCGCAAGCGGAAAAATTGTTTGAGGAAAGCTTCAACACCACCCTGGCCCGCTACCGCACTCTTTTGTCCGACGAGGGAGCTGGCCAGCTTGCATTGACCAACGAGAATTTTGATACCGGTGGAATCACCGGGCCCGGTAAATACCGCATGAATGACGAAGCTCACGCCAAGCTGCTCAACGAGCTGTCAAAACAAAACTTTAGTGGCGCTTCAATGGAGCTTCACGCTGAGATGCAGGAGTTCTACGGACATCCGGATGCCCCGTATGCGACAAAACGAAATCGCAAAGCGTGGGCGAAAGTTCAGGCCCAACTTGAACAATGGAACAAAGCGTCTCCTCCGGCGACTACGAGGCTTGCGAACGATCTATCAGGCGGCAGCCCCGACTAAAATCAGATATTTTCAGGTTGTCACTCAATGCCGGAAGGCTGAGGCATCTTCTGGGAAACCGTTGGCATAACCGGATGATCGCGGGAAATAAGCCTTCTGCGGTCAATCGAGCCGTTGTGTTCTATCGCCACTTCGTCGGAATTCTCACCGACCGGGAGCCTCCGGCGGCGCGATGAAGTCAGGCAGTGGGTCTTGCAGTTTGGCTCACACCTGGCCGATTCTTAGACCTACCGCCATCGCACTTACGTGATACCGGAGCGTGCAGCTATTCCAGACACCGAATACCAAGGTGATCCACGCTGCGTTCAGGAGCAGTTCGACGACGACCGTCGCCCGCATCTTCCGACTGCCATATCGAAGTGCCGTGACATGCAGGAGGATCGGGAAGGCGGGACCGAACAGCAGGGTGCGCCAAGCAGGCATCTCCGCGTGCCTGCCTTCCGCGTCGTGTTCGCCAAACGTAAGTCTGTGGTGTCGCAGGTGATTGAACTGCACGGCGTGCATCGATCCCAGCATCACGAGACTCATGACCCACAACACAATGTCCGTTGTTCGGCGAGACAGCCCCAACGAGGAGTGAAAGGCATTGTGGATGAGCCGAAGGCCTGTGAGGAAAAACATGAAAGAGAAGCCGAGAGCAACTACATGGAGACCCTGCGCAGCCGTCAGAAGCGAGGCGGCGAGCCACCCGGCTGGTAGCAGAGGTTCCAACAGAACTTCGAAGGGTGAGACACGGACCAGATCGCGCCATCCCAGCGCGCGAAGGCGGGGATCATGGAAGATATCTGCCGGTGGTTCCCGATCGACTTGACTCCCGGCGGGGACACCGACGATATCCGATGTTAGTTGCTGAGGCTCCCATTTCATTCGTGGTTCTCGGCGGGCGGAGAAACAGCGAAGACCAGCGACGCTAGATAAACAAAAATTCCCAGTCCCATTAATGCTATGCCCACGAAAGCAAAGAGCACAAACGCGAGCGGATGAAACCACATGAGGCTCACAATTTCCACGAGCAGGCCAAGAATAATCAAGCTGCTCGAAACTTGCAGAAACCGTCGTATTCCGATCGCGCGGAGTTTCATTGGGCGGGCCCCCACATTTTCAGGTTGGTTACTTCGGACGTATTGTGAATCGTGTCGTGGCAACCACTCGAAATACACGACAGCTGATTCGTTTTGAGCGAATCCATCATCGCGAGATGGACGGGGTTTTCCTCAAAGTTGCGGGCACCCGCATGGCAGTGCAGGCACTGTAGGTTACTGTACCCGCCGCTCATATGGATTGTCTTGGGTGGCGTACTTACATACTGCAAATAAATGCGGGTCATGCCCTTGAGCTTGTCCTTCATAGGCCCATAGATGGTGTAGTCGGTATGGCAGGCATAACAGGTCATGTCCGCCGGAACGCGGTGATTCTGAAAATGCTGGGCAGGGACGTACTTCTGATCGTCCACGTACAAGCTTTTTCCGTAGAGTTCCATGCTGTGGCACGAAATGCAGAATTTGGTTTGTTCGGAACGCTGCATGTGAGTGGACATGCCCGTGGCGATGCACAGCACGGGAAGAACGCATAGGCCTACAAAAGCGAGAATCTTGCCGGTGGTTTCCCTCGTGATTGAGGGACGTACGAAAAACACTGCAGCCAGCACAATCGTCAGTGCAATCAATGGGATCAGGATTCCGGTTGGTACCATCGCTACTCCTCCTGGCCACACAATCGCAGAAATCAGGAGCGGGACGGCGGCAGACAGACCGCCTGTCGGCTATTTCTTCTTGGCTAGGTCGCGGATGTAGACGATTAGCTCTTTGATCTGTGCATCCTTCAGGCTGCTTGCATAAGCAGGCATTTTGTTCTTGCCCTTCGCAGTGATTTCGATAAGTTGGGCATCTGTTTCGCTCTGCACCTCGGGCGAAGCAAAATCGCGCGCGCCAAGCTTCTTGCCTGCCGGCGTGTTTCCGCTCCCGTCCGCGGCATGGCACACTGCGCATTTCGCCTTATAGAGACTCGCGGCATCCTCCTGTGCCCAGGCCGGCACGGCAAAGAAGAAAAAGGGCACGGCGACAGCAAATAGGCCGTAGTGCGTTCGGATCCGCCGACAGTTCATTTCGCACCTCCGCTAAAATGCCAAAGGCCACAACTTTGTATAACAAATGGAACCCTCTGACTGTGACTGCGATCACATCTCTTTGAAACGCACGAGTCCAAAGTACGGGTTCTCGTAAGGAGCCCGCACCCTCTTCATGCCTCGCGTCCCATTTTCGTCGCCGCCAGCTTCTGAAGGGCATCCCAATTCCGAATTTCGAGGGTTGAACACTTCCAATTCAGTATTTGTCTTTTTTTGAAGCGAGAAAGAAGGCGGCTTGCGGTTTCGCGGGAAAGTCCGACCATCTGCGCGAGGTCTTCCTGTCGCGCTCCTGGTAACCGGATGCCGACTCCATTGTCTCTCCCATCTGGGCGCAGTCCCAGGAGGAACGCTGCAAGCCTTTGTTGTGCGGATTCCGACAGAGCGAAGATGCTGAGTTCATCAAGGAGCTTGAAACACCGTTCGCTGAGTATTGCCGCAACCTCGAGGGCCGTCTTTGTGCTTTCTTGCACGAGTTTGAGAAAAGCATCGCGCCGCAGGAAGACTACGGTGGTAGGCCCCACAGCTTCCGCAGTCGCATAGTGAGTTTTCCCTA
The DNA here is from genome assembly GCA_035314345.1 of Candidatus Acidiferrum sp. Classification (GTDB taxonomy): domain Bacteria; phylum Acidobacteriota; class Terriglobia; order Acidiferrales; family UBA7541; genus Acidiferrum. Next base: position 4,231 of record DATFZQ010000060.1, read on the forward strand.
GAATAGTTGCAGCAAGTCCCAGGATGGTTCCAGGGCCCTCAAATCCAAGAATGATAGCCCTTCCGCCGGAGGATGCGATGGACAGTTTGGCGGTACCCTGCAACATCAGGAATATGCCGCTCGACTTCTCTCCCTGCGTGAAAAAGACAATCCCGCTCTCATACGACACTTTGTTGCCGCGTTCGCTGAGTCTGTGAATAAGCTTTTCATCTCGCCGCTCTCCGATAGGTGTGGAGAGCGTGGCGGATCCTAGATTCTCAACTGCCAAGTTCTGTTTCGTGCGGGTCTTGTCAAGACCACGGTCGATTGGTTTGCTGGTACGATTTTTCAATGTCTCACCTCTCACCTGCGTGAAAGTTACAAAAGGGACAGTGGTGGCGGAGTGCTCCCAAATACCCAGTGATGTGACTGCAGTCACAGACTACGAAACACCTTAAGAGTAGACGTATGAGGGACATTTGCTCGTGATACGTCCCTATAGGTGGAACAGAACGCAATGATGGCGGGGCATAACTAAGGATCCCTAATCCTTCAAGAGGTGCGATTATGAGAGCACTGCGCGGCACGCTGCCTAAGGCTTTGAGCATTCGCGGTGTGTCGCGGCGCGAGTTTGTGAAGTTTTGCAACTTGATGGTCGCCACGCTGGCCCTTCCCCCGAGATATCTATCAGCCGTCGAAAAAGCTCTCACTCAGTCCACCCGTCCCGTCCTCGTTTGGCTCGAATTTCAGGACTGTGCCGGGAACTCCGAATCCATGCTCCGTACGAGCAATCCTACAGTTGCGGAATTCGTGCTCGACCTTTTTTCCTGGGAATATCACGAGCTGATCATGGCAGGCGCGGGCAAGCAGGCGGAAGAGGCGCTCGAACGGGTAGTTCGAGAACACAAGGGCGAATACATCGCGGTGGTTGAAGGCGCAATCCCCACCGCGGATGGAGGCGTTTACTGCACGATCGGCGGAAAGACTGCGCTGGAGATCGCAAAACACGTCTGCGGTAGTGCCGCGGCAAACATTGCAGTGGGTGCCTGCGCGTGGGATGGAGGACTGGTTCGCGCGAACCCGAACCCGACCGGAGCGCTTGGATTACAAGAAGCGGTTCCGGGATTAAAGAATCTCATCAACTTGGGAGGGTGCCCTCATAACCCTGCAAACACTGCGGCGGTCCTGGTGCACTACCTAACGTTCCATGATCTGCCTGCGCTCGATCAATACAGCAGACCTTTGTTCGCTTACGGCAACATCATTCACGACCAATGTGAGCGAAGAGCTCACTACGATGCAGGGCGTTTTGTTGAGGAGTGGGGGGATGAAGGCCACCGGAAGGGCTACTGCCTGTACAAGATGGGCTGCAAAGGTCCCGAAGCAACCTACAACTGTCCGACCGTCCGTTGGAATGATGGAACGAGTTGGCCTGTGAAAGCCGGCCACGGGTGCATTGCGTGCGCTTCACACCGTTTTTGGGATACGAAGTCACCCTTCTACAAACGGTTGCCATCGGTGCCCGGGTTTGGAGTGGATGTCACAGCGGACGAAATTGGATGGGTGGCCACGGGAGCAGTTGCTGCAGCTATGGTTGCCCAAGTGGCTGGCAACATGGTCCGCGACAAAATGCGGGCGAAGAAGGCAGCCGAAAAAGCAAGCGAACCGCTGGATTCTCGCGGAGCTTAGGAGGAATCAATGGCGCGGATTGTAGTCGACCCGGTCACGCGAATTGAGGGACATCTCCGCATCGAGGCGCAAGTCGAAGGCGGGATGATCTCGGACGCATGGAGTTCCGGCACCATGTTCCGCGGAATTGAGCTGATCTTGCGCGGTCGTGACCCACGTGAAGCATGGATTTGGGCGCAGCGCATTTGTGGCGTCTGCACAATGGTACACGCGCTCGCTTCTGTGAACGCCGTCGAGGATGCGCTGGGCATCGAAGTTCCCGATAATGCCCGCCTCGTTCGGAACATCATCGCTGCGACTCAGACGGTCCAGGATCACGTCATTCATTTCTACCATCTCCACGCGCTGGATTGGGTGGACATAGTTTCCGCCTTGAAGGCAGACCCAGCGAAGACATCGCAACTCGCGCAATCCATCTCCAATTGGCCTATGTCGAGTGAAAAGTATTTCAAAAGCGTTCAGGATCGCGTCACCGCCTTGGTTGCGAGCAAGCAGCTGAGCTTGTTTGGCGCGGGTTATTGGGGACATCCCGCCTACCATCTTCCGCCCGAAGCAAATCTCATGGCGGTTGCACATTACCTGGAAGCATTGCAGTTCCAAAAGGAGTTCATTCGGATTCACGCGGTTCTCGGCGGCAAGAATCCACACTTGCAGACATTTCTAGTGGGCGGCATGGCCACTGTCATGGATCCGAACGAGCCGGGTGCAACTGTCAACCCGGAACGAATCGATTTTCTCTTGCAGGTGGCGAAGTCCGCCCAGTCTTTTGTAAACCAGGTGTACATCCCAGATGTTCTAGCCGTGGCGGGATTCTACCGCGACTGGTTCGAACGCGGTGAGGGGCTTGGGAATTTCATGTCTTACGGGGCCTATCCGCAGGGGTCCATCAAGGATCCCGCGAATTTCTTTCTTGCCCGGGGCATCATCCTGAATCGCGATTTGTCGAAGGTTCACCCGGTCGATCCCGCGAATGTCACGGAATATGTGACTCATTCCTGGTACGAGTATTCCGGAGGAGATCAGGCCGCGAAGCACCCATTTGATGGAGAGACTAATCCGAAATACTCGGGACCAAAACCTCCCTACGAATTCCTTGAGGTCGATCAGAAGTATTCCTGGCTTAAGGCTCCGAGGTATCAAGACCAACCCATGGAGGTCGGGCCTCTGGCGCGCCTGCTCGTTGCCTACGCTTCGGGCCAGCCGGACGTCAAGGCTCTCGTCGATGCCACTTTGACAAAGCTGAAGGCTCCGCCTGCCGCATTGTTTTCCACGCTTGGCCGCATCGCGGCACGCGCACTCGAAACTCAACTCCTTGCAAACCGGCTTACCGGTTGGGTAGAGGAGCTCGGAAACAATCTAGCCACTGGAAACCTGCGCATCCACAACGGGGAAAAGTGGGATCCGAAGTCGTGGCCCAAAACCGCAAGAGGTTTCGGTTTCTTTGAGGCCCCGCGTGGATCGCTGGGACACTGGGTGGAGATCGAAGACCAGGCCATCAAGAACTACCAGGCGGTCGTGCCGTCCACATGGAACGCGGGCCCTCGAGACGCCCGCGGCCAGCGCGGCGCTTATGAAGCCGCACTCATCAAGACACCGGTCGCGGATCCGGATCGCCCGCTCGAACTTCTGCGTACTATTCACTCCTTCGACCCCTGTTTGGCTTGCGCCGTTCATGTGGTAGATGCTCGAGGGCACACGTGCTCCAGGGCAGAAGCCTGACACGGTGGAGGCCCGAGTATGAAAAAGACACGAAGGCGAGATGGGCATGAAGCGGATTGGAAGAGGCCGGCGCACGGGCAGGTAAGGGTATACGTCTGGGAATGGCCTGTGCGATTTGCGCACTGGATCATGTTCACGACAATCGTTTCTCTCTCCATCACAGGCTATTACATGCATTCCCCGTTCGTCATTCCGCATGGAAGAACTGCCTACGTCATGGGGACGATGCGCTTTGTTCACCTTCTTTCCGCTTTCGCGTTTCTTGGGGCGATTCTGATCCGAGTTGTCTGGATGTTTATCGGCAACCAGTGGTCGCACTGGGACCAGTTCATCCCCACGACCAGGAAATGGCTCAAGGACTTCGCCGACACTGGCCGGTATTACGGATTCATGAGTTGGTCGCCGACTCCCCACATCGGCCATAACGCGATGGCGGGAGCTGCGTATGCTGCCGTCTTCGGTATGGCGTTCGTCGAAATCCTCACTGGCCTCGCGCTCTACTCTCGAGTTCTTGGAAGTAGGACACTCAGCTTCTTCGTGGGCTGGATTCCACATGTCGTGGACATCCAATGGCTGCGTGAGATTCACTTCCTCGTAATGTTCGGATTTTGGATGTTTTTCATCCACCATCTTTATACCGCGATCCTGGTATCGATCGAGGAGGAGAACGGCCTGATGGAGAGCATCTTCAGTGGATACAAGTTTGTTCCCGAACATGAACTGCGGGAGGCAATAGCAGAGGAGGCCGGCGAGGAAAGTGAGCCGCGACTGGAAGGGATCCGGGCGAACCCGGTCGGTGGACAGAGTACCCAATCAAGAGTGTGACATGGAAAATTTGCTGGCTTCGGACACGGTGGTCATTGGGGTCGGCAACACGATCCTTTCAGACGAGGGTGTCGGCGTGCATGCCGCACGGCTGCTGCAAGACGATCCCAGGTTGCCCTCCGGCGTCACGATTCTGGACGGTGGCACAATCGGCCTCGAGCTGATTCCGTATGCTTCGGATGCGTCCTGTGTGCTGCTCCTTGATGCCATGAACTCGGGGAGTGCGCCTGGAACGCTTGCGCGGATGACGGGGAGAGATTTGCTCGGCACGACGGGGGGATGGAGCGCTCATCAATTGGGCGTTGCCGATCTGATCGCGGCTCTGTTCCTCGTCTCAACCAGTCCTCAGGATATTGTTGTGCTGGGCGTGCAACCTGCTAACACGGAGTGGGGCACGTCATTGTCCGCCGAAGTCGAAGCTGCGCTTGTGCCTTTGGTGGATGCGGCCTTGGCGCAGCTGCAACTTTGGAAGGAATCGCGGGACGTCTGTTTGGAGCCCCACACCTCATCGTTGACGACCGAACAATCCGCGAACCGAACACTTTCGAAGCCTTGCGAAGAAGGAGGCTTGTAACATGTGTCTCGCCATACCTGGAAAAATCCTCAACAGCGAAGTGCACAACGGAATTCGTGTAGGACGGGTCCGGTTTGGCGGGATCACCCGAGAGACCTGCCTGGACTTTGTTCCCGAAGCCTTAGTCGGAGATTACGTGATTGTCCATGTGGGATTCGCCATCAGCCGTGTAGACCGCGAGGAAGCGGAGAGGAGCTACGCGTTGCTCGAGTCCATGGGCTTGCTCAAAGGCGAACTGGAATCGGATTTGGAAGATTCGTAGCCGGAAGAGTCAGGTGATGTTGGCACGCCTCCAAGGCAGTGTATGAAGTATTTGGACGAATACCGGGACGAGAAGATTGCCCGCGGAATTGTGGCCGAGCTGAGCCGGCGAGCGACGCGGCCGTGGGTGTTAATGGAGATCTGCGGCGGCCAAACTCACACTCTGATGCGCTACGGCATCGACGAAATGCTGCCCGCTGGGATCGAGTTGGTTCATGGGCCGGGATGCCCTGTCTGTGTGACCTCTCTTGAAACCATCGACAAAGCCACTGAGATTGCTTCGCGTCCTGACGTGACGTTGATTTCTTATGGCGACATGCTTCGTGTACCGGGATCACATACTGATCTCTTCCATGTGAAGGCCTGGGGCGGAGACGTGCGCGTGGTTTATTCTCCCACCGAAGCGCTCAAGTTCGCTCGCGCAAATCCCGGCCGCAAAGTGGTCTTCTTCGCTGTTGGTTTTGAAACGACGGCTCCGGCGAATGCCATGGCCGTCTGGCAAGCCAAGCGCGAGGGACTGAAAAACTTCTCGATCCTCGCCTCTCACGTACTCGTGCCGCCCGCGATTCGAGCGCTCTTGAGTTCCCCGCGCAATCGGGTACAAGGCTTCATTGGTCCGGGGCACGTTTGCACGGTCATGGGCTATCGCGAATACGAGGACCTCATCCGGGACTTCCATGTGCCGATTGTTGTAGGCGGATTCGAGCCACTTGATCTATTGGAAGCGATTCTGATGCTTGTGACGCAGCTCGAAGAAGGCCGCGCGGCGGTCGAGAACCAATACGTCCGGTCCGTAACATACGAAGGCAACCTGTTTGCTCAGAAAGTATTGGCGGAAGTCTTCGAAGTGTGCGACCGGAAATGGCGCGGGATCGGCGGAATTCCGGCGAGTGGTCTCAGTCTCCGAGAGGAATATGTAGAATTCGATGCGGATCGCATCTTTGGTACAGAAGGAGTAACTGCGGACGAGCCCGCGGAATGCATTAGTGCGGAGGTGCTTCAGGGCCTGAAGAAACCGACGGATTGCCCCGCATTCGGAACACGCTGCACGCCGGAAAATCCGCTCGGCGCGCCAATGGTCTCTTCTGAAGGTGCGTGCGCTGCATATTATCAATATCGTCGGCATGCGATAGCAGCTAAGGGAACCCACTGATGCCGCCACAAACGAAATTCGCCGTGGATTTGAGTTGTCCGGTTCCGATTGCAAGCATGGAGTCGGTCTTGCTCGGCCACGGAAGCGGCGGCCGAATGAGCGCCGAACTTCTTCGCAAGATCATCCTTCCCGCCCTACAAAATCCCTTTCTCGAACGCCTAGATGATCAAGCCATCATGGATGTCGGCGGATCCCAAATTGCATTCACAACAGACTCCTTCGTCGTGAAGCCGCTGTTTTTTCCTGGTGGCGACATCGGGACGCTGGCGGTGAACGGCACCGTCAATGACTTGGCGATGGGAGGAGCTGAACCTCTTTTCTTGAGCCTTGCACTCATCCTCGAAGAGGGGTTTCCTCTCGAAACCCTTCGGCGAGTTATGGAATCCATTCGCGTCGCTGCCGCCCTTGCAGGCGTCGTTGTCGTCACTGGTGACACGAAAGTGGTGGAAAAAGGAAGCGGTGATGGATTGTTTGTGAACACCTCTGGGATCGGACTCGTCCCGTCAGGAGTGCGGCTTTCCGCCGATCAAGCACGCCCCGGAGATTGTGTGCTGTTGAGCGGGACCATCGGAGATCATGGCATCACTATATTGTCCCAGCGGGAAGGGCTCGAATTCGAGAGCGCCATCGCGAGCGACACGGCGGCGCTGCACACTCTTGTTGCCGACATGCTTCGCGCGAGTTCTGAAATTCGTTGTCTCCGTGACCCAACGCGGGGCGGCTTGTCGAGTTCTTTGAATGAGATTGCGCTTCGGTCGCGCGTGGGGATTGCGCTTGAAGAGGCGGCCATCCCGGTCCGGGAGGAAGTGCAAGGCGCGTGCGAGATGTTAGGACTCGATCCACTGTATGTTGCAAACGAGGGCAAGCTGATCGCGATTGTCGATCCTGCGGCTGCCGAAAATATTCTCGAAGCAATGCACCGCCATCCGCTAGGTCGCAACGCACGGATGATCGGGACGGTCACGGAATCCCATGCGACGATGGTCACCCTTCGAACGCGTCTGGGAACATCGCGGATCGTCGATCTGCTTTCCGGCGATCAATTGCCGAGAATCTGCTGAGGTTAGTCCGATGCACGAAATGGGAATTGCAAATTCTGTGCTCGATGCGGTTCGCGCGGAAACACGCCGCTTCCCGGATGGCCACATCCACAAAGTCGGAGTTCGAATCGGCGAACTCGCGGGCGTTGATCCGGACGCCATGAACTTTTGTTTTGAGGCTCTCGTGCGCGGGACAGAATTGGAACCGCTTGCACTCGAGATTGAATTCTGCCCGCGCTGTTATCAATGCCGCGTCTGCGGGGAGTCGTACGCCGCGTCGAGAGAAGATTCGGCCTGTCCGAAGTGTGGCTTGACAGAATCCCAATTCTTGGGAGGCGACGAACTCGAACTCGCCTATCTGGAGGTCGAAAATGGATCGCGTCCCGCTGGAACGTAAAGTCTTAAGCGAAAATGACCGCGTTGCCGCCGGCTTGCGGGCGCGCTTTGCCGAACACAATATTCTGTGCCTGAACCTGATCAGCTCACCCGGCTCCGGGAAAACCAGCCTGCTCGAACGCACTCTTGAAAGCTTCGACCGCCAAGAACGTGTAGCAGTTCTGACCGGGGACATTCAGACGGAAAACGACGCGAAACGGCTGGCGCGGTTTGGGTTTCCCGTGAAGCAGATCACGACGGGCGGCACGTGCCATCTGGATGCCCGGATGATCGAAAGAGCGCTTCTGGACTGGAGTTTGGAAGACATCGACCTATTGCTGATCGAAAACGTCGGAAACCTTGTCTGCCCCTCGAGCTACGATTTGGGTGAGGCCGCGAAACTGGTCGTTCTCAGCGTTACGGAAGGAGAGGACAAGCCTCTCAAATATCCCTCGATCTTCTTCAAGTCGGAGCTGCTGATTTTGAACAAGATCGACCTGCTGCCCTACGTGCCATTCGATATCGCCGCCGCCGAGGAGAATTCGCGGAGCGTCCACCGTAACATGGACATCGTTCGAGTGTCCTGCCAGACGCGTCAGGGAATGGCGGAATGGCTCGCTTGGCTGGATCGCAAGCGGGAAAGCTCGCGGGCCACTGCGTCCGCATCTTGATGGTCATGCAAGTCCGCAAGGAGATCCAAGTATCCGGGATCGTACAGGGGGTCGGGTTCCGGCCGTACGTTTATCGGCTCGCCACCGATCGAAACCTCCGCGGAAACATCAGCAACACGCCGACAGGAGTCACCATCGAAATTCAGGGCTCGCCGGACCTGGTCGGGGATTTCGTCTCGCATCTTTCCGAGGAGGCACCGCCACTTGTTCAGATTAGCCGAGTGATGGTTCGCGAGATGCCGTGCAAGCTGGAGCAATACTTTGAAATTTTGCCGAGCCATACTGCCGGGCATGGTGATGCGCTAATCTCCCCGGACGTGGCGGTCTGCGAAGACTGTCTTCGCGAGTTGTTTGACCCTCAGGACCGTCGCCATCTCTATCCTTTTATCAATTGCACGAACTGCGGGCCGCGCTTCACGATCATACGGGAAATCCCCTATGACCGGCCGCGCACCTCGATGTCTGCTTTCCAGATGTGTGACGAATGCCGCGTGGAATATGAGGACCCGCAAAACCGCCGTTTCCACGCACAGCCGAATGCCTGCTGGGAATGTGGCCCCCAACTCGAGTTCTGGACAGCCCCGGGCCACGCGATCAAGGCAGTCGATCCCATCGAAGCCGCTGCGGAGCACCTTCAATTGGGTGAGATACTCGCCGTCAAGGGACTCGGAGGATTCCACCTCGCGGTAGATGCTCTGAACTCAGCCGCAGTGGAACGGCTGCGCCAGCGTAAGCGGCGCGTTGAAAAACCGCTCGCTGTGATGGTGCGCGATCTGGAAGTCGCCCGTCGATTTTGCGAGATCGATACCGAAGCGCGGAGGCTTCTGAGCAGCCGGCAACGGCCCATCGTGCTGCTGCCAAAGGCCAAAGACACTGTAATCGCTGAGGCTGTGGCACCGAACCATGGCGACCTCGGACTGTTCCTGCCCTATACCCCGGTGCACCACTTGCTTTTTTCCGCAGGCAAGGTCACAGCATTGGTCATGACAAGTGGAAATCTGAGTGAAGAGCCGATTGCGATTGACAACTGCGAAGCGGTGGAGCGGTTGGGTAGCATCGCCGACTTCTTCCTTATGCATGACAGAGAGATCCTGCTTCGTTGTGACGATTCGGTCGTCCGTTCCTCGACTGGCAGGCTGCGCCAGATTCGGAGGTCGCGAGGCTACGTGCCGGCACCAGTGCGATTGCACAAGGAACTTCCCCAGATACTTGCCGTCGGGGGAGAACTGAAAAACACAATCTGCCTGACGCGTCACAACTTTGCATTCCTGAGCCAGCACATTGGTGACCTCGAAAACATCGAGAGTTTCGATTTCTTCTGCGCTGCCATCACATATCTTTCGAGGATTCTCGAAATCGAACCTGAGGTCATCGCGCATGACCTCCATCCAGATTATCTTTCCACTAAATGGGCATTGCAGCAGAAAGGCGTACGGCTTGTTGGTGTGCAGCATCACCATGCTCATATCGCCGCGTGCATGGCTGAGAACCGAATCGACGGGCGCGTTATTGGGCTGGCCCTTGACGGCACCGGTTACGGGACCGACGGGCAGGTCTGGGGCGGCGAAGCGCTGATCTCGGATTACGCAAGTTCCGAACGTACCGCGCATTTCGCGTACGTCACGCTTCCCGGAGGCGCCGCGGCAATCCGGGAACCCTGGCGCATGGCGGTGAGCTATCTGGCGCAAACCTTCGGCGATGGTTTCCTTGGCCTGGATATCCCCTTCGTCCGAGGACTAGAGCGCGAGAAAACGGAGTTGATTCTGCGCATGATGGCTCAGCGGGTGAATTCTCCCCTGACCTCGAGTTGCGGGCGTTTGTTCGATGCGGTCGCCGCGCTAATTGGAATTCGGCAGGAAGTGAACTATGAAGCGCAGGCCGCCATTGAACTGGAAATGTCAGGGCGGTCGTCGAGTGAGACCGATGGCTATCCCCTCACCATTCATCGCCAGGACGGGTGCTGGCAGATCGACCCGTCTCCATTGTTCGGCGCCATCGTCGAAGATCTCCGGCGGAAGGTGTGCACGGAAACAATCAGCCGCCGATTCCACAATGGATTAGTCGAAACTCTAGTGCGCCTCGCATGCTTGCTTCGTCAAGAATCTTCGATCAATCAAATCTGCTTGAGCGGCGGCACATTCAACAACTCGCTTGTGTTCGAACCTTTGATTCGTAAGCTGGAGTCCGACGGCTTTGAAGTTTTCACTCATTCCGAGGTCCCCGCAGGCGACGGTGGTCTGAGCCTCGGACAAGCGCTGGTCGCAGCACACAGCCCCACAAAAACCGAAATCTCCCACACGAAGAAAGCTTGCAATGCGACCTAGACGTCCAGATCTCGCGCTTTTAACGGGACGCGGCAGCGCTTGCCAACAGAGTTGCCCAAGTTGCCCATTTACGGGAAGGTTCAAAAGGTATAAGTGGTTGCGTGCCTCATGAACTTTTCTGCGTGGTTTTCAACGAAGAGGCCGAGAGTTGGAATCTGTTCGCGTGACACCCATGAACAAATTCGCCTGCATTTCATGCACGCTGCCCTTACCACTGTTGAAGAGTGTTGACTTCTGCCGACTCTCGGTTAGCTTCGTGTGTTCTTCGGTTGAGAGTCTGCACCTGGTATGCCCTCAATTTCTACCAAAAGGTGAATAGCTCATCTTCGGGCTAAAACCTGCGGGAGAGGTCCCAGGGTCTGGTGATTTTTATCACGGATGGACGGAAGTGGGTCCAAGGGCGGCTTGACTAGTTATCAGGTCGTTTTGATTTGAGAAATTGTGGGCATCGATGGGTGCACTTCCGCCAGCTACAATTCACGCAGAGGTGATCCAGGTCACAATTTGGGGTGACAGAGGTCATACCGACCGGCTATCGCGAAAGAAGAAGATAAGTCATGAGCAAAGTGATCAGGCGCACCGGAGGTGCATCATGAAAACTGGAGCATTAGAACAGCACTCGAGAGTTGGGGAAAAGCTAAACATTGTTGCCCTCGACGCTGACGAGCAAGGGCGACGGATACACGCGGCCGTCTCGCGTCGCGCTTATGAGATTTTTGAGAACTGCGGTTCTGGGGCGCACGAAAAGGAAGACTGGCGACAGGCCGAATCGGCGCTATTGCGGCCACTCTGCCTTGGACGGATGAACGTGGACGACAGCGTTTGGTTGAGTATGGACGCCACGCATTTTGAGGAAGGCACGATCAACATTTGGGTTGCGCCTCACCGACTCACGATTTGCGGAAAGCGGCGGGCTAAGAGGCAACCCACTACACCGGCGGCGAGCAAATCACACATGGAGGAAGAAATCATGTTTCGTGAAGTTGGGCTGCCCATTGAAGTTGATCCTTCGAAGGTCACAGCGAGGTTTAACGGGAAATTCTTAGAGATTCTTTTGGTAAAAGCACAAGCAAAAGCGGAACAGGCAGTTAAGGCCGCGGCCGCTTGAGTCTGATAAGACGCTTTCATTGCGGTGACACGTGCTTTGGAAGGAAGGCAGCAGATGTCAACGATGACGAATCAGGTCAGCGCAGAGCGAGTCCCAGCAAGACCGACTTTGGTTCCCTCCCCACTCCCGGAGAAAGGTATCTCTCCCAAATGGCTTAGGTGGGCACTGGTCGCAGGACTTGCAATTCCCTTAATCGGGGGCGCGTTTGTCTGGCGAGCGCACGTGCAAAACGCGATTCGTTATGACACGGTCGCAATCGAGCGTGGATCCATACAGGCCAAAGTCACCGCAACGGGCACCCTCAACGCCGTTGTGGATGTGCTCGTAAGCAGCCAAGTCTCCGGGAACATCAAAGCTCTCTATGCGGATTGGAATAGCAAGGTTAAGAAAGGCCAACTCGTTGCACTGATCGACCCTGAGATCTTCCAATCACAAGTGGATCAGGCCAGTGCGACGTTACGCTCCGCGGACGCGGCCACCATCACAGCGCAGGCACAACTGGAAAAGGCGAAGGCGGATTTGAGCGCGGCGAATGCAAGTGAGAAGAACGCCGAGGCGATTGCCGCGAAAGACCTTGCGAATGAAACGAATGCAAAAGCTCAGTGGGGAAGAGCAGACGAGCTGTTCCGCGAGCAGGTTACAGACCAGCAGGATACGGACACTGCCAAGGCGAATTACGACGCTTCCGTGGCGCAAGTGACCGCCGACAAAGCTCAGATCGATGCTGCTCAACAAAACATTAAGTCCGCACAGGCTTCCGTCCAGGTAGCGCAGAGTCAGTTGGCCACAGCAGTGGCACAGGAGCGCCAGGCGCAAGCGGTGCTCCAGCAGGCACAGATTAACCTAGACCACACGCGAATTATGGCTCCAGTCGATGGCACTGTCGTGGCGCGCCGAATGGATGTGGGCCAAACCGTGGCTTCGACACTCAACCCACCAACCATTTTTGAAATCGCGCAGGACTTGACCAAGATGCAGGTGGATACGAATGTGGACGAGTCCGACGTCGGCAATATCGTTACTGGCCAGAAGGCCGTCTTTGAGGTGGATTCCTACCCCGACACAACATTCAACGGGATCGTCGCCGATATACGTAAGGCGCCCATCGTCACGCAAAACGTAGTCACCTACGATGTGGTGATTACCGTCGACAATTCAGGCCTGAAATTGTTTCCTGGAATGACCGCCAACGTCACGATCTTGACGGCAAAACTGAATGACGTACTTAAGGTGCCGAACTCTGTCCTTCGATTTCGGCCCTCGGCGGCTGTGTTGAATAAAGCCGGACTACCGCCTGTGCAATCGGAGAAACAGCAAGTCTACGTGCTTGCAGGCGGGAAGCTCAGCGCAGTGCCTGTCAAGGTCGGTCTTTCTGACGGCAAGTATACAGCTATCAGCTCGGGTCAACTTCAATCCGGTGCACAGCTTGTAGTGAGGGCGGCGGTTGGATCGACTTCAAGCAGCAATCCACCCGCGGGATCGATGCCGAGCGGCCCGAGGATGTGAGAAATCAATGGCCCCGCTCATCGACTTGCGAGACCTTACCAAAACATATCAGCTTGGAGAACTGAAGGTGAATGCGCTGCGCGGCGTGACACTCGCCATGGAACGCGGATCCTTTGTGGCTGTGATGGGGCAGTCCGGTTCAGGTAAGTCCACGCTGCTGAATCTCATTGGTTGTTTGGATACTCCGACGCGCGGTCGCTATTTGCTTGATGGCATTCCAGTCGAAGGGCTAGACCGGGACCAACTCGCCGAGATACGGAACCAGAAAATCGGTTTCGTTTTTCAGAATTTCAATCTGCTCCCACGAATGAGCGCGCTTGAGAACGTGGAGTTGCCACTGCTCTACACAAGCTCTCCCGCAGCCGACATAGATGCCATGGCAAGGCGCGCATTGGGTTCGGTGGGCTTGGAGGGACGAGAGAATAATCTACCAACGCAACTCTCGGGCGGCCAGCAGCAGAGGGTGGCCATTGCCCGCGCGTTGATCAACAAGCCTGAGATCGTCCTCGCGGACGAGCCAACTGGTCAACTCGATTCTCGCACCGGCGCCGAGATTATGGATGTCTTCCAGCGGCTGAACCAAGAACAGGGCATAACAATCGTGGTGGTGACGCATTCGGATGAAGTCGCGAAGTATGCAAATCGAATCATCACTTTCCGTGATGGACTCGTTGTCACAGACGAAGAGATTTCACGATCTCATGTAGGGAGTCCCGAATTGGTAGGGCATGGAACTCCGGTAGGAGGCCATCCATGAAACGCCTCGCGTGGTCCATGCGAATTGCTTTCCGCGCACTAAAAGCCAATAAGCTCCGCTCTGCGCTGACGATGCTGGGGATTGTCATCGGCGTGGCCGCTGTGATTGCGACGGCCGCGATTGGTTCGGGCGCCAAACAGCGTATTCAAGAGCAGATTGCAAGCATCGGCAGCAATGTCATTATCATCCTTCCGGGAAGTCTGACGAGTTCCGGACTTCGTATGGGAACCGGAAACGCCGTAACGCTCAGCGAATCGGATGCGCGGGAACTCTCCGCGCAATGTCCGGACATTGCGCTCGCGGTTCCCACTGTGCGCGGAGGAGCGCAGGTGGTCTACGGAAACAGCAATTGGGCAACGATTATCTCCGGGACGACGCCCGGGTACCTACAGATCCGCGAACTCTCAGTAGCCGATGGGGCTCCGTTTACACAGCAAGACGTCGACGGCACAAACAAAGTCGCCCTGCTCGGCAAGACAGTGGTGGATAACTTGTTCGGGGACATCGACCCTGTCGAGCAGTCTATTCGTATCAAGAACGTTCCATTCCTCGTGGTCGGCGTGTTGAGTCCGAAAGGCCAATCGCCCACGGGACAAGATCAAGATGACATTATTTTGCTTCCGATCTCAACGGCTAAGCGCAAGGTGATCGGAATTAAGTCGGCGAATGCAGACGCCGTCGATTCCATCACGATCGAAGCCAGGAGTGGAGATCAGATCCAAGCTGCGCAAGATGAGGCCAGGGCGTTGCTACGGCAGCGGCATCATTTGCAGGGACCAGAGGATGACGATTTCTCGATTCGCAACATGCAAGAGATCTTTGCTGCACAAGCGGAATCCTCGCACATCATGTCGCTGATGCTCGCAGCTGTGGCTTCGGTCTCGCTCGTGGTGGGTGGCATCGGAATCATGAACATCATGCTGGTGTCGGTCCGGGAGCGGACACGGGAGATTGGGCTGCGTCAGGCGGTGGGCGCCAAGACACGCGACATTCTCATGCAGTTTCTGGTCGAGGCTGTGGCGTTGTCGATTGCTGGGGGATTCGTCGGAATTGTTCTTGGGATAGGGGCGTCGGCCGTTATTTCACGAGTCGCGCACTGGAACACAGTGATAGGTCTCAGTGCCGTTTTGCTTGCCGCGTTATTCTCCGCCCTCGTGGGAGTGAGCTTTGGATATTACCCGGCGAGAAGAGCTGCGTACTTGGATCCCATCGAGGCTTTGAGGTCGGAGTAGATTATTAAGCCGCGTTTCCCGTCATGGGTACCAACGGCAAGCTGGTCGGCGTCGTCACAGATGCTCTTGTTGAGGCCGAAACTCGTCGCATACCCGTACGCCCGGGGTGCGGTCTCAGTAAGTCCGTAACCTTGAATGATCGGCAGCCCAAGGCGCGACCAGAACTCCTCGAGGTCTGACGCGAGGGGTGCCGCTCCGATCACAAAGGTCCAGAATCTTTATCCCAACGACTTGTGCACCCGGCGGTATCGCCACCAGCGGAAAATCCAGTGAGCCGCAGACGGAGATGAATCAGCGGTTTCCGGGAATTGCTGCTGGATTTGTTTTCGCAGTACTTCAAGGATTTTGGGAACGGCGACGAGCACGGACACGCGCCGCGTGCGGATCTGACGCACGATTTCATGGGGGCAGTAACCGTGCATGAGGACGGTGGTTGAGGGAATGAGCGGCAATATGAACAAGGTGAGCGCCTGTCCAAGCATGTGGCTCAATGGAATCAGACTCAGAAAGCGCAGCGGCAACACAGGTCGGAACCATTTTCGGTAGTTCGAGATAATCTGTGCTGGCGACACCATGTTGGACAGAATATTGCGATGGGTGATCAGGACCCCTTTCGGCTCTCCGGTCGAGCCCGAAGTAAATCCAATCTCGACCACATCATCTCGATCGATCTTGACTGAGGGGAACTCGCAATACGTCGTGCTCCATTCAAGGTCGCTGAGTTGCCAGACTGGAAGCTGCTGATTCCAGGCGGTGAAATGAACTTCCTCACTGATCAGAATCAAGCGCGCGTCCACGATCTCATGAACATGACGCAGAAAGCCCAGCGATGTGCGGTAGTCGATCGGTACAACGATCACACCCGCAAGAACGCAACCCCAGAATGCGGCGATCCACTCGGGGCGGTTTTCTGACCAGAAGATGACTTTATCGCCTTTGCGAATATTGTTTTCGGACAACAGTGTCGCGAAACGATGCGCGGCTAGGGCGACTTGGGCGTATGTGTACCTCCAACTGCGATACCCGCTATCGTATTGGAGGTATTCGGTAGAGGATTTCGAATATCCGCAAAACAAGTCCACGAGGTCTGCGGCTGTGTTCCGGTTGGGACTTGGTTATGCGGAGTGTGGTCATTCTGAATGTACAGGCTGTCTAGTGGGAAACATGTTGAGCCAGAGTCTATGTCCCTGCGATCACTCAGGGCTGTGACCCTGATCACCGATTCCATTCCGGGATTCTGTCAGTATTTTACTGCAGCGCTAACCTGGAGTTCTTCGCCTATGCCGACGATCTACCGCAGTCGGCGCTGACATGATTTGAACGAGGAGAAGACACCATGGGGGAAGCAACGGCAATGAAACGTGTCGAAGAATCAACCAAGCCAATCAAGAACATTTCGCTATTCGACCAAATGGAGGAGACTTTCAACGCTCTCACCCGCCGAGCCTATCAAATTTTCGAAAGCAATGGACGCGCCTTCGGGCGTGATCTTGAGAACTGGTTCCAAGCAGAAAGGGAATTGCTCCATCACATTCCCTTGAACGTCACAGAATCGGACGAATCCTTTGAGGTGAAGGCTGAGGTGCCCGGTTTCAACGAAAAAGAAATCGAACTGGGCGTGGAATCACGTCGGCTGACCATTACAGGCAAACGTGAATCCAAGAAAGAAGAGAAGAAAGGCAAGACGCTTTGTGTGGAGAGCTACTCAGACCAGATCCTCCGCATTGTGGATCTGCCGAGCGAAATCGAAACGGACAAAGCGACGGCGACGCTGAAGAACGGTGTTCTGGATCTCACCCTGCCGAAAGTGGCCAAGGCGCAAGCTCTGCGCATTCATCCAAAGGCCGCCTGAGCTACTTTCGTGATGGCAGTCGGAGAGATTGACCCTCTCCGACTGCCCCATTCTCAGACGCAAGGGGGCTGTGGGGAAAGGGAGGTTGCTTTGGCGTCGCGTCATCTTATTCAACATCTCAGAAAAGAACACGAAAAGCTCCTGCATCTCACAGTCAAAATCGAGAGGATGCTTGAGTTAGCTTCAAAGAATGTCTTTGCGGAACATTTGAAGGGCCTCAACGGGCTGCGATCGCTTAAGCATGGTCTCGCTGGTATTGAGGAGCATTGTCGTGCGGGGACCGCATTATCGAACGGACGTTCCAACACTTCCTACAGGAGGACGAACGCGTGCGAATTGACGCGGAGCACGAACAGATCATTCGGGCCGTCATGAATTTTCGGGAGGAGTTGAAGTTTGCTACCGCGGACCGCACCATGGCGATGATTCTGCCAGGAATGGATGTCGTCAAGCGCCTGCGCGCGCACATCGCATACGAGCAAGAATTGCTCGGCCGAATCGGTCCCTTGAGCGACTCGCAGAAGACAACCACAAGGAGGAAACAAAAAGGCAAGCGAAGTCTCGGGACTAAGAGCAGGCACACGCGTAAACGGAAGATACGGGTGAAGGCGACCTATGTTCCATACACACTCGAGCCACACCCAGAATTATAAAGAGAGAAGCTGAACTCCAATTTCAATGACTGGTTGCATTCGGTGCAGAATGCTTCATCTGCGGCTGCCACCTGGTCGGGCTATCGGGTGGCCTACTTTTGTTGAACTGACTTGATGTAGTTCGTCAGATCCTTGATCCGCAAGTTGATCTGAATCTTGTCCAATCCTTCCCTGGCTTCGAAATCTGTTCCCCAGACAGGCATTTCGGCTGGGCCATGAGCGGGCAGTCGCACCCCATTCTTCAATACATTGGAAACATAAGTTGCAGGGAATTTGCCGCCGTGCCCGCGCGCCAAGGTGGTCAGGTCGGGCGGTGTTCGGTACGGGGCAGGGAATGGCCCAGTTCCTTTTAGATCGCTGCCATGGCAGACGGCACAATGTTTACTGTAAAGCT
>DATFZQ010000061.1:0-49829 GCA_035314345.1 Candidatus Acidiferrum sp.
CCGTAATGCGAAGCGATTTCCTGAATGGTCTTCTGTTCCTTGATCGCCTCCAGCGCGATTCGTGCTTTCATTTCCGCGCTGAAGTTCCGCCGTTGCCTCGATTTCATTTCTGCTCGCTTTCCGAGGCAGCGATTTTACACCTTAATGAGTGGTCCGAATTTTGGGGAGCACTTCACAGAGCGGGCAAGCACAGCCCCTATAGCGTCTTGCGGGCGTGGAATTGTTTGGCAGGACGGCATGGGCAAATCGATCATCGGCAAAGCACGGTTAAAATCAGCGAGCCAGGTGGTCGAGGATGCGGCGGGCGCGGGCGAAATCGGTGAAACGTTTTTCTTCGGCGCGGAATTCGGGGGAATGGGAGACGAGACTGCAGCCGGAGCGGCGCGTGGGGTGTTTGACGTGGAGCATTTCGTGGTAGAGGACGTATTCGACCGCGACTTGCGGGACGCCAGGATGATCCATGCGGCGATTTAGCAAGATTTGATTGGGGCCGGGATCGTAGCAGCCGAATTGGCGTCGCCAGCTTCGGCTGCTCCAGCCGATGTGCGGATGCCGCAGAGTGCCGGCGAAATACGTTTCGTTTAACTCGTCGAACATTTTTTCGAGATCGAAGTGCCGCCCGCGCGGGCCAGTGGAGGCAAGACGAACGCGGCCGCGGCGCATGCGGCCGATGCGGCCGCGGGTGCGGTTGGAGCGCGCATAGCTCAAGTAGGGCTCCACCAATGCGCGAGGCGCTTTACGGCGATAGACGCGCGCGAGCAGCAAGGCGGCGGCGCCTTCGAGCACGGGTAGTGGAGCGCGCTGAAGCAGGTCCGAGAAGCGGACGAAAACTACATCTTCGCGGCGCCTGATGGTCAATACGAGGCTTGCATAGGGGTAATACTCAACACGAAAGCGCGGCGGGCGACCGTCGCAGCCGAGCCGCGTGAAGACGCGCTGAAAAAGCGCTGCCCCACCGGGGACTGGAGAACTCGCGCGGCGCGGCGCCCGGTGCTTCTTTTTTGAGGCAGATTTCTTCGCGCGGGTTAATTTGACGGGCGGAGCTGCGTCCATCGCCGAACTCAATTGCTGCGCTGGAGGTGTTTGCGTAGCCGCCGTCATTTCTTTCGCCGAACGGGTGGTGGAGCGACATTTTTCTTGGCGGCTTCCGCTTCCTTGGAAGCGTCGCGGGTGCCCTCCAAGGCGTCGTCCAGATTGTCCTTATAGAATTCGGAGTCAGGCGCATCCGTTGGAATCCTTTGCAGGATGGCGAGGAAGTCTTTCGTCCGCAATGCCATCAGGTCGATGCCTTTGCGAATGTTTTGCTGCTTCTCGATGCCGAGCTGGATGAGGTCCGCGGCATCATCGACGCAGCCAACGTAAGCGTTCAAAAGAGAATTCACCATCTCCACATGCCTATTGTCGGATGGATGTTCCAATTCGTACTGCAGCTTCTTGATGCGGTCATCCGCGAAAGAAAGAAAAAGTGTGATCCGCTCGTTGGGCGTTTCGGCTTCGCGGATTTTGTCGGCCTCGAGAGAGGAAAGATAGTCCTTCTGTGTCTGAGAGGCAGTGCGAGCAGCCGTGGCGCAGTAAAAAAATCCAACTGACAGAAACAAAATGCTGAGACGAAGCTTCATGAGTGCACTTCCGCATTGGGAGGAGCGCCTGTTGGAGCCGCGGGCGCTGCCGGCTTGTTCTCGTGCTTCCTCGGAAAGAGAGACCTAAGCAATTCATCGTCTAACGTCAGGAGATCGCTTCGAACAAGCTGCAGAGGAGGTTTATATTCCCCGGGCGCAAGGAGCAGAATCTCGTCGACTTGGCGCAATCCCTTTTGGACGTGCATCTCGAGCTGTTTGTAGCCATTAGGATGGCGTTCGCCATCCGGATTTTCCTTTTTCAACATCTGCGATGCGGCGCGCACGTTGTCTCTGTATTTCTCCATGAGCAGATCGACCGTGGTATAGTCACTAGCCTTTTCCGCGCGGCTGGCTTCCTCGAATTCCGCGTCGCCAAGCTTTTGCAGCATTTTCGCCTTGTGCACTCCATTCGTTTCGCTGTCGAAGCGCGCCTGAAGTTCGCTCAGCTTGTCCGCAGCGCCGGCGACGCCGCATAACGCGGCCAACAGCATCGATAATGCTAGGCGTCGCGCCTCGCGGGGCCCCATGCAATTACCTTTTCTGATCCAGCATGCGGCGCAAAACCTTGCTACGCTGCTGCGCTTGCCAGACCTGGTCGGGATTCCTGTCCTGGTCGAGCTCGAGAAACTTTTCGTAGGCTTCGAGCGCAGGCTTCGGCTGGTTCAGTTTATCGTAGCAGAGAGCGCGGATAAACCACTCGCCGGCTCCAGGAGTTTCTACCTTAGCGATCAAGTCCTGCATGGCGAGCGTAGCTGAGAAGTTTCCCCCAAGGTAGTACGTGGTTCTGAGGTCTTTCCAATAGACGAGATTATTTTTGTCGAGCTGCAGCGCGGCCTTTAGTTCCTTTTCCGCAGAGGTGAAATCGCGCTTTTGAAGATAGACGCGGCCGAGCCCACCGTGAAGTTCGGCGTCGCTGGGAGTGAGCGCGATGGCTTTGCGAAGGGTGACGATGGAATCGTCCCATTTTTTCTGGGCGATTTGAATGTCGGCGCGGGAGCGCAGCGAATCGAGCGTGGGAGCTTTGCCGGCATCGGCGCGATCGAGCTCGGCGAGGGCGGCATCATACTGCTTTTGCTCGATGAGAAGATGGATCGCTCGAGATTCCGCACCCGGAGCGTCTGGCTGGGCGGCGAGATAGTCGCGATAAGCGGCGGCAGCTTCGGGCTTTTTTTGCGCGTCGAGCGATTGCGCGAGACCGAGGAGCGCCTGCGGAGATTTCGGCTCGATTTCCAGCGCAGCCCGGAATTTTGTTTCGGCGTCGGGATAGCGTTTTAGGCCGATGTAGAGATTGCCGAGGTGAATGACCGTTTCTGCGTCGCGAGGGTCGAGGCGTAACGCGGCTTCATAGGATTCGACAGCGGCGGGAATATCGCCGGAACGCTCGAGCGCGTGGCCGAGAAGGAAGCGCGGGCGGCTTTGGGCAGGGAGAAGATCGACGGCTCTGCGGAGAGGCGCGATGGCGGCGGCAGGATCTTTTTCGGATAGGAGAATGCCTAAATTCAGGAACGCTTCGGACATTTTTGGGTCTAGCGTGGTGGCGCGTTCGTATTCGGTGCGGGCTTCGTCGGGGCGTTTTAGAGCTGTGTATGCGTAGCCAAGCTGAAAGTGCGCCCAGGCAATGTCCGGTTTTTCGGCCAGGAATTTTTGCAGGGGGATGAGTGCGGCTTCGAATTGGTTGGTGTCGATGTCATGTTGAGCTTCGTCGAGAAGATCGTTCAAAGGGTTGGCTAGTCTCTGGGTCCGAGTTTGGGATGGGGAGGTTTTTTGCTGGCTGGAGGATTTGAGCGAGAGAGTTGAGGCGGCGCAAAAGACGGGCACGGCGTGCCGTGCCCCTACGATTAGGATCGCAATTGCTATACGACTAGCGATACTTTGAAGATTCATTGTTCGGGCGGAGGATTCCCTGCGCCATTGGCGATTGTACCTGAAGGCATCGTGGACTTGGATGCACCGTTGGCCAAGCGCTTTGCCTGCCCATTTCCATTGAGGACGCGGGCCAGGAATCGGCCAGTGTGAGAACTTTGATTGCGGGCAACTTGTTCAGGCGTGCCGGTGGCTATGATTTTGCCGCCTTGGTCGCCTCCTTCGGGGCCCAAATCGATCAGCCAGTCGGCGGACTTGATAACGTCCAGATTGTGCTCGATGACTAGGAGAGAAGCGCCGGATTCGAGGAGTTTGCGGAAGGCGGAGAGAAGTTTGGCGATGTCATCGAAATGGAGCCCGGTAGTGGGCTCGTCAAGGATATAGAGGATGCCTTGGTTTTCGGTGCGGGCAAGATGTGCGGCGAGTTTCAGGCGCTGGGCTTCGCCGCCGGAAAGCGTGGTGGCGGATTGGCCGAGGCGCAGGTAGCCGAGCCCGATTTCATTCAAGATGCGAAGCTTGGAGACGACTTTGGGAACGCCGGTGAAAAACGCGAGGGCTTCGCGAGCGGTGAGTTGCAAGACTTCGTGAACATTTTTGCCGCGATAGCGGACGTCGAGGACGCTGGTTTTGAAACGCGTGCCGCGGCATTCTTCGCAGACCAGCTCGACGTCAGCCAGAAATTGCATTTCTACTGTAACCGTGCCATCGCCCTGGCAGGTTTCGCAGCGCCCGCCGGGTACGTTGAAGGAAAAGTGGCCGGCCGTGAAGCCGCGACGCTTGGCGTCAGGCGTGGCCGCGAAGACTTCCCGAATGGCGTCGAATCCTTTGAGATACGTGGCGGGATTCGAACGCGGCGTGCGGCCGATGGGCGACTGGTCGACGATGACTACCTCGCGAATGTTCGCGTCGCCTTCCAGACGGTCGCAAAATTCTTTGACGCTGCCACCGATGCGTTTTGCGGCGAGGGCGCGGTACAACACGTCGTGAACCAGCGTGGATTTGCCGGAACCGCTGACACCGGTGACGACGGTAAGAGTGCCGAGGGGGATCATCAGGTCAATATTTTGCAAATTGTGGAGCGTTGCGCCGTAGAGGCGAAGAAATTTGCCGTTGGGTTTGTGGCGATTATTGGGGACGGGAATGGCGAGTTCACCGCTGAGGTAGCGGCCCGTTAGAGACTTCTGGTCGGCAAGCATGCCCTCGTAGTTGCCCGCGAAAAGGAGTTTGCCGCCGAGTTCTCCTGCGCCGGGACCTAGATCGATAACGTGATCGGCGGCGCGGATTGTGTCGGGGTCGTGTTCGACGACGAGAACAGTGTTGCCGAGATCTCGGAGAGATTTGAGGATGTCGATCAGGCGCTGCGTATCGCGCGGGTGCAGACCGATAGAGGGTTCATCGAGAACGTAGAGCGCGCCAACGAGATGCGAGCCGAGCGATGTGGCGAGCTGGATGCGCTGCGATTCGCCGCCGGAGAGAGTGGAAGTGAGGCGATCCAGCGTGAGGTAATCGAGGCCCACCTCATCCAGGAATTGCAGGCGGCTGCGGATTTCTTCGAGGATTTTTTCCGCAACTTTTGCTTGCAGCTCGGAAAGAACCAGAGTGGAAAAGAAAGTACGAGCTTCTTTTACGGTGAGCTTGGTGATTTCGGTGATCGAGCGGCCCGCGACGCGCACGGCGCGGGCTTCCGGGCGGAGGCGCGTTCCGTTGCACTCCGGGCACGTGGCGTAGCCGCGGTAACGACTGAGAAAAACGCGGACGTGGAGTTTGTATTTCTTGCGTTCGAGCCAATTGAAAAAACCCTTTACGCCTTCGAAATCGTTTTCAGGGTCGCCTTCGAGGACCAGGCGGCGCTGTTCGGCGGTAAGTTGACGCCAGGGGATGTTTAGCGGAATGCCGCGGCCGCGGGCCCATTTTTTTACGTCTTGGAGCAGCGCGCGGAAACGCGGCTTGGTCCAGGGCTCGATAGCGCCTTCATCCAGCGACTTGCTCGAATCGGGAACGACGAGATTCAAATCGAAATCGATCGTGTTGCCGAAACCCTGGCAGCGCGGGCATGCGCCGTAAGGATTGTTGAAAGAAAAAAGCCGGGGTTCGGGCTCCTGATAGAGAGTGCCGTCGTTTTTACATTCGAAGCGTTCGTTGAAAGCGAGGCGCTCGGCGCGATTGCCCGCGGAATCGGCGATGAATTCGAGGATGGCTTCTCCGCCGCCTTCGCGATAGCAAATTTCGATAGAGTCCGTAAGTCGCGAGCGCGATTCGGGATTTACGGAGAGGCGATCGACTAGAACGTAGACCGGCTTTGAGAACTCCACATCGAGAAGTGTTTCCGGCGACGAAAATTCGTGCACGCGGCCGTCTTGATAGAGGCGATTGAAGCCGCGCTTTTGGATATCGCCGAGGGCCTGCTTGAGCGACTCTTGCGGAGGCGCGGGAGATTTTTTCCTGGGAACGCGGCGTGCTCCGCCCGTCGCGGCCAGCGCCTGAGCAATACGAAGGGGATACATGACGTAGAAGCGCCGGCCGGGGGCGAAAGACAAGACGCGTGAAGCAATTTCCTCGGGGCTGTCGCGGCGGACTTCCGCGCCGCACTTTATGCAGAAAGTTTGGCCGCAGCGCGCAAAGAGGAGCCGGAGATAGTCGTAGATTTCCGTCGACGTAGCCACGGTGGAACGCGGGTTGCGCGTGGAGTTTTTCTGGCGAATGGCAACCGCGGGGGCGATGCCAGAGATTTCATCGACGTCGGGCTTTTCCATGCGCTCGAGGAACTGGCGGGCGTACGACGAGAGCGATTCCACGTAGCGGCGCTGACCTTCCGCGTAAACGGTGTCAAAAGCGAGCGAAGACTTCCCGGAGCCGCTAACGCCGGTGACCACAGTGATGGCGTTGTGGGGAATCTCGACGGTGATGTTGCGAAGATTGTGAACGCGGGCCCCGCGGACGCGGATAGCCTCTTGTTCGCTAAGCACCGGTGTGAGTTCTTTAGTGGCCAAGGAGAAGCTCAGACAGCGCGCTCCGAGCGTGCTGCCTAAACTTTTAATTATACGACCATGGGAAAAGAGGAGCAAACGCGGCGTTTGCCAGGTCACCCCGAGTTGCGCTGGGGTCTTTGCAGAAAACCTCGCAGGGCCTATGGCTCTTGCGTGAGGGTGATGGTGCCGACGCCACCTGCGACCTTGAGGTGAATAGTTACGGGAGATTTGCCGTAGAGGTCGTTGGTGTACTCATCGCCATCGTGCTTGAGGCCGTGCGCGCTAATGGTGCCGATGCCGCCGCTGGCGTTGACGATGACGCCTACGTTTTTGGGCAGACGGATGTTGGCTTGGCCCACGCCGCCTTCGAGGTCGGCGGTGAGGTCGGACTTGCGGTCGCCCGTGAGATCGACGTCCACTTGTCCGGCACCCATGTCCAGATTGAGGCGGGTCACGTCAATGTCGCGCAGGCGCAGATTCCCCCGGCCGGCGCCCATGTCGATCTTGATTTCGAGCGGAATGTCATTAGCGAAATGCAGCGTCCAGTGATTGTCGGAAGTTGTGCGGATATGGCTGTCAGAATCGTCTTGAGAAATGCGCAGGTCGCCGACGGTTCCGGAGACAGAATAATCAACCCTGGGCGTGCCGGAGGAAGAGCGATAATCAAAATCTGATTCGAGTAGATGGCTGGAGCCTCCGCTCAAGTTAAGCTCGCCTGCGCCCATCTCCAGCGTAGCGCGGACGCTCTTGGCGTTGAGGCGGTCAACAGTATGCGATTGATGTTGCATGGCGTAGACGGTTCCGCCACGCCAGTGATTAAACCTTTTCCCGTGCCACAGAAGAGCGACCAAGACAACTACGAAGAGGCATGCGCCCAAGGTCGCGCCGAGGGAGCCGCCGCTTGATGGCGCGTCAGGATGCTGGCGACGTTGCCAGCTGTCCCAGATTTTTCCCGCGCCGATGAAAATGAGAATGAGCGGCCAATACGTCCAGATGATTGGCCAGGGATCAAACGAGGGACGCCAGTTGCTGTAGAGGATAATCGCGCCAGCCGCGATCAACAGGATCGGGAAAACCAGAGAAGGGCGCCGGGGAGAGCCGTCTTGAGCCATCACACACCTCTTCACTCTCTACTACGCAGGAATTGAGAAAAAAGTTCAGCAATTGAGAAATAATCCGTCGGTTCTGAAGAATACTGGCCCCGCTTGAGATGGTCAACAAGGCCAAGTCCCACGCCAGTGATGCGAGGACGTCTTGCGTTTGTGCTAGAGTGCGGCGAAAGGCAAAGAGTTGGAACGAAGCAGTTGCACGAGGTCTAGCAATGGCGAATTTTGATCGGGTCATTTGGATTGTCCTGGATAGCGTAGGCATAGGTGAATTGCCTGACGCGGCGGATTATGGCGACGTGAGCCGAACGACCTTGGGGCACATTGCTGAATCGCGGCCGCTGGCTTTGCCGAATCTGGTGCGACTTGGCCTCGCCAATATTGCGCCGCTTGCGCACCTTCCTCCCGAAGCATCGCCGATCGGCGCGTATGGGAGAGGCGCAACGCACTCGCCAGGAAAGGATACGACCACAGGTCATTGGGAAATGGCTGGCGTTTGGCTAGACCAAGCATTCCCTACGTATCCGCACGGATTTCCGCAAGAAGTGATCGCGAAATTTGAAAAGGAGATCGGGCGAGGAACGCTGGGTAACAAGCCTGCATCAGGCACAGAGATTATTAAGGAACTCGGCGAAGAACACGTAAGAACTGGCAAGCCAATTGTCTACACCTCAGGAGACAGTGTTTTTCAGATTGCCGCGCATGAAGACGTGATTCCGATCACGGAGCTTTATCGCATGTGCGAGATTGCGCGAAAATTGCTTGCTGGACCGCACCGCGTCGGGCGCGTGATTGCGCGACCGTTTGCGGGAACGCCGGGACATTTCGCGAGGACAACTCGCCGGCACGACTACGCCGTCGATCCACCTAAGCCGATGCTGCTGGACGTACTTGCACAGCGCGGCGTGCCGGTGTTTGGTATCGGGAAGATTCATGATATTTACAACGGGCGCGGCGTGGAGAAGTATGTCACCACTACAGGCAACGCGGACGGGATGGCGAAGCTCACCGCTGCGGTCCAAGAACGACTGAGCGGACTTATTTTTTGCAACCTCGTCGATTTCGACATGTTGTATGGACACCGCAAGGATGTGGAAGGCTTCGCTGAATCGCTCGAAGAGTTCGACCGACTGCTGGGGCCGTTTATGATGCTACTGAGCGCTCCGGATTTGCTGATCATCACGGCGGATCATGGCTGTGACCCGGACACGCGCTGGCCTACAACGGACCACTCGCGGGAGTACGTGCCCATCCTGGCGTATTCGCCAGGGTGCGGCGCTGGCGTAAACCTTGGCATTCGTCAAACTTTGGCCGACATGGGTCAGACTGTCGCGCAAAACTTCGCTGGCGAAATACCCCACGGTAAAAGCTTCCTTAACGAGATCTGCTTAAAGTAAGGTTAGGGGCCGAAATAGCATCACTGCCACGATTGACGGCTGAGGCTTGGAGCCGGAACAGCTCGAAAGCTGTCTATTCTCTGCAAGTTAGCGCATCATGACTTCCTAACGTGGTAGATGGCAAACTAACCGCGCAGAGTGAAAGTGGTCCTTCGCGGAGGGAGCAACGGTATGGATATGTTCAGAGGGGGTGGGCGGGGCGACGCCGAGTTCGAGATGAAGAGGGCCGCTCCGTTTTTGAAGCTAGGCATTATTGGCATTGGAGTCCTGCTGGTGTTGTTGGTGATGGGGCTATTTCTGATCCGCGTGACGCGGATTGAACCGGGACACGTGGGTGTGCAGATCAATTTGGCGGGAAACCAGCGCGGAGCGTCCGAGATACCGGTGCGCACGGGTTGGGTGGTGTATTCCCCGCTGAGCACGGAGATCATCGAATTCCCTACTTACGTGCAAACCGTGAAGTGGACGAAAGATGTCAACGAAGGACATCCCATCAATGAAGAGATGGGCTTCAATTCGAAAGAAGGCATGGAAATATATGTGGACGTTTCGCTGTCTTACGCCATCGAGCCGTCGAAGGTGCCGGATTTTTACGTGAAGTACCGCGTTTCGGACATGGATACTTTCACGCACGGCATCCTGCGCGACGTAGTGCGCAATTCGCTCAACGAGGTGGCCTCCACCTACGCGGTGGAAGACATCTATGGAGAGAAAAAAGCCGAGTTTCTAAGGAAGGTGCAGTCGCAGATCGAGCAAAAAATGACGCCCGTGGGTGTGAGCGTGCAGCAGTTCGGGTTCATCGGTGCGCCGCGGGTGCCTTCGGTGATTGCGGCGGCAATCACGGCAAAGGCGCAGGCCATTCAAAAGTCGGAGCAAGCAAGAAACGAACTGGCGACGACACAAGCCGAAGCCGCGAAGAAAATCGCAGAGGCGGAAGGCGACGCCAAATCTCTGGTGACGCGCGCGCAAGGAGAGGCGGATGCCAACCGCATCCGGCAGAATTCGCTGACGCCACAACTCCTGGAATTGCGCCGCATCGAAAACAACCGAGCATTGATCGATAAGTGGAACGGCCAGTTACCGACAGTCGAGGCGGGACAAGGCAGCGGGATGATCTTGCAGCTTCCCAAGCCACAATAGTTCGCGAATCGGAGTCACCTAGACTGGCAGAATTATGCGAAACGATCTTTCCTTGTGCTCGTAAGTTCTTTATGCGGGGATTTTCTTTGAGGGCGTTGTACTGTAGGCGCTCTCATCAAAATTCTCTCGCTCCACAACACACCCCCAACGAACCGTCGCCAATGGCAACAGTTGGGGCCAAATTCTCTATGCTCTCGCAGCGTTGCTCAACTAATTCGTCTGTCGAGAGAGCAACGTCTGGTCACCAGACCGGGCAGCGCCTGTCAGCTCGGATGTCTTTCGCCAATCCACTTCATTGACGTCAACTCCGCCCTTCCGGCCTTGCGTGTCCACGAACATCAACAAGTCGCCGTCCCTCTGGTACTTGGTCACTTCATAGCTCTCGCTGGACTTCAGCACCAGGATCGTAAGCCTTTCAATCGTTTGGCGTTCGCCGGGCTGCGGCACTATGATCTGCATGTTTTCCGAGGCTAGGCTCGAGGCAGTATGCTCAATTGCGGTCGATTCGCTCGTGGTGCTCACGCTCTTCGCCACAGTCAACTGCATCGCGTTTGTTTGCGGCTTTGCTTTGTAAGAGGCTGGCCGTGAGGAAGACGCGTACGGCGGGCGGTCTGGATGCATCAGGCTTTGGGGCAGGACGATGTCGTCCATCAACCGCAGTTCCAGCGGTTCCTCCCCTTTCAGAGTCGGTCTCGGTCCGCGGAACGGCAAGCTAATCACCTTCCACGGCCACATTGGCGGAAGCATCCACTCCACGACATCACGCGTGGCGTGTCCGTTCCCGTCGATGGCGCCTTGTTTGTCTACCTTGTACCCGCGAGCCAAGATCACCTTTGCCGGCAAGGGGAGATCTCCGTTCGGCAGAACCACCCTGTCAAACGTAATCTTCAGGTAGCCCTTTCCGACGAAGTGTCCCGGATCCTTCTCTGCCTCCAGGTGTCCGCCCAACATGCTGCCTCTGGGAAACATCGGTTTGCCAAACTCCTGCATGGTTCTCAGGTGGCACAGCACCGGATCACCTACTGCGGCTGTGGCCGAAGAAAAATTCGGCTCGTCCAAAGTACATTGCAAGAGCGTACCGGCCGGCACCAGTTGATCCTGAGCACGGATCACCGTTGCCGACACCAGTAGTGCCGTCGCACTCAACAAAATGCCGATGAGTCGTTTCATGTCATCCTCCAGGTTTTGGTTTTCTACAAGCGGCCAGGCGAGCTAGCCGCTTCCGCCGACGGAAACGCCCAGAAGCTTCCAAGTGGACACACCTAGGCAACTCCCCCGGTTGCCGGACCCAAACCCAAGGGACACTGAAAAGTCTCTTACAAAATGACGAATTCTCTCGGCAGATAAAGAGTGTCGGGTAAACCCGCCACCGCTACAAAAAAAAGGGGAGGAGACGAGTGGTCCGGAGCATGTATGGCCTTGTAAGGCTCGCCCAGGGCCGCGACTAGCGCGGCTTCCTCGACGTACATGCGATAGGCATAGCCGGTTCCGGCGCACGCAAGAAGCGCGAGAAGAGCCGCCCAATTTCCAAGCGCAAGACCAATTCCGGCGAGAGTCGTGAGGCCGCCAGTATAAGAAGGGTGGCGGATGTAGCGATATGGTCCCGCCTCAATGACGGTTTGACCTGCATGAATGGCGACGTCGTAGGTGAAGAACCGTCCCAAAAGCGACATGGCGTAGAAGCGAAAAGCCATTCCTCCGAGCATGAGCGCGATTCCGATGAAGAAAGCCGCTTTTCGATTCCACAGAACGTTGGCTTGTGGAAGGACAAAGCAGAGCGCAAAGGCCATTGTCAACGCAACCCAAAGAAGAATCATGAGGAGCCTGTAAGAGCCTCGGTCACGGACCTTGGAGCGATCACTTGATCTTTTGGCCGTGGACGCTATGGTCTCCAGGACAAACCACGAGAGGTAGGTCGTCCAGAAAATAATGGTGTAGGGTAGTGCTCCGGAAAAGGGTAAAGGCTGCAAGGTTGGGTCTGCTTAATCCCAAGCGAAGCAATTCTACTCTATCCTTCATGGAATAGCTGTGGAAATTCGCTGTTTGTTCGCCTGGCGGAGTTGGACAGCGGACGGATTAGAGGCTAAGATGCCCTTGTCCGTCGTTCCCCCAACCCTGAGGAGTGTTATGAAACGCTTAGTTCCAATACCTAGTGGGCTTGTCGACCACCTCAAGCACGCCGGAGAGACCGGAATAGGTTATCAAGTCGTTTCGGTGGAACTCCGAGACGGTAGATCGTACGATCAGGTCGTCACCAGCGAGGGCTGCATTATCGAGGTCCGCGGGTTCAAGGAAATTCCGTTTGCGGCGGATGAGGTGGCATCGGTGAACGTAAATCATAAACGCTGGAATTTCCGAGGCGGATCAGGAGTGCGCGCCAAGGCTCGAGCAGCGACCGCCTGAGCTTTTCGTTTTGCTATTGCCTTTTAATCAAAAATCCCCTGCGCTAACATCGCTGCGTTTTGCAGATCCATCACTAGATT
Source organism: Candidatus Acidiferrum sp. (assembly GCA_035314345.1). Classification (GTDB taxonomy): domain Bacteria; phylum Acidobacteriota; class Terriglobia; order Acidiferrales; family UBA7541; genus Acidiferrum. Next base: position 12,578 of record DATFZQ010000061.1, read on the forward strand.
CGAGGACGCAATCGTGCCCAAAAGTGTGTCAATGCGTTGGTTCGGCGGCGTAGCTGTGCTGGCGTTTTTGCTGCAGCCTGTAAAGAGCGGCGCTGGCGCGGCGTACCAGGAACCCAATGCCGCAACTCCCCCCGTACATCTAACCGCGGAACAAGATCACCAGCGAATCATGGATTCGCTGCATACCACTTCGCTGCGCCGAGGCGCGGACGGCGATCCCAAGTCGCCCAATGCCGCCAACTACGATGAGGAGAAGGCCAAGCCGGATCCCAAGCTTCCCGACCCGCTGACTTTGAACAACGGAAAAAAGGTGACCACAGCGAAAGTGTGGTGGGACATGCGCAGGCCGGAGATTGTCAAGGATTTTGACCGCGAAATTTATGGCCGCGCACCCAAGGTAACGCCGAAAGTCACTTGGGAAGTGACGAGCACGCTCCGCGAAATGAACGGGGATGTGCCAGTCGTCACGAAAAAACTGGTCGGACACGTCGACAATTCCGCCCATCCCGCCATCAGCGTGGATATTCAACTCACCTTATCCACACCAGCCAATGCGCTAGGCCCTGTGCCCGTGATGATGGAGCTAAGTTTCAGTCCGGAATTTATGGCCGCGATCGCGAAGCGCTTTCCAGAAATGACCGCTGCGGGAAACAAAGGTCCGACATGGCAGCAGCAAGTCTTGGCAAAAGGTTGGGGCTATTCCGTCCTGATTCCCACCAGCGTGCAAGCCGATAAGGGCGATGGACTAACGGAAGGAATCATTGGCCTAGTGAACGAAGGACAGCCGCGTAAATTGGACGATTGGGGCGCGCTCCGCGCATGGGCTTGGGGCGCGAGCCGCGCAATGGACTATTTCGAGACGGACAAAGCGGTGGACGCCCGCCAGGTCGGGATTGAGGGCCATTCTCGTTACGGCAAAGCGGCGCTGGTGACGATGGCATACGATCCGCGCTATGCGATTGCTTACGTGAGTTCTTCCGGTGCAGGCGGTGCCGCTCTCTGGCGCCGGAATTTCGGCGAACAAATCGGCAACGTCGCGGGCACTGGTGAATATCACTGGATGGCCGGAAATTTCTTGAAATATGCCGGGCCGCTGACGCCGAACGATTTGCCGATCGATTCGCATGAACTCATCGCGCTCGCCGCGCCGCGTCCTGTATTTATCGGCGCTGGCGCAACGCAAGGCGACGGCTGGGTGGATGGCCGCGGAATGTTTATGGCCACGGTTGCCGCAGGACCGGTCTACGTGCTTCTTGGGAAAAAAGATTTGGGCACAGCAGAATTCCCTCCTATTGAGACTCCACTCATCAACGGCGACCTTGCTTACCGGCAGCACAGCGGCGGCCACACACCCGCCCCCAATTGGGCCACATTCCTGACATTTGCCAGCCGTTATATCAAGGGACCAGGAGTCTCAGCGAGCGACAAGCCAAATTCCACCAGACCGCGCACAGAAGTTCCCTAAACATCCCGGACAGCCCATCACAATTCGAGTCGCCCTGAGAATCAAGGCGAGCCGGACCAACGATTTTTCAAAGGGATGATTTAGTTCCCAGATGCGGACGAAGGACTGCCCGGCGCGTAATAGCCGTTGCGCGTGCGAGCGACAAGCTTGCCACGGCCGCGAGGCGGGATCACTTGCACGCTCACCGAGCGGAAAGTGCCGTCTTTTCTTGTGTTCGAGGGATAGTAGGCCAGCGTGTACTGGTTGCGGATATCGTGAGCGACCTGCTCGCAGATGGTGTGCACGTCGTCGACGCTTTCCGGAAAGAACGCCAGGCCTCCCGAGGCCTCGGCGATCTGCTTCAACGCTTTCATAGCGTGATTCTTGTCTTTTCTTTTTTCGTCGCCGAGAAGGCCGATGGTGTAAATCACCGTGTCGGTCTTCTGGATTTCGCGAAGCGTTTTTTCGAGTGAATTATGGCTGGCGTTGTCTTCACCGTCGGTGACCACGAGGAGCACGCGCTTATCCTTGCCGGCTTTTTTAAGATGATCGAGCGAGCCGATAATGGCGTCAAAGAGCGCTGTGCTGCCGCGCGAATCGATGCGCTCGAGCGCTTCTTTCAGCTCTGGAATGCTATTGGTGAAGTCCTTATCGAGGTCGAGATAAAAATCGTCGTTGAAGTTGACCACGAAGGCTTCGTCCTGCTTGTTGCTGGACTCAACGAGCGTGAGGGCCGCCTCGTTCACGCGAGGCCGCTTGTCGCGCATGCTGCCGCTATTGTCAATCACCAAGCCCATGCTGACGGGAACATCCTCGCGCTTAAAGGTAGCGAGTTTCTGTTCCACTTTATCTTCGAATACCCGGAAGCTATCAGCGGTCAGACCGTCGGCAAACTTGCCGCGATCGTCAAGCACGCTGGTGTGAAGCACCACCAGGCCGACGTCGATCTTGATCGTCGAGCCCTGTTTTCCTGCATTGGGGTCTTGCCCTGGAGGAAGGGGCTGCGGGTTTGGAACAGGAATCTGCGCAAGGCACGGCGAGACGAAAAGAGCCATCACGCGGAAAAGCAGCAGCAAACGAGAGAAGGGCGAAATTCTCAAGAACGCAAACTCAGTGGCTGGGCGCGTAATATCCCGACTTCGCGAAGACATTGAGCGGCGGAAGCCCCTTCGGAGCTCGCAGCCTGATCTTGATTTTTCGCCAGCGTGCGTCGTGTGCTTTATTGCTCGGCCGATATCCCAGGACATATTGATTTCGCAGCTCCATGCCAATTTTTGAGGCGATGTCAGGAAGGTCCTCTAACTTCTCGACGGAAAATACCCGGCCCCCCGTCATCTCCGTAATTTCCGAAAGCAACGACGGACCGTTCAGTTCTTCCGGCGTGCGGTTACGATATCCTAGCGCGTCAAAGATGCCGATTGCATAGAGCTGGGTGTCTGCTTCCTTCACCAACCGCTTGATATCGCTCTCATTGTAGCGACTATGATTATCTCCTCCATCCGATAAGATGAGCAAGGCACGTTTGCCGTTGTGTGCACCCCGCATCTGGCTCAGGCCCAGGTAGATGGCATCGAGCAAGGCTGTACGCCCCTTTGCCGAGGTCAGCATCAAGCTGCTTTGCAGATCTTCGACGCTATTTGTAAAGGCACTCGTCAGTTCCGCCCGCTCGTTGAAGCTTACCAAAAAGAATTCGTCAGAGGGGTTGGCGGTCTTGAAGAATTGAACGGCGGCTTCACGCGCCTTGCCGACTTTGTTGGACATGCTGCCGCTGAAATCAAAAACCACCCCGATCGAGATGGGTACATCTTCTGCAGAGAACGTCACCACTTCCTGCTCGGTGTTGTCCTCAAAGACGCGAAAGTTTTCCATTTCCAGGCCGGTGACCAATCGATTGTAAGGATCCGTGACGGTGACGTTGACCAGCGCGAGGTCCACATCCATTTTCAACGTTCGTCCGGGCCTGAGCACTTGCCCGGGCGTGTCCTTCTTTACGTCATCCTTATGCTTGTTTTCATTTTGCTTGGTGTCTTCGGCGGGAGATTGGGTCTGCGGCGCAGCAAGGATTGCCGTGCGGGACACGACAAGGCAGGCAAGTACCAGCACAGCAACGGAAAAGACAAAAACGCGAAACCTAGCTCCATCGCGTTTCACGGCACCCCCAACGCTCCGGTTACCCAGAACGGCCGCGCGGCTCGGACTGTGTGTGATTCTACCACTCGGCTAAGCGAAGACAAGGCAAATCCTATTTCGGCTCTCACCTGGTACCCGGAGGTCCGCGCGAATCCATGCCAATTTTCCGTCATGTCGGATCCCCTCAATATGCGAAATTGCACATTGCTCGGTCTCCATCCACAGATAGGATTGAAGATATACATAGAAGGACTGCAAGCAGTCCCCAAATATTCCCGAATGTGCGAGACTCTGTGCCTAAGGAATCGTCCTAAGGAATCGTGATGATAGGAGACTCGGGAGCATGAGTTCGGCCAAGCCAGAAGTCGTCATCGTCATTCCCGCCCGTTTCGGTTCCACTCGCCTCCCGGGCAAGCCCCTCGTTTCGCTGGCTGGCAAGCCAATGATCCAACACGTCTATGAGCGTGCCAAGCTGGCTGGTCGGGCCAACCGCGTGATTGTCGCGACGGACGATGAACGCATCGTGAAAGCCGTGGAGAGCTTCGGCGGCGCCGCCCGCATGACGCGTCCGGACCACCGCACCGGCACCGAACGCGTCGCCGAAGTTGCCGCGCACGAAAAAGGCGACGTCTTCGTGAATGTTCAGGGAGATGAGCCCCTGCTGGATCCGGTAGCCGTCGACACTGCGATCGATGCCCTGCTCGAAGAGCCCGCCGCGTCGATTGCTTCGGTGGCCACGCCGATCAAGATTCCGGCGGACATCATGGATCCTAACGTCGTGAAGACAGTTCTCGATTTCGACAACAATGGTCTCTACTTTTCGCGCGCGCCGATTCCCTGGGTGCGCGACACCGCCAGCAAAATCCAGGTGCGCCATCTGAAGCACCTCGGCCTGTACGTCTTCCAACGCGACGCGCTGCTCGAATATCCCACCCTGCCCCAAGGTGAACTCGAGCGCATCGAACAGCTCGAGCAGCTTCGCTGGCTGGAAAATGGTTGGAAGATTCGCGTTGCCGAGGTCGAACACGACGCCGTGAGCGTCGACGTGCCGGAAGACGTCGCACGCGTCGAAAAACTTCTCCATAAATAACACCGCCCGGCAAGTTTCGCCGGGCGGCATGGTTAATTGTAAACTTCTGAACTTCGGTTATGGAGTTTGCGCGGTTAGCACTCCAGCGATGATCCTTTTACCACTATTCTGGGTCCCCATCACCAGGATTGTGCTCGGGTTGGCAATGTAGGCCCAGTAGTTTATCGTGGTAGATGGCGTGCCACTGATGCCGGCGACGAATGTGCTGTGCTGGCCCGTGCTGCCCGTACCGTCCCCGCCCACAGTAATCACGCCATTCAGGGGATTGTTGAAAAACAGCAACCCCTGACCGAACTCGTTGAAGTCGACCTGACCGTTAGGGCTCACATGGGCAGGCGCGAACTGGCCCACGAAATCCTCCTGCGACGTACTGACACCGCTCCAATTGAAGGCGTAGTTCGTCGCCAAACTGCTGGAAGAAAACGGAGCCCCGGTTTGCGCCAGGAGCGTGCCGTCCGCGACTTCGATGGTCGTGGTAAGCCCGCCGTTTGTGACGCTACTGACATCCTGAATAACGCCCTCGGTCGCTGAGCTCAGATAGAAAATGAAAGTAAAAGTATTCGAGGCGTTCTGGGTAAAGGTAAACGTTCCGCGTCCTGAGCCGTCACCATCCAGCGTGACAGTTCCCGTATTAAGAACGCCAGTCGCCGGCACCGAAGTCACGCTCCCTTCATTGTTGTCGTCCAGTAGGATCGCCGAAAGGGCTCCGCCGGTGGCCGTGAGCCGTGCCGCGCGCGTATGTGGTCCGCCATCAGTGACGTTAGAGCCGCCCATAACGAAAACGAAGCTGCTGTTATTGAACGAACTGACGTCGTTTGGCGTGCCCGCAAGCTGCGCCGTGGCCTCGCCCAGGATCGTTCCTGGGGCCGCCGTATCTGTATCGATGCCCATGAATTCCACATGCCCGCTATCGATTACATAATAGACGAAGTCTAGACCGCCGATGTTTGCTAAACCTCTTCCAGTCCCCGGGTTGGCATTATCCGTTGCATAGGCCCCACCCGAGATCGATGTCTTGCCAGAAAGTGCACCTGCGTCATTGACGTCCCAGAAGCTGCCTCCGGCGAAACTGCCGGCGCCAGCGGCGTTGGGGATAATGTCGCCTATGATCGAAATGGGGTTACCCGTGTTATCCGGGACAATTCCCGAAAAATCGAAAGCGTAAGTGCCAGTAGCCATAGTCGTCGATGTTTGAAGACTGAAGCTGCCGCTCGCAGTCTCGCTGTCACCGGAGATCATGTCCACCAGATAGCCATTTGAGGGAGATACCAGCGCGATGCTGTACTGAACTGTGCCAATGGAGTCAGTAAGGCTAAGAGTTCCGCGCCCATCGGAGTTGACGACATAGCTCCCACCGGTAAGGTTAAAAATATTGTGTCCGCCTAAAATTTGAACGTCTTCGACGCCGCCTGTCGCCGCAATCCCGCCTCCGCCATCGGCGATGAATACCCCGACCCGGGAAAAGCTGCTCGTTCCAAACGTTTTGTCGATCGTCGTGCCAGTCATGGAATAGACGTAGGCGCCCTTGAGACTGGCGTTGTTGAAACCCGTTGCGGGAGGAGGAGGAACGACCGTGCTCGAACCACCGCTGCAAGAGGAAGTCCAAGCAACCGCGATGATCGTCAGAACAAGCAGAAGGCGATTCATCGCGCACCTCTCGGCGCATGCACGGCAGGCATTTGTAGAATCTGGCCCTTGGTGTTGCGAACGGTGACGGATTGTGTGCCATTTTCAATGATGCGGGCGGCAAAGCTGTTGCTCTGCCCGAAGGAGATCACTTCACCGGTGATGCGGACGGAATCTCCAGCCGCAAGCGTGAAGTGGTTTTGCTCGAGAAGTTTCGCACTGCCGATATGCACGTCGACAGGGCCGTAGGCAGTCTGAATGGTTACGTGCGCGCCGATGGGCGGAACGTTGGATTCTGCGGTGTATGAAAGAACCTTGCCAACTAAGGTCGTCTCCCGGCTCGCATCGTAAGTTGCGTTGGCCTGCGCAACCGCCGTTTGTTGTTGCTGAGCTCCTGCGAAGGATACGGAGATTAAAGCGCCTACCAATGCTGCACTGCCCAAGGACAGCCGAATTTTCAATTTCATTACCCCTTCCCCACGTTCGAGAGATTCGCGAGGAATCCCTCTGGATAGCGTAACCGCGCTTAGATTGCGGCTTTACGCAGATGTACCACTCTTTGGATGTTCATTGACCGCAAACAGTTCCCCCTGGAGAACATTTTGTTCAAATCGACAACACTTTCGCCCGCAACAATCTCACCACAATCTTGCGCGCAGACATTCCCCTCGCAAAAAGCAAACCCGCTTTGCCCAAAAAAGTTTCGCGGCATACATAATTCTTGCAGCCCTGCTTCCCACTGCCTTTTTGTTCTAGTTCCCCTATTTGAATTTACAAGTTCCCCTAATTTATTGGATTCGTTCTTCGATTTGACAGCCGTGCGCATTCCGATGATAATTATGCGTACGTCACTCCTGTGGAGGGCTGATAAGCTAGGCGAACTGGGGAATCCCGGACGCGAGCTGCATGGATGGCGCCAAAATATATTTTTGTTACCGGCGGTGTTGTTTCCTCACTTGGAAAGGGAGTTGCAGCTTCCTCTATCGGTTGTCTCCTCGAAAGTCGCGGTTTCAAAGTCACCCTTCAGAAATGCGATCCGTACCTGAACGTCGATCCCGGTACGATGAGCCCATTTCAGCACGGTGAAGTCTTCGTGACCGAAGACGGCGCGGAGACGGACCTCGACCTCGGCCATTACGAGCGCTTCACCCACGCCAAACTATCCCGCGACAATAATTGGACCACCGGCCGCATCTACGAAACGATTCTGACCAAGGAACGTCGCGGCGACTATCTCGGCAAAACGGTCCAGGTCATCCCGCACGTCACCGACGAAATCAAAGCTACCATTAAAAAAGTTTCCGATGAAGTGGACGTAGTCATCGTCGAGATCGGCGGGACGGTCGGCGACATCGAATCGCTTCCCTTCCTCGAAGCTATCCGCCAAATGCGCCTCGATCTCGGCGCGGAGAACACGCTCTTCGTCCACGTCACGCTGGTCCCTTTCATCGCCGCCGCGGGCGAGCTGAAAACCAAGCCCACGCAGCACAGCGTAAAAGAAATGCTCGGCATTGGAATTCAACCTGACATTTTGCTTTGCCGCAGCGACCGGCACATCCCCGGCGACCTCAAGAAAAAAATCGCCCTCTTCTGCAACGTCGCCGAAGCCTGCGTCATTTCCATGGAAGACGTTGACACGATTTATGCCGTCCCGGTAGAACTCAGCCGCGAGGGTCTCGACGCCCAGATTCTTCGCCATTTGAAGCTGGAAGAGCGCCCTTCCGACATGCGCCCCTGGCTCGACCTTGTCTACCGCATGCACAATCCCGCTGGCGAAATTCGCATCGCCGTCGTCGGGAAATATGTCCAACTCGAAGACGCCTACAAAAGCCTCCGCGAAGCTCTCCTCCACGGCGGCCTCGCTCACAATCACAAAACCGTTCTCGAGTGGATTGAAGCCGAAGAAATTGATTCGCCGGAAACCGCCGCTGCGCGACTGCGCGGCTACGATGGCATCCTGGTCCCCGGAGGCTTCGGCAAGCGCGGCATCGCCGGAATGGTCCACACCATTCAATATGCCCGCGAAAATAAAATTCCGTTCTTCGGCATCTGCCTCGGCATGCAGTGCGCGACAATCGAATACGCTAGAGACGCCGCTGGACTAAAACAAGCCGACAGCACAGAATTCGACCCGCAAACGCCGCATCGCGTCATTTACAAATTGCGCGAACTCCTCGGCGTTGACGAAATGGGTGGCACCATGCGCCTCGGCGCCTGGCCGTGCAAGCTCGAACCCGGCTCCCTAGCCAATCGCGCTTACGGCAAAACCGAAATCAGCGAACGCCACCGCCACCGCTACGAATTCAATCGCGACTACGAGAAAATTCTGACGAACGCCGGCCTCCGCATCACCGGCCGCACTCCCGACGAAAACTACGTCGAGATCATCGAAGCCCCAGAGCACCCGTGGTTCCTCGGCTGCCAATTCCATCCGGAATTCAAGTCTAAACCGCTCGAGCCGCATCCGCTCTTCGCCGCCTTCATCGGCGCCGCTCTCGAGCACAAAAAAATTCTGTCGCGCCCCGCAACGGGTCCCCAGCGCCCTCAGGCCCTCGGCGTTGCGCCACACGCCAACGCCTAGTCAAAGCCTTTGTAGCGGCGCAGCACGTTTACGCTGCTTGCGCAGAGGAACAAAGGGAGCTTCGAACGGCTGCGCCCCTTTTAAAGCACCCTCCGCATTCCGCGACTGTCTCGCCCCCTTCCGTCATTCCCGCAAGCGAACCACGAATCAACGAAGTGGGCCCGGACATCTGCCCTGGCGTTCTCGAAGGCGAGTCCAATTGTCCGGTTTCCGCAGCGTTAATCAGGGTGCGCCGGGATAAACCGGCATGTTGGTGTGTCCAAGGAAGGCTGGCGTATTCAGTGAGGAAAAGTCTCAGCTGGGCGAAAGCCAGAGCCCTGTAGCTTGCTGACCTCGGGCCTCAGTGCAAGGAATATCACTCGTCCGCTCGCCTCTTCCGAATATTCAAAATTGTTTCTTTCTAACCTAATGCGAATCCCTTCCACAGAACGTTCGCGGGGCACATCTCCCAGTGCGCAGTTCACTTGCAGCACTGCTGTTTTTGTTGTTCCCGACACCGGCACAAGGAGGATACGGAATATTCCAAGTCCGCCAGTTGGCAAGGGGCCTGAGCGCATAGGCAGACGTTTATAGCCAATTTGTGGACCGCCGAGCGCCGGTCCCCTCTTCATCAACGCGGCTGGTGCAATGCCGTAGGAGTCAAAGGAAATCAAAGCACTCGCGGTCCACACACCCGTCTCGAGGACATTTCCATTCGTCGACTTGTGATTGAATGTTCCGGCTGCCTTTACCGACTTGTTCTGCGGGTCGAAAGTCCCCGCTCCGCTGATTTCGTAGCTGTCGCCATTTGCTGACTTTGCAACAGCCGGGCAGCTACCAGAGTCGCCTGGATCACAAAGAAACCCCGAAGCCACCACGAAGGTGTAGTTAGCGGAGCTGATTTGTGCTCTGGCCAAACCAGCGCACAAAAACAGGATTAGACTCGGCACGGTAACCCACAACGTAATTGCCGTAATTGTAGTTAATGTCGAAAATGCGCTTTTGTTTGACGTCGACTTCCTCCCGTGCCAGGACCGTCGTTGGCAACTGCCAACCCACAGCCGGCCTATCGAGACGGAATCGTTAAGAAGCCGTGGTACACGCCGTTGGCGTCAAGATAATAGCCCGTAATCGACCCCAAGTCGTTGATGCCGTCTGAAAAAGTATCGGTTGACCCGACAGGATCCACTGTCACAATCTTGCCCTGGGCACTGCGTAGATAGCCATGCAACGCATTATTCGCGTCTATGTAGTTTCCCGTGATAGCCCCCCAATCGTTAATGCTTACGGGACAATCGGAGGGACAGCCCGTTCCTTGGTAGCTGCCGGTGCCTGCGCCGGGAGCATCGAAAGTCGTAAACTTTCCGTCGGGACTCCGCAGGAAGCCGTGATTCACACTGTTCACGTCACTGTAGATCCCCGCGATTGCCCCCAACTGATTGAGGCCTACGTCACAACCGGGACAACCTGTGCCTTGGTAGCTGCCTGTGCCCGCGCCGGGAACGTCAAACGCTTTCAATTTGCCCTCGGCATTGCGCACCAAGCCGTGGTGAACAAAGTTACCGCTGTTGTCCTCGAAGCCTCCCGCAATTGTTCCAAATGCATTTATGTTGGAAGCTCCCGATCCAAAACACCCTTCCGAACCGTTGCCTGTGCACGCGTCTGGACCAATCCACGTCGTAAACTTCCCGTCGGGACTGCGCAGGAAAGCGTGGAACGAATAGTTCGAGTCGGTGTAGATACCTACGACGGCTCCCTCAAGATTAAGCGCCTTTGGAGTGGTGCCGTAGCCGCCCACGCCTGGAACGTCGAAGGTCGTAAAATTTCCATCGGGACTCCGCAGAAACCCGTGGCTAAAGCCGTTCGCGTCCCAGTAGTATCCCGTGATCGCCCCCAGGTCGTTGATGCTACTAGGATAGGTTCCATTGTAGGAACCCGGGGTCGTATCCGCGCCGGGAGCCTGGAACGTGATGAACTCGCCCTCAGGGCTTCGTAGGAACCCGTGGAACACGGTGTCAGCGCTTTGATAGGACCCCGCGATAAATCCCAAAGCGTTGATGTCGCTTGGGTAGGTTCCGTTGTAATCCCCTGGCGTCGTGTCCGCGCCGGGGGCATCAAACGAAACGATCTGGGGCTTCTGTGCGCTCGCAGTAGAGCCCAGCCCCAACATGCATAGGGCCAGACAAAGGACGAACACTCCTTTCCGGTGGGCCTCTGCCAAAAATGGGGCAAGGGCATAGGGGTTCGTCAACATTGGTAAGCCTCCTTTGGTTTTCTCTTCTTAGCGGTCGGCGGTGCGGGTAGGCCGCGACAAAGTGGGTGGAAGATAGAAAAAAGAATGTAGGCAGTCAAGTAATTTTTCATTAATGCCGCGATAGGACCTAATTTGTCGCGTTACCGGAAACTGGCCTACTCCGGCAATCGAGCAATTCTCCAAATCAGTCCCGCGTGTATGCTATCTTCGTTAACTTCCATGGACCCTGCTCGCGACATAGCTCTCGGCTCGCTCCGCCTCGGACTCGGCAACCCGCTGTTTCTTATTGCCGGTCCTTGCGTCATTGAAAACGAAGCCCACGCCCGCAAAATGGCGGAAAAAGTTGCCAAGATAGCCTCTGATTGCGGCGTCCCCTACATTTTCAAAGCCTCCTACGACAAGGCCAACCGCTCGTCTGTGAAAGCCTTCCGAGGACCAGGCCTCACCGAAGGTCTGCGCATTCTGGCCAAAATCAAAGCCGACTTGAAGCTCCCTATCCTGACGGACATTCACGAACCTTCCCACGCGCAACTGGCCGCCGAAGTTTGCGACGTGCTGCAAATCCCGGCCTTCCTCGCGCGGCAAACCGATCTTTTGCTCGCGGCGGGCAAAACAGGCCGCGTCGTTAACGTCAAGAAAGCGCAATTTCTTTCGCCCTGGGACATGGCCAACGTCGTCGAAAAAATCGCCAGCACCGGCAACACTGATATCATCATTACGGAACGCGGCGCATCCTTCGGCTACCAGAATCTCGTCGTCGATATGCGATCTTTTCCGACACTTCAGAAGTTCGGCTATCCGGTAGTCTTCGACGTCACGCACTCCATCCAACTCCCCGGCGGCCAGGGCCACGCCAGCGGGGGCCAACCAGAATTCATCGAGCCGCTAGCCCGCGCTGGCGTCGCCGCAGGCGTCGACGGCATCTTCCTCGAAACTCACGACAACCCCGCCGAAGCCCTCTCCGACGGCGCCAATGCCCTCCCGCTCTCGCAACTCCCCGCCCTGCTCAAGCGCCTGAAAGAACTCTCCACGGTCGTCCGCCGTTGGAGCGTCCAATGACCTCAGCTCCGCGCAGCTCCGCCTTGCCTTTGCTCGTAGGGGCAAGGCATGCCGTGCCCATCTTACGAATTTCGCGCGGGAGAATCCGTCCTCCGCTGGAAGATCTCCTGGGCGACCCGCGCCACAAGCTCACCCCCACAGCTAGCTTAACCCCTTTAGAAACAACACTTACGCCCTTTGCCGCAGCCGTTGCAAATAAAGGACTTAGAGGAATGGTAAGTTCTTTAGATGCAATGCTTAGAGAATACGCGGGGGTGTCTCTTGAGTCTTGACACCGCCCGCCGCGTCCTCAAAATCGAAGCCCAAGCCATCCAAGACGTCTTCGCGCGCCTCGATGCCTCCTTCGAGAAAGCCGTAGACATCCTCTTCGCCTGCAAAGGCCGCGTCGTCGTCACAGGCATGGGTAAATCCGGCCTCGTCGGCCGCAAAATCTCCGCTACCCTCTCCAGTACCGGCACCCCATCGTTCTTCCTCCATCCCGCCGACGCCCTCCACGGCGATCTAGGCATGCTCGCTCGCGGCGACTCCGTACTGGCCGTTTCCTACGGTGGCGAAACAGAAGAAATCATCCACCTCCTCGAAGCCTTAAAGCGCCTCGAAGCCCCGATCGTCACGCTGACCGGAAAGACTCAATCGACTCTCGCAAAAGCGAGCGACGTTACCCTCGACGTCAGCGTCCGCGAAGAAGCCTGCTCGCTAAACCTCGCTCCAACCGCAAGCACCACAGTCGCTATGGCTGTCGGTGACGCGTTGGCCGTGTCGTTACTCGAACGACGCGGCTTCCAACCTCAGGATTTCGCCGACCTTCACCCCGCCGGGCGTCTCGGCACAAAACTTCTGCGCGTCGAGCACACCATGCATGCAGGCAACGCCCTGCCCCGCGTTGCGCTGCACGCTCCGATGCATGACGTCATCCACGAAATGAGCAGCAAGGGTCTCGGCATGACCACGGTCCTCGAATCAGACGGCCGTCTGGCAGGCATCGTCACCGACGGCGACCTTCGCCGCTTGATGGAAAAACACCGCGGCGCAACGCTCGAAATGTTGGCAGGCGCCGCGATGACGCGCAACCCGCAAACGATCGGCCCCCACGTTCTTGCGAGTGAAGCGCTGAATCAAATGGAAAAACGCAAAATCACGAGTGTGGTTGTAGTCGACGAAGGAAATAAAGTCCTCGGCGTCGTTCATCTCCACGATCTCTGGACACTAGAGCTTATGTAGTTGCGGATCTTTAGTTCCGCTCCCTTGTTCGACTTAGGCAGGAACGGATATCTCGGTCCGCGATTTTCCATCTCTCTAACAGGAGCAAACCTTGGCAAAAGGCATGATCAAAATCCCCGCAAGCCTTGCGAAACGTGCAAAGCAAATCCAAGTCCTCCTAATGGACGTGGACGGCACGATGACAGATGGTTCCGTCATTTTACTTTCCCAGCCGGATGGCTCCGCCCTCGAAATCAAAAACTTCGATGCTCACGACGGCCAGGGCCTGACGCTCGCGCACACCGCAGGCATCCGCACAGGAGTCATCACGGGACGGGAAAGCCCCGCCCTCGTCCGCCGCGCCAACGAAATGAAAATGGAATTCATCTACCAAAAGCAGCCGACGAAAATTCCCGCGTTGGAGGAAATCCTAAAAAAAACGGGCGTTCCTGAGTCCGCAGTTGCATACGTCGGCGACGATCTCCCAGACTTGCCCGTCATGCGCCGCGTCGGCCTTGCTGTCGCTGTCGGCGACGCCGTCCTCGAAGTGAAACTCGCGGCGCACTACGTCACAAGGGCCGTTGCCGGAAAAGGAGCCATCCGCGAAGCCGTCGAGCTCATACTGAAATCGAAAGGCATCTGGGACGACATGATTGAGAAAGCAAGAGCCTAGCCCCGTACCGCACTTGTATCGAGACTCCTCCCGTTGTATGGTCCAGCCTCAAACCGGAGGCGCTCATGGCCCAACCCGCGCGTTCTCGCATTCAGGTACTCACCTATCTCGTCATTGTTTTTGCGTTCAGTTCGTTTTTCTATTTCCTCATTATTCATTCCGGGAGTCTCGGATACGGCCGCGGCATGTATGTCTTCGGTCTCATGTGGTGTCCGGCGCTAGCGGGGATGCTGACGCTGCGCCTGAATGGCCGCAGCATCTCGGAGCTAGGCTGGAAATGGGCCGAAACCAAATATCAGCTCCGCAGTTGGTATATTCCAATTCTGTATGCCTCCATCGCCTACGCCATTATCTGGATTTTTCACTCGGCGCGTTCGGCAATCCGGAGTATTTCGATTCGCTTACGAAGTCGATGCACTTGGGCGGACCTCCGTGGATTTCCATTGTCCTGGGAATTGCGCTGATCGGCACATTCGGTATGGTTCGCAGCGTTTCCAGCGCACTCGGCGAAGAAATCGGCTGGCGCGGTTTTCTGGTCCCAGAACTTTCAAAGACGACTTCCTTCACCGCGACGTCGCTCATCAGCGGCATCGTGTGGTCGCTCTGGCACTATCCCATTCTGATTTTCGCCGACTACAACGCCGGCACTCCCATGTGGTATGGCCTCACCTGCTTCACTGTGCTGGTTATTTCCATGAGTTTTGTTTTTCCCTGGATGCGCCTCAAATCAGGCAGCCTTTGGACCGGCGCGATCCTCCATGCCAGCCACAATCTCTATATCCAAGGCATTTTCACTCCCATAACGCGCGAGACTGGGAAAACGAAGTGGTTCATCGATGAATTCGGCTGCGTCCTTCCCGTAGTCGCCATCGCCTTCGCCATCTACTTCTGGACCAGACGCCGCGAATTGCCCTCAGCGTAGCCTCAAACCTAACCGTCGATTCGCACGCCTCAAGTAATGGTGAACATCTGGCAGTCATTTTGAGACTTTTCGTGCCCGTGTTTCGTCGTAACTATGACAATTGCTCGCGCCAACTGATCTAGGAAGTTTGGCCACGCGGCACCGGGGAGAGACTGCATGGCGGTCTCGTCGAAAGAAGGTCAGGCTCCAGCATGGATGAACGCCTTTGCGTTGGTGGTCTGTCTGTTAGCTGGGGCTGTTGTGTTTCTTCCTTTTGCATTGGACACCTCACCTTGGGACGCCGTGACACTAAGGGTTCTAGACAATCAGGGTAACTGGTGGCATGCACTTGTCGGTGCGCCATTCTTTCTGGCTTTTCCGATGATATGGCTTCGCCTGCGTTCCCTCTTTTCAGAGCGGCTTTCCACTTCAACGGGACGACGCGTAATCTGCATCGCTGCGGGTCTTTCGGCTTGCGCGACGATCTTGGTGGAGTTGCCCTTCCTGCTGCACCTTGCCGGTACCAGCGAATGGCAACGCCTTGCGGTCCTGGGCCTGGGATTCGGCATCGTAGTCACCAGCGCGATATTACTTTTCCTGCGCCGCCGCGATATGTTTCCAACTCGAGCGTGCCTTGCCGCTCTGAACGCCGCTTATCTTGCCAACGCCGCCCTCTGTCTGGTTGTGTACAGCGCGGCAGTGGGAACCGTCTGGTCGAGATCGGGCTGGCTGGTTACGATGCTGATCGTGTGGCCAATGGTCCTTGAACTTTTTTGGATATTCATCCAGTCGTTCAAAACACAAACTTCGCAAGACAATTCTCGCGTCGCCTAACCGACTTTTTCCAATAAATTGCACGTAGTTAGGACATTGGCCGCCGTTTACCCTTTTGGCCCACAGACACTTTCCAGCGATAATGGAATCTAGCAATCCATAACGCCCGAATTGAAGGATGTGCCCTGATGCTCCACGCCTGGCATGATGTTTCACCAGGAGACGAACTTCCGCGCGATTTTCAAGCAGTGATCGAAATCCCGCTCGGCTCCAATGTGAAGTACGAACTGGACAAGCCCAGCGGCTTGCTAAAGGTCGATCGCATTATCCACTCCGCCGTTTTTTATCCCGCGAACTACGGCTTCATTCCCCAGACCTACGCCGAGGACAACGATCCGCTCGACGTGCTGGTTCTCTGCCAGGAGCCCGTTCAGCCGCTCGCCCTCATCAAAGCCCGCGCCATCGGCCTGATGTCCATGATCGACTCCGGAGCCAGCGACGACAAAATCATCGCCGTTGCCACCGGCGACCCCGAATTCAGCAGCTACATCGAGGCTCGCGACCTCCCTCCGCATCGGCTGCTGGTTCTCCGCCGTTTCTTTCAGGATTACAAACTACTGGAAGGCAAAAAGGTGGAGGTCGAGGAAATCCGCCCCGCGTACGCAGCGCTCACGGTTATCGAGCGCTCTCTGGCTCGGTATAAAGCCGAGCGCGAGCATCTTCTAGCCAAGGATGTCCGGAAATGAAAGCAAAAGGTGCTCGCTAATGCAAAAATACTATTCATCCGTCGAGACCAGGGTGTTACATTTCGCCACCATGCCCGGCGAGCATCACATGGATGCGTCGAGAAAGCCTGTCATGCACGCCAATTCCTGCGTCCGCGTACGGTTGAACGGCCGGAACGACCAACTATGACTCTCTTTTGGAAGTGGGCAATTGCCGTTTTCCTGGTGCTGCTGCTCGCCGGATTTCTCCTGCTATGCAAAATGGCCGGCAGCCCCAAAGACGCTTACGGCATGCTCCGCTATGCCCTGCCCCACATGCACCGCGGCACGCTCAAAGTCGGCGACGACGCCCCCGACGCGCGCCTTCTCGCTCTCGACGGTTCCGACCACTTCCACATACGCGAACGCAGCGGCGGCCGCCCTCTCGTCATCATCTTCGGCAGCTTCACTTGACCGCCCTTCCGCCGCCACGTCGGTGACGTGGTGCAGATTTACAACGACTACAAAGACCACGCCGACTTCCTGACAGTCTACGTGCGCGAAGCCCATCCCACCGACGAGTGGCAAATGAAGTCCAACGTGAAAGACGACGTTTGCTACGCCCAGCCCAAAACACTT
Organism: Candidatus Acidiferrum sp.; assembly: GCA_035314345.1. GTDB lineage: Bacteria > Acidobacteriota > Terriglobia > Acidiferrales > UBA7541 > Acidiferrum. The sequence continues at coordinate 29,632 of DATFZQ010000061.1, forward strand.
GCTCAACGCGTAGCCATCGCCAACGACTTCACCAAACGCTTCCACTATCCCATCGCATTCGGCATCGACGACATCGACAACGCGGCCAATGACGCCTACTCTGCTTGGCCCGAACGGCTCTACGTCATCGACGAATCCGGCCGCATCGCCTATCGCGGCGGAATGGGCCCATTCAACTACAATCCCGACGAAGTCCGCGCCTGGCTCGCCTCCCGATACGGCGCGGTAAAACACGATCTGCCAGCGCCTCAGGTTGGTGATAAACACTCCTAAAGAATCATCCCCGGTTGGAAATGCGGTGAGTCTTCGCGTATTCCAGAACAGCCGCGACATCTTCCTCGGATACTCCGAACTGTTCCACGATTTCCGCTACACTGAGACCGTCATCGAAGTTGTCGACAATCGCATTGACGGGCATCCGAGTGCCGCTTAGAACCGGAGCACCGCTTTGGATCTGCGGGATAATTTCCACAAAGGAACATTGTGACCAGTCGATTTCTTCATCTGCAGCCATGGCAAGCTCGTGAACATCATATTTGCATAGCGATGCTCAAATCGCCAGACGAGGATATTGCGAGGTTTGACTCGCGACCAAAATGCCTGGGCTAGCGCGTGCGCTTTCCAAACTGGGTTTCTGTTCCCGTGCGCAAGCCGCTCAGCTCATTCGCGCCGGGAAAGTGAGCATCGATGGCGCGGTGCGACGCGACCCGGAGACGCCGGTTAGACTTGGCAAAGATCGCATCGAGATCGACGGACACCAACTCAAGGCCGCCGCCAAAATCTATCTGGTGCTGAACAAGCCGCGCGGGATTGTCACTAGCGCCTCAGATGAAAAGGGCCGCGACACCATCTACTCGCTTCTCGATGCAGACCTGCCATGGGTCGCGCCAGCCGGCCGGCTAGATAAGGCAAGTGAAGGATTGCTATTGCTCACAAACGACTCGGAGTGGGCTGCTCGCGTCACCGCGCCCGAAACGCATCTCGACAAAACGTACCACGTGCAAATTGGGAAAATCGTGGATGCACCGCTGCTCGAAACTCTAAAGAGTGGGGTTCGCGCGAGCGAAGGAGACACGCTTCGCGTGAAGAGCGCTTCGCTGCTACGTCAAGGGGAGCGCAATTCCTGGCTGGAGATTATTCTCGACGAGGGCAAGAACCGGCATATCCGGCGCATGTTTGAGACCATGGGTATTGAAGTTTTACGACTAATCCGCGTGGCAATTGGTCCGCTCCCACTGGGAGACTTACCCAAAGGCGCCGTTCGTCCTATGACTCCAGATGAAAAGCTGGCGCTCGGTCGCGCCATGTATCGGTAGTCTCGCTTGTCTTCCTAAGCGGGAATGAAAACCTGAAGGTAGCCGCTCGAAATCGATATCTCAGTGCTACGAGCGGAAGCATTAGCCAATCGTCTACTTCTTTTTCGGTGCTGCTTCCGGTTTCGGCTCAACCGCGGGCTTCATATCTTCGGCGGCTTTCTCCAGACCTGTCACGACAACCGGATCCAACTGATACAACGCCGGTTCGCCATCGCGCTTGGCAACATAATGGTCGCCGTCTTTGGCAATCAAGACCTTCTCGACGGTCTTCCCGCCGTTCGATGTCGCCGTCACTTCGAGTTCGGCCGTGCCGAATCCCGAATCCACAAACTTGCTCGCTGCGAAGTCGCGCACTTTCTCGACAAGCGACTCAGCGCCGATAGCATCCACTTTCTTTCCATCGGCCGAGAACCAATCCGAGCCGCCTTTTGTCAAATAATATGCTTTGGCTCCTTCGTGCAATTCGATCTTTTCGGGATCGTTGAATCCCATATCAAATAGTTTCTTGTTGCGAAAATCGTCAACTGTCTTGTCCAAGGCAGTTCCCAAATCGTTCCCGACTTTGTAGTCGCCCTCAACCGCGCTCGATTTCGCGTAGTAGTCTTCTTTATTCTTGCGGACTTGCAACTCTTCCGTCCCGGAGGCATCTGTCACTTTAGCTGTCGCGAGTGCTGTTCCCGAACTAAAGGCTGCCGCTGCCTTCTTTTGGTCCTCGTCTGTCGCGCTCAAATCCATCTTCGCGTCGGCCAATTTGCGAATTAGCTCTTCCACTTTGGAATCATCGGCGCGAAACGGCTTCGGCTTCACAATTTGCCATTGCTCCTTGTTACGTCCAAATTCGATGTCCTGTTTTTTCGCGGTCAGTTCCACGCGACTGAGTTTGTCTTGCTCGAACACCAGCAACCGCTTATCACGTAGATCGTTAAGCGACTTTACCAGGCTGGTCTTGTTGTAGCTTCCGAGCATGAACACGCGCGGGTCGCCACCGAGCGCCGCATAGGAACTGCTTCCCGCAGGAGCTTCGTCCCCGATCAACAATTTGTGGGCTGCGCCGTCCTTCTCGATTACATCGACCTCGTAGCCGGCATCCGCAAGCCCATACTGCGCAGGATTACTGACATTCGCGTCCAAGAGCCGCTCTGAGGCTAGCGAAGCCAGTGCGGTAGCGAAGCTGGAAACGGTATTCTGATCGGCGCGGTACTGCTTTGGTGAAACGATTTGCCAGGCTCCCGAACCGTCTTTCGCGAGTTCGACCGGATCGCTTCCCTTTTTCTTTATGTCAATTTTGGAGATATTAGCTTGCTTGAGGTCGAGAATCTTCGGAGGAGCGTCGGCAGAAATCTTCACGTCGCTTTCCGCGGCCTTGTGGCGATTGGACCAGTACAGAACTCCACTCAGTGCAGCCAGCAACACCGCGGCAAACAGCAGTCCATGACCCTTCATAGGAATATTCCTGATAAATCTAAATGTGAAATACGCAGTCCCACGAGGCGAAAATTACCTTCTTCGCCACCAAACCGAAACTCCCGTCACAATCACGGCAAGCGGAAGCAAGAGCACACTCGTAATCCCGACCCACCGAATCTGTCCGTTCGTCATGGTGATGCGGCGATCTTCGCGCTCTTTGGGGCGAATGGAGATCAAATCCTCGTCCGAAGACAGCCAATTCACGGTGTTCATAGCGAGGTCGCGATTCCCTTGGAACCCCAGAAACGCATTAGCAGCCCACTCGGAACTTCCGACCACGACAAAGCGGCCTTGCGAGTTATCTCTTCCGGTGGTGTAGACTCCTGCGGCAGCCAGCGTCAGAGGCCCCCGCTTGTTCTTCGGATCATTGGGATCGATGCTTGGCGAATTCAGTTTCGTCGTGGCAACACTGCTCTCCGAAGATTCGAACAATTTATCGACCGTCGTCTTGTCTGCGTTCTTCGTTTCGAGCGACCTCGAAATGGGGAATCCTGTTGCCGTTCCTTTCATGTCGTTGACGATCGCGTGCGAGTCGTAGTGCATGACCAGCGCCACTTCCGGCCCTGTTCCCAAGACGCGGCTGATGGGGTTCATGTCCAGGACCAAATCTTTGGACGGGGTTACTCCCCAACTCGAAAGCAAGCTTGTCAAAGGCTCGTTGTCCGTAATTTGCTCCTTGCCCAAATTCAGCGCCGGGTTCAAGAGAAACAGCGCGCGTCCGCCGTCCTCGACATATTTCTTCAGCGCATCAATCTGCGGCTGCACATAGTCGGTCTTCGGCCCGCCTACGACTACCACCGTGCAGTCCGCCGGAACTTCAGCCTTCTCCAGAAGATTGATCGATTTAGCCTGATATTCATCTCTGCCCAGGAGATCTTTCAACCGCGAAAAGCCGTTGCCTGCCGTATCCTCAATCTGGTGTTCGCCGCTTCCCGTCACAAAACAAACTGTGCGCGTCGTATTCTTCAAATCGCGAATGAACGCCCCAGTGATGCCTTCCTCGGTAAGACCTTTCGCCTCTTCCTTACGCGCCCCGATTTGCACGATAGCAGTTCCTATGCTCTTCGCACCGGCCTGGCGAGCAAGCAAATTGTCCTTTTCGGCGTCTACATACTGGACATGGACTTTGGGAGAGAGATTGGCGTACTGATCTAATGTATCCTTCGCCGCCTTGAATCCTGACGGCCGATCGAAGTAATAAATCGTTGCGGGTTCTTTCAAGCCTTTGACGATTTTTGCGGTCTGTTCCGAAAGGGTGTATTTCTTGTTGGAAGTTGTATCGTAGGTTTTGTTGTAGCGGTTGGCGAGCATGTTCGCCACCGTTAGCACGGCGACCGTCACAAGAATGTACAGCGTGGCATAGGCCACATACTTCGTCTGTCTAGCCTTCAACAATTCCGTATTCACTTACGACCTCCAGCGCAGAGATTCGATCGAACGTGCCGTAAGAAAAAGTCCCAAGATAGTCAGCGTGACATAGTAGACGGCGTCCTTCAGATCCAGCACACCGCGACCAAACGATTCCATGTGCGTGTTCACTGAAATGTACGAGCAGACTTGCGCCCATGTTGCGCTGTTGAACCCTGTCACCCAGCCGAGCACGAAAATCAGCAGGCATACGCCGAACGTGGCGGCACCGGCAATAATCTGATTCTTCGTCAACGTGGAGATAAATGTTCCAATTGCAAGCAAGGCAGCCGCCTGCAGCAGCAATCCAAGATAATTAATCGCCAGCGGTTTCCAATCCGGATTTCCGTATTTGAAGAGAAAAATAAAGTTCAGCCCGGTGACCAGCAAGATGCAAACATAGAGCGTCAGAGCCGCCAGCCACTTTCCGAGAATCACTTCTCCATCCCGGATGGGAGACGTCGTGAGCAGCTCGATCGTGCCAGTGCGCTTTTCTTCCGCAAACAGCCGCATAGTGATCAGCGGCACAAAAAACAGCCCCAGAATCGTAATATTCCCGAGCAGCGGCCGAATGATTTGCTCATTGATGTTCATCGGGAACGACTCGCCTTGCATCATCGACTGCATGCTGTAGTAGGAAAACTCACCCACGGCGTTCCAGAAAAAAAAGCCAAACAGAAGCGCGAACATCAGGAGCAGAAGATAGGCTACGGGCGATACGAAATAACTACGCATTTCCTTGCGCCAGATGGTCCAAATGTTTCTCACTTGCTCGCCCCCTTCGCCGCCGCATCCTCCGCCGGAACGGCTGCATGATCGCCGGTGAGCTGCAAGAAAACCTCCTCAAGACTCATCGCCGAGGATCTCAATTCATTCAAGTCCCAACCCGCTTCCACCACCGCGCGCGCCAGATCGCCTCGCACCAACTTGTCCTTCACGCTCTCGATCTCGAAAATATTGCGCGTCTGGCGTTTCTCCTTGAAGTGCACCTTGCTGACGCCGGTAATTTTCTCGAGCCGTGCCTGCACTGCAGCAGGATCGACCTCTCCATTCCGCCCGGCGACCTCCAGCAGCACTGATTCCACGCCTCGGGCCCGGTTCTGCAAATTGCTGACGGAGTCTGTGGCGATCACCTTGCCTTTGGCGATGATGATCACCTGCTCGCACGTCTGTTCCACTTCCGGCAGGATGTGGGTACTCAAAATGATGGTGTGATCGCCTGCGAGGCTCTTGATCAAATCGCGCGTCTCATTGATTTGCTTGGGATCTAGGCCCGCTGTTGGCTCGTCTAAAATAAGAACGTCCGGATTATGGATGATGGCCTGCGCCAGTCCGACGCGTTGCCGGTAGCCCTTGGAGAGCTTGCTAATCAACTTGTCTCGCACGTCGGCAACCGAGCAGCGCTCGCAAACGTAATCGACTCGCTTGCCCAGCTCGGACTTCGACAAGCCCTTTAATCTGCCGACAAACTCGAGATATTCGCCGGTACGCATTTCCGGATACAACGGCGGCGTTTCCGGCAGATAGCCGATGCGCTTCTTCACTTCCATCGGCTCTTCGAGCACGTCGAATCCGGCCACGGTAGCGGTGCCGGCCGTGGGCGGCATAAAACACGTAAGCATACGCATCGTGGTGGTTTTGCCCGCTCCATTGGGCCCCAAAAAGCCGACAATCTGGCCTTTCTGGATCTCAAAGGAGATGTGGTCGACAGCCGTGTTGCGCGCGTACCTCTTCGTAAGCTCTTTAACAGTGATCATGTATTTTTATTTCTTGCAGCGAGATGCACAACGTTTCGAATCGCCCCAAGCAGATTCAATTCATCAAGCGCGAAGCCTCATGTTATGAACTCAGACGGGCTCGTGTCAACCCTTCCCGCAAAAAAATAACTGCTACCACTCTGGGTTGTTCGGCGGTTCCGCCGGGGTGGTCGTGGGCCCTGACGCTAGCACCGCTATCGTCCGATACCACCCTTCTCACTCAAACTGCTTCCGAAACTCCGCGAACTGGCTCTTCAAATCCGCAATTTCTTTCCGCAAAGTCGATACTTCGGTTTCCAGCTCTGTCATGCGTGCGTTCTCCGCGGAGCCGCTGGATACCGACATAGCCTTCAAGGGAGGCTCTTCGCGCACTTCCACGTCACCAGATAATAGATGCGCATAGCGGGCTTCTTTGTTGCCTGGCTGACGCGGCAGCAACTTTACGAGCGGCGGATTGCGCTCCATCAAATGCTTTAAAGTTGACTGCACCACGCTCAAATCTTCAAAAGGATGCATGCGTTCGGCCCGGCTGCGCAATTCTCCAGGCGTCTGCGGGCCCCGCAACAACAGCTCGCACAGAATTGCTGTCTCCGGCCGAGTGAAATTGAAAGTATCCGCGAGACGATGTTCGTATTTCGCTACGCGGCTGTCCCCGCTTGCCGACCTAGTGAGCGCCTGTTCGCTCAAGATGCGCAAGGCCTGCCGCACGGTGTCTTCCTCAAGATTCATGAGCGGCTCGCGATTGGATTTCTGGTTGCAGGCATGAACCAAGGCGTTCAGCGAAAGCGGATAGTATTCCGGCGTGGTGATTTCTTTCTCCACCAAACAGCCCAGGACTCGCGCCTCAGCATCGCTCACGAAAATGTTCACGGGATAAAATCATACAGAAACGCCGACAAGTTCCCAAATCTGCCCGGTGGCACTCCACCGCCGGTTTTGAGGTACCATCCTCCTTCCCTGCGTGCTGGCAGATTCGAAGCCCCTCCAAGCGACTGCGAGGGACGAGGAGAAGGAAGGATGAAGATTTCGCAACGACGGTTTTTTCTGGCGATGATTGTGATCGGTTTCAGCGCGAGCTTTTCCCCAAGGCTTTCAGCCCAGGATGAGGGCGACGCTTGGGGAAAGAAAAAATCTTCGTGGCTTCTGCTCACGCCCGTAGATCGCAAGCAAGTTCAGGAATTTTCCGAGGATTACAAGAACTATCTGAACATAGCTAGATCGGCGCTCGGTTCGACGCGCGAAGTAATTCGCCGCGCGCGCGCTGCCGGCTTCGCGGAATTCAGCAAACCCGATCAAGTGAAACCTGGCGCGCGGCTGATTATTCCGAATCGCGATCGTAGCCTCATTCTCGCCGTGATTGGCACCGATCCTATCGTGGATGGTTCGCGTGTCGTCGGCACGCATCAGGACAGCCCGCATATCGAATTGAAGGGACGCCCGATTTATCCCGCCGGGGGCTTTGCGCTTTTCAAAACGAAATACTATGGCGGAATAAAAAAATATCAGTGGTCGAACCTTCCGCTCGCGCTGGTCGGCCGCATCGACACAAGCGATGGACGAACCATCGATGTATCCATCGGCCTGAATCCCGGCGAACCTGTTTTTGTCATTCCTGACGCCGCGCCCCACTCGGATGCGGATTTGCGAACGCGCACGTACACCAACGTGCTGCAGGGCGAAGAGCTGGATCCCGTTATCGGCAGCATTCCCGGAGAGAAAGAATCGGTCGCGGTGGAAGTCACGCAACTTTTGACGTCGACCTACAAAATCAAAGAGGAAGACCTTGTGAGCGCGGAGCTTGCTTTGGTCCCCGCATCGCATCCTTCAGATGTTGGCTTTGACCGCGGATTGATCGGCGCGTATGGACAAGACGACCGCGTTTCCTCCTATTGCGCTGCGCGCGCCATCATCGATCTCCAAGGCACGCCGAAATTCACGGCGCTCGCGTACCTTTCCAATTTTGAAGAGGTCGGCTCGGTGAATAACACAGGAGCAGGCTCGCAATTTTTGAACTCGACGATTGCGCGGATGATCGGCGCGCAGCGCGGTTCGGCGTATAACGATCTGGACTTGCGGCGCGCCTTGCATAACTCCCTGGTGATTTCAGCCGACGCCAATGACAGCTTGAATCCCATTTTTCCGGGCACCTCGGAGGCTACAAACGCGGCGCGGCTCGGCTACGGCGTGACCATTAAGCTTTACGGAGAAGGGTTTGATCCCCCATCCGAATTCACGGCCAAGATACGGGGCCTCTTGGACCGTAACGGTATTCCGTGGCAGACCCACACATATAAGGTGGATGTCGGCGGTGGTGGCACCATCGGCGGATTCATGTCTCGCGAAGACATGGAGGTGATTGATTTTGGCGTTCCGCTGCTATCGATGCATTCTCCTTTCGAAATGTCCTCAAAAGTGGACGTCTGGAATTTTTATCGGACGATGGGCGTGTTCTACGTGCAGCCGTAGCGGAGGATACTTGAGGAAAACGCGAATGACATTTTCTTTGGCGAGCCAGCGGCTATGAACGCAAATCTCGCCAAAGCAACGGCCGTCGGCGCGCTCGGCGGATTGTTGTTTGGGTTCGATACCGCCGTGATCTCCGGCACGACGCACGCCCTGACCATCGCTTATGGATTGTCGCCTAAAGCCCTAGGCATCACGGTGGCGATGGCGCTGGTGGGGACCATTATCGGCGCAATGACCGCCGGGATTCCCGGCCAAAAGTGGGGCGGGCGCGAGACGTTGCGTGTACTGGCCGTTTTTTATGTGATTTCGGCGTTGGGCTGCGCGTTTGCGTGGAACTGGCACGCGCTCCTTGTCGCTCGGCTCATCGGCGGACTTGGTATCGGCGGATCTTCCGTGCTTGGGCCAGTCTACATTGCGGAACTAGCTCCTGCAAAAATGCGCGGAAGGCTCGTCGGCACTTTCCAGATCAATATTGTGATCGGCATTCTGCTCGCATATTTGTCCAATTACGTCATCGGACGAATGGGACTCGGCTCCGCGGAATGGCGCTGGCAGCTCGGTATTGCGGCCATTCCGGCCGTGCTTTTTCTCGTATTGCTCTTTGGCATCCCGCCAAGTTCGCGCTGGCTGGTTACGCAGAAACGCGTGGACGAAGCGCGCGCCGTTCTGCAGATGATGGGCGCGGAAAACCCCGAAGGCGAACTCCACGAGATCATCGACTCGATTCATCTCGAGCGCTTGCAAACTTCTGAACGGCTTTTTTCCTGGAAATACCGCTTCCCTCTTTTTCTTGCGATTACCATCGGCATGTTCAACCAGCTTTCGGGCATCAACGCCATTCTTTACTACCTGAATGACATTTTTGCCGCCGCGGGTTACAGCAAAATGTCCGGCGATTTGCAGGCGGTAGCTGTTGGCGGGATGAATCTCGCGGCGACGCTGCTGGGCATGTCCGTGATCGACAAGCTGGGGCGAAAGACTCTTCTGCTCATTGGTTCCGTCGGAACGGCCGCGTGCCTTTTCGGTGTTTCCTGGGTGTTCTTTACGAATAGCCACCAGAGTTATCTTCTCGTGTTTCTCGTCGCCTACATTGCTTTCTTCGCGATTTCGCAAGGTGCGGTGATCTGGGTGTACATCAGCGAAGTGTTTCCCAACCGTGTGCGCGCAAAGGGACAAAGCGTGGGAAGCTCCTCGCACTGGATCATGAACGCCATCATTGCATTTACATTCCCGCAGCTTGCAAAATCCTCGGGCGCGTATCCTTTTGTGTTTTTCGGAGCGATGATGGTGCTGCAATTTTTTGTCGTGCTTTTCTTCTATCCTGAGACGAAGGGATTCACGCTCGAAGAGATGCAGCATCGCTTGGGCATCGAGTGATTCGCCTGCCAAAACCTTAGGATCTAAAACATTGGACGCGGCTCGCACATTTGCACTTGGCGTGGACATCGGCGGAACGAAAGTGGCTGCGGGCCTTGTCGATCCCCAAGGCACTATCCTCTTTCAGACGCGCGCGGCGATGCCCGCACACGGGAGTGCGGCCGAAGGATTTGGTGCGGTGCAATCCGCTATCGAAGCCGTTTTCGCAGAGCGACCAGAAGCGCGATCAAACCTGACAGGAATTGGAATTTGCGCGCCGGGTCCGCTCGATCCGGCGACTGGAGTGATCCTCAATCCTCCCAACGTACCGTGTTGGCGGAATTTTCCACTGGCCGCGGAAGTACAGCGTGTTTTTGGATTTTCCGCGCGAGTGGACAATGACGGCAACGCGGCAGGGCTGGCTGAGGCTATCTGGGGCGCCGGAGTTGGATATCGGAACGTTTTTTACGCAACCCTCGGTACCGGCATTGGAACCGGAATCGTATTTGATCGGAAGATTTATCACGGGCGAACGGGGAGCGCTGCCGAGGGCGGGCACGTGACGATCGATTATCGCGGACCACAATGTGGTTGCGGCAAGCGCGGATGTGTGGAGGCATTGTGCTCCGGCCCAGCGATCGCGCGGCGAGCAAGGGAACGGCTTGCGGGATTGCATCAGGCCGGATCGCGTAGCTCTGAGTCCCTTCGAGCAGAATCGAGAATGCTTGACCTGGCTGGCGGCAATCTCGATGCCGTGAATGCCGAGATTGTAGCGGAAGCGTATAGACAAGGTGACCCGCTTGCCGCCGAGGTGCTGCGAGAGACCGCGGACTTTCTGGCGATTTGGGCTGGGAACGTTATTGATCTGCTCGAGCCGGATATCTTTGTTTTTGGCGGAGGCCTTGCCCAGCTGATGAGTGGATTTTTTGGACGCATCCGCGAGCAGTTGCCGCGGTGGTGCGTGAATCAACGCTGCGCGGAGATGCCTATGGTCCTGGCAAAGTATGGGCCGGACGCTGGTATAGCCGGTGCCGCAGCTCTGTGCCGCATTTGAGAGACTCACCCAAAGAAATCGGAGCGTTGCCCCGGCAACTTTTGCCGGAAGCATCTTTACGCCTTCTCGAATAGCTCGTGCATCCAATAATTGCGGTATTGATACGTATCGTTCAAACGTAAACGAGCGCGGAAATCTTTGAAATTGAAAAACAAGGGGAAGAACGATGAGCAACAAAACAACGACAGCGGGCGGGACGGGAATTTCGGGCAACGATTTGCCGGCTGCCAAAAGCGGCGAGTTCCGGATAGGCGGGGATTTGCCTGTGTGGCGGCTGGGATTCGGGGCCATGCGAATCACCGGCAAGGGAATCTGGGGCGAGCCAAAGGACCACGACGAGGCGATTCGGGTGCTTCGCCGGGCGGTCGAACTCGGAATCAATTTTATAGACACGGCGGATTCGTACGGGCCTCATGTGAGCGAACGGCTGATAGCGGAAGCGCTGCATCCATATCCGGCGGGATTGGTGATCGCGACGAAGGCGGGGTTTGACCGCACGGGGCCGGATCAGTGGAGGATGAACGGGAAGCCCGAGCATTTACGGAAAGCTTGCGAAGGAAGTTTGCGGCGATTGAAGCTGGAACGGATTGATTTGCATCAATTGCACCGGATCGATCCGGCCTATCCGGCGGAAGATCAGCTCGGAACGCTGAAGGATTTGCAGACGCAGGGGAAAATCAAACACATAGGGCTTTCGGAAGTTAGCGTTGCACGGATCAAGCACGCGAGAACCATCGTGCCGATCGTCTCCGTGCAGAACCGCTACAGCCTGGCGGACCGGGCGGCGGAGGACGTCCTGGAATATTGCGAACGCGAGAGTATTGGATTCATTCCCTGGTTCCCGCTGGGAGCCGGCGAATTGGCGGCTCCGGGCGGCAAACTGGCGCGAACGGCGGAGGAGCTTAAGATTACGACTTCTCAGTTGGCGCTGGCGTGGCTGTTGTGGCGTTCGCCGCTGATGCTGCCCATTCCAGGGACGTCGAGTGTGAACCACCTGGAAGAAAACGTCGCGGCGGCGGTAAAGGTGGATGACCGAAAGATGCGTGAATTGGGCCAGTTGGCGAAATCAGCGTAACAGTGGGCTTGCCTGCGGCGAACGTCTTTGAGGCGCTCGCTTACGGCTAGGTCTTCTGGTGCTTGAAGAATTCTACTTACTTCAAGTGCGACCCGACGCGGACTGGGCGGATTGTTGTGATTATTAATGTGGATTACTTGCGCGTTTGGATGTGCAGGCCTACGGATTCCCCTGAAGTGTAAATGCAAATTTCCTGTTTGTTGTCTGCGGCAACGGCACACCAGGCCTTGACCTTGGCGCCAGTGAGCTCCTCCGCTTGATCATCCTGTTGGGTAACCCAATTTGAGGGTGCCAAGACCTGGAGACGCGCAACGAGATCGCGGAATCTTGCATCGGCGGCGGAAGCAGAAGATTCTGTCCAATAGCAAACGTATTGCACGACGGGCTCGTTGGAGTGAAGCCTTAATGCCGTGTTGACAGCACACTCTGCAGCCCCCGTGAGTTTGATTGTGGCCTCCGACACTCCGCCGCTTGGATTCGCAGCACGTATCCCTTCAAAGGCGCTCGCACGAGCCTCGAACGCCTTCTTAAGGTCAAGGCACAGTTCGTCGCAGCCAGTAGCAATGGGGGCTAGGGCAGCTTTTGGCGGAGGACCCGGAGGTCGGTTGACCAGATAAAACGAAGAGAGCGAACTCACCCAAAGATAAACCTTCGCCGTCCCATCCGTTTGTCTTGTGATTTGCAGATGGAGCGGACAGTGGCCGACGTACGGTCCCTCGGTGGCCGGAACTGAACAATCCGGAGGGCCGGCGTCGACAAAATGGTCAGCAACCGGCGATTCAATCTTGAACTGCCACGTTGGCTGAAGAAATCGAAGGGATGCGAGCGCGTTTGCGTACCAGCTTTCCCCGCTTGCATACGGAATTTGCGCGAAACAGATATACATGGGCACATTGTTCGCCCATGTGGACATTTGGCAGGGGACCTTGGCTCCTTCGGTCGAGAGGGCCGAAACGACGGCGCTGTTCGCGCGATATTCTCGAAAGTCCGTGACCGCGGCATCGAGAATGTTTTGCAGGCCCTGACAGAGAGGGGCTTTGCACTGTGCGAGTGCGGAAACCGTAAGTAGAAGACTGAAACACAATAGGGAAAATGCCCGGAGCGTTTTCTTGATCATAGGCGGCCGCCAGCTAGAAATTGTATGTAAATCCAACCAGGGCCAGGGGAATGGAGGGATTGTGTCAGCAATTGAATCGTGCCTTCTGACGAAGGCAGAGTCAACCCGTATTCTTGCCCGTATTCTTGCTCTTCCTTGCCGCTGGGATGGAATCGGGGCTGAGAGGAATGGTACGAACTAAACCTCTGCTCCGCGGAATACCCGCGAAACATGCGGTAAAATCTCAGCGGGCGAGGGGCATTCGAATAACGGTTGCAAGTTCAGCCGGATCAACGGCCAATCCGTCGCGAAATGCGACCAGCTTGCAGGAGTTAGCGGCGACGCGTTCGCCTGGAACAACGATACCAACGAGATTCAGTGGGTCAGCAGCGGAAATGGTGACGAGATCGCCGGTGGGTTGCTGATAGCGCTGGGCACGCAATGAGTCGACAGCCATGCTGAGAGCAAATTGCTCTCCGAGGAAGCCGCTTACAAAACGGCCGCCTCGAACTTCGCCGCGATCTTCGAGGCGACGGAGAGTGATTAGCAGCTCGCGCCACTTGGGGAGGTTGGTTTCACGCTTGAGGAGTTCGCGGAAGACGATTCCATAGCGGCGCAGAAGCATCCAGCACGTGGCTTCGAGGGCGCGCGTACGATCGTGGGCGTCGCCGGAAAAGAGCAGCGACCAACGGCCGGCGCTGTGACGTGGGCGCGAGGATCGTCCGATTCCCTGCCCGGAGCGGCGCTTGGGATCGATCAGAGCGCGCAAATTGTCGAATCCGTCTGCTGTGAGCAGACCGGCAGCGACGAGTTCCCACAGTGCAGATTCTACTTCCGACTTTAATTTACCGACGCCGCGCACGATGTCCGCGAAGAACGAAGCGCCCCGCTGTCGCAAAAACTGGAGGATGGCAGTAGCATCGGCGCTGAGGCCCATGACTTCGGCTTCGCCGGTTTCCCGGCGCGGGATCATCCACTCGGCGTCTTCGCGCACGAAGAAAGTGATAGGAGCGACGCTTGTGGGGATGACACGGCGTTTCGCGTCGGAGACGGCTTCTAGCGTCGCTGGATGCGGAGAGAGGCGTCCCCAGCCTACTGCGCCCGTCAAGCAAAGCTGGTCCAGAGTCGTAGGATCAAAATCGGCGATGCGGCGCCTGAAGATTTGGCGTTCCCAGGAATTAGCGGGGGCTTCATAACCTTGAAGCTGACGAATCGCTTCGAGTGTGCCGCGCTCGCCGAGAAGCTGCGTGCCAGGAGCGACGTGTTGCCAGCGAAGCAGCCAGTTCATGAATTGGGCGGGAGCTACGGACTGGATTTGCTTGCGGAGCCCGCCGAGTGTGAGTTTGTGAATGCGGGCGAGCAAGCGGCGCTCGCACCATTCGGTTTCGTTGGAGGCTGGATCGGTGAACTTGCCGCGGAGGATGACCCCGCTAGACTCCAGGCGGAGGAAAGACTTCTCGATGTCTGAAGCTGAGAGCGCGAGGAGCGAGGCGAGTTGGTTCGCGGTGACTGGGCCGCTGTGGGCGATCCAGCCGGTTACAAGAGCGAGGAGTGCATCCTCCCTGTTAGCGGCAGTTGGCGATTCACATTCTGGAAGCGGCAACTCGTCGAAGCTTGCCGATGGGAAAACTTGCGCGAACGTGCGCATGCGTTCGGCCGGGACCCAGTAGACTTGGCCTCCTTCACGCGCGCGGAAAACGCGACGATCTTGCGTCAATTGTTCGAAAAAGTTGTTCCACGCGGGAAGCGATTGTCGCAGCTTGCTGTACAAGCGATCGGCGACGGGCGAGTCTGCTTGCTGGCTGTCGGGCAGCGCGATCAGAGTCAGTAGGGCGTCGTGGAGTTCTTCCGCATCGCGCACATCGGGCCAGGCGTCGTCGCAGACTTCGGCGATGGCGGCTGGATCGAGACGGCCAATTTCTCCTAGAACGGCGTCGGGAAGGACGCGGCGCATCTCAACGGCGCGTGCGCGGCGCTCTTCCAACGGGGCATCATCGAGATACGCGTAGGGATTCGCGTTCAGAATTTCGTGGGAAAATTGCGAGGGCTGTGGCGTATCCACTGCGAGACAGGTGATGCTGCCATTGGCTATGCCATGCAGAACGCGCTCCAGACCTTCGATGTCCATCGCTTCGGTGAGGACGTCTTTCATCACTTCGCGGATGAGCGGGTGATTGGAAATGGTGATGTCGCCCTCGATGTTTTCCTGGCAGGCCTGCGCCCCGGGAAACACGGCCGCAAGCAAATCATCTGCGCGCATGCGCTGTATCGGCGGAGGAACTTTTTTGCCGCCCCGAAATCGAAGCAGAGCAAGGGCGCGCCCGGCGTCCCAGCGCCAGCGCGTGGTAAAGAGCGGCGAGGTTAGGACGGCCTGCTCGAGAACAGAGCGCAAGGAATTCGGATGGAGAAAATGAAAGACATCAGCGAGCGGGAAACTATGTTGTTCACTGAGGGAGATATTCAGACCGTTGTCGGTGGCAGCCGCCTGAAGCTCAAAATTGAAGGAGCGGCAGAAACGCTTGCGGAGGGCGAGGCCCCAGGCTTTGTTGATGCGGCCGCCGAACGGTGCATGGATGACGAGTTGCATGCCGCCGCTTTCGTCGAAGAAACGCTCGGCGATGACCGTGCTTTGCGTAGAAACGGCTCCCAGCAGCGCGCGGCCCGCTACGATGTATTCGATGGACTGTTCGGCGCCAGAATCATCGAGGCCGCATTCGAGTTTTAGCCATTTCACGGCGGCGGCAAGGCCGGCGGCAGTTTGCGGGCTGGTGTTCTCAGGGGTGGCGCGAGGGACAAACGCACTGATCTTCTCGCGTAACTCCGCGACATGAGCGGAGAGTTCGTCGGTGCGTGATGGAGCTTCGCCGCGCCAGAACGGCACGTTGGGTGCCGCGCCTTGCGCGTCCTCCACCAAGACGCTACCTGCCTGCACGCGGCGAATACGCCAGGAGGTGTTGCCCAGCAGCATAATGTCGCCAGCAAGACTTTCGACGGCGAAGTCTTCATCGATCGTGCCAACCACCGCTGCTTCGGGATGTGCGACGACGGTATAAAGCGAATTTTCCGGAATGGCACCGCCGCTGGTGATGGCCGCGAGGCGGCTGCCTCGGCGCGCGCGGAGCATTCCGTTGACACGATCGCGGTGCAAGTAGGCAGCGTACCGTCCGCGGACACCTTCGATGCCTTCAGAGAGCATCCCGACAATTGCTTCGAAATCTTCGCGCGAAAGATTTCGATAATGATAAGCCAGGCGGACGGATTGGAAGAGTTCTTCTTCCTTCCAATCTTCGGCGGCACACATCGCCACGATTTGCTGGGACAGAATATCCAGAGGCGCTTCGGGAATGGCGATGCGGTCGAGATCACCTTGGCGAATCGCGCGGACAAGGGCTGCACATTCGAGCAAATCGTCGCGCGTAGTGGCGAAAATGCGGCCTTTGGGTATCGCTCCGCGCCAGTGGCCAGCGCGGCCGATCCGTTGCAAACCTACAGAAATAGACCGCGGAGAGCCAATCTGGCAAACCAGATCCACACAGCCAATATCGATTCCCAGCTCCAGGGAGGCGGTGGCGACGAGTGCGCGGATTTCTCCGGCTTTTAATTTTCTCTCGGCCGCAAGTCGCAGCTTGCGCGAGAGACTGCCGTGATGTGTGGCGACGGCGTCCTGGCCCAAACGTTCGCCGAGGTGATGCGCCAGGCGTTCGGCAAGGCGGCGCGTATTGACGAAGATAAGCGTGGAGCGGTACTGGGTGGCAAGTGCGGCGATGCGGTCGTAGATTTCGCCCCACATTTCGTTGGAAGCGATGGGGCCAAGTTCGCTTCCGGGGACTTCGATAGCGAGATCGAGCTCGCGCCGATGGCCAATTTGCACGATGACCGGAGCTGGGCGAGCAGCGCCGCCCAGAAAATCGGCGACGAGCTCGATCGGTTTCTGTGTCGCGGAAAGACCAATGCGCGTCAAAGGTTTGCCGGCCAAGTGGTCGAGGCGTTCGAGAGAGAGCGCGAGGTGGGAGCCGCGTTTGTCATCGGCAAGTGCATGGATTTCGTCCACGATAACCGTCTCAACTGTTCGCAGGACTTCGCGGCTTTTCGCGGCCGTCAGGAGGATGTAAAGGGATTCGGGAGTAGTGACCAGGATATGCGGCGGGCAAGCCAACATGGCGCGCCGCTCATGCGCGAGCGTGTCTCCTGTGCGCACGGCAGTGCGTATGTTCGGCATGAGGATGCCGCGCTCTCCGGCGAGTTGCAGGATCTCACCGAGGGGAATTTCCAGGTTTTTCTGAATGTCGTTGCTTAGCGCTTTGAGCGGCGAGACATACAGGACTTCTGTCTGGTCGGTCAATTCCCCGCTGACGGCCTTCCGGATCAAGCGATCGATGCAAATGAGAAACGCGGCCAGCGTTTTGCCTGAGCCCGTGGGAGCCGAGACGAGGGTCGTTTTCTGGGCCAGAATACTCGGCCATCCTAATTGTTGCGGCTCGGTCGGCGTGCCAAAGCGGTCGACAAACCAATCGCGGACGAGCGGGTGAGCCCATTCCAAGCCGGAGAAGGTCGATGGTGAAGTCTCGGCGTTCATCGAGCAGACTTTAAATTATAGCGTAAACAATTCTTGTTCGCAGACAACGACCGTTTGCGGAGGCGTTCACCGGAAATGCGCTGCGATAACAAACGTCCTCCGCCTACGCCGAAGAAATGATGTGACCTTTCTAGTGCGATGCAGCTTCCCAGGACCCGTCCCCATGGAAATCCCTTCGAACAAACTCACGGATTGCTTGCATCACTTTTTTTGCGCACATCCGGGGCGTTCGCCATCTATACTGCCGTCTCCTGGCTTCGGAATCGAATTTGTTCCAGAACGCACAACACCTGGCTTGGAAATTGGCAGTCGTCTGAGTACCAGGCGCAACCTGCGCGAGCGCGCCTAAGCTTGTTCATGCTAAAGACCGAGAATCTCGCGAATAGCCTTCTGATCCGCACCCGAACTGGCAAAATCGTCAAAGGAGCTCTTCGCCGCTTCGATGATATGGCGCCGGATGAAAGGCGCGCCCTCTCTCGCTCCCTGTTCACTGCTCTTGATGCAGCACTCCCATTCGAGAATCGCCCATCCCGGGAAATCATACTGAGTGAGCTTTGAAAAGATGGTCTGAAAGTCCACTTGGCCGTCCCCAAGCGAGCGAAAGCGGCCTGCGCGTTGCAACCACGGCTGGTAGCCGCTATAAACGCCCTGCTTGCCTGTGGGACGGAACTCCGCGTCCTTTACATGGAACATCTTGATGCGGGAGTGGTAGAAATCGATGAATTGGAGATAGTCGAGCTGTTGCAACACAAAATGGCTGGGATCGTAAAGCAAATTGCAGCGAGGATGTTGACGCACGCGATCCAGAAACATTTCGAACGTCGTTCCATCGTGAAGATCTTCCCCTGGATGAATCTCGAAACAAAGATCGACTCCGGCTTTGTCAAAAGCGTCGAGGACGGGGAGCCACCGTTTCGCGAGCTCGTCGAAGGTGGTTTCGATAAGTCCGGCGGGGCGCTGCGGCCAGGGATAGATATATGGCCACGCCAAAGAGCCTGAAAACGTGACATGGGACTTTAAGCCAAGATTCGCTGAGGCACGCGCCGCGAACAGCAATTGCTCGACAGCCCATGCCTGCCGCGCATTTCGATTGCCGTGAAGGCTCTGCGGGGCGAACCCATCAAACATCGCATCGTAAGCGGGATGGCAAGCCACAAGCTGACCTTGCAGATGGGTCGATAGCTCAGAAATGACGAGGTTGTGCTGCGCGGCTATCGCTGCGACTCCCTCGCAGTACGCCTTGCTCTCGGCAGCGCGCTTTAAATCGAACAGCCGCGCATCCCATGAAGGAATTTGCACGGCGGCGTATCCGAGATTCGCCGCCCACGCGCAGATCGCATCGAAGTTGTTGAAGGGTGCGCTATCGGATGCGAACTGCGCCAGAAATATGCCCGGACCCTGAATCGTTTTCATCTGTGTGCTCCCATTACGCGCTGAGTATTTCGCCAGCAATCTCGATCCGTCACCGAAGTGAGCCAGCCGCTGGGAGGGCATTCTATCGTTAGGAAGGGTAAAATCTTGATACTTTTCGCATGGCGTGCGACTTCGATGGACGAGAAGTTGTTGGAAACTGGAGCAAACCTGCGTGAAGGCAATGGGTCCCAGATTTTATGGAGCAGGCGATGGGAATCGAACCCACGTCCGAAGCTTTGGAAGCTCTATATAAAACTCTGAAAGCGATTGATCTGGCGGCACTTAGCTTTCCGAATCAAAGCCTTAGTTGGAAACTAGATGGAAACTGAAAGAGGTACCACGCAAGAATTCAATCGGTTCCCTTTTGTCCGTGATCTCCACGAAATACAGCCTGTCTTCCCCGAAGCGGACTTCGGGCTCGGCATAACTTCTGGGTTGCCCGTGATTCGCCCCAAATAGGGCTGGTCCGCGATTGACGGCGCGAGCAGGGAGAGATATACGAAGAATGCGCTTCAAAATGTTGGGTATCCCGACATCCGGCTCATCAGCTCCGGCGCGGGAGTAGCTTTCGTAAGAGGAGGTCATCGTGAAACGCGAACGCATGCTGCAAGTCGTCCTGGGACTCGTGGGCCTCGTTTATGTCGCCCTGATTTATCCGCTCTACACCGATCTAGCGCACTCCAGTGGCTTCTGGAAATGAACGACGCATGCGAGCCGATGTTTCTTAGTTGGTTTATCGCGCTCGGCCCCTTTCTGCTGCTGGCTGCCAGAAAGCCGTCGTTGCACCGCTCGCTGATTACCTTCGCCGCGTGCCAGAGCTCGGCCCATGCTTCGGTAATGGCCATCCAAACTGTAGAAGCGTGGAAGCACGGCGTTCATCGGGGTTTTACGGATGTTGTTCTGTTCGGCGTCATCGGGGGAATTTTGCTGGCAGTCTCACTGGAAAGACGAAAGCAGAGCGCACTCGTTACCCAATAACTCCCGAAACATCTCTATTCCACTCAAGACAGCGGCTTTTCGTCGTTCCTTGATGGATGGTCGGCAACCCTCACCTAATCGCGTTACGTCAGAGTTGCCCGTGATACTTCCGCAGTGGGCAACGGCAAACAGAGAAAGGCAAGGAGCGCTGACAGAGAGCCGCACGACTATTGCGGGAGACCCGTTTTATAGAGAATGGCTTTGTGGCGCGGGTCAGGGCTGTAGGGGTCGTATACT
>DATFZQ010000062.1:0-5157 GCA_035314345.1 Candidatus Acidiferrum sp.
ACAAACGCAAACGCGTCAGCGCGGTGGCGAAGCTGAAGCCCAGCCCTATTTTTCTGGCTGTGCATCGCCTGGACGAGGACGTCTATTTCCGCCGCCTCGACCGCGAAGAGTTCGCCATCCTGTCCGCCCTGCACGCCGACAAATCCTTGAACGCTGCAATGAACTCCCCTCTGCGCGGGTCGTCGATCGCGTTGGCAGACCGCGCAGCTCACGTTGAAAAATGGTTCCACACCTGGTCCGCGCTCGGCTGGTTCTGCCGGCCACAGAAGTATGTTGTTACATCCCGCGTCCAAACTGAATCATTCGGGAAACCGAAAATTTATGAATAGCATATTGGCTCCCATGCAAAAGCTGTATGGCCTACTCGTTCGAGTTGCTTCCGGATTGCAGTCCCCTTTTCTTGCGATCGTCCGCCTCTACTGGGGCTGGCAAATCGCTCAGAACGGCTGGGGGAAACTTCACAATCTCGCGCACGTGACCGAGTTCTTCGCAAGCCTGGGGTTGCCTGCACCTGGGCCGACGGCCACATTCGTCGCTACCTTCGAATTCGTGGGCGGTGTCCTGCTCGCTGTCGGATTGCTCTCACGCATCGCTGCGCTGGGTCTGGTGATCGACATGACGATGGCCTACATCACGGCTGACCGGGAAGCGTTCTTTTCGTTCTTCACAGACCCGGGCAAGTTCTATAACGCCGATCCCTTTATCTTTCTTTTCGTGGGAATGGTGATTCTGATTTTTGGACCGGGCAAGTTTTCTCTCGACGCACTGGTGCAGGGATTCGTCAGCCATCCGAAAGTCCGAGAGGCGACGATGTCCGGGACCTGAGTTGCCCGCGGTCGTATGTGCATTCAGCGCTTCGACTGCAGATTCGATTTAGACGGGGAGGCACCGCAGCTTCTTTTCTCCCAGCCGGCAAACCGCGCGACGATAACGCGCGTATCTAAATAGATGCACCCACTATTCAGGAGAAGCTTAATTGGGATGCTGGCGGGCGCAACGGCCAGCTTGGCGTTGGCGCCCGCCCTCGGCCGTCCGCTATTGAGTGTTGTCTGGGGCATCGCTGTAGGCGCGGTCTATTCTGCGAGCTTGCGCCCTACGCCGCGCGCCTATGTAGATTATCTTTTAACGGGCGCCGCTTTGGGAATCCCGCTGTGGGGATTGATCAGTGTAATCGCAGTTCCGCTACTTTCCGGACAGATGCCTGAGTGGAGCGCCGAACAGATACGCTCGCATTTTCCCGCGCTGGTTGCGTGGGTGCTGTATGGCGCTGTGCTGGGCCTGATCACCCAGGGTTTGACCGATATTACCGAGAGAGTGCTAGGTCCCGAGATTGAGAACATATCGCCCGCGCCTCGAGAAAAGAAACAGATCGTGATCCTGGGTGGCGGCTTCGCCGGCATGCGGACGGCAGAATGCCTGGAGCAGCAGCTCCGGCGTGACCCCGCGGTTTCGATTGCTCTGGTGAGCGAGACGAACGCGCTTCTATTTACGCCCATGCTCGCCGAAGTCGCTGGTGGCAGCCTGGAACCTAGTCATATCAGCACACCGTTGCGCAGCAGCCTGCATCGGACAGAGTTCATCCGAGGACGCGTCGCCAGAGTTGATCTCGAAGCGCGCCGGGTGATTTTGGACACCGATCACGCTACCAGCGGGAGCACCTCGCGGCGTGAAATTCCTTACGACCAATTGGTCCTGGCTCTTGGCTCCGTTTCAAATTATTTGGGTATGGCGAATATCGAGAAGCTCGCGTTCAACTTCAAGAGTCTCCTGGACGCCATCCGAATCCGCAATCACGTCATCGAGATGTTTGAACGCGCCGACCGCGAGCCCGATTTCATCCGTGGACAGACTCTTCTCACCTTTGTAATCGCGGGCGGAGGTTTCGCGGGCGTCGAACTCGCGGGGGCCTTGAACGACTTTGCGCATGGGATTCTGGCCGATTATCCCAACTTGCATCGAGAGGACTTGAGCGTGGTGCTGGTTCATGCGGGCGGCCGCATCCTGCCAGAACTAAGCGAGTCATTGGCACGTTATGCTCAGGGCAGGATGGAAGCGCGCGGAGTCACCTTCCGCCTGAATACACGTCTGACCGATGTGAATCCCGGAGTCGTGTCCGTAAGCAACGGTGAGATCCGCGCGCAGACTCTTGTGTGGACGGCAGGAACAGGTCCGAATCCGCTGCTGAAGTCGCTTCCTGTGGAAAAAGACAAGCGCGGCGCCCTGGTTGTTGGGAACACGCTCGAGTTGCGCGGTTGTCCAGGGGTGTGGGCCTTGGGTGATTGTGCCGCACTTACCGATGCGAGCTCGGGAAAGCCCTGTCCGCCTACTGCTCAATTTGCTGTGCGGGAGGCGGAAGTACTCGCGAGAAATATTTGCGCGGAACTTCGGGGCGGACCCAAAGAGAGTTTTCATTTCGACTCGCTGGGAGCGCTTTGCGTCGTGGGGCACCAGTCAGCTTGTGCTGAACTGGCAATTCCGTTCGTGAGGAACAAGTCCGTGCGCTTTTCCGGACTGTTCGCATGGCTCCTATGGAGAGGAATATACCTTTCGAAATTGCCAGGTCTGGAAAGAAAGATTCGGGTGCTGGTCGATTGGACGATCGAGCTTTTCTTCCCGCGCGATATCGTTCAAACCATCGATTTACAGTGAGGAGAGATCGATGTCTTCGGTTTCAGGAGTAGCCACGCAGCGAGATGACCGCGGCAGATCGTTCCATTGGGTACACCCCCTTTGGGGTCTCGCGGTCGGCGGTGCGGGCGGCGCACTCGGAAGTGCGCTTCTTGCTACATCACCCGCTCGTGGGATGATGCTTGGCTCCCTCTTCGGGCTCGCCTTTGGCCTTCTCTTCGCGTATCGAGCTACCAGCTCCGGTGCGGGATTGATCTGGGGACTTGGCGCTGCTCTTCTCCTGTGGTTGGTTCTTCCGGCTGGGATCTTGCCCTTGCTGGCTAGTTCTGGCCGCTCCATGGCCAAGCTCGCGGATGCCCGCGAGCAATTTCCTGAACTCGTTGCCTATTTGATTTGTCTGGGAATGCCCGTGGGCGTGACGCTGGGATTTCGCGGTAGTCTGCGGATGAAACGAGAAATGCCGCCGTTCCTCTGGTGGCGCGCGATCATCGTTGGCGGATTTGCAGGCGTGCTTGGTGGAATGATTTTTGGACGCTGGTCGTCTGCAGGCGACTTCTTCCCTTTGATAGCCGGGCTGGGCGAATTTCACTCTAGGATGGCGACCGTGGTTCTGCAGTTTGGCGTGGCCACGATCATTGGTTCCAGCTTCGGGCTGCTCTTTCAGCGTGACGTCCGGGGCTTCGGTTCGTCCATGGGCTGGGGGCTGGGCTTTGGGATTTTCTGGTGGTTCCTGGGGCCGCTCACTCTTTTCCCGCTCATCGCCCGAACGCCTCTGGACTGGTCGGCAGATCATGGAGGCGAACTGTTCGGTTCGCTGGTAGGGCATATCCTCTATGGATTGATTCTGGGCATTGCCTACGCCGCGATCGATCGCTCGTGGGTAAAATTGTTCATCGAGTCCGATCCGCTGAATCGGGAACCCGAAGGCCCTGGCCTTCTCGTGTTGCATTCTCTTGGGTGGGGAGCGCTTGGCGGTCTCGCCGGGGGACTTGTGTCGAGCCCGGTGATGATCGCTACAGGTGTATTGCCCAAAATTGCTGGCCTTGACACTCCGCTGTCTATTTTTCGCGCGCTGCTTCTCCATCTCTTGGTGAGCGCACTGATCGGCATGACATTTGGTGTGCTGTTTCGACGCGAATCCTCGAGCATCGGGCTCGGCGTGATGTGGGGATGGCTGTTCGGAGTCATCTGGTGGTATCTCGGACCGATGACGTTCCTGCCGCTGCTGCTCACTGGCGAGATTGACTGGCGCGCGAGCACAGCGTCCGCATTGCTTCCCTCGCTGATGGCGCACTTGATTTATGGCGCTACGACGGCGCTCGTATTTCTGCTTCTCGAAAGCCGCTACACTCAGGAATTGCTCCTCAATCCGCGCACCGCCGCGTCCGAACTTCGCCGCGTCCGCCTTGTGGGAACTCCAGCGCCTGCGCTGTGGTTTTTCGCGCTGGGTATGGGTGTGTTGCTGCCCATTCTCCTCGGATAGTGGGACAGACCCAGTGCGCGCCACCGCCGCGCGTGCCGAACCCGCAAGGTCGAGAAGCTTCTGAGGCACTTGAGACAGAAAAAGCACGATCTGTATGCTTGCAAGCCGGTTCAAAACAATTCCAGAAATTCCTGACCTTCATGGAACCTTACTCTTCTTTCGTCATCACACCTGCAGCTAGATGCCGATTTTCGAGTACGCGGAGTGCCGAGCAGGCCGTTCAAAAGCGAGCTTTGAATGCCGTAGGCAGTGATATCGGGCAGGATGGCCACATTCGAGAAAATGGAACTCGGGAATTTAGCCCAGAGGAGGGCAGCGATGAGCACGCGGGCAAAAAGCAAGACAGGTAATCAAACTGCTCCGCACGCAATCGAAAAACAGACTGGATCTGTCAATTCATCCGCAGGCGACGCGCCGGCGCACGACGAGATTCAGCTACGCGCCTACTGCATTCATGTGGAACGCGGGGGGCGGCACGGCTGCGACCTTGACGATTGGCTCCAGGCAGAACGGGAGCTAACGGAAGAGCACCCTGCAGGTCCGAGCGGCAATGATGGAGCTCGATGAGGTTGGATTACCAGTTTGGATGCCGATGATTGGCTGGGAAGAACCACGGTGTTGCCCAGGACGAGCGGCTTCGGCGACAACAAGGATTGCCTCCTAACTCGGTAGGCGACCTGGCCACGGCGAGGTTCAAGAGCTGTATGAATTGTTTTTCGAGGAACTTATGATAGCGCCACAGTACAGAGTACCGGCCTCCGCGAAATCGCCGGCCGACCTTCCAAGCACATTCGTGGCCAGGATTCGATCCGTTTCTTGCGCGGAAGTGATGCAGGCTGGACTCATTATCCTTAATCAAACGGTCATTCTCGCGTCGAGTATCTTCGGTCGCTAGAGTCTCTTCCTGCGTGCCGCCTTCCGGCATGTACTCGAGTTGAAATGTCATATAACGGAGGATGCGATGGGCCCGATGGATCCGGTCAAGGTCCTTGTGGTGGATGAAAAACTTCAGGAGCCTTGCGCCTATCGTCGAATTCTGGAGCGAA
>DATFZQ010000063.1:0-11068 GCA_035314345.1 Candidatus Acidiferrum sp.
GCGGAAATTAAAAAGAAGTTCTGAAATGGCTAATACCTGTCCACAGGGGCAGGTTTTTTGAACGAGGTACAGGTGCGGTTCTTGACTTGCTTCGGTGCGGTGGCTATCGTGCGAGTTAGGGGCTTTTGTATCGAACTGTGCGGCGACTCACGAGTTGGAATTTGGAGCTGACAAAATATGCCGGATATTTCTGCGGACTCCGGGCTTCAGAGGCCGCGCTTACTTTGCGCGACGATTATGCTGCTCTTTTTGCGCCGCGCGCACGGCAGCATGCGACGCAATACGCTTGCGTGGGGTGCTCGTAGACAAGTTTTCTTCTGAAATGATGGTGGCTAAAGAATGAGTCGTCTCGATTCCAAACAGCGCTGGAGCTTGGTCCTAGGCGGGAGTCTGCTCACGCTACTGCTCGCGGCCGTTTTCACTTTTGGCTCGCTGCAAGTCCCATTTGAACCGAGCAGTTGGCGCACCTTGATGCCTTTGTACGCCGTTTCAAGTTTCATCACGGCAGCGCTTCTGGTCTTTGGTCTCATTCTAGGCCGCACCGTTCTGCGCCTGTGGGCGGAGACGAGCCGCGAGCATCTTGGTGCGCGTTTCAAAACGAAGATGGTGGTGGGCGCAATGGCCATTTCCCTGCTGCCAATCATCTTCATGTTCATCGTGAGCTACTCCTTGATCAACCGCACGCTTCTCCGCTGGTTCCCCCGGCCGCTGGAAATTGCATCGGAGAAGACGCAAGAGCTGATGAACGATTTTGGCCGCGGGCAGTTGCCTCGTCTTCGCCGGTTGGCAATGGAAGTTCAGGAGGACGCTTCGCCGTCGGTTGAAGATAAACTGCAGCACGCTTTTTCGAAAGGCTTGGACGCGGCCTGGATTCTTGACAAGGATGGCACCTCGACCCGCGGCGGGGTCGTTTGTGAGAACCAGCCGGAAGATCGACGGGGGTCGATTTGCGCTCAAGTTGGAGTCCTAGGCAAATTTGTCCGGTTGATGCCCAGCGGAATTGAAGTCTGGTCAGCCGGCGGCAACGATTATTTTGCCGTGAAAGTCCCTACTCTGCAGGGAGGGCAAACTATCGGCTATGCCGTCGCGGCGTACCGCACCAGTCCCAACTTCCTTTCGCGAATTACAGAGATTCAGTCTCAGACTCGCGAATACAATCAGGAGAAGCAGGACCTTAGGGCGCTGAAGCGCCAGATGTTGCTCATCCTTCTGCTGTTCACCGTACTGCTGCTCTCTTCCGTGATGTGGGTCGCGCTTTTTCTAGCGAAGCAAGTCACTATCCCGATTCAAGCGCTTGCGGAGGGCACGCGAGAAATTTCCGCGGGGAACTTCGATTATCAAGTTCCCGAGCAAGCCCAGGACGAACTTGGCGTGCTCGTGCGCTCATTCAATACCATGACGACGCAGTTGCGAGACAATCGTTCGCAAATTGATCAATTCACACGAAATCTGCAGCAAGCGGTTCAGGAACTCGAGCGGCGGCGACAACTGATGGAAACGGTTCTGGAGAACATTCCGACAGGGGTCATTTCGCTCGACGCCAGCGGCGCCATTCTTCGCGCCAATACCGCGGTGACGCGAATGTTTGGCAGCGACGCGCGGAACGCGCAGTCCCTTGACGAGCTTCTCGGTCCGGAGGCTTCGCGCGTCCTGCAGCTTCTAATGCGGCGCTCACTGCGAATGGGAGTGGTCTCTCGCGAGATTGAAACGGTCGTCGCTGGGCGCGTACTGCACCTTGCCGTAACTGCTAGTTCTCTTGGGCCGCGCCGCGCCAACTCTGGATACGTTCTGGTCCTTGACGATCTCACCGAAATGCTGCGTGCGCAAAAGTCAGCCGCGTGGCAGGAAGTCGCGCGGCGCATTGCCCATGAGATCAAGAATCCGCTGACGCCGATTCAGCTTTCTTCGCAGAGATTGTCGCGTTTTCTCGAGCGACGCGATGCCACCGAATCCAGGGCCCCGCGCGACATCGAGCTGACGAAACTCGTGCACGAGTGTTCGCGCTTGATCGAACGGGAAGTCTCGACACTTGCGGCGCTCGTCAACGAGTTCTCCCAATTCGTCCGCTTCCCCACCGCCAAGCTCACGGCTACGAACGCCAACACGATAGTGCATGAGGCGGTGGAGGTTTTTTCCGGGCGCCTCGATGGGATCACGCTTAAGACCAACCTGGGCGATAATCTACCACCAGTTCGCGCAGATGGCGGCCTGCTCCGTAGCGTCGTGGTCAACCTGATTGACAACGCCGCGGAAGCGTTGGAGAACTCAACCTTCCGGGAAATCCTTATTTCCACTTGCGCGCATCCCGATGCCGAAACGGTTGAGATTTGTGTGTCGGACACCGGCCATGGCATCTCGCCGCAAGACAAAGACAAGCTTTTTCTCCCGCACTTTTCGACGAAGAATCGCGGCACTGGCCTTGGCCTGGCTATCGCAGCGCGCATTGTCGCTGAGCACGGTGGCAGCATTCATGTCGAGGACAACCAGCCAGTAGGTTCTCGTTTCCTCGTGGAACTTCCCGCCGCCGAACTCACACCTGCGGGCGTCACCGAACAGAACGGAACGGAATCGACGCGATGACTCTCAAGCCGCACCTGCTGGTCGTCGACGACGAAGCCGGGATTCGCGAATCGCTTTCGTCGATCCTCAAGGATGAGGGATATCACGTCGAAGCAGTTGCCTCCGCCGAAGAAGCGCTTCAGCGCGCTGCTTCGGGCGATCTCGAAGTCATTCTTCTCGATGTGTGGTTGCCGGGAATCGACGGGTTGGACGCGCTTAGCCGGCTTCAGGCTATTCCGCGGGCGCCGGCCGTCATTATGATTTCAGGACACGGCACGATCGAAACCGCCGTGCGCGCCACAAAACTGGGGGCGTTCGATTTCATCGAGAAACCTCTTTCTCTCGAGAAAATTATTGTGCTTGTGCGCAATGCTGTCCAACAGCGCAGGCTCCAGGAAGAGAATCAGCTTCTGCGCAGCGAGCTGGGCCATCGCTATCAGGTTATCGGGGACAGCGTGCCGATGAAGGCACTGCGCCAGCAGATCGCCGTCACTGCGCCCACCAACGGCCGCGTTCTTATCTACGGCGAAAGCGGTACAGGCAAAGAACTGGTCTCTCACGCTCTTCACGCCGCCAGCCTTCGAAGCAAAGGGCCATTCGTGGAAGTAAATTGCGCAGCCATCCCCGAGGAACTGATCGAGTCTGAACTCTTCGGACACATCAAGGGGAGCTTCACCGGCGCCACGGAAGACAAGATCGGAAAATTTCAAAAGGCGGATGGCGGGACGCTCTTCCTGGATGAAATCGGGGACATGAGCCTGCGAACCCAATCCAAGGTGCTGCGTGTCCTTGAAGAACAGCGCCTTGAGCCGGTGGGTTCCAGCCAGACCATTACCGTCGATGCGCGCGTGATCGCGGCCACAAACAAAAATCTCGAGCAGGAGATTACTCGCGGCGCATTTCGGCAGGATCTTTTCTATCGTCTAAATGTGATTCCCTTCTTTGTGCCGCCGCTTCGAGAGCGCCAGGAAGACATCCCTACGCTCGCGCGCTATTTTCTTGACGAGTTCAGTGCAGGCTACGGCAAGAAGACACGTGAACTGAGCGCGCCGGCCATGGAAATTCTGGTGCGCTATCCGTGGCCCGGAAATGTGCGTGAACTGCGCAATCTCGTGGAGCGCCTCGTCATTGTCTGCCCGCAGGCACGCATTGAGCCGCATCATCTTCCGCCCGAACTTTTCCGCGGCGCCGCACAGAGTCCTGAGCATCCTTACTCGACGCTGCACGAAGCGCGTAGTGCCTATGAACGCGAATTTATTTTGCGAAAATTGCAGGAACACCGCTGGAACATGACGCAGACCGCATCCGCACTAGGTCTGGAACGCAGCCACCTTTACCGCAAGATGAAGTCTTTAGGTATAGCCGCGCCGGACTGAGCTGTCCGTAAGAGCCTGCCACCGCTTTTAGGCGTCCTCTGGACCAAAATCGTCATTGGCATTAGCGCTCTTCTCTAACGCCTCGAGCTGAGCGTGCCAATCTAGTTCCCGCACTCGTTGGGGATTTTCGCGCCAGTCTGGAACCACTTTCACGAACAGTCCCAGATAAATCCTTTTGTCGAATATCTCTTCGAGCTCTTTGCGTGCTTGCGTGCCGATTTTCTTGAGCATCTCGCCTTTGCGCCCGATGAGAATCTTTTTCTGCGAGTCCCGCTCGACGTTCATGGTCGCTTCAATGCGCAGCAACTTGGGAAGGTCTTCATACTTCTCCACCTTCACGGAGAGTGCGTACGGAACTTCGTGATACATGGACTGAATCGCTTTTTCTCGCACGATTTCCGCTGCAAGGAAGCGCTCCGGCTGGTCCGTCACCTGGTCTTCCGGAAAGTACGGCTCGCCTTCGGGAAGCAATCGCAAAATCTCGTCAAGCAGCTCGTCGCAGCCGTTGCCCTTGAGGGCCGAGATTGGCACGATGGCGGCGAACTCGAACGCCTTGTGGTATGCCTCGATAAGGGGCAGCAGTTTTTCCTTCGGAAGACCGTCCACTTTGTTTAATGCCAGAATAGTTTTTCCGCGGAATCGCTTGGCGCGATCGAGAAGGAATTCGTCTGCATGCGGCTGCGTACGGCTCGCGTCGACCATAAGCAGCAGAACATCGATGCCTTCGAGGGCGGCAGCCACTTCATGCATCATTTGGCGCCCTAGCGCCGAGTCTGGCGAGTGCAGCCCCGGCGTATCGATAAAAACGATTTGCCCTTCGGGACGCGTTACGATCCCCTGGATGCGATTGCGGGTGGTCTGCGGCTTTGAAGTGACAATCGCCACCTTTTGCCCGACCAAGCGGTTTAACAGCGTGGATTTTCCTGCGTTGGGCCGCCCCACGATAGCAACGAACCCCGACCGGTACTTTTCCTTGGGCCCGCTCTTTTCTTCCACTCCTCCGCTCTTCTCAGTGCTCTCAGTGGTTTCCGCAGCCTCTGCGGTCTCTGCGAAATGTCTTCTCTTTGGCATCCTCTTACTTTACCACTGGCAACTCCAGCGTGCTCTGGTGTTCCGCATCATGGACCAGAGTGACGTGCGCCGTCTTTGCGACCCTCGCGGTTTCCTGCGCGACGATTCCTCCGCTGTTGTAATTCTTTTCGGCGCCCGGGCTGTTCGGGCAATGCACGAAAAGCCGCAAACGGCTTCCCTTCGCGATCCGCCTGGAGAAAAATGTAAAATTGTCGAAAACGTATTTCTCTGTTTTCCCGGGAGTGACAAGCTTTTCTTGCCGCAGCGATTCGCGATACCGCGCGCGCATGGTCGCCCCCGTCAAATAAACGGAATCGCCGCCCGGCAAGATCTCATAGACAGCTGCTTCCAGATCCGTGTCAGGAACATCCATTGCCAGCCACACACTCAATTTCAAGAATCCAGTTATTTCGGTGGCCTCGCCAAAGAGCTCGCTGTGATATATCGTCCCGTTTCCGTAAGTGTTCAACACCGCCCTCTGCGAGGTTAGGCCAGCAGGATCGTCATCGAGTTCCGCATCCCCCGGCCGCGTGTCGAGCGGATCGTACGTCCATTTGTCTGTGCTTGTACCTGAAGCGGGCTTCTCCGCGAGAGCCCCGGACTGAAACACGCTATCGGCTTTTCCGTTCGAATCAAGATAGAGCGTGCGCTTCTCGTTCGAGACGCTTTCCAAACTGTCCGCGTACTTCCAATTCTCTGCGCCGGCTCCCACGACGTAATACGCCACGCGCTTCTTCAAAAACTCCGGCTTCTTGCCGCTCTTCATCGTCCAGTCGTACCACTCGGTGTGCAGCTTGTTCAAATCCAAAACGCTGGCTTCGCCGAACTTCAGACCGGCGACTTCGCGCCGAGGAGTCCTGGTCCCTGCGTGATCCCACGGGCCAATAATTAAATAATGATTTTGTTTTGCCTCTGCGCTCCCGTACTCCATGTCGCGCTTGTAGTAGGTAAAGGCTCCGGGCTGGTCGCCGTCGTAATGGCCGGTGATCGTCAAGATAGGAAACTGGATGCGCTTGTATTGTTCCGGAGTCGGCACCATCGCGTCGTAGTAAGCGTCCGGAATTGGATGCTGCACCCACTTCTGAAAGACGGCGGATGGATTTCCGGCGACGCGATCGAATTCCTTAAACGCCGAATGCTCATCGTAGTATTCACGAGACTTCGCTCCCCAAAAAGCAGCGGCACCGAATAGGTTCGCGTTGCTGGTCGCTCCGCTCGTAAATGTGAGCCACTGCTCGACGTAGGTCGCGAAAATGTTGTATTGGAACGGAAAATCCACTCCGGGATGCGCCGCGGCAGCGGGGACAATGGTTGCGAGATGCGGCGGAAACTCTTTGAGGACCGTCCATTGATCAAATCCTGCATAAGAGCCGCCCCACATGGTCACTTTCCCATTGCAATACGATTGCTTCGCGAGCCACTCGACGACGTCATAGCCGTCTTTTCCTTCATTCACGAACGGCTCGAAGGCTCCGCCGGAATTGCCGCGGCCGCGAACGTCCACCAGTGCGTAAACATAGCCATGTTGCGCAAAATACATCGCGCGGTCCGTGTAGCTGTCGCCGATGTACGGAGTAAAGGTGAAAATGACGGGCAGTGGGTCCTTTTGCGCGTGAGGCTGAAATACCGTCGCGTTGAGCGTTACGCCGTCGCGCATCTGTATTTTCACTGCCCAGCGCAAGTCGGGAACTGGAGTGGCCGGTGCGGCAGCCTCTTGAGCAACACTTCGATTGGCTGTCGTGCACAAGCAGAATGCTGCAACCAGAATCATTCGATGCACAATCTGATTTCGTCTCATCCAATCATCCCCCCGCCGGAGCTCCGGCCATCCCTTTCGAGCACCATCGTTCGAGCACACGCATAGTATCGCGTCAGGCAAGGAAAACCTACAGGGAGAAACAAATGTTTCAATGCAAAAAGCTGCCAGCGATTTACGAAGGTGCTTTTGCAGGCGCTGCCGCCACCCGTTTTCGAATCCTGAGCCGCAGCACTTTTCTTTGGTTCGCTTCCAACACTTCGAAGCGATAGCCTTCCAGATCGACTTTGTCGCCTGGCGCCGGCACTTTGCCTGAAACATGACTGAGCAATCCTGCAATAGTTGTAACCGTCTCATCCGCGTCTTTGCCGAAATTCACACCCAGTAATTCCTCAACGTCGCGGATGGCCATGCTGCCGCGCATCACCAAACCACCGTCCGCTTCTCGGACCACGTCAGGAGCGGGCGCTTTACCGCCGTTCCATCTTTCACCGACGATTTCTTCGACGAGGTCTTCCACCGTCGCGATTCCTGCCACTGAACCGTGCTCATCGATGATCACCGCCAGCGGCTGGCCCTTCTGCCGCATTTCGCGCAGCAGTTCCGATCCGGCCTTCGTCTCCGGCATGAAGAGCACTGGTCGCACCAACTCGCGCACTTTGCGCTTCGGCAAATCCTGATCGGCGATATGTAGCAGGTCCTGCGCGTGGACCACGCCAAAAATATCGTCCAGAGACTTTTCGTACACCGGCATCTTGGAGAATTTCTTTTCGACAAACTTTGCGTGGAGTTCCTCGAGCGTGGCGTCGGCCGCGATCGCGACGATATCGGGCCGAGGCGTCATCACCTCGCGCACGCGCTTGTCGCTGAATTCCACAACTTGCTCGATGAGGTCCGCCTGATCCGCCGCGATGATGCCTTCTTCTTCCGCCGCGTCCACGAGAGCCTCGATTCTCTCCTCGGTGCGTTGTTCCTGCGTCATCTCCGGCTCTTGCTCCGAGATGCGCGCTAGAGACTCCGCTCCTTCGAGGAATACGCGTACCGGCCACACAATCCACATAGCCGCGCGGACAAAGGGCAGCAACGGCAACAGCCAGCGGCCCGTTGTGCGGTACAGCAGCATGTCGGGGATGAAGTGCATCGCGATCACAACTTCCAGCGTGAGGAAGACGCAAAATTCGATCAGCGATTCCCACGTGCCCGTTACGAAATAGAACACGCCCCGCGTTGTCTCCAGCACCAGAAACGCCAGCCAAAAATGCCCGAGAATGCGAAAGGTGCGCCCCCCGCTGCGGCGCTTGATGCGCAGCTTGGGCTCGATCTCCGCTTCAAAGATTTCCAGATGTTCGTGGACGCGCCCGGTGTTCATGCGCCCGAGCTCGCGATAGATCAGTGTCAAGTAGGAAAAAATGGGCAGGCCAAAGGCGAGCAGGACGACGCCCAGAACGTAAACCCATCTAAACGTGTTCATGCCAGCCCGAATCTTCGCCGCATTTTTTGCTCGATGAGGTCCATCTCGCCGCGGTCAGTTTCGTGGTCATAGCCCAGCAAATGCAGTACACCGTGCAGGATCAGCACACGCATCTCATCGCTCAAACTTCGCCCATGTTTTTTCGCGTAACGTCGTGCCGTCTCCGGCGCAATGGCAATGTCCCCCAAATACTTCCCCGCCTTCTCAGATTCTGGTTTTCCCCGGCTCTTCTCCGCGCCCTCTGTAACCTTCGCGAACTCTGTGTAAATCTTTTTCCTTCGGCGCGCAGAAGCACCACAATTCTTTTCTATCGGAAACGAGAGTACGTCTGTAGGTCCTTTCTTTTTGCGAAAGGCTTCATTCATCCGCGAGATCTCCGCATCGCTTACCAGGCATATCGTGACGTCCGAGTCCTGGAGATCCATCTCGTCTTGTACCTTGCGCAAAAAACTTTCGAGAGGCTGCCGTGCGACGCGGACCGCACGCTGGCGGTTCAGAATCATGCTCGCTGGGTTTCTCTATTTGGATCTTTCCCTGGTGCCTCGGCAGCAATTCCGGTCTTGCCGTTTGCCGCGCCACTTGCGGCATTTACGCCACGCGGCGGATGCACGATGTCGTACTCTTCGTAAGCGCGAATAATCTGTTGCACGAGATTGTGCCTGACCACATCCTTCTCGCCGAACTGCACCACGCCAATCCCTTCGATCTTTCCGCACACTTCCAGCGCCTCAATCAACCCGGACTTTTTCCCTTGCGGCAAATCGATCTGTGTCGTGTCCCCAGTGATGACCGCTTTCGAATTGAATCCCAGCCGCGTCAAAAACATTTTCATCTGTTCACTGGTGGTATTCTGCGCTTCGTCGAGAATCACGAATGAGTCGTTCAGCGTGCGTCCGCGCATGAAAGCCAGCGGCGCCACCTCGATGATTCCCTTTTCGAGAAACCTCTCCAGCTTGTCGGCGTCTAGCATGTCGTAGAGGGCGTCATAGAGCGGCCGCATATAAGGATCGATCTTCTGCTGCAGCGTGCCCGGCAGGAATCCCAGCCGCTCGCCCGCTTCCACCGCGGGACGCGCCAGAATGATGCGGTTGACTTGCTTCGTAAGCAGCGCGCTTACAGCCATGGCCACGGCGATGTACGTCTTGCCCGTTCCGCCCGGCCCGATGCCGAACATCATGTCGTGCTTTTCGATCTCTTCCATGTACCGCTTCTGGCTCGCGTTTTTCGGTGTGACCTGCTTCTTCCCAAACGAGCGCGTCCGCGCCGGCTCAAACATCCCGCGCGGCGACTCATGGGGTTCTTCCGTGGCCACGCGCATGAGCGACTTCACTTCCGTGCTCGAAAGCGATCGCCCGTGCCGCGTCAGGTGGTTGTACTCCTCGACGATTTTCACGGCCTGATCGACGCTTTCTTGTTCGCCTTCGATCGTCAGCCGCGTATCGTGCAGGTGCGTGCGCACGTGCAGTGAGTCCTCCAGCAAACGCACATTCTCGTCGAGCGTGCCGAAGAACGGTTCAATTTTTCCGGATATGTGAACGGTACGTCGCATCCAAGTGGAAGGTCTGCCTGCTAAGGAAGCCGAGTGGCCGATGGGATTCCTCCTCGCGATCGGTGACCGTGTAACAGTCAACTCAGGAAGAAACTGCTTACACCCTAACGCACCCCTGCCTCATGGTCAAGTTACGCGCTCGTTACAATGCCTGGCGCCTCCGGGCCTCTCCGGCGATGAATTTCTGCATCTAAGGTCTCAGTAGACATTGCAACTCACATTTTGCAGCACGCTCTGGCGTGCCCGCTGCGTACCCGCTGGTAACCTGTACTCTGGTACGAATGCGCTATGGCACTAGACCCCTCGTAACGAGAAGATGCCAATCGAAGCTGGTACAGAAGAGTAGCTGATAGTTCTAATCACTGAGGGGTGAGTAGAAAAAACATGAGGCACAAACTCTTGGTTCTAGGCACTTTCGCAGGATTGGCCGTCACACTGCCTTCTTTGGCGGCAGAGAACTCTGGTTCCGCCACTGCTCCGGCTCCTGGCGGGCTTCGCGGCACAGTGGTTTGCCGCGGTGTTGAAAATGTTCCCGTAACCGCCGACGCCGAGCAGGGTCTTCCCATGCAACTGGTCGCGCGCCTAAATTGTGGCGACGAAGTGGCCGTTCTCTCTGACTCCGAAGGCTACACTGTGAATATCCGCACGGCCGACGGCAAGGACGGCTACGTCGCGCGGATGTACCTCTCGGAGCGACCTGCGAACTCGGCAAAGGATCGCCGCGCGGTCGAAGCCGTGGTCGATAACGGTATCGCCCGCTGGCAGTCGGGCGCTCCGGGCAGCGACCAGTTCTTCAGCGGCAGCTCGGTAGTCGAATCGCTCACGGCAAACGGAATCACTGTCCAGGTTTCTTTGCAAGACACAGGCTGGAAGCTGCGCGCGAGCGTTGCGATTGCCAACGAAGGCTCCGTGCCGGTCCATTACAACCCCGCAGGGTTTACGCTGGACGAGCTGAAGCCGCGGCTCCGCACCCTCGCCTATCAGAACCCTAGAGAACTCGCTAAGGCGTTAACTCACCAGGTTTATTGGACGAACTCGAGCGCGACGGCCCCCGCATCGGCAACGTACATGAACGCCGCCTACAAGACTTCGGCGTACGTCCCCGCCACGCCGAACTATTTGGCGGATGTTGCTCAGCAGGTGCAATCCGCGGTGCTCCTGCAAGGGAACGTCGGGCCGAAGGAGAAAGCTTCCGGTGTCGTGTGGTTCGAGCGCGACAAGAGCCCGCAGCAACTTAACTTGCGGATCTTCGTGGGCGACCAAATCTTCGAATTCCCGCTTTCCTT
>DATFZQ010000064.1:0-16948 GCA_035314345.1 Candidatus Acidiferrum sp.
ACGTAATCGGCGTGAATAGGAAGCCCAAACCAATGACCTGGGAGATGCGCAGCAACGTGGCGGCTTTGAAGCTGATCTGCAGGTCGATGCGCTGCGTCGAAT
The DNA here is from genome assembly GCA_035314345.1 of Candidatus Acidiferrum sp. Taxonomy (GTDB): domain Bacteria; phylum Acidobacteriota; class Terriglobia; order Acidiferrales; family UBA7541; genus Acidiferrum. The sequence goes on from DATFZQ010000064.1 coordinate 103, forward strand.
AGTACATAGCGACCGACAAGGCAAGCCAGCCGAAGGCAATAAGGTAGCGCGCCTGAACCTTCGTTGTCAGTTGACCCACGATGGGCGTTTGAAAAAGCAAGACGAGTCCTCCGGCGGAAAGCGCAAGGCCGGCGAGTTGCGAGGTGTAGCCGACGAGGGTTTGCAGGAATTGCGGCATCAGGACCAGGCTGCTGAATAACAGAATGCCCAGCATGAACAACATCAGGCTGGCGCTGGCGAAGTTGAAGCTCTTGAACATGCGGACGTCGATGATGGGTGCTTTTTGAAACCACTCCCAGATCACCAGGGAGATGAGGCAGACGGTGGCGACAACGATGAGCGTGGTGATGAAGTGCGAGCCGAACCAATCGTCCTCCTGGCCCTTGTCGAGCAAAATTTGCAGCGAGCCAATACCCAGAGTGAGCAGAGCGATGCCAATGTAGTCCAGTTTCACGCCTGCCGACCTAATGCGAGCCAAATAGGGCGGATCTTCAACGACGCGGCGCACCAGAAACCAGGTCATAATCCCAACCGGGATGTTAATGAAAAAAATCCAGCGCCAGGAATAGTTGAAGGTGATCCATCCCCCGAGGGTGGGACCGATGGTGGGCGCCGTAATAGCGGTGATGCCGTAGAGGGCAAATGCCAAGCCGCGCTGGTGAGGCGGAAAGGTATCGGCGAGAATGGCTTGTGCCATGGGCTGAAGTCCGCCTCCGCCCGCACCTTGGAAAACACGGAAGAGAAGAAGAAGACCCAGGCTCGGTGCAAAACCGCAAAGCAGGGAACTCACCGTAAAGATGGCCAAGCAGGACATGAAAAAACGCTTTCGTCCGAAAGTGTTGGCGAACCAACCGCTGATCGGGAGAATGATGGCGTTCGAAACGAGGTATGAGGTGAGGACCCAGGTGCTCTGGTCGTTGCTGGCGCCTAGATTCCCTGCCATGTACGGCAAAGCTACGTTGGCGATGCTGGTGTCGAGGACTTCCATGAAGGCGGCCAGCGCCACGACGACAGCAATCAGCCAAGGATTGTATCTAGGCCGCCAAACATCCTGGTCGATGGTGAGAGCCGCTGTACTCATTGCAGGTAGACGTCTGGCACGACGTTCATGCCGGGCCGAAGCTGACGATCGTGGTTCTCGCCGGGATCGAGAACGATCTTTACCGGAATTCGCTGGACAATTTTCACGTAATTGCCAGTGGCGTTTTCCGGTGGAAGCAGGCTAAAGAGCGGTCCGGTTGCGCCGGCAATGCTATCCACGTGACCCTTCAGAGTCCGACCGGTTGAATCGATGTGGATTTCCGCTTTCTGTCCAACGCGCATGCGCCTGAGTTGCGTCTCTTTGAAATTGGCGGTGACCCACACCTCGTCCAAGGGTACGACGGTGAGGAGTTGCTGGCCGGCTTGAACGTTCAGCCCGACGACAACTGATTTATTCACTTCACCGGAGATGGGGGCGATGATCTTGGTGTACTGGAGATTCAGTTGGGCCTGTTCGAGCAATGCCCGCTTCTGCTCGACGTCAGCGACAGCCGCACGCGCGCGAGCTTGGCTCGAGGACACTTGCTGGGGTCCGGTCTCCGCATAGCGATGGTTGGCATCGGCTTGCACCTGGCGGCTGAGGGCCTGTTCAACGAACTGCTGCGCTGCTGATTCATTGGCGCGTGCCGCGGCAACCGCCGCGGTGCTGGATTTGGCGGCTGCCAATGCTTGGTCGTAAATCTGTTCGGCCACTTCCTTCTTGTCCACCAGCAGCTTGTAGCGGTGCAGATCGTCTTGCGCTTTGACGTCGTTGGCCTCGGCTTCTTCGAGTTGGGCGTGGGCGGCGGTGAGCTGCCTTTGAGCAGCAATCACGCCGGCCTTGGTGTTTTCGATATCCGAGGCGGTGGATTGCAGTTGGCTCGAACTATTTACGGAAGTGATCGGCACGGTGATATTCAAGGATTGTGCGGTCGCTACAGCGTTGGCGAAATTGGCTTGGGCCTGGGCCACGGCAACCTCATAGTCTTTCGGATCGATCTCGACCAGAACGGCGCCCTTCTCGACCCACTGGTTGTCGTCTACGTTGACCTTCACCACATAACCGGAGATCCGCGCGCTCACGGGATAGAGGTGGACGTCCGCCTGCGCGTCATCGGTGGATTCATAGCTGCTGAGGTAGCGCCACAAAAACACGCCCCCCACAAGAACGACCAGGACGACAATCAGAATCACGATGTTTCTACGGGTCTTGGCGTTCTTGCGCGCCGGAGGCGTATAGCCATTCTCGGTTAGCGGCGATGGATCGACGGGGCCTTCTTTGTCTGCCTCGGGCACCGAACGGGGTGGGTTCTCATCCGCCATATTCATTGTCCTTTGAAATATTCCTTGACGGCCTCTTCCGCGAGGCCGAGAGTGCGGGCAAGGGAAATTTTTGCGAAATTGTAGCTGTAGAGACTCGAGATGTATTGTTCGTGGGCGCTCGCGACTGCTTCTTGCGATTGCACCACTTCGACTGTGTCGGTGACACCGGCGCTGAAACGATCGCGTGATTGGAGCAGAGTCTCTTCCGCGAGGTCGATGTTGCTGCGCGCGACGTTGACTAATTCGGCCGACGACTGCAGATTCAGCAGTGCGGTGCGAACGTCAGAGTCAATCTGGACGCGGAGATTGTCCAGGCGCTCGCGGGTTTGTTGGAGCCTTGCATCGGCCTGCAAAACGTCGCCGTGGACGCTGCCTCCCTGAAAGATCGGAATCGAGAGCGTTCCACGTACGTCGAACACTTGCGTTGCCGTCGAGGGATGTCCCCCCGCGGCGCCCACGTCGGCGTTAAAGGCAAGCGACGGGAGATAGCCTGCTACGGCAGCCTTTCGGGAGAATTCTGCTGCACGCACGTCGGTCATGGCCGACAGGTAATCGGAACGCGAAGCGTATGCGCGTTTGAGAGCTTCTTCGGGGGTGATGTTTTCGAACGGCTGGTAAGGCGACTTGTCTGTTAAGTCGAATTCCTGGCCAGGAGCCAAGCCGATCACGCGGGCTACAGTTAGTTTCTGGATGGCGAAGTTGTTCTTGGCTTGAATCAACTGCTGCTGGCGAGTCTGGAGTTCGACCTTGGCACGCAGCCCGTCGATGGCCGGCGAGGTCCCAGCATTCACCTGGTCGTTTGCTTGATCGAACAGCGCCTGCGCTGTCTTGACTTGCGCTTCCGCCGTTTCAATGCGGGCTTCGTCGGCGATGGCTTGCAAATAGGTATAGCCCACGGCCAGCACGACGAGATCGCGGGCGTCTTTGAAGGTGTATTGGGTGGATTTCAAGTTCTGGGTGGCCGCGCGGGTAGCGTTGATCGATTTCCAATCAAACAGAGACTGGGTCACAGACACACGTGCATCAAAATAGGAAAAGGGCCCAAGGGACGGTGGGATGCTGGCTCCAGAAAGGCTGGTAAACCCGATCTCCGCTAAATTGATCTCTGAAGCCGCCACGTAAGGCGACGCCGTCACGTGCGGAAGAAGAGCGCTTAATTGCTCCCAGCGCTGGCCGCGGGCCGCCCCAATGTCCGCACTCGAAAGTAGGAGTCCAAGATTCTGCCTCAAGCCGCGGTCGATGGCGTCCCGCAACGAAAGTGGGATGACCCCGGGAAGCAACTTTGCCGGCACGCTGCCAGCAAATGGACTGACTCCCTGTGTTCCGGGTATGGCTTGGCCCGGCGTGTTCGAACTGGTTGTTGCACCGGATTGCGCAAAGGATGCTGCTGCTCCATACAGAAAGACCCCGGCCAGAAGAAACGTGCGGCCTGGTCCGTAGCTGAGCTTCACGGGAGCCTCCTCGGCTTCGCATTTGGCTAAGCGGCGGTGCTGGGGAAAGTATCCTAGTCCGGCTGGCTATTTCGGGCAACTCGCATCTGCCAAACGCACCTTTGATGCATCAGGAAGCGATAGGGAGATAAGTTTTCCTTGAATCATCCCTGCGCATCGCTGGATGGGTCAAGCATGGACGCAAGTGCAGAACGCTAACACCTGATTGCGTTTCATCGGAAATCTTCTCTTTGGAGGAAGACTCAAGACTATGGACCAGACAAAGAATCCGACGACAGTACGGTGCATCGCGATACGGAGGCGGATGCGCGGAAACCCGATCGTTTTTTCCCAGTAACGAATAAATAGCGAAAAGTGGAGGCGGGGGAGTCGAACTCTCGTCCGAAAAGCGCTACGAAACCGTGTCGCCCCCTAATGCTTATTATAGCACTGAGGAGGGAGAGGCATTGGCGGTGCCGGGGCAATGATGGAGGGTGAGGTGGACGCTCGGCTAGGCACCAAAGCTGGCACTGGCCTGGCTTTGGGTTGGGCGCTAAGCAACGATTAGGCACATAGGTACTGCTGGGCCGTTGACTCCCGGCAAGATGGCTTCCAAAATCACAAAACGGGGTATATCGGGCAAAACACCCTCGAAACCAGGAATGCCACAAGAGCCAACTGCCGTGGAACAAGCCGTATCGCGCGCCTTGCGTGAGAACCTCGAACGAATTCAGCGAAACGCCGACGAGTTGCACCAGGCCGTTGGCGATATCGTGGCCGCTTGCGCGAGTACCAAGCCGACGAATGCGCTGCCGTCGATGTTACGGGCGCAGACTTCGGCGGCGTCGTTGTCGGCGGCGCTGGAAGTACTGTCGCGGTTCGTGACTATGGCGGTGCAGCCTGGGCAGCAGCGCTCTGGGCTGGAAGCACAAATCACGCATCTAATTAGTACGGCTGCGGCCGAGCCTGCCGCGGAGCCGGTGCGTCCTCGTCCTGCCGTGCCCACGCCGATGGCGCAGGCGCCGGCGCAGGCCACTTCGCAAGCCACTGCGAAAGCGCCGCCGCGCGTTGAGCCAGCAGCTGCTCCGCCTGTTGCTCGGCATCCTGAACCGGAGCCCTTGATCGAGCTGGAGACTGAGCCGGAAGCGCTCGAGTTGATCGAGCCCCAGGCCCCCGCGGTTTCCACGGAAGCGGAATTCGAGAGCGATTTTGACGTCAACCAGTTATCCCCGGAAGAACAAGAATTGCACAGGCGGGCAAATCGGGTGGCGAAAGTTTCGATGCAAGATATTAAGATGCTTAGACCGGAGCAAGTGCGGCTCGGGCGCGAGAAAAAGGATCTTTGCATTCGATTGAAAGACGACATTGAAAAAGCTCATCGAGAATACGACCGGCGTTTCAAACCCATCATGGACCACCCAGTGGATTACTTTTATCGCTGGATGGTGGAAATACTCGCGGAGGGCGATCCTCACGCACTCGGCGACTACCCGTACGCCACGCCCGCGCGGCATCGCTAAGACTGCGGCCAGGAATGAGGTTGCGGCCAGCTCATGGGCCGCGGCGGCGCGAAGCGTTTGCGGAGTGGTGCTTGTCCTTGCGCTAGTCGCTGGCGGTGCTTCGGAAACTTTTGCGCTGTCCTCGCAAAAGAAAAAGAAAAAAGTGAAAAAGCCGCCGGCTGTGCCTTGCCGCGTCGGTTGCAAACCGGACACAGCCGCTCAGGGGCTTGTGGCTGGGGATACTCCGGAGGATCAGGCGCTTCGCAGAGAACTCTCGGGGCTGGCGCGCGAAGTTCATAACGCTGCGCCTGGGGCCTACAACAATCTTTCGGCTTTCGCCGCAAAAAATGCAGCGAACGCTTGGGGCGCACGCGCAGCGCTGGCGCTTGGCTTTGAAGATCATTCGCAGAAGCACGAACAACAAGCCCTGGCGTGGTTTACGAAGGCGAGTGCGGATACGCTTTTGCGCGAGTATGTCCTTTACTGGACGGCGCAGGCGAAGCTAGGGCTGGGCCGGTCGAAAGAGGCGCTCGCTGATTTGGAGACAGTACAGCACGACTATCCGAATACGGCGATGAAAGAGCAGTTGCTCGAGAGTCTTGGGCCGTTGGCCGTCGAACAGGGCCGGGCGCAAGACGCGATCGACGCGTTGAATTCTTATCCGGCGACGGGCACCCGGCCTACGCTGCTACTCGAGAGGGCCCAGGCTTACCAGTCGTTGCATCAGCTCGACCGCGCCGCCAAGGATTACCAGGCCATTTTCTACAAACATTCCCAGAGCGATGAGGCGAAAGCAACGGACGCCGCACTGAAAAAAATCCTGCACGAGATGGGCAAGGAGTATCCGTATCCCGGCGTGGAATTGCAGCAGCAGAGGGCGCAGGCTTTCTATGACGCTCATAAATGGAAAGAAGCGCGGGCGGAATTTGAAAAGCTTCTGGGAATGCTGCAAGACCCGCTGAATCCCAATCGCCAGCTGGCCGAACTTCGCGTTGCGCAAGCGAAGGTGCAACAGAAAGGCTCCGCGAAACTTGTTGCATCGTTGAAAACGTCGGATTTCGAAGTCGATGCGGAACGACTTTATGCGCTCTCCCAGTTCTATCGTACCGAGAAGAAGTTCGACGAAATGTTTGCGGCACTCACTGAGCTCACGCAAAAATACCCTCTGAGCAAATGGAACGAAGAAGGCTTCATGGCGGCGGGGAATTATTATTGGGTGGGCCTCGACCGCACCAAGGCCGCCAGCTACTACCAGCGCGTGGTGGACACTTTCCCGAGCGGAAGAAATGCGTTCAATGCGGAGTGGCGCGCCGCGTGGGTCGCGTATCTCAACCGGCAGCCCGACGCGGAAGACAAGCTCAAGAATTTCCTGGTGAAATATCCGGCCTCGGCCAACACGTCTGATGCGGTCTATTGGCTCGGCCGCATTGCCGAGCGCAACACGAAACTCGCGGAGGCGCGCAGCTACTACCGGAAAGACGTCGAGCGCTTCCCGCAAACCTACTTTGGGCATGCCGCTGCGGCGCGTTTGAGCAAGCTGGAACCTGCTGACGGAGATCCGCCGGAGATTCTGGACAAAATTCCGCCGCCCCCAGCCCTCCGGCCTTTCGATGAACCCGTTCCCGCCGCTGCCGCTGACCGCTGGGCTCGCGCGCAGGCGTTGCGCACGATCGCGTTCGACGCCAGCGCCGAGCTCGAGCTGAAGAACGCGTATTTCGCCACTTCCTCGCCGCGATTTTTGTACGAAGCCGCGCAAGCTGCGTTCGACCAGGGCCATTTTGCCGCGGGCATGGCTTACGGGCGCATCATCGTTCCCAATTTTGATGCGCGCAAAATCGACGATTTGCCGATCGACGTCTGGAAAGTGCTATATCCGCTACCCTACGAGGCGGTGATCCGTCGCGAAGCCGCCAAGAATAATTTTGATCCTTTGCTAGCAGCAGGGCTGATGCGCCAGGAGTCCACGTTCCAGGCCGATGCACTTTCTCCTACGAACGCGATTGGGCTCATGCAAGTCGAGCCGAAAACGGGGAAGCTTCTTGCCAAACAGCTTCGTGTGAGCTTCTCGACCAAAAAGCTTTTTGAACCCGACTACAACATCCGGCTTGGTATGCTGTATATCTCCAATTTGGTGCGCTTGACCGGTGCACCCGAGTACGCTCTGGCGGCGTTTGACGCTGGCGAAGACCGCATCGCTGCATGGAAAGCCGAACGCAATTATGAAGAGATCCCCGAACTTGTGGAATCCATTCCTTTCACCGAAACTCGCGATTACGTGCAAATCGTCTTGCGCAATTCCGAAGTCTACCGGATGATTTATGGTCAGTCGGGCGCTGCGCCTTCGTCGGCGGCTGGCCACGGCCGATAAGTTGTTCGGCGGGCTGATTTCGATCGGCCCGATTGCACTGACAATCCAGATCGTTTGGCAGGTTAAATGAATCCCTCTGAGTCCGGCATGGCGCAGGCAGCGCGCCGCATGCTTTCCGTTAAAGCGGAACAATTCACCGAATCCGTTATTCGCGAGATGACGCGGCTGGCGATGAAGCACGGCGCCGTCAATCTCTCGCAGGGCTTCCCCGATTTTGCGGCCCCCGCGGAAATCAAAGAAGCGGCGCGGCAAGCCATCTCCGACGACATCAACCAATACGCGATAACCTGGGGCGCCAAACCGTTGCGCGACGCCATCGTCGAGAAATTTGACCGGACGCAGGGCGTGCGCGTCGATCCCGAGCGCGAGATCACGATTTGTTGCGGCTCGACGGAAGCGATGATGTCTACGATGCTGGCCATCATTAATCCCGGCGACGAAATCGTCGTATTTGAGCCGTTCTATGAGAACTATGGGCCTGACGCGATTTTGAGCGGAGCCAAGCCCCGCTTCGTGAAGATGCGGCCTCCAGAAAACGAGAAGTCTGTTTGGACTTTCGACGAGAAGGAATTGGCTGAGGCGTTTGGCCCGCACACGAAGGCCATCATCCTAAACACGCCCAACAACCCCACCGGAAAAGTCTTCACTCGCGCGGAACTCGAATTTATCCGTGACCTCTGCGTGCGCTGGAATGCCTATTGCGTCACCGACGAAATCTACGAACATATTCTCTACGACGGAACGGAACATATCTCGATGGCGCGCATCGACGGCATGCGCGACCGGACGATTGTGATCAATGGTATGTCCAAAACCTACAGCGTCACCGGCTGGCGTGTGGGTTGGGCCATCGCTCCGCCCGAACCGACTGCCGCAATCCGTAAGGTCCATGATTTTCTTACGGTTGGTGCCGCAGCGCCTTTGCAGCAAGCCGGGGCCATCGCGCTGAAATCGCCGCAGTCCTACTACGACAAACTCGCCACGGACTACACTGTGCGCCGCGAGCGCTTGCTCAAAATTCTTACCGCCGCCGGGTTCACGGTATACAAGCCGCTCGGCGCGTATTACATCATGACGGATATCTCGTACATTGATTTTCCTTCGGACCAATATCCAGCGGGCTCGCGGGACGTCTCATTTGCCAAATTTCTAGTAGAGAAAATTGGCGTCGCCGTCGTCCCCGGCTCCAGCTTCTATAACGACGCCCGCGATGGCGCTTCGCAAGTCCGATTCACATTTTGTAAGAAGGAAACCACGCTCGCCGCCGCCGAGGAGAGGCTGTCTGGTCTAACTGAGCGCGTCGCTCGACGATGACTGGTTTTTGAATGAAGTGGGATTGATCTTGCCATGCATCCGAGAAGATTTCTTTACGCTTGTTTTCCACAGGAGTAATATTTGAAGTGCATTAGAGTTTCCCAAAGGAAGACCACATGAAATACACGGTTGTCCTGCAGCGCGAGAATGACGGACGCTACGTGGCTACCGTGCCGGCGCTGCCCGGCTGCGTTTCTCAAGGGGATTCGCGCGAGGAAGCCCTCAAGAATATCGAAGAGGCAATCGAGCTTTATCTAGAGGACGTCAAGGCTACCGGCGAGCCAATTCCTATCGAGGACGGTCGAGAATACGTCGAAGTTACAGCTACCGTTTAATGACAAAGCTGCCTACCGATCCTTCCGGGCGGGATCTTATCAAGGCACTCCAAAGGATTGGTTTCGTAATCCAGAGACAGCGAGGGAGCTACATTATCCTTCGACGAGACTCGCCGTTCGCCCCGTGACCGTGCCGAATCATAAGACGCTGCGCGTTAGAACTCTCCGCGCCATTCTTCAAGAAGCACAACTGAGTGTCGAGAAATTGTTGCAAATCCTTTGAAGTCCGGTCGTTCTCTCACGAGAGAGCTGCGAGAGTTCAAAATTCTATGTAAATCCTCGAAATACAGCGGCATCCAGAGTTTTATGGGGTAGGGAACTGACGGTCGGTTGCCCTGTGGTGGTTAGCCCCCTACCCCGCGAGTGGTCTTACCTGTATAGACGACATCAGCGCGATTTTAGTTTCCTGATTCTCCAAAATATTTCTAGACTCCATCAGGCTTACAAATCAACGGTATCCAGGTACCTGGCGACCGCCGCCTTCCACTTAAACTTCTCCTGGATAGCGGCCTGCAAGGCCTGGGCAGCTTGCGGTTCACCGTGCGTCAAATAAGTCTGCTCCGGGGGGGCAGGCAAACCGCTCAACCATCGCAAAAGTTCGCTTTTCCCGGCGTGCGCGGAAAATTGGCCCAGCTCCACGATTTCGGCACCGACAGCCACCTGCTGGCCGAAGATATTCAACATTTTCGCTCCTTCTTGCAGCGCGCGCCCGCGCGTCCCCTGAGCCTGGAAGCCTGCGAGGATCACGGCATTGCGTGCATCCGGCAGCCGCTGCGCCAGATGGTGCAAAACGCGGCCTCCGGAAGCCATCCCACTTGCGGACACAATGATGCAAGGCGTCTTAACGTTATTGACGGCCTTCGATTCTTCCACCGAGCGCGTTAGATGAAATTCGTGGACATCCAGGGGGTCACCTTTCCCTCCGGCGTCGATGCGCGAATAGTCCTGATCGTGGTCTTCCTTATATTTCAAATATAAGTCCGTGGCGCTCAGCGCCATGGGACTGTCCACGTACACAGGAAGCCGCGGGATCCGTTGCTGATCCTCGAGCTGACGCAGGTAATACATGAACGTTTGCGTCCGCCCAATAGCAAAAGCGGGAATCACAATCGATCCGCCGCGCTTCGAAACGCGATTGACTATCTCCGCTAGTAGCTCTGCCGCGTCGCCGGTCGCATGCTCGCGGTCGCCGTAAGTCGATTCGCAAAGCAACACATCCGCCGTCGATGGCGGCGTTACAGGATCATTCAAAATCGGCTGATCGTATCGGCCGATGTCCCCCGAAAACACCACCACAATCTTCTTTCCGTTTTCGGTGATGATTAGTTCCAGGCTGGTGGAGCCCAAGATGTGCCCGGCATCATACGCGGTGAAATGAAACTCCGGACTGATATCGAAAGCCCCTGTGCGCGGCGCTGGTTTCAGCAGCTTCAGAACGGGATCCACGTCGTCCGTCACGTAGAGTGGCTCGTGGACTTCGTGATTGTTGTGCTTCTCAGGCTTTGCATGCAGTGCGTCTTCTTCCTGAAGATGCGCCGAATCCTTAAGCAATATTCCGGTGAGATCAATGGTCGCGGGATTTGCAAAAATGGGACCCCGGTAACCATCTTTTACGAGCACCGGCAGCCAACCCGTGTGATCCAAGTGCGCATGGGTCAGCACCAGGTAGTCGATCGTCTTAGGATCAACCGGGAGCGGTTTGAAATTCCGATCGCTGAGTTCCTGTGGACCCTGAAAAATGCCGCAATCGACGAGCAGCTTCTTGCCCGCCGCCTCGACGAGATATTTCGAGCCGGTAACGGTTCCTGCCGCGCCAAGAAACGTCAGTTTTGCCATAAGCCTTGCCGTTGTGTTGTCGTCAATGCCGCGCTCCACATTACCCCAAACCCCCGTCCTAAAACAAAACTCTCGGACTTGCCGGAGCGCCAGAAACAACAGGGGCGAACCGAATCGGCTCGCCCCGTGTTACTCGTATTCCTTTTCCGCAGAGTCGGACACCAACGAAAGGCAAACTGACGCGCATCACGCGTTTCTCTCTCACTAGCGCGCATCGTCCGCTCCGCGTCCTTCCTGACGCACACCTCTACTGTTCCTCAGGTCGGTGCTCTTCCAGCAATGACAGATCGATTTTTGGCAGGCGCCTGGCAGCGCCGCATTTAAGTCTTATAGGCTTTGTGCCGGGCTAGCGTTTTTCCACGGAAATCGTCATGTCGTGAAAGTTCAGCGTCAACGCCGCTTTGTAAAACAATTCAATTCCCACGGTCGCGTCGAACAGTCCATCCGGCTCATGCACGTCCGGAGTGGGGAAGTAGACTAACGGCGCGGGGCCGCTCAAGGTCAGTCCGCGAAAGCTTTCTTTCTCCGCGGGAGCTTCTTTCATTTTCACCCCGCCGTCCGTGAAAGGAAAATCTCGCGATTTATTTGTCTTCGCCGCCTCTACAAGCTGCAACTTTTCAATCGAAGCCGTATAGACCAGCAGCGTCCCGCTGTACATCGTGTCAACCTGCGCCGACACTTTCTTTCCGTTAATTTCAAATCCATCGGCCACTACGGTGGGTGGTCCTTCTTTCCCGAATTTGACCAGCGAGATTTTGCCGCACGCTCCCGTGCAATCGGCTGGCGCCGTCAGCACCTCCGAAATGCGCACCTTGCGCGCCACGAAATCGATTTGCAGGATGCGATCCTTAAAAGCTGTGTATGCCAGCGTCCCGTCGACGTGCGGCACCTGGTTCTGCGAGACCATGTCCGAGAGAACCATCGCCAAAGTCCCCACATTCGCAAGCTTTGCGCTGCCAACGCTTATTGAGGGAATCACTGTCTGGTACATCCCCGGAGGCGCTCCCGCGGGTAAAGGCGCTGTCGGCTTCAACCCGGCCGCTTCCGCATAAGGCGCATCCAGAACAGAGTCGACGTTTCCGGTGTCAATTCCCATCTTCAAGTTCGGGCCGTTCCCGATCCGCGCTTCAACGCATGGCATGCCGTCGCAGTCCAGCAACGGCACCTCGGTCACAAATTTCCTGCCTCCTGCGCTCTGTGAATGAGCAGGCGTCACGCACAAAGCTGTAAAGACAGCGAAACAGAAGATGGGCAACAATTTTCGGGGCATAAGCAGTCCTCGCGAACAAGAATCTGGATTTCGAGTCATTTGGAAAGTAGCGAAACCCAAGGAGGTTTTTTGGTGGAGCCGATGGGATTGCCTCTCGCCGCTTGAAGAAAACCGAAGAAAAACCGCTAAATTCCAGAGTTTATTGCCACTTACTGATTTTCCCAATGTCCCTTAGAAACCCTTAGAGGTTCTTTGGACACCCGTATAATGCCCTATTCTGGCAACAGTTGGCAACAGTTGACGGTGGCACTTCGAGCTGCTGTTGCGTCGACCCATTGAGACCGCCCGCCTAACCGGACATCGAGACCAAATCCCCAATTCAACGGGTATCCTGCGCGTCAAAAACAATCCAATTGTTTTCTCGTCGGATTTGAGTTCCGTTTCAGTCCGATTGAGGTGCAGCCGAGCTGTCGGCAATCAAGCGTCGTATTCTTGATCCATTGGCGTAGAGACCGGTCATTACGTAACGCCCGCCGAATGCAGAGCCCAAAATAACCGGTGTTGGTGTTCACAAATCCGGGTGTGATGCCACGATTACGACCATGACCGTGAATCAGCGTCAGGTCACTCTCCCCCATCTCCCAAGCTTGTTGCAAAATCTTGCCAAGAACTCCGTTGAATACGATTTCAGCGGGATGGTAGCCGTGAAGGTCGATTTCCATTTTTCCCTCCTAGTTGCTGGGACCTCGCAGGAAACATGGTGTCATCGGAAAAGAATAGCGGGATTATCACCTTCTGTTCACTATTTTCACGGGCCGGGTTCAATTCCTATCTTGTCGTTGACGGCCTCTCTTAATCGCTGTTTACAACCGAGATATTTTTCCGTGGTCTGCACCGAGACGTGGCCCAGCAGAAACTGAATCTGTTCCAGCTCGCCCCCGGCGCTGTGGCAGAGGCGGGCACACGATCGCCTGCTATGCCGCATGCGGCATAGACGTCGCTATGCCGAGTCCCGGACTATGCCGAGTCGATGTGAATCAAAGGCATTTAGTGCTGAGTAGATGCGCCTACGTGATCAATCGTATTCGGCATAGTCCGAAGGAATCAGAGACTCTTCAGGAAAGCCAATAGGTCATCATCAGGCTGATAGCGACCTGCTCTTGCGTTTATTGGAGCTGTCTTTGACAGGATTTCTTCCTTCATGGCGAGATTGGCGTCCAAATAGATCTGAGTCGTTTCGACTGATTCGTGTCCCAACCATAGCGCGATCAGAGTACGATCCACACCAGCCTGCAACAGCTCCATGGCTGTTGTGTGCCGAAGAACGTGCGGCGAAACACGCTTGTTCGTCAGTGATGGACAGGTTTTTTGCGCCACCGCTGCGTGCTTCGCAACCAGATACTGAACCGCATCTGCACTGAGCCGACCACCTCGCGCAGTGGGAAACAGGATTCTTGTACCATCATCTTCTCCCTGTTCCCGGATCCACGCTGCTAGCACGGTCACTGTGGATTTAGCCAACGAAGTACATCGTTCTTTGCGCCCCTTCCCTTCACAGCGAATATTCGCCCCTGTTCCGAAGCTAACGTCCTGTTGTCGAATCGAGGTGATCTCGGCAAGCCGGAGACCGGTCTGAACAGCTGTCAGTAGGAGCGCATGATCGCGACGACCCAACCACGTCGTTCGGTCCGGCGCTGCCAGTAACGCATCGATCTCACGCCGTGTAAGGAACCCAACGAGCGGACGAGAGTGCCGCTTGTTGGGAATCGCGAGCACGCGTTGGATCAGTCCAGCGTGCTGGGGCACTTCCAGTGCAGCATAGCGGAAGAACGACCGAACCGCAGTCAAGCGTAGATTGCGACTCCGCGCGCCGTTCGCACGAGTATTTTCCAAGTCATCCAGAAACGCTCCTAGAAACGGCGCGTTTAGGTCCTCCAGCGTCAGCATTGACGGAGCTTTGGCCAATCGCTTCTCGGCGAACTGAAACAGTAGACGAAAAGTGTCTCGGTAAGAGCCAATCGTATGGGGGCTGGCTCTCCGCTGTGCGATTAGGCGTTTTGTGAAATATGCTTCTAACAGGATAGGGAAACTGGTTGGGTCTTTCATCCGCGAGGCTCCCAACGCTTCTCCAGCCGTTCTCCGACCGCCTCCATCAGTTCCGGCATAGCGGTCACATACCAGTAGGTGTCAGCGACGTGTCCATGACCCAGATACGTGGATAGGATTGGTAGACGCTGTCGGACATCTTCGCCGTTGCGATACCAGTGCAGCAAACTCTGGACCGCGAAGCGATGGCGAAAATCATGCAAACGGGGTCCTCGGCTGGCGAAGGCCCCGCGGATGCCAATCTGCCGCGATAGAGTGTAAAAGGTCCGGCGGACCTGGCCTTCATCTAGTCGTGCACCACGACGAGAAGGAAAAAAGTAACCGGTATTTCGGCGTGCGAACAGGCGGTCCCGGCGAACAGCATAATCGGAGAGAACCTTTAGGCTCGAAGTGTGTAGGGGAACCAGCCGAGACTTTCCGAACTTAGTACTGCGGATCGTGAGAACTCCTTCAGACCAGTCGATGTCTGCAGACCGTAGGTTGAGCGCCTCGCTAATGCGCAGACCTGTGACGGCCAGAAGGCCGAGCAAACAGTGATACGTCCAGGACTGCAGGCTATGAGTGGCTCGCATGTTCTTGGCTGCTTCCAGTAGTTGCTGGATCTGTTCGTCGGAATAGAGATAGGGTCTTGCGCGCTGCGGGCGATGCGGGAGCAGACCGTCGGGCGGGACCTCTATGGTCGCGTCGGTCGCGCTCCAGTAGCGCGCAAATCCACGGACGACGCTCAGCCGGGCTGCCCACTCTGCCGGTTTTATGTGTTGTGGTTGTGTTGCCCATAACAAAGCGAGCCGGGAAGTGATTCGCGACACGCCCTCCTGTTCGAGAAACGACGCGAACTCTTCCAGAAAACGTTGGTGTTTCTTCAGCTTGAATCCCAAACTACGCCGCAAGGCCAGATAGTCCCGGATGGCTTCTCGCAGAGTTTTCATCGAGCGCCTCCCGGCCAGGGAAGTGCTAGGGTGCGAAGTGCGGTCAAATCCACCTTGGCATAAAGGGCGGTTGTGTTCGGACTCTGATGGCGGAGCAGTTCGCCGATCCCGTCGAGGGAAACCCCTTGCCGGAGCAAGTCCGTGGCAAGAGTGTGGCGGAAAAGATGTGCTCCTTTACGAACGGAATCGACGCCCGCGTTTATCAGCGCCCGCCTCACGATCGTAGAAACTGTAATGGAGTGCGCAAAACCACGCACGGGAGCCCTGTGTCGAAGGAAAACCCGGCGACAGGTACAGCGTGGTCGGCCAAAGCGCAGATAGAGTGCGATAGCCTCTCCGACATCGCATGGCAATGGCAGCTGTGCTAAGCGTCCGCCTTTGCCACGGACATTGATGCGGCCGTTGTCCCAATCGAGATCATCCAAGTTCAGCGCAACAATCTCGCAAGCTCGCAGACCCAGTCGGGCGAGCAGCACGAGAACCGCGTAGTTTCTTCTTCCCTCCGGGGTGCTCCGCCCATACCGATCGAGAAGTCGTTGAACTGTGCCGGCAGGCAAGAACTTTGGAACAGTAGAAAGAGACCAATTGGCGACCGAGGGCACGCATCTTGCAAGGTCGACGGAAATCTCTCCTTGGTACCGCATGTAGCGGAGCAAAGATCGAAGAGCGGTCACCAGCAACTTGGCACGTCCCGAACTCAATTGGTGAGCGGCGCTTTGAACAAAATTCGTGACATCCGTGGCACTAAGCTCCGCGAAGCGCACGTCTCCATTGCCGAAACGGTTAGAGAGAAACTGCTCAGCAAATCCAACATAGATTATCGAGGTGACCTCTGCGAGGCCGCGCTCCTGGAGGAGGTATCGTCGGTAGTCATCCGTGAATCGTTGCCGACAGTTCTTTGGTTCAGGCACCCGGGCCATCGTTATCCCGATGCAGCGCAGCAACGCGAGGAGTCGACGCAGGGAAGCAGATTCACTACTATGGACAATATTTGCATCCCGCTGTAGGAATCGTTCAACAGTGGCCTCATCCACATGGGCCAGGCCGAGTTGCCGATCGCGTAGCCATTTGCTGAATCTGGCGATTGCGTACATCTGCATTGGTACGGACGACGGCAAGAAGCCGTCGTGCTCAATCTGTTTTAGGTATGCGTCGAGGTAGGGAGCCAGAGGACCTACCCGAAGCCGTTGGAGAAGATGAGGATCAACGAAAGGTTTCATCTCCCCAGTATGTCAATCCGGTCGCGCGCCGAACTATGCCGAATCGTTTATTGCCGCCAGCTTGACTATCGCCCGCAGAAATCTGGCATTCGGCATAGTCCGGGACTCGGCATAGCTTCGAAGGTCATGCGGCGCGAGTTTTACGATTCCAACCTGGCCTGCGTACTGCTTGACGACATGCCACACCACCTTTTCGGTCATTTCGGTGCCCCAAATCGTTCCCGTCCTACAGACACAACGAAATAACCGCCCGTGG
>DATFZQ010000065.1:0-101342 GCA_035314345.1 Candidatus Acidiferrum sp.
GTTGGCTGCGAGGCACTTGCCAGCCCGCCCATGAAAGGACTACCTGTGAAGATCCTATGCGTGATCCGCTACCAGATCGATCCCTTCCAGAGATGCCTTTAAAAAGTATGCCAAGAATTGGACCCGCATCATCCTCCGATGCGGCGGGCACCTCGTCGGCTATTTTCTGCCAGGCATACCGCGCGCACTTGAAAGCGGATCCGGAAGGCCGCGAAAACTTCGCGACATCGCAAGCAAAACATTTCATCCTGCGCGAAGAACGAAACTTTGTCGAACTGGTCGACGGCACCTTCAACATCCCCGCTACCCCGCAGGCACTTCCCTGAAACCAATCGCCTGAAATATTACGTCGCGGTCCTGCGTCTTCTTAACAGCAGGCGGGAGACGTCGCATGGTCGCATCCGAGTTTGAGTACCGGCATCGATTCTGGATGATGGTGCTCGTTTACATGGCAGCCTATTCGCTCTACAACCTCAATCATCTCAATATCCTTTACTCCATCGTTCCCTGGAGCCGCGGAGATGCCCAGAATGACTTGCTCGCGCGCTTTTTGTACGCCGCCGCGGCCCTTTTGGCAGCGCTCGGCGCCGCCCTCCTGACTTGGGCGACGGCTTACCGGTCACCAGGCACCAACACGAGTCGCGCGGCTTTCTCCACCGGCGGGCCATTCCGATATGTCCGGAACCCGCAGTATTGGGCGTATTTTCTTCTTGTGCTTGCCTTGGGTACGTTTCAGAGCGTACTCGGATTTCCGGTCATGCTCGTTGGCGAAACGATCTTGCTGCTTCGTCTCGTCGCACGCGAAGAACTCCAGCTCGGACAGGAATATGGCGAGCTCTTCAGGAATTACGCGCAACACGTCCCACGCTTTCTGCCTTCGCTTCGTGCGTGTTTCGAAAACGACGGCCAGTCACCGCGATGGCACCAGGCTCTCTGGGAGCAGGCGTTTCAATGGGGCTTCGTCGCCACTTTGCTTGCCTTCGCGTTCACCTTGAGCGACCCAATCGGGTATGCCTTCGCCACGGCCACAATAGCATTCTTAGTCTTTCAGAAACTCTCGCAGGTTATATTGATTCGCCAGCATCGCTCCTGAACGGCTTACCGATTGCTCTCACCGCGGAAGTTGAGTCCGGCGGTGAGTTGGGTCCTGGGATTGAGGGGTAGCGAGTCAATCTAAGGCTGCATTGTGATGTGACAAAAAAACATTCGTCGGCTGTGCCTAGGAAACCGGCGCTTACTGGTATTGCGCGACTACTTCTCCGTTCTCGATCTTCAGATTCGAGATGTCCGACGGCAGCTTTAGCTTTTCACGGTTTTCCGGAGACTCCATCATTTTCCGCACGGCCGCTTCCAGCGTGGCTTGGGGGATGGGCAACGAGCCGATCTGACCGCTAACTGGCTCAAACTTCAGAAAACCGTTGTCCGCGCCCAGCTTGCCCACGAGTTGCAGCGTTACGTCCTTGCCGTGGACATCGAAAACTACGTAGGCTCGCACGTGGTCGTCGACCAACTGTACCTTTACGTCCTTGACGTTCGAGCGCATTTGCTCGACATCGTCCATAGTGGGCTGGTCGCCGTTTGGCGCCCCTAGACCCGGCTCGCTGGGAGAGGCATTCGGCGTTCCGTTCGGGACGTTGGCGTTGGCTGCTGGAAGAACCAGATGCGACGCCAAATACGAGTTCAGCTCAGTCTCACTCATATGCAGGGTGGCGGGCTGGCCTTGTGCCACAGCTTGCTGGACATCTTGGAACTTCTGCTCCGCCCTGGCGGCGGCTTCCGGAGTGGTTGAGACCACCGGCGGCGCAGGCTTATGTAGCAATAGAATCAACACGATAAGGGCGCAGGCATAGACTGTCCAGCGAACGATTCGGAAGATCAGGACGAGCGTGCTGGTTTTTGAGGGGTGGGCATTAGACACCGGGTTCCCCCCGGGAGGGTTGGCGATACTCGGCATGACTTAACTCCTTACTCTTCTGCCCCAAATGTTGGATGTTCGTTCTCGTCTCTACGTTTCGTGCATTCCACGGTCCATCCATTGAGTAGCGGACCTAGCACGCCCCCGCGGGGAGGTAGTTTCCCCGTTCTATCACTAACCCTATGGTCCGCTAATGGTTGCGCCAAGAGAACCAAAGTACTCGGGGCGCAAACTCGCCACCTGACCGCTTGTCCCTGTCCGGAAACGACTTTGCCCTCGTCCCGAATGGAACCAAAATGGGAAAGCGAGAAACAGAGGGAGCGCAGGCACGTCTAGCTACTATATCGACTGTCGGAATAGTATGCCGATCATCGATACAGAGTGCGATTGGGCAATTTCTTGAAGGGGGCCCAAACGGCTCGGAGTTTTTTGTGGGGGCATCGGATGCGAGAGATTTTGGTTTTCATACTCGCGGTATTGCTTGCAGGGGCAGTCGCGATGCGCGCATATCACACGCCGCTGACACTCGCGGCAATTCCGGCGCCGCCGAGCGGCGCGCAGTTCAATTCGGATGGCAAGCTCGTCCGTCCAGAGGGCTATCGTCGCTGGGTGTATGTCTCCTCCGGTTTTGGGATGAGCTACAACCCGGATGCGGGAGGAAACGGCGCGCCTGCCTTCACCAATGTATTCGTTGCTCCCGAGGCTTACGACTTTTTCCAATCCAAGGGAACGTGGCCAGACAAAACCATGTTCGTGCTGGAAATTTACGGCTCATCCTCCCACGGCTCGATCAATCAGAAAGGGAGCTATCAGGAATCGCTGGTGGGATTGGACGTCGAGGTAAAAGATGAGTCTAGGTTTGCGGATAAGTGGGCTTATTTCGGTTTCAACAACTCCGCGAAAACAGCAAGTGCGATGACTCCAGGCAAGAATAATTGCTGGAACTGCCACGACCAGAACGCCGCCGTTGAACATTCCTTCGTTCAGTTCTATCCCGAATTGCTGAAAATTGCGCGGGAAAAAGGAACCATTAAACCTACGGTCCACCTGGAAGAAAAAAGTAAGTGAACGAATCGAAGAAATAGAAGATCCCCGCTTGCTCGAATCCGCGCGCTCATACAAACTCGAAATCGTTTCCCGCGTCATTTCTGCCGGAAACGATTCCGAGGAGGCGATCATGCCGCGCGCTCTTTCCTATCTCATGCTATTGCTGATTCCCTGCTTCGCCGCCGCGCAAGAAGCGCAATCGCCGAATGCTGCGCTGGCGTCGGGTGCACAGGAGCGGCCGAAAGGGCGGCTGCGCATCGGCGTGGCGCTGGAGGGCGGCGGAGCGCTGGGACTGGCGCACATCGGCGTGCTCGAGTGGTTCGAGGAGCACCACATTCCGGTGGACGAAGTTGCAGGGACGAGCATGGGCGGTTTGGTGGGAGGTTTCTACGCGACGGGAATGAGTCCGGCGGAAATGAAGGGATTGATCGAGCGAGTCGATTGGAATGAAATGCTCGGCGACGTGACACCTTACGAAGACCTTTCCTTTCGACGCAAGGAAGATCAGCGGGCATTTCCGAACGCCTTGATTCTTGGGCTGCGGAATGGCTTGTCGCTTCCGCCCGGGTTGAATTCGGGGCACCAGATCGGCTTGTTGATCGACAGAGTTACGCTGCCCTACTACAAATTGGGATCGTTCGAAACGCTGCCAACACCGTTTCGCTGTGTGGCTACGGATCTGGTGAGCGGTAAGCAGGTGGTCTTTGAGCAAGGCTCGATGGCGCTAGCGTTGCGCTCAACGATGTCGATTCCGGGGGCGTTCGCGCCGGTGGTCGACAAGGACCGCGTGCTGGTGGATGGCGGGCTGGTGAACAATTTGCCAACCGACGTCGTGAAGCAGATGGGCGCGGACATTGTGATCGCGGTGCACTTGGATACGAAACCCGTGGAAGCGGCGGACATCAGGTCTCTCTTCACCGTGCTGCAAGAGTCGGTCCGAGTGGTGGTTGCGGAGAGCGAAGTGCGAGGCCTCGCGCGCGCGGACGCCGTGGTCAGCGTGCCTCTTGCTGGGTACAGCTCGACGGATTACAAAAAGAACGAAGCGATTATGCAAAAGGGTTACGAGACTGCCAACGGGAGGTCGCAATTGCTGGAAAAATTCGCGCTCGGCGATGAGGAATGGCAGGAGTACGTGCGGGATCGCGAGGCGCGGAAAAAAACGCTAGCGCCCATGCCGCAGTTTATCAGGGTGCAAGGAGCGGACACCGCGCAGCAGACGGAGAACATCGAGCATTACCTTCAACCGTTGGCGGGCAAGCCACTAGACACAGACAAGCTCGATCGCGCGTTGACACGACTCACGGGCGTGGGCCGGTATGACACGGTGGGTTACCGGATTATGGAACGCGACGGGCAGCAAGGGCTGCTCGTTCAGGTCAGCGAAAAAAACTACGCGCCACCCACGATTCAGCCGGCATTTGAAGTGGACGGTTCGGAGAGCGAAGAAGTTGGCTTTACCATGGGCGCGCGGCTAACGTATTTGGATGTTGCGGGATTCCGCTCCGAGTGGCGCACGGATTTTCTGTTTGGGAATACGTACGGTGTGGGAAGCGAGCTCTACAGGCCTTTCACGCCGGTGAGCAAGTGGTTTTTTGCGCCGCACGGCACAGCAAGCACTCGGGTATTTCAGATTTATGAGAAGGGCAATCCACTGTCGGATTACAAATTGGGCCAGGCCAACATTGGGATGGACGTGGGCTACGGATTCAACCGCTTCAGCGAATTGCGTGTTGGCTACGAGGTGGGTTATCTCGACGCAAATCTGCGGCTGGGCACGCCGGTATTCCATTCGGTGAGCGGACGCACGGGCGCTTCGAAACTTCACTACATCTTCGATCACACGGACAGCCCGGTGATTCCGCGTAGCGGCGTGCGCTCTGAAACGACGTTCCGGTGGTTTGATACGAGTCCCGGCGCGGCCAACGCTTTTCCTTCTCTCCAGGCAAATATTGAATACTTTCAGCCTGTCTCGGCGCTGGGTTCGGTGTTCGTGGAAGGCCAGGGAGGGACGACGTTTGGGTTTAACAGCACGGGAATTCCACAATTCTTCCTGGGCGGGCCGCTGACCCTCAGCGCTTACGGCTTGAATGAGCTGCAAGGCAATCAGTACTACTTGTTCCGGGCGGGCTATTTGCACGACTTGTGGATCTTGCCGCCGCTGGTGGGGAAAAGAGTCTTTGTCATTGGATCGTACGAATTCGCAAAAATGTATGGCGCTACCAACGAAAGCAAATTCCCAAATGATGTTGCCGCAGGCATCCTCGCGGAAACGGTGATCGGTCCGCTATTTGTAGGGGGAAGCGTAGGCGACACCGGCCATCACAAATGGTTCTTCCAGCTTGGTCGGGTGTTCTGAGAGGTGTTCTCGCTTTTTGGGAGCAGCAAGCTGCTCCATATGCCCTTCACACCGTATCCTCAGCGCCACTCGCAGCCATCGCTTGTCAGGACGCCGCTATTTTTTCACAGAGTAGGGGCCGTCCGCGGCTGGGCGATAGTCCGAGTAAGTGAGGATCCTCTCCAGTTCGAGGCTCTTTAGGAAGAGGATTTTGGCGCTGGCTCGGACTTCGAGGCGTTTCGGTACCCAGACTGCGTCGCCGAGACAAATCTGCTCGAGGAGGATGTGGGAGCCGCGCTGCACGCGGGCTACGAACAAGCCCATCGAGAACGATTGCGTTACCTCGCCGTCGACCTTGACCCAGCCGAAGTCCTGCTTGTCGACCCAAAGCTTGCCTTGCACCCTGGCGAGCAGCTTGCCGTACTTGCCGCTGGCGTGATAGCCCGGATGCGGCGTGGCCTCCAGCACGTAGGCTGGCCTGCCATCTACGATCTCTTCGCCGACGAGGCGGAAGTCGAAGGCCTCGAGGAGCACGTGGAGAAAAGATCTATTGTCCTGGTCCTTGCGGAGCCGCTCAGCCTGCTCCGCCGTCGTTTCGTGCTTCAGTTTCTCGATATCCACGTCGCGTTTCTTCTGATCGTCGGCTGAAGGCAGCTGACCGTTGTGTTCCATCAGCTCCTCAAAGCGGATACCGTTGACGAGAGTCATTTTGGTGACGTCGACATTTTGCGATTGCACCTGCCCTGCCGAGTCGAGGCGCCGGTCTTCGTCACGCTCCATGTAGATGTACTCGTTACGCGCCTGCCAACTGAGCTCGGCCGCCACAAGGGATTGACTCACGATCTGACGGGCGTCCTGGACGATTGGCTGATTCGGAGGTTTATCTGATCCCTTATTTTGCGCGAAGAGCGCGGAGGAAGCCGTCACCGCAATTAAGAGCGCGCCTATTCGGAATTTGGTCAGGATTTCCATTTATGACTCAAGGGTGGCTGGAACTCAAGACCCCGAAAAATCAGGATCCATGATTAGACTAACGCGTTGGGAATCGCGCGTCTGTGCGAATAGGGACAGCTCTACTCCTGCGGGAATCACCGAAGACAGATGAATTCCAAGACTTGTGGGGCTAATTCATTTTGTTAGGGCCGCTTCTTGGCGTTGGCTCCGAATGTCGCCATCTTGACAACGTGGGGATCGTTTGAGGCTTTGCCTTTCGCGATGTCAGCGGCCGTGATCGGCGAGTCTGGCTTCTTGCCAAGCCACTTGTGGAAGGTGCCTTTGCAGACGTGGATAGCCGCACGGAAGGACGGCTTCCTTTTTTGTGGGCACTCATTAGTCTTCTAGGCGACGCGCCTTCCGTACCGGCGCATCGAGCTGCGCTCGAGCCCGAACTCTGACGGGGCACTAACACTAAGACTCTTCCTTAATGCGCGGTGCCGGCTGAGAATTCGCTTGCGCTAGCCATAGCTGACCACATAATGCGCTCTGTTTCGGCGGAATCAGGCGGGCATGCGATGTAATCGAAGGCGCCGGCACGAAGAGCGGCGAGGTAATGATCCCATTCGGCGAAACGCGATAGCACGACGACTGGCGTGGCTTTCGCTGCCGAGAGTACACCGCGGAAATCGCCATCCGGCAGAGTTTCATGGCAGAACACAACACCGAACTTCTGTGTAGTCATAAAAATTCGCGCTTCGTCGAATTTCTTGCAGCGGATGGAGCTGAGACCACATTTGTTCATCGCTGCGCTAATCTTTTCATGATGTTCTTTCTCGGGAGAGATGACCAATACCTGATTGATGCCGACCATGTTTTCTTCCTTTCTTTCTGAGGTTCGAAGAAAACGGCCGCAATGCGTGCGGTCCGATGTTGTCTCGTTGCGATGGACTCTCTTCGCTCCGCCCGGAAGCGGTTCCGAACGAGAGGCTAATCTTCAGTGGTCGATCCGACAGCCACCTGGTGAGAGAGAGAAGCACCGTATCAAGAGAATTTACGGAAGACTGTATAAAATTGAACAGCGGGCATCCATGGGAATCCCTAATCTGCCGGAAGTACGGCGAGAAAGAGCGACGTTGGCCGGGAGCAGGGCTGGGCCGGGCAGTATCCCTCATCTCGCCGTATTCCTCATTTAGGGCCTGGAAAACGCACTCGCCAGAGAAGTGGAATCGATCCAGTAAATTAGCGAGCCACATATTTCGCAACTGTGCGAAATGAGGCTGTATGGCTTCAATCTGGGTGCCAGAATGGGTGCATGCGGCACAAGAAACCAAAGCAAGAATCTCTCGACGCAACACGCGCCAGCGTCAAAAGAGAAATGGCGAGGCCGCGGATGGCCAAATCCGCGAGAATAATGAAACGGAAACTGGATACAGGCAGAATTCCAGAACGGGCAAGCACCAGTATGCCGGGAACGGTCGCCAAAATCATCCCGTCTCGGAGCCGGAAAGAGCCGGAAAAGGCTCAGATTGCTGTCGACAAGGGCGTTCGCCGGTATCGAAATCTCCGCATCGAAAACACGTTGACGGACGAAAATGGCGACGAAGTGAAGCTCAAGAAGGGTGCTCACGTCGAGGTTACTGTCGCAGCCGCAGGCAAGACATCCACCGCTAAAATTATAACCGGCCCGATTTGAGAGAACGCGGACTGGGCTAATGTAGTCGCAATGCATGGCGTCCTCGTCGGCGCGCCCCTAAGTAGTCAGAGTTTGGATTCCTGATCCGCGATTTATGACATCGAACCGCGTATACTTGCGACACACTGACCTCGCTTGCGGAGGTACGAAAATGCCAGACGAAGAGTGGATCAAAACACTTGCAGACAGCAGAAAAGTGAAATTCATCTACCAGGAATTGCCGGAAGACGGGGCATTTATCACCGCACAGATTGCAGGTAGTGAGGTCGTCTATTCGATTGTATTGACCAAAGCAAGAAATCCGATGAGTCGGGAAGATGTCGAAAGTCGTTTCAAAGGCGAACTGTCAAAGAAGTAGCGACACTCCCGTGGCCACACCTGTGGCTTAGCAACGATTCAAGCCAACTCGGTGGCATTCAGGCGAGAACTTCCTTGACTAGAATGAAATAGTTGCGCTATATACTTAATGGTGGTGTCTGATGCGGGCATCCACAACTTCCAAGAAGAGCAAGTCCCCTCCAAAACTCAAGCAGAAGCATGCCTTCGACGCACAAGCTTTTCTCGATTCCGCCGGTGTGGCGAGAAAAGTGAAGGATTTCAAGCGAACAGAGGTTGTCTATGCCCAAGGCGATGCGGCCGAGAGCGTAATCTATTTGCAAAGCGGCGGCGTGAAACTGACGGTCGTCAATGAAGTAGGCAAAGAGGCGGTCGTCGCGGTTTTGGGACCTGGAGACTTTTTTGGTGAAGGCTGCCTGGCAGGTCAGTCCATTCGGATTGGAACAGCTACCGCGATTACGCCCAGCACCGTGCTCGTCATCGAGAAGCATGAAATGTTCAAGGTGCTTCACGAGGAGCATGACCTCTCCGACCGGTTCATCAGGTTCATGCTGGCGCGGAACATTCGAATCGAGGAAGACCTGGTCGATCAACTCTTCAACTCGAGCGAGAAGCGGCTGGCCCGCACACTCCTATTGCTCGCGCGTTACGGCAGAGAGGACCAGCCCCACGGATTGCTCCCCAAAGTATCGCAGGAAATGCTGGCGGAAATGGTCGGTACAACCCGGTCGCGGGTCAATTTCTTCATGAACAAGTTCAGAAAACTGGGCTTTATCAAGTACAACGGCGGTCTGCAGATAAACACTTCTCTCCTGAGCGTCGTGTTGCACGAGTAAGTCAAACTTCGGGCGCTGGGTTCTGTTCCGAATACGCAACTTATTCGTTCCAACATATCGGGAGTTGACCGATAAGCGTCGGACAGTTGCTTACGTGCCGAGTTGGCAAGATACTGGCTAAGTCCAAACAGCCAGACACGGCAGCGTAATGGCGGCCGCGTCGCGTTGTTCTCGTCGCAAGCCGGTACAAGCAAGGCCGGCGTTGCTCGACTCTTTGCAGAACACATCATCCTGTTAAGCATCAATGAATTTCGGCGGGCGATGCCAAAGTTGGCATATATGGGGTGGAAGATATCTTGAAAAATGCGCTCCGCGGGCTGGCGGTTCTGTCCACCTTATTCGTTATCGTCCTTAGTGGACGACTTGTGCTGGCGCAAGGCACGAACAAACTAAAAATAGGTTTCTCCATAGAAGACATGAAGGGCGAGCGTTGGCAGACGGACCTGAATTCCTTCGAGGCGCGAGCCAAGCAGTTAGGGGCCGAGGTGATCTCCGGCGATGCCGGCGGAGACGATGATCGCCAGCTGCAGCAAGTGAAGGACATGATCAAGGCCGGCATCAAAGTGCTGGTTTTCCTGCCGCGCGATACCACCAAGGCCAGCCGCATTGCGGACGCTGCAAAGTCGGCGAATGTGAAGGTCATCAGCTACGATCGCCTGGTTCAGAACAGCGATGTCGATCTCTACGTGAGTTTTGACCGCCTTGAGATCGGCTGGCTGCAAGCGGAATACCTCGTAAAACATGCGCCCAAAGGGAACTATGTGCTGATCGCGGGTTCTCCAAATGACGAAGGCGCCAAGACTCTGCTTGACGCGCAGATGAAGGTTTTACAGCCATATATTGAGCGCGGTGACATCAAAGTGATCGCGGACGCGTATACCAAAGACTGGCTGCCTTCCGAGGCGTACCTTTTTATGCTGAAGGCAATCAATTCCACCCAAGGCAACATCGCTGCTGTTCTCGCTTCCAATGATGGATTGGCCGGCGGTGCGATTCAAGCCCTCCGCGAACATAATCTGGCCGGCCAAGTGGCGGTTTCCGGACAAGATGCGGATTTGGCGGCGGTCATCTGTATTGCCCAGGGCGTGCAAAGCATGACGGTCTACAAGCCAGTGGCAAATGAAGCGGTAGTCGCCGCCGAAGAAGCAGTTCGCCTCGCGAAGGGCGAAAAGACGCGCGCGAACAGGACAATAAACAACGGCAAAGCTGATATACCCGCCATCCTGCTGAAACCCATTGTCGTGACAAGGGACAATATCAAGACAACGGTTGTCCAAGACGGATTCCAGACACTAAAGAGCATTAACCAGGCATTGTCTGCA
Source organism: Candidatus Acidiferrum sp. (assembly GCA_035314345.1). Taxonomy (GTDB): domain Bacteria; phylum Acidobacteriota; class Terriglobia; order Acidiferrales; family UBA7541; genus Acidiferrum. The sequence goes on from DATFZQ010000065.1 coordinate 10,421, forward strand.
GACCAGCAGATCAAGTAGGGCGCTTCCCTTTGATGAACGCAGCAACCTGAAACCGACTCCGAAGCCAGGTTCGCGAATTCTTGTGGCGCACGCAAGAATTCTCATACAATTAGTGCGCGTGGGCTGCCGGTACGTGTGCGCACCATGCCATGACGCCCTGGGAAGGTTATGCTGAAATATATGACTGCTTTTATTACGTCTGGTGCCATAGCGCTGGGCGCCATCTACACACCTGCCACGACCGCCGATGGAAAGTTCGGCCCATCGAACCCGTTTTATGCGCCGAGTACCTTGCCGTTCCACGCGCCTCCCTTCGACAAGATCAAGGACGAAGACTATCAGCAGGCTATCGAGGCGGGCATGGCCGAGGAGCTCTCCGAGATACAGGCGATTGCCGACAATCCGGCGGCGCCGACCTACGAGAATACGCTCGTGGCCATGGAGAAAACCGGGCAACTTTTGCAACGAGTGCTGGCCGCCTTCGGCGCAGTCACCGCTGCGAATACCAATCCCGTGCTGCAAAAAGTTCAAGCCGAGGAGGCGCCGAAGCTGGCAGCGCACCAGGATGCCATCAGCCTGAACGCAAAACTTTTTGCGCGTGTGGCTGCCGTCAACAAGCAGCGCGAATCGCTCAAGCTCGATGCGGAGTCGCTTCGGCAGCTTCAGGTCACCTATGACGGTTTCGTCCGAGCTGGCGCAAATCTTTCGGACGCCGACAAGACCGAATTAAAAAAGCTCAACGAGCAGATCGCGACGCTTGCGAACGACTTCTCGACAAAGCTCCTGGAGGCTACGAAGAACGGAGCGTTTGCGGCAACGGACAAGAGTGCGCTTGCCGGCATGAGCGACTCGCAACTCGCCGCGGCCGTGCAGGCCGCCGAAAGCCGCAAGCAGGAAGGCTATGTGCTTCCGCTTCAGAACACGACGCAGCAGCCAATGCTTGGCTCACTCAGCGTCCGGGCGACACGCGAAGCCGTCTTCGAGAAATCCTGGAACCGCGCCGAGCGCGGCGATGCCAACGATACGCGTGACCTCATCTCTCATTTGGCGCAACTTCGTGCGCAACGGGCACAACTCCTTGGATATCCCAACCACGCGGCGTGGAAACTCGGCGACCAGATGGCCAAAACTCCGGAAGCGGCCTTGAAGTTCATGGACGCTTTGGTGCCGGGTGCAACGGCTCGAGCAGCCCGCGAGGGCAAGGATATTCAGGATGTCATCGACGCGCAGAAGGGCGGCTTCAAACTTCAGCCCTGGGACTGGGACTTCTACGCCGAACAGGTGCGCAAGGCGAAGTACGATTTGAATGACGCAGACGTCAAGCCGTATTTCGAGTTAAACAATGTGCTCGAAAACGGCGTGTTCTACGCCGCTCATCAGCTCTACGGAATCACTTTCAAAGAGCGCAAGGACATCCCGGTCTATCAGGCGGATGTTCGTGTCTTCGAAGTCTCGGATGCAGACGGCAAGCCGCTGGCGCTTTTCTATTGCGACTATTTCAAGCGCGACAACAAAAACGGCGGCGCCTGGATGGATGTCTTCGTAAACCAGTCCAAGCTGCTGGGCACGCTGCCGGTAGTCTATAACGTTGCAAATCTGCCCAAGCCTGCGCCGGGCGAGCCTGCGCTCATCAGCTTTACCGACGTCACCACCATGTTCCACGAGTTTGGCCATGCACTGCACGGCATGTTCGCGAACACCGAGTATCCGAGCCTGTCCGGCGCCGCAACGGCGCGCGACTTCGTCGAGTTCCCTTCCCAATTCAACGAGCACTGGGCACTCTATCCTGCGGTCTTCAACCATTTCGCGAAGCACTACAAAACGAATGAGCCCATGCCCGCCGAGCTGGTCACCAAGATCCGAAAAGCGGCGACCTTCAATCAGGGATATATGCTGACGGAATTGGTTGCCGCCGCCGAGCTCGACATGCAGTGGCACATGCTTCCCGCGAGCGCCCCGCTCCAGCAACCGGATGCGTTCGAGAAGCAAGCGCTGGAGAAGATGCATTTGCTGATCACGGCTGTGCCTCCCCGCTACCGCTCCAGCTATTTCAGCCACATCTGGGCCTTGGATTATTCCGCGGGATACTACGCCTATCTTTGGGCGGAGATGCTCGATGACGATGCGTTCCAATGGTTTGAGGACAATGGCGGCCTGACGCGCGCCAACGGTGACCGCTTCAGGCAAATGGTGCTCTCGCGCGGCAATACGGAGGACCTGGCAAAGATGTATGCAGCCTGGCGCGGCAAAGACCCCAGCGTACAGCCGATGTTGAAGTATCGCGGCCTGGTGGAGTCCGAGCGCTAAAGCGCTTCACAATGTCGCGCATGGGAGCGGTGGGTGTAAACTGGTGATGTTTTTGGGGGCAAGAAGGAAGTTCCACATGAAGCGAGTTGCTATTTTAACGCTTCTGGCCGCGTTGGGCGTTGCTTGGTCGATGCCAGCCAAGGCGCAAAGTCCCGGAGTCGCGGAGTATGCGAGCAATTCCCGGGAATTCGACAAGAAATCAGCCAAGCAGCAGAACAAAAGGCTAAAGAAGGCCTCCAGGAAACAGCAGAGAGCAATGAAGAAATACTCGAAGGCGCAGCGGAAGGCGGCCAAGAAGGCGAATCGCCGCGGTAAGTAGCCGTTTGCGTTTGGGATGGCCCCAGATTTGACCTAGTGCGCTTTGTCAGCGAAATGTTGCAGACACCTCACAGTGCTATGCATGGCTACTGCTAAAAGGAAAGCACAGACAGAGATAGCCGCTGTGGTCCAGATTTCCTCGCCATTCTCCTCGTCGAAGTGATGCTCGGCTCTCTTGTAATCTGTCCGATTGCGGAACGGAGCATCCCGCATGCGGACGGCCAGCCCACATATCCTTTTTTGACAATCGCAATAAGCCACGCCAGATCAGCGAACTAGAGAAAGAGCAGCCTGGAACGGGGCATGCTCCTGACGGGGCACATCTTGAGTTTTCGCTAGACAGATTCGAGGCGCCATGAACACGCTTATTCAAGACATACGGATTGCCATTCGGTTGATGCTCAAAAACCCGGGGTTCAGCCTCGTTGTTGTGCTGACGCTGGGCCTGGGCATTGGAGCAAACACAGCTATTTTTTCGGTAGTCAATGCCGTGCTGCTTCGGCCCCTGGCGTACAAAGATTCCGGCACACTCGTCAATGTCTGGGGAAAGTTTGACAAGCAAGGCATTCCGCGCAATTGGCTTTCGGAACCCGAATACTGGGACCTGCGCGACCGCAACGAATCTTTCAGCGAACTGGGCGCCTACTCCCTTGGTGACGGCGCGAACCTGACCAATCACGACTCCCCGCCCACGCAAGTTTCCACCCCCCAGGCTACCGCTTCTCTTTTTCAAATTCTGGGCGTGCAGACGGCGCTCGGTAGGATATTCACCGCCGACGAAGATCAGCCGGGGCGCAATCATGTAGCGCTTCTCAGCTTCGCGCTATGGAATAGCCAGTTTGCAAGCGATCCCAAGATCATAGGCAAGTCCATCGAGCTCGACGGCGAGCCGTATGTCATCGTCGGTGTTCTCCGCAAAGATTTCTTCCTGGCTGGAAAGCAGGACCTCTGGATTCCGCTCGGCCTGAACCGGGCGAAACCGCAAGATCGCGGCTCTCACTACATGCATGTCACGGCGCGATTGAAACCAGGTATCCCCTTGGCGCAAGCTTCCGCCGAAATGGACCGCTTCGCCGGGCAGCTTGAGCGCGAAAATCCCCTGTACTACACCGCAGACAGCGGCTGGGGAATGTACTTGGTTCCGCTCAAGGAGCAGATTGTTGGCCACGTCCGACCTGCGTTGCTGGTTCTCTTGGGAGCCGTAGCATTTGTTCTCCTGATTGCATGCGTCAACGTCGCCAATCTATTGCTGACGCGAGCTTCAGCGCGCGAAAAAGAGCTTTCCATCCGCGCCGCGATGGGCGCGGGACGCGCGCGAATCGTGCGCCAACTTTTGACCGAGAGCGTGGTTTTGGCAGCCGCGGGGGGCGCGCTGGGTCTCTTCCTTGCTTACTGGGGCGTGTACGCGCTTCGCGTCTTCGTGCCAGACAACATTCCGCGCATGGACGAGGTGCAGGTGGATCCGCTCGTTCTCGGCTTCACGCTCGTGATTTCTCTGCTAACGGGCTTGGTTTTCGGATTTATTCCTGCCTGGCAGGCGGGCCGCGCGAACTTACAGGACACACTGAAGGAAACCGGTCAAAGCACTTCAGCTGCGCGAGGCAGCAGGCGCTTGCGCGGCTTCCTCGTGATTTCAGAGATCGCGCTGGCTGTTCTACTCCTGGTCGGCGCTGGTTTGCTGATTCGCAGTTTCCAGCATCTTCTCGTAGTAAGTCCGGGGTTCGAGCCTCAGCACCTGCTCTCGATGAGGGTTTCGCTTCCAGCAAAAGTGTATCCGGACGGAACTCCCGTTCAGACTTTTTACCAGAAGCTCCTGAATAGAGTAAAAACAGTCCCGGGAGTGCAAGCCGCTGGCGCGATTTCTGAATTGCCGCTGAGCGAGTCCTATTCTTCTGGGTCCACGTTTGTCGAGCAGAGTTCCGCCACAGACATCCCGCGGGCAACCCAATTCGCCAATTTGCCGTACATTGAGGCGGACGACCGCGCAGCCGCTCCGGGGTATTTCGAAGCCATGCAGATTCCGTTGTTGCGCGGCCGCTTCCTGACCGACGCGGACACCGCAACCGCGCCTTTCGTTGCAGTCGTAGACCGGGATTTTGCGAACCGCTTCTGGCCCAACGAGGATCCCATCGGCAAGCGAATCTCGATTGATGCCGTGGCCAAATCCAATCCCCCGATCCCAATATGGCGCACCGTCGTTGGCATGGTCGGCCATGTGAAGCACTACGGCCTGGACGTGGAGGGGCGCGAGCAAGCCTATTTCCCTCATGCCCAGTATCCCTACTTTGAGCGGAGCATGTATCTTGCTGTGCGCACCAGCCTCGAACCCGCCAGCGTGACCAGTGCCATTCGCCAGGAAGTGTTCGCCATTGACAAGGGCTTGCCTCTTTACGATGTCAGAACGATGGACCAGCTTCTCGCAAACTCCGTCGTCCAACCGCGCCTCAATTTGACGCTGCTTGTCGCGTTCGCCTCTATCGCACTGGTGCTTGCCGCAGTTGGAATCTACGGCGTGATGGCCTACACCGTCACGCAACGCACGCATGAGATAGGCATTCGAATGGCACTCGGCGCGCAGAGGGAGGATGTGCTGAAGCAAGTGCTGAGGGAAGGCGCGCAGCTCGCGGCCGTCGGGCTCGCGCTGGGTCTCGTGGGCTCGCTCGCGGCCTCGCGGTTGATTGCGACGCTGCTCTTCGGCGTAAGACCGACCGATCCGCTGACCTTTGCCGCGGTTGCGGTGATCCTGGCAAGCGTCGCGCTTGCGGCATGCTACATTCCAGCACAGCGCGCCACGCGCGTGGATCCACTCACGGCATTGAGATACCAATAGTCAAACCTAAAGCGAACGCGCTCGTCCAAATGTGAACGTTCTGCCGCGAGATGTTCATTCCGGCGTAACAAATCTTCCATATAAAGCTGGCTGACACGCCAGCACAAATACCCGCAGGCTGGCTCTCGAGTCGAGAATCCATAGGAGAGTTATGTCCGCAACCGCGACAACACAGCCAACTGTAACCCCGGTTCCGCATGCACTGACCGAAAAACTGAATAGGAAACCCGGCAGGGTCGGAATGATAGCGTTCGGGGTGGTGTTGATCTTCGGAGTGATCTTTATTGGCTACAGCCTTTCGCGCGACCTGGCAGGGTTGGAGCTCGGTTCGGCGCTGCCCTACATTCTTTTGGGCACAGCGCTGCTGGTGGCGCTGGGATTTGAGTTCGTAAATGGATTCCATGACACGGCAAACGCCGTTGCGACGGTCATCTATACCCATTCGATGGAGCCACACATTGCGGTGGTATGGAGCGGATTCTGGAATTTCGCGGGCGTGGTGACGTCGTCAGGCGTGGTGGCGTTCACGATCATTTCGCTGCTACCGGTGGAATTGATTTTGCAGGTGGGGAGCAGTGCGGGGTTTGCGATGGTGTTTGCACTGCTCGTGGCGGCAATTCTCTGGAATTTGGGAACTTGGGCGCTGGGGCTGCCGGCTTCGAGTTCGCATACGCTGATTGGGTCCGTCATAGGCGTGGGCATCGCGAACCAGCTGATGCAAGGGCGAACGGGGACAAGCGGCGTGGACTGGGCGCAGGCGGCGACGATCGGAAAGTCGCTGCTTCTTTCGCCCGTATTTGGGTTCGTTCTGGCATCCGGGCTGTTTCTGTTCATGAAGGCGATCATCAAGGATAAGCGGCTTTACGAAGCGCCTAAAGGAGCGGAGCCTCCTCCGTTTTGGATTCGCGCCATGCTCGTGTTTACTTGCACGGGCGTGAGCTTTTTCCACGGTTCGAATGACGGGCAAAAAGGCATGGGCTTGATCATGCTGATCCTGATCGGCACGGTGCCCACAACGTATGCGCTGAACCATGCCGTGACGGCGCAGCAATCACAAGACTTCATTGCCGTCTCGGCGCAAACGGCGGACACGTTGAACAAGTACGTGCAAAACAGCGCGGCCATCGGCGACCCGCGCGAAGACGTGACGGAGTACATTCGGACCAAAGAGTTCAAGCCGAACACGATGCTGGCATTGCGCGAGCTCGTGAACGGGGTCGGGACGGAAATGGCGATCTTCAAGGAGCTGTCGAAGGTGCCGCACACGCAGGTGCGCAATTTCCGAAATGATATGTATCTGGTCAGCGAGGCCATACGGCTGATGCTAAAGTCCGGGAAACCGGCGATCGCCGCGGCCGATGCGGCGGTGCTGAAGAATTACAAAAGCCACATCGACAAGGCCACGCGGTTTATTCCGCTGTGGGTCAAGGTAGCAGTGGCGCTCGCTTTGGGCCTCGGCACGATGGTTGGGTGGAAGCGGATCGTGGTCACGGTGGGCGAGAAGATCGGCAAGAACCATCTGACGTACGCGCAGGGAGCAGCGGCCGAAATCACCGCAATGGCGACGATTGGTGCGGCGGATGGATTGGGCTTGCCGGTCAGTACGACGCATGTGTTGTCGTCCGGCGTAGCGGGAACGATGATGGCCAATCACTCCGGTTTGCAATGGTCGACGGTGCGAAACCTCCTGCTGGCCTGGGTTCTGACGCTGCCCGCGGCGATGACGCTGTCGGGATTTTTGTTCTTCGCCTTCCGCAAACTGTTTTAGCTGAAACAAGGAAGCCCCCCTAGGGCGGAACCAACCATCATCAAGAGCTGAGACAAGCAGGATTGGCCGTCCCACAACAGCCAGATTTTTCCTATGCAGAGCCAAGAGAGACGCTTCGAGGCATATAATCTTCCTTGTTGGGGATAGCCACGGAATTGTGGTGGCTTGATTTCAACCCATAGGTCGCCGCGGAGGAACTATGAACGCAAGCACTGCACGCGCTGAACAAGATCTGTGGCCGGAACTTCCTCTGGAAGCTTGGCAAGACACCTACGCCACACTCCACATGTGGACGCAAATCGTGGGCAAAGTGCGGCTGGCGCTGACCCCGAATATCAATCATTGGTGGGGAGTACCTTTCTACGTGAATGCTTTGGGGCTGACCACTTCGGCCATTCCCTACGGCGGCGGAAACTTCGACGTGCAGTTCGACTTCATCCATCATCAGCTCGTCATTCGAACCTGCAACGACGCGATCCTCGCTCTGACTTTGGCGCCACGCAGCGTCGCCGATTTTCACCGCGAGTTCATGGGAGCTTTGGCCTCGCTGGGAATTGCGGTGAAGATCTGGAAGATGCCGGTCGAGATTCCGAACCCGATCCCTCTCGATCAGGACACGAAACACGCTTCGTATGATCCGGAATATGCCAACCGCTTCTGGCGCATTCTGGTGAGCTGTGAAGCGGTGTTCAAGGAATTTCGTGCAGGGTTCATCGGAAAAGCCAGCCCGGTGCATTTTTTCTGGGGAAGCTTCGATCTGGCGGCGACGCGCTTCTCCGGGCGGCGCGCTCCGGAACGCGTGGGGGCCGACTCCATCACGCGCGAAGCCTATTCGCACGAAGTGATCAGCGCCGGATTTTGGCCGGGAGGCGGCGACGTCAAAGGAGCCGCGTTTTACGCCTATGCGGCACCCGAACCGGCTGGATTTGCGCAGAGTCCGGTACGGCCGGCGGAAGCGTTCTATCATCCGCAGTTGAAGGAATTTATTTTGATGTACGACGACGTGCGGCGAGCGGCTTCGCCGAGAGAATCCCTGCTGGCATTTTTGCAAAGCACGTACAACGCGGGAGCTGATCTTGCGAAGTGGAACCGCAAGGAGCTAGAACGCGGAGCAAGCTAGGAGCGCCGCGGCTTGGCATGCCTGAGCTAGCTGCCCGTGGCGCGAATGCGTCAGGAAATGAAATTAGACTCGATGAAGAGATTGTTGAGGGCTTCGGAAATATTGGGGTGAGCGAATACGGCGTCGTGAAGAACGGCGTACGACAGTTTGCCCATCATGGCTAGTTGAAGCATGGACATCACTTCCCCGCCTTCGAGACCAAGAACAGCCGCGCCCAGGATTTGCCCAGTTTCGGCATCGACGACTGTTTTCATGAAGCCACGCGTTTCGTCGACTTCCAGTGCCCGCGCTACGCGGTTAATTGGCATCTTGGCGACGCGAATTTTGCGATCGAGTGCGCGAGCTTCGGATTCCGTCAGACCGACGCGGCCTAGCTGGGGATCAATGAAGACGGTATAGGGAAGGAGGCGGCCAACCGTGCTCGCGCTGCCCTTTTCGATGAGATTTGTACGGATGATGCGAAAGTCGTCGTAAGAAATATGCGTGAACGCTGGGCCGCCATTGATGTCGCCAAGTGCGTAAATTCCAGCCACATTCGTTTCGAGCTTTGCATTGACCTGAATAAAGCCACCCTTATCCGCGGCGATGCCTGCGGCCGCGAGGTTGAGAGTGTCTGAGTTGGGCACGCGGCCGGTGGCGACGAGCAAATGAGAGCCGCTGAGCGTGCGGCTTTCGCCTCCGGCGTCTTCGCCAGAGCTGACGGCAAGTTTGATTTGCGGGCCCTCTTTGGCGACGCGCTTAGCTTTTGCGTTGAGCAAGACCTCTATCCCGTCCTGTTGCATGATGGCGAGGACTTCCGCGGCGACATCGGCGTCTTCGCCGCGCAGCAATAGCCCGGCCCGTTGCACAATTGTGACGCGGCTGCCAAAGCGGCGGAAGAGCTGGCCAAATTCCAGGCCGACGTAACCGCCGCCGATAACGAGAAGATGTTCCGGAACGGCGTCGAGTTCCATGATGGAAGTGCTGTCGAGATACGGAACGCCTTGCAGCCCTTCGAGCGAAGGCACGGAAGGGCGGCAGCCGGCGTTGATGAAAAATTTGTCGGCAGTGAGAGTGCGTTGCGAGCCGTCCTTCAGGCGGACCTGAATGGAGCGCGGGCCGGTGAAGCTGGCTTCGCCGAAAAGAAGATCGAGATTGGGAGTTTTTTCGATATGGGTCTGGTTGCCATTGCGGAAGTTGTTGACGATGTCGCGCTTGCGCTGCCGAACGCGGCTCAAATCAATCGTGATGCTGCCGGTGTGAACGCCGTAATCCGCGCCGCGTCGCGCGAGGTAGGCGACGCGCCCGCTTGCGACCATCGTCTTGGTGGGAGTGCAACCCTCGTTGACGCAAGTGCCGCCAACGTGTGCGCGCTCCACGAGAGCCGTCCGCAGACCTGCATTGGCAAAAGCTTGGCAAAGCGGCGTTCCGGCCTGGCCGGAACCAATAACGATGGCCTGATAGTGGTCCGATGCGCTCATGAATGGTCCTCCGTCAGCTGGCTCTCGACGCCTGCCAATGATTGGATGCACAACTCTTAGACACACAAAGGGTAGCGATAATTCCGGCTAATCCGAAACAAAAATGTACTCTCGCGGAGAGCCGTGCGAGGGAGACTGCGTCCTACGGAGTTATATCCGGCACGGCAAGCTCAGTCTCCGCGGAAAGAGGCTCCGGGAAAAGCCGCCGGGCACGAAGCGAGCCAACAAGTAGCGCGAGATTCGTAATTAAGATCGCGGCAAACGCCAGCGACGGAAGAAACTCGAAGTCGGCCCCGCGAGCTTCCACAATTTCTATGCCGAGCACAGCGGTGATGAGTCCGCGAGGCAGAAACCAGATCATCAGCTCGCGTTCGTGAGATGTGAAGGCGCGCCAAGCGAAGCGCCCGGTCTGCACGGAGAGCCAGCGCGCGATCAAGAGCGCTCCAAAACAGCCAAGAGCCAGGAGAGCGTGCTTGCGTAAGCCATCGAATTCCACAAGCGCGCCAAGCAAAACAAAGAAAAATGTGCGAATCAAAAAAGCCAGCTCGCCGTGAAACGTCAGCAACTGCCCGTGATGCTGCGCGTGCAAGCGGCCATGCTCTTGCTTGACGGGCGTTTCGGAAAACCAGTCGCCACTCTCGGACGCATCGCCAAGCTGGAAACGCCTTTGCGCCGCCGGATAGTTGGAGAGCGTGAGCCCAAACACCAGCACGGCGACGAGTTCATTGCCATGCACAGCGTGAACGCTGGAGTAGATCAGCAAAACAACGCCAAACGTCAGCACATGCCAGAAGCGCTCCTCGGAAAGAAGCGGCAGGAGGTAGGACCACAGTGCGCCGATAAGTACACCCGATGCCACGGCAAGGATGACGCTGGCAAAAAGACTCCAGGTGATGATTTTCGCGGAAGCGCTGCCGCCGGCCGCGATATCGAGAAGCGTGGTGACCGCCAGGACGGCGAGGGCGTCGCCAAACGTGGCTTCCACAAGCAAAGTGACTTTGACTTCGCGCCGCAGATTCACTTGCTGCAGAACCGGCAGAATGATCGAGCTGCTGATGCAACCGAGCGCCGCTCCCACAAGAAGCGAGGGAATCCATGCGAAATGAAGCGCGTGGCGGCAAACGAGCGCGACTCCCACCGCGCTGAGCACGTAGCTGAATATGGCGAGAAACAGGCCGCCGCCGAAGTGGCTGACAATTTCGCGGAGCTTGAGGTCGAGGCCGCCTTCGAAAAGGATGAGAATCAGCGCCAGGGATCCAAAACCCTGCGTGGCGCCGCGAAAAATTTCGGGATTGACCCAGTGGAGCACGGGGCCAATGAGCACGCCCGTGGCCATGAGGATAATCACATCCGGCACGCCGGTGAAGCGCACGAGGCGGTTGGCAACGAAGGCGAGAACGAGCAAGCCGCCGAGCAGCGCGAAAAACAGATTCAAGGCCATAGAGATATCCGGCGTGTCCGGAGTGGAGAAATAGTCGCGGAAATGCGGAATCGAAGCAAATTAAAAAATTGGACCGGAAGATGCAGCGACGCGACTAGACGTCGACGATTTTGCGAACAGCCTCAGAAATTCAAAGTTAGTGCCGGGAAACGATAAAGAGGCCTGCGCCGATCGCGATCGCGTCCTCAAGGAGCGCGATGACGAAGTCGGGCATTTTGAGCGCTTTCACCAGGCCGGTGCGCCACTGATAGCCGGCGAAAGCTCCCGCGATGCCGCCGGCAGCGCCGAGAACGGCGCCGTACGCGGGAGTCTGTCCAGCAGAGACGCCAACGCAAGCCCCGGAAAGAGCTCCGCAGATAAAGCGGGCGATAAGTCCCGGGGGCGCGGTGCGGCTGGGCGTTGAGGGCAGCTTGTCTGTGATGAGCTCGACAATCGCGAGCACTGTGAAGATGGCAACAGCGGCGGTTGAGCCCATGAACGCAAGCCGGGTCCCGGCAAGGTTGAGCCAGCCGCGGTGCGCTGCCCAAGCCGTGACCGCAGGCGCAGTCAAAGCTCGCATGCCAGATACGATGCCGATAGCGAAGGAGAGAACGAAAACGAAAGTGGCACTCATGCAGAGAGATGTATCCCCGATGCCAGTGAGTGTCAAGAAGCAAGAGCGAAATGCGGAGGCCGGAGCTACTTTTTTCCGAGAGTAGAAAACAGCCGTTTTTATTTATTGAGCGAAAAGAAAAAAGACAGGAAGCTCTTGACTTTCGCTTTTTGTTCGCCTATAGTGCGGGGCGGTAGAGGAAACGGGAAACGGGTGGCGTTCAGCTCCATTGCCTTTTTGGCTCTCACGAACTGGGCGCCGCCCGTTGAAAATTCCGAGCCCTAAGCGGGGTGAGGGGTCAGCTCGAAAGAGGGATCCCTCGTTCCCGAAGAGATTGTATTCGGTCCGTTTCCTGGTGTTCACCGCTGTGCGGTCACAGTCAACAGGAGCCGTTATGGACGTCTGTGTCGAAAGCGTATTCCCTGCAGTAGCAATGCCCTTCAATCCCTTTCACGAAGACGCTCGCGAGGAGAAAGGCCGCGGAGCCGAGGCCCCGCGCTCCAGGGCGATTCCAAACATCGTGCACGTAGATGTAGACGCGTTTTTTGCATCCGTCGAACAAGTGCTTAACCCGAAGCTGCGCGGCAAGCCCGTGCTGGTGGGCCGCGGCGTAGTGGCGTCGGCGAGCTACGAAGCAAAAATATGCGGCGTGAAGACCGCGATGACGTTTCGCGAAGCGCTGCGTATTTGTCCGAAGGCCGTGGTGGTGCCGGGGCAATACGAGCATTACGCGGATTTTGCGGAGCGCGTGCGGCGCATTCTCGAAACGTACACGCCCGCGGTCGAGACGGCGGCGCTGGACGATTTTTATCTGGACTTCGCAGGGACAGAGCGGCTGTACCCGAATTATGAAGCGGCGTTGCGCCGCGTGCAGTCGGACGTGCTCGAGCAAACGGGATTGAGCGTGAGCGTAGGCGCGGCGCGGACGAAAGTAGTGGCCTCAATCGCGTCGCGCCTCGAGCGGCCACGCGGCTTCCGCATGATTGCGCCGGGAACGGAAGAGGACTTTCTGACGCCACTGCCGGTCGAGAAACTGCACGGGATCGGGCATGTCCACGCAGGCATGCTGGCGGAGCGCGGCATCGCAACAATCGGAGAGCTGCGGCTGGTGCCGCGCGCCGCTCTGGAAGCCGCGTTTGGCGAAGTGATTGGAGGACAAATCTGGGAACGCGCGCGAGGGCTCGACGGGCGCGAAGTGATGCTGCCCTCGACGCCAAAGTCAGTCTCGCGCGAAACAACCATTGAAGGCGGAACGATCGACACGGAGTTTCTCGGCGGCCTCATCGAATATCTGAGCGAGCGAATCGGCTCGACGCTGCGCGAATACGGCCGCCAAGCACGCACGATCGGCTTGCGCATCCGTTACGTGGACCACTTTTCCGCACACCAAACAGTGCGATTGACGCGCCCATCCAATGACGAACGCGAACTGCTCGCGGAAGCCAAAGAACTTTTTGCAAAACTATTTACGCGCCGCGTAGCCGTCCGCCTGGTCGGCGTAAACGTAACCAATCTCGAAACCGACCGCCGCCAACACGAACTCTTCGACACCGACGCCAACCGCCGCTGGTATCTGAACCGCGGCCTAGATTCCGTCCGCGGCCGCTACGGCTGGAACGCCGTCTTCTACGGCAACGGCCTCGAGCTCCGCGAACACTACGCCACCAAGCCAGGTGGGCTGGTGTTGTCGACGCCATGCTTATCGCGGTGAAGAAAAATCCTCAGGCCTGAGGGCTGAGCTAGAGAGTCTTGACATCATGCATGTAGGGGCACAGCATGCTGTGCCCCTACAAAGAATCAACCAAATGTTGCTGAATTTCCCTTCCTGTTCCCTACCCTGATTTGAAGATACAAAACACCCGCTTTGCGGCGGGCATCGGCTTCTTCCCTCTCGGATCGGGGCACTCGTGTTCGTACATTTGCATTGTCACAGCCACTATTCGTTTTTGCGGGGCGTGACGCCGCCGGAAGAGATCATTGCGGCTGCGGTCGCTCAAAAAATGCCTGCCGTGGCACTGACGGATACGAATGGGTTGTATGCGGCGGTGCCGTTTTATCAAGCGGCAAAAGCGGCGGGAATCAAGCCGATTGTGGGAGCGACGCTGGATGTGGAGTGGCCGCAAGGCCGAAGAGAGATTCCTAGCTCCGCTCGGAATGACGGCGCTGCGAAAAGCACTAACTCGGTGGCGATGGTGCTGCTGGCGGCGAATATGGATGGGTACAGCAACTTGTGCCAGTTGGTGACGCTGCGGCATTTGGGGACGACAGAATTGGGAAAGCGCAAAAGCTCCAGCGAGGGCGACGGGCGGCCCGAAGAGAACGAAGAGCGGCCGGTGACGTTCGAGGAGTTGGCGAAGTATTCCAAAGGTGTAATCGCGTTGTGCCCCTTGCCCACGCGAATGCACGACGCAGATGACCGTAGGGACACGGCGCACAAGAGGGGCACGGCGTGCCGTGCCCGTACGGCGCGGCTGAAAGATATTTTTGGCGGGCGGTTGTGGATCGAGGTGCAGCATTTGTCTCCTGGCGACGGGCGGATACTGCGCGAGGCGGAACGGATCGGACGCGAACTCGGCGTGCCGCTGGTGGCGACGAACAATGTTTATTTTTTGCGGCCGGAGGAGCATTTGCATCACCGCGCGGTGAATGCGGTGCGGACTGGGGGGCTGCTGACGACGGTGACGGCTCCGGACATCACCACCGGCGAAGCGTGGTTCAAATCAGCGGCGGAAATGCAAAAACTCTTTCCCGATTATCCGGAACTTCTGCGCGCGACGCTCGACATTGCGGATCGCTGCAATCTGGAGCTTACGCTGAACAAAACGATCTATCCGGAATTTCCGGTCCCGGAAGGCGAATCCGCGTTTTCGTATTTGTGGAAGCTGTGCTTTGCCGGCACGCAGAAACGCTACCGCCCGCTGCGGCCCGAAGTGCTCTCGCGGCTGACGCACGAACTCGGAGTGATCGAGAAGCTACACCTCGCGCCCTATTTTTTGCTGGTGTGGGAGATCGTGGAAGAGGCCAAGCGGCGCGGGATTCCGGCGGTGGTGCGCGGCTCGGCGGCCAGCTCGATGGTGACGTATTGCCTGGGAATTTCCCGCGTGTGCCCGCTGCGCTGGGGATTGTATTTTGAAAGGTTTTTGAACGAGCAGCGCGGCGATTGTCCGGATATCGACATCGACATTTGCGGCGCGCGACGCGATGAATTGCTCGACTACGTGTACGAGCGTTGGGGCGAAGAACACGTAGCCATGATCGGGAGTTTTGTGACCATGCACGCGCGGCTGGCCATCCGCGAAATCGCCAAAGTGTTTGGCGTGCCGCCGGGCGAGGTGAACCATTTTGCGAAGCGGCTGCCGCACCGGCCGGTGCGCGAGATTTTGCAGGCGATTCGCGATTTGCCGGAGTGCCGCAATTTGCCGGTGGACGACGAACCGTGGAAAACTATTCTGCAAGTAGCGCTGCGGCTTGATGACGCGCCGCGGCACATGGGGATTCATCCGTGCGGGACGGTAATTTCCGCGCGGCCGCTTACGCGGCTGACACCGCTGGAGCGCGCGACGAAAGGAATTGTCGTGACGCAATACGACATGAATGCCATCGAAGCGCTCGGACTGATCAAGATGGATTTGCTTGGTCAACGCGGGTTTACGACGATGTCGCTGGCGATGGATAACATCGAAAAAGAGGTAGAGGAGGTAAAAGAAATAAAGGAGGTAAAGGAAAAAAACAACGTTGCGCCGGATGGGGTGACGCCGTGCCCAAAGCCGCGCGAGATTGATTTTGACGCGATACCGGAAAACGATCCGGCGACGTGTGAAGTGATTGCAGCAGGAAAAACGATGGGCGTGTTTCAGATCGAGTCGCCAGCCATGCGTGGTCTGCTGCGAATGATGAAGGCGCGGACACTCGAGGAGCTGGCGCAGGCTTTGGCGCTGATCCGGCCGGGAGCGTCGGAATATGGCTCGAAAGAATTGTTCATCAAGCGGCTGCGCGGAGAGGAAACAGTCGAATATCCGCATCCCGCGCTCGAGAGCATTCTCGGCGACACGCTTGGCGTGTGCATTTTTCAGGAACAGGTGATGCAGATCGCGCAGGTAGCCGGAGAGATGTCGCTGGCTGAAGCTGACATCATGCGGCGATCGTCCGCGAAATTTTCCGGCCAGCGTGACCTTGACCGATTGCGCAACAAATTCCTGCTGGCCGCGGGAATGATGGGACTGACCCCGCAACAACGCGAAGAGACCTGGATGATGGTGGAAAAATTCGCGGGGTTCGGATTTTGTAAAGCGCATGCGGCAACGTATGCGGATATTTCGTACCGCATGGCGTATTTGAAGACGCATCATCCGGCGGAATTTCTGGCGGCGATGTGCAGCGCGGGCGCAGGATTTTATCACGTGTCGGCGTATGTGGAAGAGGCGAAGCGCTGGGGGATTGAAGTGCGGCTGCCGTCGGTGAATCATTCGAGGATGGAATATACGGCGGAGGCGAAGTACGCGGCGGCGAAGAAGCGACAGACAGGAATGTCTGTCCCACTTTTGCCTGCGGATGGACAGCGCGCGCTGCGCGTCGGGTTGATGCAGGTGAAGGGGTTGCGCGTGGAAACGATTACGGCAATTGTGCGGGCGCGGGAAGAGGGCGGAGCGTTTTATTCGCTGGAGGATTTTTTGCGGCGCGTGCCTGTGGAGAAGGATGAGATCGAGGCGCTGATTAAGTGTGGGGCGTTTGATGAGGTGCGTGATCAGGCCGGTGATCAAGTGGATGGTGAGGCGCGCGGAATTTCGCGGCCGGAGATGCTGTGGCGATGGAATTTTTTGCAAGCCGGAAGTAAAGGCCCACAGTCTCTTCAGAGCAAAAGCGCACAGCCCCTTCGAGGCTCTGGGCAAGCAAGAGTGGCTGTGCCACTTAGAGCGCCGGAAACTTTGTTTGCTGATGCGGGCGGCGGTGATGCGATCGGGGCGGCGCTGGCGGGAATGCCTACGGCTGCGTACACGCAGGAGCAGAGGCTGCGGTATGAGCGGGAGATTCTGGAGGTGTGCGTGAGCGGGCACCCCCTGGATTTTTTGCCGCGGAATGGCGAGGTGTGGAGCGACGAGTTGGACGGACTGCGCGGGAAGCGGGTGACGCTGTGCGGGTGGGTGGTGACTTACCGGCATGTGGGGACGAAGAATTACCGGAACATGATGTTCGTGACGTTGGAAGATCAGCGCGGACTGTATGAGGTGGTGCTCTTTCCGGATGCGTATGACCGTTATGGCGGGTTGGTGTTTGAAACGCGGGCGATGCGCGTGACGGGGCGCGTGGAAGCGGGCGGGCAGATCAATGGAGAAAAGATGGAGGAGTTGAAGAAGTGAAAAAGCATTTACACAGCGCGGAGAACAAAGAGTGCACACAGAAAAGAAAGAAAAGACCAACAATATGACAGTGCGGGGCTGCATGAAATGTTATTTCGCGTAAGAAAACCAAATACGACAGCGACAACCTCGGAAGAGCCGGAGGCGGGGCGGCCGGCGGGAACTGGCGAGGAATGGCTGGGCCGCAACCGGAGCGCGAAGCGGCAGCTTTGGGAGCGGTTGAATCCGCGGCATCGGAAAGAGCTGCGTGTGATCGCAGAGGCCTTGGCGATGCAGCAGACGCATGCAAACTTGCCGGAGCCACTGCGGGCGCGGTTGAGCCAGTCCATTGAGGAAGTGGAGCGTCTGGCACGGCGGATTAGGGTGCTGCTGGCGGAGGTAACACGGCGGACACCACCGCGCTCGTGACGGTTGCGGGGCCGTGGCGAGCGACCCCATACTGAAAATATGGCTGTCCCCAAAATGCGCGGCTCCCTCTCCGCTGTGGCATCGGCTGTGGCGTTGCCTATGGCTTTGGTTGTGGTCCTGTGCGGCGTAGCGAGTTCCGCGCAGGCCGATGAAATTCGGCTGAAAGACGGCAAGAAGCTTTACGGCGTGATCGTGGCTTACGAAGACAACATGTTCAAAGTCAAAACGGACTTTGGGTATGTGCTCGTAGAGAAAGACAAGATCGCGTCGATTGTTCCGTCGACGCCGGCAGGCGAGACGCCGAAAAACGACAAAACGCCTGCAGCGAAGAGAGATTCCGCCACGGATGCGGCGCCGAAGACAGAACCGGCAGTGGCATCGTCAGCAGAAGGAACAACTGCGGCTACAAATGCGAGCGTCAAATCCGCGGACCCGGCGACGGCAAAGCGCGAGAAGACAGCTCCAAAAATTACGAACGCCGCGGTGAAACCAGAAGTTCCGACGAGTACGAAGACGAACGCGGTGGCACCGGCAATCGGAGCACCCACAGCGGCACCGGCCCCGTCGCTGGCGGCAGCCGCAGCACAGCCCGCGGCACCGAAAGAGCCGGAACCGCCAGCAATCCGCGAAGACATTCAGGGCAATCTCTACACGAACTACACACACGGCTTTAAAATGTACAAAGCGCCGAGCTGGGCGTTGATGGAAGATGCGCGGAAGGCGCTGCCGAATGCGGTCGTGGCATTGGGCACGCTTAACCAGTCGACTCTTCTGGTGATTGGGGACGAAGAGAGCAAAGCTGCACTGGATCCGGCAGCGGCTACCGTTGAAAGACGGCTGAGCGAAATCTACGAAAACTACAAACGAATTTCACAGCGGAAGACGGTGGTGGGCGGGTTGCCGGCCATCGAATATCACTACCGCGGCCTGGCGGACGGCCACGATTGGTCCGGAACGCTGGTGGTGATTTCTCGTGGGACCGATGTGTTCACGGTGCTTGGGATGACCTACGCCGATAATGACCTCATCCAGATACAGGAAAATGTGATTTCGAGATCGATTGCGAGTTTGGACTTCAGCGTTCACTGAGAAAAGTGAGTAGTGGGCAGTCAATAGTGAGTAGTCTAGGAGCCGATTGGCTCGGGCTTACGGCCGTACAGGGAAGACCCTCACGTCTGGTTAACAATAACACCCCTCCCCCCTGATTCTAAAGATAGATCAAGTCACGTGTTTTGATACACCTTTGCAAGTGTTGATTCTAATCAACTTAAAATTGCACTAGAATTGTGCAACATTGGGCGGTTGTCGCATGCGTAGAACGCACGGAATCTCACCTCTGGAAGGGAGAACCTCACCAAAATACAAAACGGCAGCCGAAGCTGCCGTTTATTAGATTTTCCCTAACCCAAAGGGTACTCCTGAGAGGGAGTCCAGTCAAGAGGAAATTGGATCTAAGCAACAAGATTCTCCCTAATCCTTTAATTAATAGATTCGTTTTGTCGCCACTTGCCAGTGCTAGCAGTAGGAGACAAGAGCGGGCGTGCCGTGTCCCTACGAGTTCAGGCTGCGGCGGGGGGGTTAGTCTGAGGCGGCGGCTGCGGTGTCGGGGAATTTTTTGTGTTCGCGGATGACCGAGATTAGAGCTTGGGCGGCGCGAGGGAGGCTGCGATCGCGGCGGTAGACCAGGCCGAGTTCGCGCCAGAGGTCGACGCCTTCTACGTTGAGGAGCTTTACCTCGCCGGCTTTGACCTGGTCGCGGGCGAAGCTTTCGCTGATGAACGAGACGCCGGCGTCGGCGGCTACGAAACGCTTGATCATACCGATGCTGGGGAGTTCCATCGCGACGCGAAGGCGGGCGCGATAGGGGCGAAAAAGTTTGTCCAGCACCTGGCGGGTGAAGCCGGTACGGGGGAAAATCAGCGGCTGCGCGGCGACTTCTTCCAGCGTGATCTTGGAGCGGTGCGCGAGCGGATTGCGGGCGCTAACCATGAAACGCAAGCGGTCGCGCGAGATGTGATGAACTTTGAGAGTGGGCGATTTGATGGGCAGCGTCACGATACCGACGTCGACGGAGCCGTCTTCCACGCGCTGCAAAATCTTGTGGCTGAAATTGCGGTAGATGCTGATGTGGACTTGCGGGTAGCGACGCTGAAAATCAGCGAACATATCTGGAAGCAGATAGAGACAGGTGGCTTCATTGGCGCCGAAAACCAGCGGGCCTTGGACCACATCGCCGCGGTCGGCTACAACCTGGATGGATTCATCGCGGAGACGGAGAAGGCGCTCGGCGTACTCGAAGAGGACCTCGCCCGCAGGCGTAAGCTCGACGGATTTGGCGGAACGGTCCAGGAGACGGGCGCGATAGGCTTGCTCGAGCTGGCGAATTTGCGCACTGACAGCGGATTGCGAGCGAAACACTTTTTGGCCTGCACGTGAGAAGCTCTTTAGTTTGGCAACGTATACGAAAGTGGCGAGTTGATCGAAGTCCATAGGCAGGTAGCTCGGCAATAATTATAGCGGAATGTCTCCGCTAAGTAAGCGCAGAATCTTGCTCCTTTCAGGCTGGCAGAGGAGCTCGCGTAAACGCGGCGCTCTGCGGCGGACTAAAAATCACTTCTCGATGCTTCAAACGTGCGAGCAAAGGCTCCCAAGTAGCTTCCAGAGTACCTTGGAAATGAATGGGCTGTACGCGCAGGAACGGAAGCACGCCTCGGCGCGAAAGCAAGCGCGAGGCTCGCGGGCTGGAGGTGAAACGCATGTGCTCTTCAAGCACGCTGCGCAGCCAGGCTTCTTCCTGGGCGTCAATTTCCGAAGGAGCAACGAAATCGCGATGGATGACGTCGTCGGCTTCTCCGCGGAGAACGTAGGAGAGGCCGCCGGTCATGCCGGAGCCGAAATTCAGGCCGAGGGGGCCAAGGACGAGAACGACACCGCCGGTCATGTACTCGCAGCCGTGCTGGCCGACACCTTCGACAACAGCGAGGGCGCCGCTATTGCGAACGGCGAAACGCTCGCCAGCGCGGCCCGCGACGAAAAGCTGGCCCGAGGTGGCTCCGTAAAGAACGGTATTGCCCGCTAGGACGTCGCCGCGGCGAGAAGCAGCGGAGCTTGCGGAAATCGCGATAGTTCCACCGGAGAGACCCTTGCCGACGTAGTCGTTGGCTTCGCCCGAAAGCGTTAAAGTGATGCCATCAGCTAGGAACGCGCCAAAGCTTTGTCCCGCACAGCCATGGAATTCCTTGATCATTGCTTCCGCGAGCGGACGGTTCTGGTTCTGGCTGCTCGGACGGCGGCGGCGCATCAATTCCCCGCTCATGCCGGCGCCAACGCTGCGGTCGGAATTCTGTATGGGCTGAGATTCCGTCTGAAGCTCGAACGCGGCGCTGAGGTGCAACGCGTCCTCGCGCGCAGCGGCATGCAGGGCCGGGGACTGATGGGGAGCAACGCGGCCCGATTCAGACATAGGAACGATCAACAGTGGATCCATACCGGAACGGGCGCTGAGCCGGTCGTACCAGCCGGTGAGATCGCTGAGAGAGCGGGCGCCGAGCTCAGCGAGACGATTGCGGACTTCTTCAGCAAGAGAGCGGAAATACGAGGCGACCATTTCCGGCTTGCCATTGAAGCGGGTGCGAAGCTTTTCGTCTTGGGTAGCGATGCCGACAGGGCAGGTGTTGAGATGGCATTGGCGCGCCATGACGCAACCGATCGCCAGAAGCGAAGCGGTGCCGAAACCGAACTCGTCGGCGCCAAAGAGCGCGGCGACGATGATATCGCGCGAAAACTTCAGGCCGCCGTCGACTCGGAGAGACACGCGCGAACGGAGGCCGGCGCGGACTAGCGTGTCGTGTGTTTCGCGCAAGCCGATTTCCCAGGGTAGACCGGTGTTTTTGATAGAAGTGAGCGGCGAAGAGCCTGTACCGCCGTTGTGGCCGCTAATAGTGATGACGTCGGCGCCGGCTTTGGCGACGCCTGCGGCGATGATTCCAACGCCTGCGCCGCTTACTAACTTGACGCCGATGCGCGCGCTGGGATTCACCGCGCGCAAGTCGTGGATGAGCTGGGCGAGATCTTCGATGCTGTAAATATCATGGTGCGGCGGCGGCGAGATGAGCGGTGTGCCGGGAGTCGCATGGCGGATACGCGCAATGTATTCGGTGACTTTGCGTGCGGGAAGCTGGCCGCCTTCGCCGGGCTTGGAGCCTTGAGCCATCTTGATTTCGAGCTCTTCGGCGTGAACGAGATAGTCCGCGGTGACGCCGAAACGGCCAGAGGCAACTTGCTTGATCTTATTTGCGGCCGCGGGCTCGAAGCGATAGGTGTTGGGATCTTCGCCGCCTTCGCCGGTGTTGCTGCGTCCGCCGATCAAATTCATGGCCAAGGCAAGCGTGCGATGCGCTTCGGGGCTTAGCGAGCCGAGAGACATCGCCTGCGTGCTGAAGCGGCGAAGAATCGTGTTGGCGGATTCGACTTCTTCGACGGGCACGGGTATGCCGGGAAGGGTTTCCAGCAAATCGCGGAGAAAAACGGTGCCCTGATGCTCGGACAATTCCTCGAATGCGGCGAACTTTCCGGCTTCGGGAGCGCGGACGTGGGCGTGCATCCGGCGAACGACTTCGGGCGATGTGGCGTGAAGTTCGGCGCCTTTGCGGAAGCGGTATAAACCAGCGTCGGCAAGTTCCGTGGACGCGGGCGAAAAGGCCGTCGTGTGCATGCGAACGTAATCCGCAAAAAGATCGTCGAGCGTTTTTGAGCCGGGATAGTCCGCGGCGTCTTCGAAAAAGTCTGCGCAAAGATCTTCAGACAGACCGACGATTTCGAACAGATGGCTATTGCGGTAGCTCGCAAGCGTGGAAACGCCCATGCGAGCGAGAACTTTGCGCAAGCCAGCGGTGATCGCGACGCGCATGCGGTCGGCGCCGCCGGGTTCAAGCGCTTCCGCAAATTCATCAGCAAGATACGGGACGACGGCGCTGGCGCCAGCAGCGACGAGAAGCGCGACGTGATGGGTGTCGAAGACTTGCGCGGACTCGACGATCAGCGGTACATCCCACAAACTCTCGCGAACCATCGTCTTCCAGACGGCAGCAGTAGCCAGCAGCGCGGGGAGCGCGGCATTTTCCGCGTTAAGGCCGCGATCGGAAAGGAGGAGGAGACCCGGGCGACCGCTGCTACTCAGAGGGGTAGAAGATAGCTGAGCAACACTGCAACGTGCGCCCGGGACTCCCAGGGCGGAAGAGAAAGTCATGTCGATGCGATGAACAGGGCCGAAAAATTCGGAAAGTTCGTCGAGCTGTCCGGCGTTGAGCAAAGGGCCGGGCAGAGTGACCCCATCCTTGAGATGCACATCGAGAGACATGACATGGGTCTCGCGAAGCGGATCGATCGGCGGATTCGTGACTTGCGCGAAACGCTGTTTGCAGTAATCCCAGAGCGTGCGCGGAAGCGTCGAAAGAAAAGCGGGTGGAGCGTCGTCGCCCATGCTCCAGTCGGCTTCTTTGCCGTGGATTAAGGCGGAGAAGAGAGTTTTGAATTGATCTTCGGTCCAGCCCGCGGCAGAGGCGATGCGCTTGGGCTCGCTGATGGTGGCGGAGTGCGTCGCGGCGGAAAAGGCGAGATGGCGCGGCGGCGGCATGGCGTTGCGCGCCTGATGCATGGCCAGGCGCTTCAGAATTTCGCGCCAGCGCAGAAAAAGGCCGGTGGCGGGATTGGCGAGAATCATTTCACCAGGGCCGAGGCGCTGGCGTTCGGCGATGCGAGATTCTTCGAGATCGATCAGGCCGGTTTCGGAGCCGGCGATCAGGAGACCGTCGTGCGTGAGTGTGTAGCGAAGCGGGCGGAGGCCATTGCGATCAAGTTTTGCGCCGACGAATTGACCGTCGGAGAAAATTAACGCGGCAGGGCCGTCCCACGGCTCGCTTTGCTGCGAAAGCGAGGTGAGTGCGGCGCGGATGTCGCGGGAGAGAAGCGGGTCGTTCTCAAACGCGGGAGGAACCAGCGTGAGCATGGCTTCATCGGGGCCGAAGCCCTCGAGGAGCTTGAGCTCGAACGCATTATCGAAGCTGGCGGAGTCGCTGACCTTTTTCTCCAGCGGAGTGAACCAGGAACCAACCGTGAGGCGGGCGCGAAGTTCGCGCTGTTTGGCGCGCAGCCAGCGGCGGTTCGAGACGATGGTATTGATTTCGCCGTTGTGGGCAACGTAACGGAAAGGCTGCGCAAGATCCCAAGAGGGTTGCGTGTTTGTCGAGTAGCGCTGGTGGAAGATGGCAAACGTCGTGGCGAACGAGGCGTCACGGAGATCTTCGTAAAATTGCGGAAATTGCCAAGGAGTGAGGAGGCCTTTATAGACGACCGTTTGCGAAGAGAGCGAACAGAGATAACAGCGCTCTGGCAGAAGCGCTTCGGCACGCTTGCGGAGGAGAGCGAGCTTCCACTCGAAGCGAGAGACGCCACGGCTTGCGTGGAAAGGGGCGACGAAGAACTGCCAGATTTCGGGCATGGTTTCGAGAGCTTTGCTGCCGAGAGAGTTCGTGTTGGTGGGTACGCGGCGCCATCCGAGGATGCGGAGGCGCTCGGTGTCGGCAGCGGCGGCTACCGCTGCTTTAGCGTCGGCCGTTGCTGCCGCAGGAAAAAACGCGAAGCCTAGGCCGAATACTTCTGGCAGGGCGATGCCCTGCTCCTGCGCGCGGGCACGCAAAAACTCGTAAGGGAGGGAGGTCAGCAATCCGGCGCCGTCGCCGCTGGCACCATCGGCGTCAACGCCGCCGCGGTGAGTCAGGCGTTCGAGGGCTGTAAGTGCAATGCTGACAATCTCATGGCTGGCGGGACCGCCGAGGCGCGCGACGAATCCGGTGCCACAGGCATCGTGGTCGGGATGGCCCCAGTTTGGGTGTCGATCGCTGCGGGACGGCACGCACCATTGCTGCATATCTGTTTATTAAGCGGGAGGGGCTCGGATGTACAACGCAGAATTTGCATTTATCAAATCGGTTTTGTGGGGGAGGAGATTCTAAGCTGTGGATTATTAAAACTTTGTAACTTCCGAAAAATGAAAATCGCGGACCTTCATCGCGGGAACCACCATTTCGAAGGCTTCTTCGCCGGTGGCGCGGACGGCGGGGCCGAGTTGCTCGACGTTGCGGAGCATCGACAGGATGGATTGGTTGAAGCGGAAATTGCGGACGGCAGTGGTGACTTGGCCTTTTTCGACGAGGAAAAGGCCGTCGCGAGTCATGCCGGTCATGACTTTTTCGTAAGGATCGACTTCGCGGATGTACCAGAGGCGGGTGACGAGTAGGCCGCGGTCGGTGGAGGCGACCATTTTTTCCGGGGAAGAATCGCCGCCCGCGAAGACAAGGTTCATCGGCGCTTCGCCGTATTCATTGGGGAGCGCAAAGCCGTGGCCGGTGGGTTTTTTGTGGGCGGACTTTGCGCTGGCGCGTGAGTAGACCAGGTTTTTCGGGACGCCGCGATCGACCAACAGGACCTGCTGGCGGGGGATGCCTTCGCCATCGAATGGTGCGCCGAGTTGGAGCGGATGGTAGGCGTCATCGGTGATGGAGATGTTTTTGCCGAAGAGTGGTTTGCCCTTGCGGTCGTTCAGGCAGGAGCGTTTGTCCTGGAGGGCGGTGGCGGCAAAATCGTAGAAGAGGAAACCGACGAGATCGAGCACGGCGGCTGGTTCGAGGATGACCGTGTAGCGGCCCGGCGGGAGTTCGCGGGCGTCGACGGCCATGTGCGCTTTTTCGCTGGCGCGCTGGGCGAGTTTTTGCGGATCGAAAGCGCGGACGCTGGCGGCGTTAGCTTTGGCCCAACTTGCGGCGGGAGTTTCCTGCATGGTGATGGAGAATTCGGCGTGCGTTTCGCCGTAGGCGGCGAAAAGGCCGCGCGAATTGCCCATTGCGGATTGCTGCAGGCCGCTGGCGAAAATGCCTGCGGCAACCTGGCCGTTCTGGATGGCAAGATCGCAGGCGCGACGGACGGCGCGGGCGCGGTCTTCGGGCGTGAGAGCAGCGGTTTCTTTTGCGAAGCGATTGAATTTGCGATAGCGCTGTTTGCCGGGGAGCGGAAGTAAATGCGGATCTTTTGGCTGGCTGTGCGCGAGGGACAGCGAGGCTTCGATGGCGGCTCGGAGGGAGTCTTCGTCGACGCGATTTGTTGTGGCGCGGGCGGTGCGGCTGTCCACGACTGTGCGTATGGAGACATTTAGGCCGTGCTCGGCGACATTTTGATGGATGGCGTTGTTCGCGAAGCGCGTGAGGGAATCGGCGGTTTCGTCGACGTGAACCTCCGTTTCCTTGGCGCCAGTGGATTTGGCGAGTCGGAGAACGGTGTCGATGATGCGGCGCAGTTCTTGTTCGGGGAGTAATTTCACAAAGGACGCTGCGCTTTTACCTGACGACCATTTCTTGGATTTGTGCACGGAGCTCATTGGTTTGAAAACGCCGAGCCAATTTTGATGTTGCGGAAGCGCGATGGCGCTGCGCCGTGGCCGGTGCCCATAGTTTGCATGGGCTGACCCTTGCCGCAGTTCGGCGTGCCCCAAAGCGTCCAATAGTCGCGGGAACAGATGGCGTCACAGGAATTCCAGAACTCGGTGGTGATACCGCTGTAGCTGGGGTTTTTGAGCATGCGCGTCTTCTTGCCGCCCTTGATTTCCCAGCCAAGTTCGGTCGAAAACTGAAACTGGTAGCGGCGATCATCGATGGACCAAGAGCGGTTTGTTTCCATGAGAATGCCGTCGTCCGTGTCGGCGATTAAATCGTCGAAATCCCAGGTGCCAGGGTTGAGGCTGATGTTTGTCATTCGAATGATGGGCAGACGGTTCCAGCTTTCTGTACGCATCGTTCCGGAAGAGCGCTTGAGGCCAATAAGATGCGCGGTTTCGCGGTTCGAGAGATAGCCGCGGAACTGACCGTCTTTGATGATGTCCGTGCACTGGGCGGGAACGCCTTCATCGTCGTAGGCAAATGAGCCAAGTCCCGGGCCGTGTTCGAGTCGGGCGTCGGCGACGACGTTTACGATGTCCGAGCCGTAGCGCAGTTTGTTGAGTTGATCGAGTGTGAGGAAACTTGTGCCCGCGAAATTCGCCTCCTGGCCGAGGACGCGATCGAGTTCGATGGGATGGCCGACAGATTCGTGAATCTGGAGGCCGAGCTGGCTGCCGCCGAGAATGAGCGTGCCGGTTTTTTCGGGGCACTGCGCCGCGGAATGAAGCGCAGCGGCTTCTTCGCCAACGCGGGGAGCGTGCTTCAGCAGTTCGAGAGACTCCACGAGCTCGTAACCCTCGAGCGCGTGCTGCCCACCGAAACTATTTGGGTAGGAGCGCTTCTGAATCTCGTCACCCTGAAAGGACGTGGCGGCGATGCCGCAGCCGGTGATCAGTTTGCGTTGGTGAATGCGTGAGCCGATGCTGGAGGCGAACCAGGAATCTATCTTGCGAAATTGCATTCCGGTTTCGGTGAGCGTGACGCCCTTGACACGCCGCATTTCGGCATCGGCGGCGAGCAGCAGAGAGAGTTGGTTTTCCAGCGGGAGCTCGAAGGGATCTTTGCGAAACGGGCTTTGCCAACTGTCGACGTAAGCGTCTTCCGCAACCATCACCACGTCACCGCGTTTCGCGAGTGCGGATGCTTTGGCGATAGAGACAGCCTGGGCGGCGGAGGCAGAAACGCCTTCGCGCGTGAGGCGATCAGTGGACGCGAATCCCCATGCGCCATTCGCGAAAGCGCGGACGCCCATCCCTATGGATTCGGATTGCGCTAGTGTCCCGACCTGGCCATTTTTGGTGGTGAGGTCGCGCTGGCGCAAATGCATCATGCGAACATCGGCATATGTGGCGCCCCGGAGGCGGGCTGTGTCGAGTGCGTTGGTACAGAAATCCCACATGAGCGTGACCTGGATGAGGCTGAATCAAGTTTACAAGAAAATGGGGCGCGGTTTATTGCGCCCCATCGTGAAAGACAAGAGCACAGACGGAAGTGTCTATGCTAATTACGTGCCTTCTTGCCACGAGGCCAGATAGTGTTCTTGCTCGGCCGTGAGCTTGTCGAGTTTGTGGCCCATGCTGTCGAGCTTGAGACGGGCGATTTCCTTGTCGAGATTTTGGGGCACGACGTAGACCTGCGGCTTCAGCTGCTTGTAATTCTGCAACAGGTATTCGGCGGATAGAGCTTGGTTGGCGAAGCTCATGTCCATAACAGCGGCCGGGTGTCCTTCGGCTGTGGCCAAATTCACCAGACGGCCTTCGCCGAGAAGATAAACCTTGCGGCCATCCTTCAGCAGGTATTCGTCCACGAGCGGGCGCACTTCGCGCTTGCCGGTCGACAGTTTTTCGAGCGCAGGAATGTCGATCTCGACGTTGAAGTGGCCGGAATTGCAAACGACTGCCCCGCTCTTCATGGCTTCGAAGTGCTCGGCGCGAATGACGCTCTTGTTGCCAGTGACGGTGATGAAAACATCGCCATGCTTGGCGGCTTCGGCCATAGGCATCACGCGGAATCCGTCCATGACGGCTTCGATGCCCTTCGTCGGATCGATTTCGGTGATGATGACGTCAGCGCCGTGGCCCTTGGCACGCATTGCCACGCCGCGTCCGCACCAGCCGTAGCCGGCGACAACAACTTTAAGCCCAGCGAGTAGCAAGTTGGTGGCGCGAATCACGCCGTCCAGCGTGGACTGCCCTGTGCCGTAGCGATTGTCGAAGAAATGCTTGGTCTCCGCGTCATTGACGGCGATGATCGGGTACTTGAGCGTACCGTCCTTGGCCATCGCGCGCAGGCGGATGACGCCGGTTGTGGTCTCTTCCGTTCCGGCAATGACGTTGGCCACCAAGTCAGTAC
Organism: Candidatus Acidiferrum sp.; assembly: GCA_035314345.1. Lineage (GTDB taxonomy): Bacteria > Acidobacteriota > Terriglobia > Acidiferrales > UBA7541 > Acidiferrum. The sequence continues at coordinate 38,863 of DATFZQ010000065.1, forward strand.
GCTTGGTCAGAAGCATGGTGACGAGGTCGGCGCCGTCATCCATCGTGAATTGAGGCTTGTGCTCGAGCGCTGCGCGCAAGTGCGAATAATACGTTTCGTTGTCCTCGCCCTTGATGGCGTAAGTCGGAATGTTGTAGTCGCGGTTCAGTGAAGCGGCGACCTCGTCCTGCGTCGAAAGCGGATTCGACGCGCAAAGAACAGCGTCGGCCCCGCCATCGCGCAAAGCAATCATCAGGTTGGCCGTTTCGCTGGTCACATGCAGACAAGCGGAGACGCGCAGTCCTTTGAGCGGTTGCTCCTTCACAAAGCGCTTACGGATGATTTCGAGAACGGGCATCTGCTGATGAGCCCACTCGATCTTGCGCTTGCCGGCATCCGCCAGCCCGATATCCTTTACATCACCCTTTTTTAGTTCAGCTGTAGCCACACTCATTCTCCTTAGTGCGAATCTTGCGCGGCGAAGGGACTTCGCGCGGACAAAACAAGATGCCAGCGGATTAGCCAGCGTTTGCAGCGACTCCTAACGGCGTTCGCCCACTTCCACAGTGGCTGCCATGCCGAGACCGGCAGCCTTGCGCAGAGCTTCCGCGCGATCGGTGCGCTCCCAGGTGAAGCCGGGGCCGCTGCGTCCGAAATGGCCGTAAGCGGCAGTGTCCTTGTAGACCGGACGGCGAAGATCGAGGGCTTCGATGATGCCTTTTGGCGTTAACGAGAAGTATTCGCGTATGAGCGCGGTGATTTTCTCTTCGGAGACGGCCGCCGTGCCGAAAGTCTCGGCCATCACAGAGACGGGCTCGGCCACTCCGATGGCATACGCAAGCTGAACTTCCGCTTTGCGCGCCAAGCCTGCCGCGACGATGTTTTTCGCGATGTAGCGCGCCATATAGCAGGCGGAGCGGTCCACCTTCGAGGGATCCTTGCCGGAAAAAGCGCCGCCGCCGTGGCGGCTGTAGCCGCCATAGGTGTCCACGATAATTTTGCGGCCAGTCAAACCCGCGTCGCCCATGGGCCCGCCGATCACGAACCGGCCCGTAGGATTGATGTGGTATTTGGTTTTGCTGTCGAGCATCGCCCCCGGAATGATGGGGCGGATAACATGCTCGGTGACGGCATCGCGCAGGTCGGCGTTAGAAACCCTCTCGCTGTGCTGCGTCGAGATGACGACACAATCGACGCGAACGGGACGGCCATCTCGATACTCGATAGTGACTTGGGATTTGCCGTCGGGACGAAGAAAATCAACTTTCCCGTACTTGCGAACTTCAGAGAGGCGCTGCGTGAGGCGGTGGGCGAGTTGGATGGGCATGGGCATCAGTTCAGCGGTTTCGTCGCACGCGAAACCGAACATCAGGCCCTGATCACCCGCGCCGCCGGTATCGACGCCCATGGCGATGTCCGGCGATTGGCGCTTAACGGTGCACATGACGGCGCAGGTTTCGGCATCGAAGCCATATTTCGCGCGGTCGTAGCCGACGCCGCGGATGGTGTTGCGGACCAGCGTGTCGTAGTCAACGATCGCACTCGTCGTAATTTCACCGGCAACTACGGCAAGGCCCGTGGTGACGAGCGTTTCACACGCTACGCGCCCTTTCGGGTCCTGCTTCATTACTTCATCGAGAACGGCGTCGGAAATCTGGTCGGCAATCTTGTCCGGATGGCCTTCGGTGACTGATTCCGACGTAAACAAGAAGTTTCGTAAGGCTTCGCTCAAAAGACATTCTCCTTCGTGAACCGCTGCGGTCCCGCCGCCAGGACATGCTATTCAAAGTGCGTTGGATTAACCTAACAAAAGTAACATCGCAAGGTCCAAGAATCAACGCATTGAGCTTAAATGAGTTATAGGCGCAGCGAACGGTCGAAAATAAGGGGTGAACGGCGTTTGGGTGCATCGATGGAGAGGCGGTTTAGGCAGCGTCCTCGTCGTCATCCAGCTGAACATCCAGCTTCCCCTTGGTCTTTTTGGCCATCAGGTAGGAGCGGATGAATGGGTCAATGTCACCGTCCATGACCCGATCCACGTCCCCGGCGCTGAACTTGGTGCGATGGTCCTTGATCATGCGGTAGGGCTGCATGACGTAGGAGCGAATCTGGCTGCCGAAGGAAATGTCCAGCTTGGACTCGTCGAGTTTGTCGGTGTGCGCCTGGCGCTTTTGTACCTCGAGATCGTAAAGCCGGGAGCGCAACATTTTCATGGCCATTTCGCGGTTTTTGCCCTGGCTGCGCTGGGCTTGGCAACCCACGACGATGTTGGTGGGGATGTGCGTGATGCGAACAGCGGTCTCGACTTTGTTGACGTTCTGGCCGCCCTTGCCGCCCGAACGGAACGTGTCCACGCGCAGGTCTTCGGGACGAATGTTAATCTCGATTTTGTCGTCAATTTCCGGAATCACGAAGACGGAAGCGAACGAGGTGTGGCGGCGCGCGGCTTGATCGAAAGGCGAGATACGCACGAGGCGGTGCACGCCAGTCTCTCCCGTAAGAAGACCGTAAGCGTTTTCCCCAACAAATTGGATCGTTGCGGATTTAATGCCCGCTTCTTCGCCGGGAGTTTCGTCCATCACACTGGCATTGATGCCTTTGCGTTCCGCCCAGCGCAGATACATGCGCAGGAGCATGGAAGCCCAATCCTGAGACTCGGTGCCGCCGGCTCCGGGCTTAATGGTCATGATGGCGTTGAGGTGATCGGTTTCGCCGGAGAGAAGAGTCCTGGTTTCTAGCTCGCCGACAAAGCTCTCCGCGGCGGTTAGCTCGCGGTCGAGGTCTTTCAGGAGATCGTTGCGCTGCTCGGCGTTGGTTTCTTCCGTCGCGAGGCTTACGTAAGTCTCGATGTCCCCGGAGATGGACGTGAGCTTATTGTCAGCGTCAATTTGTTCTTCGGCACGTTTTCGGTCGCGCAGAACGGCTTGCGCTTCTTCCTGGTTGTTCCAGAAGTCGGGTTGAGCCACACGGGATTCCAGCGATTTCAGGCGTTCGCGGTATTGCGGCGCGTCAAAGATAACTCCGGACGAGCGCGATGCGGGGTTTGAGGCCTTCGTAGCGGTGTTGGAGATCTTCGAGAATCATGTCGTGTCCAGGGAGCTTCCGGCAACTTGGCCGGGCGCTAAACAGCCTTTCTAAAAGTTAGTCCTAACAGGATAGCGGAAACCAGCACGCAGAGCCAAGCGAACCAATCACCGAAACGCGTGTAGAGAGTTTTGTCCGTGCGGAAGTCGTACGGCAAATCGGCTGCGGCGCGCACGTCCGGCGGCATCGGACGTAGAATCCGCCCATAGGGATCGATCGAAACGGTGATGCCGCTGTTCGTTGTGCGCACGATCCAGCGGCGATTTTCGACCGCACGGACACGCGCCATACGGACGTGCTGCTCCGCGGCAGCGGAGTGGCCGAACCAGCCGTCATTCGAAATATTAACGAAGAGCTGGGCGCCGTTGGCGGCAAAGCGGCGAATCTCGCCGGGATAAATCGCTTCGTAGCAGATGAACACGCCAAACGCGTTCCCGTTCGGAAACTGTCCGACGGAGTATTTGGTGCCTTTGCGAAAGCCGCCCACTTCACTGGAGACGTTGCTCACCACGCGATGGATGAGCGGAAACGGCTCGTACTCTCCGAACGGAACGAGATGGACCTTGTCGTAGGAGAAATCCCGATGCCCCTGCGCGTCAAACATCAATGCGCTGTTATAGGGCGCCATAATCTCGTGAGTCTTTCCTCCCACCGAAACAGTCTCCGGTTTCCACTCCACCACGCCAACGATTAAGGGATGCTGGAAGCGAACGGCCACGCTGGAAGCCAAATAAGCGAATTGCGAATCTTGAAACGAAAAGGGCGCGGGGGCTTCCGGCCATACCAGGAGATCCGGATGGTGTGGCGAGGGCGCGAGACTTAGGCGCTGTATCTCAGCCAGATCCGAAGCGTGCTTGGTGAACCAATCGGTCGGGTACTCCTGCGCTTCGGGGAAATTGACCTGCACGGCGCGCGCCGTGTGATTGGCGGCTGGCACTGGCACGAACCGTGGCCCCACGATCATCACGAGAAGAACCAGCGCCGCAGCCCCTGCCAGAATCCCAAGCCGCCGCTTTGGCGAATATTTCGTATCCGCGTCGCTCCAGGCGAGGAGCGCATTGAACGCCGCGACGAGAAACGATAAACCGTAGATTCCTGTGATAGTCGTGAGCTGCACCAGCGCCGCATTTGATGAAGCTGGATAGCCAAGCAGGTTCCACGGAAAACTGATCTCCGGCAGCCAGGTGCGAAACATCTCGAGCGAAACCCAGAGGAAGGGCGCGCCAAGACAAGCCAGCGTGATACTCCGCCTCGAAAGCCGGTTGATCACCCAAGTGACCGCGCCGTTCGCCGCGGCCCAAACAGAGGCAATCAGCAGTAAGACGCCCCATCCGCCGGCGAGAGAGAGCCCGCCATGCACGGAGAGTGTCTCCGCGATCCATGGGACGGACGTCAGCACAAAACAGATGCCGTGCAGGAATCCGCAGGCGTACGCCACGCGCGGACTCGCGCCGAAAAGCGCGATCAACAAAATTCCCACGCATCCCCAGGAATAAATGCTGAGGTAAAAACCGGTGTAGGAAAACGAGAGCGCCGCGCCGGAAACCGCGGCAATAAAAAGCCTGAGCCATGCGGGAGTTTCGCTTCCGGGATGCGGACGAAAATAGCCGAGCCACGGAAGCCCAGGCATCAGTGCTTGACGATGGCCTTGAAGCCGGCCACCTCGAGGCCTTTCCTGGCGTTGTCTACAGCTTTCTGGTCGGCGTAGGGGCCGACCAGCACGTGGTAATACTTATCGCCCTGCGGCGACTGCACGAAGGTTGGGAAATTTTTCTTGCGCAGAGTATTCGCGAGCGCCATCGCGTCTGATTCTTTGGTGAGCGCGGCAACCTGTAAGCTAGTGCCTCCGGCGGAGCTGAGAGGCGCAACACCGATGGTCTTCGAAATCGCGCTGGGCTGTTGCTTCGCGGGATTGCCGCTTTTTCCTACTGCGGATTTTGCGGAAGGGTTTATCGAAGGAGATGCGACCGGTTTCAGATGATCGTCGGTCTTATTCGAATCGCCCGCGTGGTAAAACTCCCAATCGGAATTTGCTGGCGCCGGCGATTCGGGCTGGGATTCGGGGGCCGGCTTTTTGTTCGAAGACTTCGGCGCAACTTCGGGCTTTGGCAAAACTGCGGAATCCGGAAAACTGCGCAGATTCGTGGATGCGCGCACTTGGCCATCGTATTGATTACGTCCCATGACGTAACCGAGCGTAAAAAACACGCCCGAAAACAGCAGCATCAGCATGAATAAGCCGATGACGTGCCGTCCTTCGAGCACTCGCTCTCCGGCGCCCCCTCGTTTTCCTCCGGAAGCCATTCTTACTTTTTCGGACCCCCTAACGCTTGTACCCAGCTATTAATGATATCGATGGGCAGGGGGAAAACAATCGTTGTGTTCTTCTCGACACCTATCTCCGTCAAAGTCTGCAGGTAGCGCAGCTGAATTGCGGACGACTGTGTCTCCAGAACTTTCGCGGCATCGGCAAGTTTTTGCGACGCTTCGAATTCGCCCTGGGCGTGAATGACCTTGGCGCGGCGTTCGCGTTCCGCTTCGGCTTGCTTCGCGATGGCGCGCTGCATCTGTTCGGGAATGTCGACTTGTTTTACTTCCACCTTGGACACTTTGATGCCCCAGGGCTCGGTGTCCTGGTCGAGGATAATCTGCAGCTTGCCGTTCACTTTGTCGCGCTGCGAAAGAATTTCATCCAGCTCGAATTGGCCGACGATACTGCGCAGCGTAGTCTGCGCGAGCTGCGACGTCGCGTACTGATAGTTCTGCACTTGCGACATCGCGAGATTGGCGTCGACTACGCGAAAGTAACAGACGGCGTTCACCTTCACGGAAACGTTGTCGCGCGTGATGATGTCTTGTGGAGGAACGTCCAGGGTCTCGAGGCGGAGGTTAATGCGATAGAGCGTTTCAATAGGCCAAAAGACCAAGTTGATGCCCGCAGTTTTGGCGTCGGGCAGCAATCGTCCCAGCCGTAGCACCACGCCGCGTTCCCATTCCTTGATGATGTAGAGCGAATTCCAAAACCAAATCAGAAAGATCCCGACGATCAACGCAGCCCCAAGAAGACCGAACTCTGGCATGATTACCCTCCTAAACGTGAACGCATTCTACTTGTTTTCGACGATCGCTGCTTCCTCTGGCTCGACATGCAGCTTTAGACCCTCCACGCTGCGGACCCGCACAGGCTTTCCTTCCGGCACTGCACGCGGGGAGATGGCTTGCCAAAGCTCGCCATGAACACGAATCATTCCTGCGGTGCCGGCGCCCAGCCCGGAAATGGCAACACCCTCTTCGCCAATCAACTCTTCCCTTCCCGTGGTCGATTTCCACGAGCGCGAACGCAGTACCAGCCGCATCAGAAATATCGTTATGAGCGCGAACGGCAGCGTCGCCGCTAGCGCGACACCCAGACTCACACCACCCGAAGTCAGCGGCGAACGGATCAGAAACATCGCGCCTAGCATCATCGAAATGATGCCGCCGATGGCGAGGACGCCGTGACTCGTGAACTTCGCCTCCAAGATAAATAGCGCGAGCGCCAGGAGTATCAGCAGCACCCCTGCGAAATTCACCGGCAAAATGTGCATCGCATAGAGCGCTAGCACCGCGCAGATGCCTCCAATCACGCCGGGCGCGATCATCCCCGGGTGCGTGAACTCGGTGTACAACCCGAGGACGCCAACCATCAGCAGCACAAAGAAAACATCAGGCTCGACAATGCGCGCGAGAAAACTCTGACGCCCGGAAAGCTCGAATGGGGCGATCGAGGCATTCTTTAGTGCCAGAACCGACTTTGTGCCGTCGAATCGCGTGATCGTGCGGCCATCGAGTTGATGCAAAAGATCATCGGGAGAAGACGCGATCAGGTCGATCAGTTTCCCATCAAGCGCTTCTTTCTCTGTGAACGCTTTCGCATCTGTCACCGCGGTTTCGGCAAGCGTTGGGTTGCGGCCGCGCTTCTCGGTGTAGCTCCGCAAAAAGGCGGTGGTATCGTTGAACATTTTCCTACGCATCGTCTCGTCAATTTGCAGTTGAAATCCGCCGATCGCAACCACTGGAGAAGCAGCGCCCGTGTGCGTCGCCGGCGCCATGGCCGCGATATCGGCGGAGAGAAGTATGAAGAATCCCGCCGACGCACCGCGCGCGCCCGTGGGCGATACGTAAACCGCCACTGGCACCTGCGACGTGAAGATATGCTGGATAATGTCCTTCATCGACTCGCCCAGCCCTCCGGGCGTGTCCATGGTAATCAGCACCAGCGCAGCATGCCGGTTCGCGGCGTCGGCAATCCCCTCATCGATGTAAGTGGCCAGCACCGGTTCGACTTCGCGATCAAGACTGAGCTGTAGCACGACTGGACTGGTGGAATGCTCGTCGGCTGTGGCCGATGGAAGCACAAGAAACGCCGTCGCGACGCAGACGCCGCAAAGAATCGTCAACGCCGAAGTTCGGAAAACTCTAGAACCGCAAAATCTTTGAACCAATCGATGAGCGCTCATTGTGCGCCTCCGGACGGCTTTACTTTCTGCAAATGTTCCAGTAATTCCTTCGCATCGGGATATTTGGGCGCCAGCTTCAGCGCTCGTTCCAATTCAGTGCGCGCCAAATCCAATTTTTTCTGCTCCAGATAAATGCGCGCGAGCGTCGTGCGCACTGCGGCGGAATCGCGAATCTCCAGCGAAGCCTGCAACTCCTTGGCGGAGTCATCCAGTTTGCCGCGGCGCCGGTATACTTCGGCAAGTCCGTTGTGCGCGGATGCACTCCCCGGATCGGCAACCAGTGCCGCGCGAAATTCATTCTCCGCGGCATCCACGCGCCCTGCCGAGAGCTCCTGCCGCCCGCGCCGTAAGTGCGCCGAGGGAGTGTCGGCGACTGCGGCAGCCGCGGCATTTGCGGAATCGCCAGCCGACACAATCTCTAATCGTAACGCGGTGGTATCCATCTCCGCGCGAACCCGTTCAAGATGCAGCAGCGTATCTTTCTTCGCGTCCAATCGCACCACAGGAAGCGCGTCGGGGCCAAACGTCTCCGCCGCGGTGTCGCGCTCTTGATCGGCTTCCGCCTTCTTGCCCGCCTTCTCGAGCGCTAGAATCATCAGCGCGCGATTTTCCGCCTTGTCCGGCTCGCGGCCGGAAGCTTCGCGAAAATACCCGGCGGCTTCGGCGAAATCATTCGTGCCGAGCGCCAACAATCCCAGGTTGAAGGGGTAGTCGTCCTCGTCGGGGTCAAGCTCCGCCGCCCGGCGAAGATCCGCAATTGCTGCCGTTGTGTTGTTCTGCCGCGCGCGCGCCAACGCGAGATTATTCAGAATCTCCGGCAGATCCGCGCCGGAAACGAGATTGTTCCGCAAGGCTCCTTGTAGCGACAAAAAAACTTCTTCCGCTTTCTCCGGCTGATTCATCAGCAACCGGCAAACCCCCGTCGCAAACACCGCTTCGACGAAGCGGTCGTGCGTTTTCGGCACCTTCGCGAACCAAATCAGCGCAGAGTCGCAATCTCTCCGCGCGTAATAGGCGTCGCCAATCGCGAAGTCCGGGTCGGGCCACTCGGGTTCGAGCCGCGCGGCTTCCCGAAGTTCACGCAGCCGCGGATCATCCTCGCTAGCCAGCAATCCGCGGACGTAGTGTTCGAACGCATCGAGCCGCAGAGGCCGCTGCGCTTTCGAGAATTCTTCGAGAGTCCGCGGGTAGGCGTGATCGTTGGCCGAAAGCAAACGCCAAAGCAGCCGCACATGCATGTCCATGAGCGAATCGAGCGGGCCCGTTTCCCGGATCGCAGGAAGCAGCCGCGTTGGGCTCACCCGCAGAATTTGAGCCTCGACCATGAGCGTCTGCCCGTCAGACGTAAACCTGCCAAAAATAACAAAATCCGCGTCCATGCTCTGGGCAATGCGCAACATCGAGGCGCGGCTCAGTTTTGCTGTGGGGGGAAGCCCCGAGCGGTCCAGCTCGCCTGTGCGCCCACTATGCGAATACACTTGCTGACCCGCCGCAGATAAACGCTGAATCGTCAGTTCCTCAAGCCCCTCGCCAAGCCAGTCCAACCGCGGCGATGCCCCGGCATTCTCGAACGGGAATACAAGATAGATTCCCTGTTGGGAAGCCTCGGACGCCGATCCGCGCGCACTTGCGGCGGTCCCAGCAGCTGAGGAAGGTTGTTGCGCAATAGCAGGAGGAGGGGCCGAACAACAAAGGGCAAGTGTGCAAAATAGGACAAGTGAATGCGCGCTGAAAACAGACTGCTTCATGCTCATTTGATTGTAGCAGAGGAGCGCGACAGCATCGCGCTAGAAGCGTTACGTTGGCGACAATTGGAATGCTGCGCAGATTCACAAACCGCGTACTAAAGAGCTTCCTGCTGCTTGCATGCTCCGCCAGTCCGAGCTACTTCTGAGGGCTGACCCTGACCTCCATAAATCTCCGTGGAGGCTGAGAGCCAATCGTTACCTCATGGAGTTCCGTCCAGTCCCCCAGTTCGCTGATTCGCATCAGGGAGCTGGTTTTGATTTCTCCCAAGGTGAAGCCCCACGTCATTCCTATACCGTTCTCGGCCAGCTTCACCTCGGTCTCGAGATAACGGCCGTCGTTGTAAGCCCTCATGTGGTAGGTTCCAGACTCATCATCGAAAGAGATCATGCCTAAAGCTTGAAGCGCGGATTTTCTATCGGCCGCGTTGCACCCAATTCCCTCGATCATCAGGACCAATCCGTTCAGCTTGAATTCTGCCTCCTCGGTCTGAACCAGGGCTAGGCACTCGCCAGCCCCACGAAAAATCCGCGCCTCTCCGGTCCATTTTCCGACCAGGAAACTGAGCTTCCTCATCGCGGCGCGCTGCGCCTCCGTGTCAGGCACTCGTGGCAGTTGCGTCATGAATCCAGAGAAGAAAACACAATTCAAGAATTATCAGCGCTTGGCACAATGACCGTGCTAATTGGCAGTTGGTCGCGCGGGTTTCGGTGCAGGCCACGCCTTCCGAAGCGGGACGTTGTTCCTGGCTACAGCTGAGTGGCGTCCGGCGGCTTCGGCACGAGCATTTCCTGAACCGCTGGATCCTTAAGAGCCGCGCCAAATGCCGGGTCTTTCTTTATATCCGTGAACTGTTTGTAGCCTTCGTCCTTGGCCTTGCGGAGGTAATGGATGCAGCGGTCGAGGTCGCCGGCCTGCGCATAAGACTTCGCCAGCATGTAATAAAACCGCCCGCGGTCTTCAACGGAGCGGTCTTGCAAGATTGACCCGCTGCGCGATCCGTTATGCTCGAAAAGCTGTGGATCGAGTATCAATGCGCGCCGGAACGCAAATATGGCCTCTTCGTATTTTTTGTCCCCAAAATACGCGTAACCCAGATTGCTGTACAGCACAGCCATGTCACTTCGGATCGCAATCGCCTTTTGGTACGCTTTTACGGCCTTTTCGTATTTCTTGCGCTGATACCAAATCGTCCCCACATTGTTTTCGGCGTCTGCGTATCGCGGATCGACTTTGACGGCTCGCTCGTAATATTTCAGGGCCAACCCCAAGGCGGCCTGCTGGTGCAGGGCGATGCCCAGCTTGTTCAAATAGACGGGATTCCGCGGTTCTTGATCCGAGAGCTTCTTGAAGAGCCCAGCGGCCTCGCGATACTGCTTACGGACCATATACAGGTCGCCCATCTGCTCATCGGTAAGTTCCGGGCGCACCACAACTACGGGGTCCTGCGGCGAAGGTACTTGCGCCACTCCGGGCGCCATAACCATTGACCGTGTACCTTCGAGTGTTTGACCTGTTGCGGGAATTGCAAGACTTAAGAGGAGAATACTGGCTGGAAACGCGACTCGTAGCTGAGTCATGGCGAGTCTCCCTTCTCCGGCGGAGGCGTAACTGGCTGAGGCTTAGCCTTGTCGGGGTCCTTCTTCTTGCCCCCAAAGATACCAAAAATTTTCTGTAAAGGGTTCTTTTTCTTTTCGCCAGGAGGGGTGTTCGGGTCACTGGCCCCTTGGCCAGTCGCATCGGGCGGCCGGTTCGGATCGTAGGGCGTTATCGGCTTACCCTGCGCATCGGTTTGCGGAGGTTTGGGTTCGCCACCTCCAAAAACTCGGGACAGCCAGGAACCCGAAGAAGCAGCCGCGGCGCTCCCGCCGTGCAGTTCGCAAAACGCCGTCGGAGCTGAGCCGGCAACATAAACCTCCTCGCGCGTCGTCGGACAGTTTGGCGTGGCAAGCTCCTGCGATTCGGGGTCGATCAGAACCGATTGCACGCCATCCGGCATGCTGAAGTCCTTGACGTCGCGATACGCCGGGAGCGCCGTCGCCCGAATCATGAAGTCCGCCCAAACCGGCGCGACCGTTGCGCCACCTGTCAAACCGAGGTCGCGATTGTCGTCAAACCCGACCCAAATAACCGTGAGCAGGTTTGAGGTGTATCCGGCGAACCACCCGTCCCTCGAAGTTCCCGTCTTCCCAGCCGCGGGCAGCGTGAAGCCCCTCGCGCGAACTCCTGCGCCGGTGCCCTTATTCAATACATCTTTTAGCAAGCTGGTGACCAGAAAGGCCACTCGCGGATCAAGCACCTGGTGCGTCTGCGGCGTAAATTTTTCCAGCACGCTGCCATCGGCGCTCACCACGCTATGCAGGAATTGCGGTTCCGCCCGCACGCCATTGTCCGCGAACGCGGTATAGCCCGCCGCCACGTCCACCGCGGTCATTTCGTACGCGCCCAGAGCGACCGCCGGCGTGGCTTGAATGTTGTTGCCCAGCCCCATCTGTCGCGCGATCTGTACCACGCGCCCGTAGCCGATTAGCTCAGCGACTTTCACGGTCGCCACATTCAGAGAATTCGTCAGCGCATCCCGCACGGTGACATGGCCCATAAATTTCTCACCGTAATTGTTCGGCGTGTACTCTTTGTTGTCGAATTCGAACGTTGTGGGCTCGTCATCGACCGTCGTTGCGGGCGTAATCACCGGCTGCACGCCGTCCACCGCATTGTCAAAAGCAGCGGCATAAACAAACGGCTTGAACACCGACCCAGGCTGGCGATGCGCCAGCGCGTGATTCAACTGACTCTGCCCGTAATCGCGACCTCCGATCACGGCTTTGATCTCCCCCGTTCGCGGATCAATCGCTACGAGCGCAATCTGCACCTGCGGAATCGCCTCGGTGCTTCCCTTCTTGGCGGCTTCCTTGCGCCATTTCTCATATTTCTTTGCCAATAGCAAATCTACGTTCTTGACACCGGCATCCACCGCGGCCGCCGCGGCACGCTGCAGCGCTGGATCAAGCGTCGTGTACACGCGGAAGTTCTGGCTCAGCAACTCATTTTCAGAATACTTGTCGAGAAGGTGATCCTTGACCATATCCACGAAGTACGGCGCTTCGCTCGCCGAGCCCGCGCTGCGCACAATCTTCAGCGGTGCGTGCTTCGCTTCATCCAATTGTTCTTGCGTGATGTACTTGTTCTCCAGCATCTGCGTCAGCACGCGGTCCCGCGCTTGCGCCCCGCGCTCTGGATGCCGGTCCGCGGAAGAATAATAATTAGGCGCTCGAATGATTCCCGCGAGGTATGCGCACTCCGCGATCGAGAGCTGCCGAAGATCCTTGCCAAAATAAGCTACGCTCGCCTCGGAGAACCCGCGAATCCCAAAACTCCCGCGGTTCCCGAGATAAACTTCGTTGGCATACAGCTCGAAGATTTGCTGCTTGTTGAAGCGCTGTTCGAGCTCGATCGAAACCATCGCCTCGGCCACCTTGCGCCGCATCGTCCGCTCATTCGAAAAGAAAAATGTCCGTGCCACCTGCATGGTGATGGTGCTCGCACCCTGATAGTGCGAAGAGCTGTGGCGAATGTCCGCCCACGCCGCACCCACGATGCGAATGAAATCGAATCCGCCATGGTCGAAAAACCGCTTATCCTCCGCGGAAAGAATCGCGTGGACCAATTCCGGCGGCAAATCTTCGTACCGCACCGGCCGCCGCTTCTCCCTGGCGCTATCAAAAAGATTGGTAATCAACTCCGGCTCGATCTGCGCCGTGTCCAGGCTGCTCCCGCCGGAGAGGGGGCGAATCGAACGGATCGATTTCCCGCTGAACTGCACCGCCAGAGCGTTCGAACCGCCAAAATAGGAAAGCTTCGAAGGCCGGATGTCCACAGTGTTTCCCTGCACGGTATACTGTCCCAGCGAGTTGTCGTCCGCTTCGGGGCGGTATCCGATGCGCGTCAAGTACGTCGTGAGATCTTCCGCGCTCCAGGCCTGCCCGGTGGAAATATATTCCGGCGCGGAAAAGATCTGCGTCGTGTTTTGCAACACCTTGCCGGACAAACGCGCGTCGATCATCCGCGAATATTTGATGTAGTAATAAGTGAAAATCCCGCCCGATGTGAGGAAGATGGCGAAGACGATCCCCAGGAACGTCAAGCCTAACTTAGAAGTGAAAAATCCTTTTCCGATTCGGATACGCAAACGATGGCTCCCGGGGCTGAACTTCTATTGTCTCGCAACACTCAGCACTAAGAAAGACGGAGTTCGCAGGAGAAATGTTGCTTGATTAAATGCACGCAGAGCTGTCGCGCTAGCGGGCATCGCCTGCGGTTTCTCCCGAACGGATCCGGGCAGGGCCGCGGCTGGAGGTCCGATTCCGGCCATCCGAAGCGGGCGCGCAAACCCACTACATAATTGATTTGTTCTCACTGGAAGGAGAAAAGTGCAGCTCAGTGCTGTAGAAAAGCAGATCGACCGGAACCGTATACTCCATCGATATCTTGACGATGGACTGCGTCACGCTGACTTTGATGTCTTCCCGTTTCGCGGGAAGGTCCAAATCCTGCGCCACCTTGAAAACGTTGTCACGGATCTGCTCGTCCGTATAGTGGTTCACGATGCCGAAGCGCGCCAGTTCCTGCATCTTATCCTGCAATTGGTATTCGGAAATGTACGGCGGCACCAGCTTGATTGCTAGATAGATCGCCAACACGGCTACGGTCAAAAGAACGACGGTCTTCAGCGTCACCGCCCCTCGCTCCGCGCGGCGGCCGGGCTTCATCGAAATCCGTTCAGGGGTGCCAGCAAAGTGCACGAAAATCTTCTCCGGGGGCCGTGAACGCCGACTCTAAAGCGCGGCATTGCGCGGCAGAATTCAGCTGCTGTCTTTCAATTAACGCTAGCACCCTGCTTAGAGGGTGTCGAGACGTTGGAGAGTCAGGTGTTCCCGGAAAGCTACGGGGGCACGCAGAAGGACAGGCTTAGGCCTGTGGCCTTTTTGCTTTAGTAAGCCCGAGCAAAAATGGCCCGCTCGGAAGCCGCTTTGCCGCAATAAACGCAAACCCCAGGCCCGCCATCCCGCGCATTGTCGCCCAAGGTCTGATCGATGGGAATGCACCGCATCGTCGCCCGCGTTTCTTCCTTAATCTTGGCTTCACACTCCGCGCTTCCGCACCAGTACGAATACGCGAAGCCCATCTCGACGGCCTTCTTCAAGTCATCGTACGTCTTCGCGTCATGCGTGTTGGCTTTGCGGAAAGCCAAAGCCTTGTCGTGCAACGCCTGCTGAATTTCGACGAGCAGCCCTGCGATCGTCTGCGCTATTCCAGCCAGCGGCGAGCTAATCTTCCCCTCTCGACCCGGACGATCCCGCCGCGCCAACACCGCCGCCGCCTTCGCCACATCCTTCGGCCCCAGCTCGACACGCAGCGGCACGCCGCGCATCTCCCAATCGTTGAATTTCCAACCAGGACTCGGCCCTTCGCGCTCGTCCAAAGTAACGCGCACATTCGCCGCCACCATTTCTGCTTTCAACTTACGCGCCGCGTCCATCACCGAACTCTTTTCTTCGTCAGTCTTGTAAATTGGCACGATCACCACCTGATACGGGGCGAGCTTCGGCGGCAAAACCAGCCCCTGATCATCGCCGTGCACCATGATGATCGCGCCAACTACGCGGGTCGAAAGCCCCCACGACGTCGTCCAGCAATGCTGCAACTGCCCGCCCTGGTCCAGATACTTCACCTCGAAAGCCTGCGCAAAATTCTGTCCCAGAAAATGCGAAGTCCCGGACTGCAGCGCTTTGCCATCGCCCATCATGCCTTCGATCGAATAGGTAACGTCCGCTCCTGCGAATTTCTCCGCGTCTGATTTTTTTCCGGGAATCACGGGAATCGCCGCATCATTCACCGCAAAATCCGTGTAAATATCCAGCATCTGCCGCGTTTCGAACTCCGCTTCTTCGCGCGTAGCATGCGCCGTGTGACCCTCCTGCCAGTAAAACTCGAGGGTGCGCAGAAAAAGTTTCGTGCGCAATTCCCAACGCACCACGCTGTTCCACTGGTTCATCAAAACCGGCAAGTCACGGTAGGACTGAATCCACTTCGACCACATGTGCCCAATGATCGTCTCCGAAGTCGGCCGGATCACCAAGGGCTCCGCCAGTTTCTCGCCACCGCCAATCGTCACAACCGCCAGCTCCGGCGAGAAGCCTTCCACGTGGTGTTTCTCTTTATCAATGAAGCTGCGTGGAATGAGCAATGGAAACGCCACATTCTGGTGCCCGGTAGCCTTGAAGCGCCGGTCCAGCGCCTGCTGCATGTTCTCCCACAGTGCCCACCCATACGGCCGCACGACCATGCAACCTCGAACAGGAGCATAGTCAGCAAGCTGCGCCTTCAAAACCAACTGGTTGTACCACTCGGAAAAATCTTGTGCGCGTGTAGGGAGCTTTTCTTCAGCCATGCGGCGGTATGTTCCGTTCTCCTCAGAGCAATAAATTCGTCTGAGTAAACTCAAAAGCGTAACGGACGCGTTGCAGCGTGTCAACGAAGAGGGGATCCGGTGGGGAGCAGACATTGATTTCAAACGTCTCGTGATTTACAGAACGACGACGATTGCTTCGTTATCACCGAAGATTACTTGCACGATGCCAGGCCACGGGATGAAACTTTGGGCGGACTTGAAACATGATAAAACTTTTAGGATGGCCCAGCTGACCGAGATGCAGCCCGAAATCGAAGCGGAAAGCGTTACAAAGAAGCCGATAGACGTCGCGGATAACCCCGCTCCCGGCTGGCGTACCTACGTAAACGCGTTTCTCGCCACGGAAATTTCTGCGCTGACCAGATACTACGATCGTGTAATCCAGTGGCTGCCGCGCGAAGACGACAAGGGTAGACTGCTCGCCGCGATCGATGCGCCGCGCAAAGAGACTGTTGGCAAGGACGAGCAGTTCCCTGACCTGACCCACGAGCGCGACAAGCGCACCGCAATTCTGATCAACGGAACCTTCAACCACGACTTGGACATTCAAGCTCTCCTAATGCAATTGAAGGCGAAGCTCGCGCGCACCTCGCGCCTGATGGTGGTTCTCTACAATCCGTACCTGCGCTGGGCGTATTACCTGACGAACCGCATGGGAATCCGCAAGGGCGACCTGCCGAGCACGTTTGTGACTCGCGTCGATCTCGAAAACATCGCGAAGGTGGCAGGCTTCGAGATCGTGCGTCAGCGGCAGGCGGTGTATTGCCCGTGGAAAATGCTGGGACTCGGCACGGTCATCAACCGGGTGATGCCGCTGGTGCCGCTTGCGCGTTGGCTGAGCTTAACGTCGGTAGTAGTGATGCGGCCGCTGGTCCCGTCGTCGCAGCAGGGAGTTTCTTGCGTCATTCCGGCGCGCAACGAACGCGGAAACATCGAGAACACGCTGAAGCGTTTTCCGAATCTCGGCCGCGAGGCCGAAATTATTTTTGTCGAGGGCCACTCGACGGATGGAACTTGGGAAGAAATTCTGCGCGTCTCGACGGTGTACCGCGACCAGTTCCGCATTCTAGCTGTGCAACAACCCGGCAAAGGCAAAGCAGACGCGGTGCGTCTAGGTTTTTCGCACGCCAGGGAAGACTTGCTGATAATTTTGGACGCCGATCTAACCATGCCGCCCGAAATGCTTACACGCTTCAGCTATGCCTACGATCAGGGGCACGGCGATTTTATCAACGGGTCGCGGCTGGTGTATCCAATGGAAGGCGAGGCCATGCGGTTCTTAAACCGCCTGGGAAACGTTTTTTTCGCGAAAATGCTGAGTGCGGTCCTGGGTGTGCGGTTGGGAGATTCTCTGTGCGGCACGAAGCTGGTGACTCGTCACGACTATGAGCGAATGGTGGCGTGGCGGAAAGATTTTGGCGAGTTCGATCCGTTCGGCGATTTCGAGCTGCTCTTTCCTGCGGCGGAGCTGGGGCTGGACATCGTCGACGTTCCGGTGCGGTACCTGGCGCGGACTTACGGTGAAACAAATATCCAGCGGTTCCGGCACGGCCTGCAGCTATTGAAGATGACATGGGTAGGACTCGTACGCATTAAGATGGGAATCAGGAAGAAGCGTCCCTCCACTTCAGAGAGCGCCGCCAGCTAGCCGTGCCAATTAGTTTCACACGCTGGTATCGCTGGGCGCACACGTTGATCTGTTGTTCACGGCCTTACGTCTGATCGCGCAATTACGTTGATGCTCGCTCCGTCAGGAATGAGAGCCTCGAGTTCGTTCTCTTTTAGAGGAAGCGGAGCCCAAGTACTCGCATGCTGTATCGAGTACCCAGCATCTCGCAGCAGCGCGACGAGCGCTGGGAAGCTGTTGTGCTCCTCGGCGTGCACGTACGGCGACAACTCCATCACCAAAACAGGCCGAAATTTTGTCAGAACTGCGAGGCCGCCCTGCAGCACCGGCAATTCATGGCCGTCTACGTCGATCTTGATGACATTTAGCCGCTCAATACCTTCGCGGGCGACGAAGCGGTCGAGAGTGTCCACCGCTGCGTTTCGGGCTGTAACCGGACGTCCCCTGTGCTTCGGGTGCACAGAAGTATCCTCTTCGAGAGGCCAGCTGGCAAAGATTTCCTTGGGAGCGTCCCCGGCAGCTGATGCGGCCAATAGAATCTGCCGTGGATGCGTGCGCGCCTGCAGTTCCGGATTCAAGGCAAGGTTGCGCTTCAATTTGTCGAACGCAAAGTCCGTTGGCTCAAAGGCGAATACTCCTCCTGTAGGCCCGACGCTGCGCGCCAATCCCAGAGTGTGGGCACCGATGTTCGCTCCTATGTCAAACACCACGTCGCCGGGTTTCACGAGCTTCTCTAGAGTGATCACGGTCGAGCGCTCGAATGCACCCAACAAATAAATCGAGAAGTCGATTCCCTCGCTCAGATCCAAGGACCACATGAGACCGCGCCGCCGGACGGTTGCGCAGTTATTCTTGCCGGCCACCGCTCGCCCAGTGGCGATGAACTTATAGGCTAAAGAGGCCAGCGATATTTTTGTTTTAGTTGTTAGCATTATTGTAGCCACATTATGTGCACCTTAAACGTGTCCAACAACCTTCGGCCAGCGGCAAGCGCTATAGCCGGCGCACGGATACGAGCGCGAACATCCCGAGTCTGGGCATTTGAGATTCCAGCATCCGTTCTAATCCCGCCCATGCCGAGCGAGTAAAGCTCGGCATCAAACTCCGCATTCCTACTCCGCCAGAGACCAGGTAGCGAAACGGCAGAAAAGGACAAATCCGCTCAATGGAAAATTCCGGGAAATCAGATTCAAACTTGCTGCGATCTCTTGCAAAAACAATCCAAGGAACCGCGATGTTGGCGCCAGAAAGCGGTCCCGTTGAGGAATAGGTCCAATCCGCTGCTTCCGGGCGAAAAGGCTCGTGATGAAAATATCTGTAGATAAATGAGGACCAATACGTAATCCACGGTTCGATCATGAGAATTTTTCCTCCTGGGCGCAGGCACCTCGAAGCTTGCGTGAAGAATCGGCTCACATCGGGCATATGGTGCATCACGTTCGTCATTACGATCGCCCGCATCGATCGATCAGCGAACGGCATCCGTTGTGCGTCAACGACTATTTGCACATCGGAACACTGAAACACCTCCGAAGTGATCAATCCCGGAATGAAATGGGCGCAGTAACCGCCGCCCGAACCCAACTCCAGGACTTTCCCTTCTCCCGGCGGAAGCTCTCGAGCAAGCATGCCGTACCACTCATCATAGATGGCCTTCAGAAAAGGCTTCGAGGAAATAATCTGTTTTCTTAGTTCGGTGGTGTTGGGATCATCTACTTTCAGCGCTGCCGTTAGCGGGTGGGCGAGCAGGCGGCGGAGAAGCGAGGGTAGCAAAGGGGCTATCCTCTCAACCGGGACCACGCCTGCCGACAAATGCCAATCATCCGCAAGCCGTTGGAAAATGCGTTTCTCATCTTCTTGACACCGTGGATTCGTTCCTGATGGAGCACCGGGACCTCGACAAGCTCCAGGCGCAGCTTGCTCGCCCCAAAAGCAGTTCAAAATTGCCCCACAGAACTCTACTGCCCCCGCTCTCGTGTGCTCGGACTTCCGAATCCTCGGCTATCATGGTCGTCCTCCGACCTTGCCGTGAAGGGCTTCCAGCCGGGTCCGTGCCTCCGTCATTCCAGGAGCCAATCGCAGTGCTGCCGCGTATGCATGCTCAGCTTGAGCGTACTCACCCTTAGTTTCGAGCGCTCGCCCCAACAAAAAGCACGCCATCGGTGAGGGCGAAATTTCAGCAGCTCGCGCGAAATCTGCAACGGCGGCGGTGTAATTCCAGGATTCTAGTTCGATCGTTCCTCGCCCGATGTAGCTATTCTGCTCTTTTGGATTGAGAGCAATCGCGACGTTCAATTCCATCAAGGCCGCCGTGTAATTCTTCGACGTCAGGTACAGGATCCCAAGATTGTTGTGTGCTTGCGCTGCTTCGATGGGGTCCGAGGAAAGGGCGATGGCTTGGCGGTACTCACGGGCGGCCTGTTCCGTGCGGTTTTGACGTTGCGACAGGACGCCGAGATTGTAATGGGCGGACGCGAGTTCAGGGATCAAGCGGACAGCAGCTTCGAAATGTGTCTCCGCGAGCTCTGGTTGCCCTCTCTCGATGAGAGCCGCGCCCATGTTGTTTTCAGCGATCCCGTTGTTGTTCGTTGCCTGGAGCGTGTGCGAGAAGAGCGTATAGCTGTCCCGCCAATAGCCAATTTGTTTTCGCGTTAGGTACACGTAGGGAGATACCAGCAGCACAAAAGACACTACGGCAACTCCTTGGTGCAGGTGTATGCGTGATGCCCATTCTCCCAAAAGCCAAACAGCGGCAACAAATAACCCCAGCATTGGAATGTACATGAAGCGGTCGGCCATCCCTTGCCGTCCCGATTGCACAATCCCGATCATCGGCACCATCGTTCCCAAATACCAGAGCCAGCCCACAAGCAGGTACGGCCTTTCTCGAAGGCGCCAGACGAGCCCGCTAATGCCGGCGAGCACGAGTGCGGCGAGGATTACTTTCCACCAGGCCAATGAGTTTTCCGGATGAGGATAGAAAACCCCCAATCGGGTAGGCCAAATCGCCTTTCCTAGGTACGCCCAATACGAATAGACGGCGTTTTTCAGGCGCCAACTAAACGGCATTGCCACAGCCAGCGCGCCCTCCTTACGATGCAGGCGGAGTGTCACCCAGCTGGCCGCCGCGGCCAGCAGCAAAAGAGGAATTTTTTCAATCACCAGCGCTAGAAAGGAAGATGGGAACCTGCGCTTCTCAGCTGACTCCTCTACATAGGAGAGTCTTCGCAGCGGCCAGTAATCCAACAGTAGCAAGCCAAAGGGGAGCGAGACGACCATGAGCTTGGACATCAGCGCCAAGGCAAAAAACGACAACACACAAAGATACCGCCCCATGCCCGGCTTGCGTACGTACCAGCCATACGCACAAAGCGTGAGCAACAAAAAGAACATGGAAAGCACAGCCTTACGCTCCGTGACCCAGGCGACGGATTCCACATTGAGTGGGTGAAGCGCGAAGAGAGCGGCCACGGCCGCGCTGCGCAGCGGATGGCTGGTGACGCGGTCCAGGAGTAAAAAGAGAATTATGACGTTCAGAGTCTGCAAAAAGACATTGCCGAAGTGATGTCCCGCGGCGTTGCTCCCATAGAACTGCACATCCAGCATGTGCGAAATCCACGTCAGCGGATGCCAGTTAGCGGCCGGATTATCGGTGCCGAAGGCCCACCTGAGGTTCGCCCAAGAAACCCCCTGCAAAACATGCACGTTTCGCGTCACGTAATCAGGATCGTCGAAATTGACAAAACCATTCCGGAGCGCTGGGGCGTAGAGAACCATGGTCCCCGCGGCAAGCAGGATCGCGAGGAAAAGGACGAGGCGGCCGCCGGCTCGCTGAGCGGAGCTGAGCGAAGTGCGATCCGCTCCATTAGAAATGCTCATCGCTCGCGGAAAGTTCACCGGCGCACCGAGCCTGCGGAATGAAGCGGAACATGGTCAGGCGTAGTGATGAGGCAGGGATGCGCCGCTATTCTGCTAGCCGCCTGATGGCGGCCCCATCTGTGAAGATCTGTGCCCGAGTGACAACCGAATCTTTTGGCAGTGAGCATGAGTTTTTCGGACGCCAAAAAATATCATCGCCGTGCGCGGGTATTGCCGCAAGTGTAGTGGTGGAAGGCGTAGCCTGGGTGATAATGCCTTTTTTTCTAGGCAGTCAGAGGCCAACCTGATCAAGCCACGGGGGTGCACTCCGCTGCGCTGAAGTTAGCACCGCAGATGGCCGATGCACGGGCAGGTCTTGAAGCCTTAGGGGCGCGACCAGAATGATGGAGAGCGTCCGGAAAAAAAAAGGAATCGGCAAATTTGTCATGCTGCGATGGAACTCAGCGTTCTCCCGCTCCGTTTGCAGAAAATCATACGTAATCGAAAAGGGTCATGAAACCGAAGTCCATGTGGAGTTGCTGGTGGCAGTGGAAGAGCGTGAGGCCCGGGTTGTCGGCAATGAAGTCCACCTCAGCTTCCTGATAGCCGCCTAGCATGAACACATCTTTCAAGATTCCGGCGGTAGACTTTCCCGCAACGCTAATAAGCTCGAAACTGTGGCGATGAAGATGGATGGGGTGGATGTCATCGCTGGCGTTGTGCATCCGAATCCGATAACGCTTGCCTTGCTTGATGTGAAATGAGGCTGGGACTGCTTCGCCAGTCATGGGATAACTTACGCCGTTGATGGTCCAACGATTGAATCCTTCTTCGGCGGCGTTTTCCTTTGCAAAGGTCATGTCGAAAGTGTCGTCTGCGGCCGGAGCGTTTGCACCAGGTTTCGCGAAGCGCGTGTAGTTCCAGCGAAACGGAGGCGGGGCAAGCCATTGCGCTTTCCCTACGCGGCCGGCGTATTCAACGACAATGCCCATTCCATGCGGGCGGTCATCGTTATCGAGATCGCCCATGATCCAAACACCGGGATGATTCATTTCCACGATGGCGGAGATGCGTTCGGCGGTGCCGAGCCAAAGGACGGGAACTTTACCAGGATTTGGCACGGGATTTCCATCCAGGGCAATGACCTGGAACGAGTGGCCGGGTAACGCTAGGCTGCGAATCTCCGTCGCGCTTCCGTTGAGAATATGAAACAAGACTCGTTCGCCCTGCTTTACGCGAATGGGCTCGCCGTGGCCGAGCATGCGCCCGTTGATGGTGAAAGAGCGGTAGCCGACCTCGTATCCGTGTGGGAGGCCTTTGGCGAGCGAGGCTTTCATGGCGGCTTCGCCGGTCTCCCGGAGAGACTTGTCTGGTGCGGATGGAGAAAGAAAATCCTGGGCCATATCGCCGCCGCGACTGAACGTGGGCTCAAATTCCTTTAGGACAAGAAAAACTTCGCGGTCGTATTTGCCGGGATCTTGGCGCGGCTCGATGTAAACCGGACCAACTTGGCCGCTGTATTGTCCGGCGGCTAGATTGGCGCCTGCGCGGTTGTGCGTATGATAGAAGCGCAAGCCGGATGGTTTTGGTGTGAACACGATGCGGCGCTTTCCGTGCGCGGGTATGAACGGGGTGCCCTCTTCGGCGGCCCCGTCTACTTCGACAGGAACTTGCTGGCCATGCCAGTGCAACTGCTCCGGAGTATCGGTATCGTTGAAGACGTCGATGGTGACCTGTTGGCCTTCCTTGAAACGAAGAAGAGGCCCGGGAAATTGGCCGTTGTAGGTGGTGGCGGAGATGATGCGGTTGGGCGCGATCTCTATCGGTGAGTTTTGGATGTGCAGGGTGTAGTCTGCGGCACCGGAATCGGCCTGCGTGATGTCGGATGCGCCGCTTTCTGTTGTTGCTTCCGTTTGAGCAAGGCTGTTCTTCGGAGACAGTAGGAGAGCTCCGGTTGCGAGGCCTGCAGTTTTTAGAAATCGGCGGCGCGATTCTGCAACATTGTTCATGGATTTCCCTCGATCTGATGCTGAAGTTTCATCGAGGGTGTCCCCTCAGCGGCCAGCCTTGCGGCGCTCCTCATCCGTTCGATTCGCTTAGGTCAAAAAAGGGTACGGTCTATAACGCCGTACGAAATGGAGCCGAACCGCGGCAAACTATGGCAGCGCAAAGGTGAAGAGCGTGGAGCCGGCGGCTACGGCGACGTATTGTTTGCCGTCGATGGCGAAGGACATCGGCGACGAATAGACGGATGCGCCGCACTGGAAGTGCCACAGAGATTTTCCGGCCGCGGCGTCCAGGGCGATGAAGTTGCCTTCGGCGTCGCCAGTGAAGACCAGGCCGCCTGCTGTGGAGAGGACTCCAGACCACGTGGGAGATGGATGTTTCCATTCCCATTTGATTTTGCCCGTGTCAGGGTCGATGGCGCGGAGCGCGCCCCAGAAGGGCGCAGTGTCGTCGTTCGGAAAATACGCGCTGCCGTAATAGGCGTGGCCTTCTTCGTAAGGTTGCGGGGCGGTGCTGAAGATGTCGCACTGCTCGCGCGCGGTGACGTAGAAGAGTTTTGTTTGCGGATCGTAGGTGGGCGACATCCAGTTCGTCGCGCCAGCGGCGCCGGGACAGACGCGGCTGCCTTCTGGCGTTGGAGAGGCTTCTTTTAGCGAGGCGGGACGGCCTTCGGAGTCTTTCGAATTGCTCCAGGTCACTTTGGCGTACGGATTAGAGAAGACAAGTTTTCCGGTGGAACGGTCGATCACGTAAAAAAAACCGTTGCGATTGGCTTGGGCGATGAGATGTTTTTCGCCTTGATCCATCATTACAGGAACTTGCGTGGCGTCCCAATCGTGTTCGTCGTGCTTGGTGAACTGGAAATACCATTTGAGCTCACCGGTGTCGGGATCGAGAGCGAGAAGCGAGTTGCTATAAAGATTGTCGCCGGCGCGGCCCTCGCCGCGATTGCTGGGAGAAGGATTGCCGGTGGTCCAGAAAGTGGTGTTGGTAGCAGGATCGTAGGAGCCCGTGATCCAGGCGGGCGCGCCGCCAATTTTCCATGAGTCGGCTTCCCAAGTCTCGTGGCCGGCCTCGCCGGGGCCAGGAACGGTATAGAAGCGCCATTTGCGTTCGCCGGTGGAGGCGTCGTAGGCGTCAATGAAGCCGCGAATGCCATATTCGCCGCCGGAAACGCCCACGATGACGAGATTCTTGATGACGAGTGGCGCGAGCGTGATGCTGTAGCCTTTGCGATAGTCAAACGCGGTGGCATCCCAAACCACATTGCCGGTTTTGGAATCAAGAGCGATGACGTGCGTATCTAGTGTGCCGAAGAAAACTTTGTCGCCGAGAATGGCGAGGCCGCGATTGACGCGGCCGCAGCAGGGACGAATGTCGGCGGGAAGAGCGCGCTGGTATTGCCAGATAGGGCGACCAGATTTGGCGTCGAGAGCGAAGGCGCGATCGTCCTGGCCGGTGGCGTAGAGAATTCCGTCGACAACGAGCGGCGTCGTTTCAAACTTGCCGCCTGCCATCGTTTGGTAGGCCCACTTGGGGACAAGCGCGCTTGCGTTCGTAGTGCTGATTTGATCCAGCGTGCTGAAGCGGTGGCCGGAATAATCGCCGGAATACATGAGCCAGTTTTGCGGTTCTTTCGCGGAGTCGAGCAGGCGCTGTGGTGTGACTTGGGAGTGCGCGTTCGGAGCGACGAAATTCGAAGCGGCGAGAAGTAAGAGCGAAGCGGGCAGCAGTTTTTCCATAAGTGGCCTCTTCATCGCGCGCCTACGCTCAACAAGAACGCAAGGATGTCCTGGAGATCTTTGTCGCTTAACATTTTTGGGTCGTATGCGGGCATTAGGGATTCACGAGACTTTTCATAGGAGCGAAGCTTGTCTTTTTCAAAGAGGTGAAGCTGCTCGCGGAGATCGAGCATCTGCAAAGTAAAATGATCTTCGTTCAAGACCACGCCGGTAAATTTCTGCCCGTCCGCGGTTTCAACTTTCACGGTTTCATATTCCTGCGAAAATTCTTTCATCGCTTCGGAAATGCCCTGGGCCAGGCGTCGGCTGGGATAGCGCACGGACTCGACCAGATAATCGGTGGCGCGGGCAGAGCCCGTAGCGGTGAGGTCCGGGCCGAGGCGGCCTCCCTTCCCTTCGATCATATGGCACGTGGAGCACGCGGCTGCGCCGTAGAATAGTTGTTTGCCACGCGCAGCATCGCCAAGCGGCTGCGCGGGAGCTTTGACCTGGACGCTGCGAATGTAGGCGATGACTTGCCAGATTTCTGTGTCGGTCATGCCGACGCCTTGCTGCGTAGCGCCATTCGGCGGCATCGCGGTGCCTGGGACACCTTCGTTGATGGTGCGGAAAAGATCGGCGTCGGCATTTCCGTGACGTTTTTGCGCGCGCGTCAAGTCGGGGCCGCGGCCTCCGCCGCGCGCGCCGAGTCCGTGACAGAAGGCACAGTTGGAGCGGAATTGAAATTCGCCAAGTTTGGAAGCCTTCGGATCGTTGGCGATTGGATTTTGGTCTTGGGCATAGAATTTCGGGACGGTAAAGTTCGCAGCAAGCGCGGCAAAGAAGACAATCAGGAAACAGCGAAGAACAGCGTCTTCAAGCATTTGGCGGGTTCGCCACAATCTCTTCGGTTTGTTTTTTGATTTGTTCAGGGCAGGCATTCGCGGTGAGCCTCCTGCGATACCGGTCGAATCGCGGCCACTATACCATTCCAGGGGAGTGCGTTGCGCGAACGGCGGGTAATACGGGGATCGGCAAGCCTGCGCGGTTGAGGAGTGCCGCAAAGCGGGCATCGCCGCGGAATGGGTCCCACTTGGGATCGACGGGAAGAAAGATGAGGTGAACGTCGTGGAGGTCGAAGGCGCGGTCTAGCCACTCGAAGGAATCATCTGGCTCGCTGAGTCCAGCGTGGACGAGCGCCATCGCGTAGGGTGGAACATAACGCTCGCGCGCGATCGCTACGAGAGTACGAAGCACTTCTCGAGCTTCGGCGGTGCGACCCAACTTAGCGAAGATGTAGCCGCGCAGCGCGACCACCTTGCTGTTGCCACCGGAAAAGCGACCGGCGCTAGTGAGGGCATCGAGAGCCTGATCGGTTTGGTCAAGCTGTTCCAGGGCTTGCGCTAGCTGCATGTATCCAACCCAGAATTCGGGATCGACGACGATGGATTGTCGCGCGAATTGCACCGCTTCGGAATATTCGCGGCCGCTGAACGCTACTTGCGAGGAGAGCGCCTGGTGTACGGCGAGGAGCGGATCCAATTCTCGCGCGCGGCGAATCGCGGGACGAGCCTCCTCAGGTCGGCCCATGTGCGACAGGAGTATGCCGATCATGCGGTGCGGTAGAGGATAGCTGGGGTCGAGCGAAACTGCTTTGCGGAAAGCGGCTTCTGCGCCCGGCCAGTCCCACTCGAGCCAGAACTTCAAGAAACCGAGACTGGTTTGCACTTCCGCGAGTGCGGGTTCGGCTTTGATGGCATTGGCGGCGGCTTCTTTGGCGCGGGGCCAAACAGCTAAGGGAGGTGCATCACCGTTGATTGGGCCAGCGCAATAAGAGTCCGCGAGGCCGGACCAGGCAAGCGCATAGCTAGGGTCGAGTTCGGCGGCGCGCCCGAAATATTCGATGGCGCGTCGGGTGGCGGGGGGAGTTAGTTGGTTCCAAAAGTGGCGGCCTCGGAGATAGAGGTCGTATGCTTCCGCGTTGCGGGAGTGGCGGCGGGCGAGGGCGCTGAGGCGGTCCGGAGAAAGGTGGAGGTGGACCTGCTCGGCAATGGCGGCGCTGAGTTCGCGCTGGAAGGCCAGCATGCTGCTGGGTTCACTGTCGTAGGAAGCGGACCAGATCTGCACCTGGTCGCTGACGCGAATCAACTTGGAAGTGATGCGCAGGTGGCCACCTTCGGCGCGAATGGAGCTCTCGATGAGATAGGCAGCATCCAGCTCGTGGCCGATTTCGGCGAGGGATTTTGTGGTTCGTTTGTAGGACATGACGGAAGTGCGGCCGATGACGCTGAGATGATGGGGATCAATTTGACCGAGCGTGGCGATGGTTTCTTCGGTGAGACCGTCGGCCAAGTATTCGCGCTGGGGATCGGCGCTGAGATTCTCGAAGGGCAAGGCGGCTAACGTAACGCGCGTGGGAATTGCGCCTAGCGCGGCTGGAGCAAGCCCAACCGGCGCGATGAAACGATAGCCTTTGCCGGGAATGGTTGCGATGAAACGATTCTCACCGCGGCTCTCTCCGAGCACTCGGCGCAGCGTGGAGATGTTTTGGTTCAGGTTGTTTTCTTCGACGACCGTGTCTGGCCAGACGGCGCGCATCAGATCGTCCTTCTCGACGACCTTTCCCCTGTTTTCAACGAGATAGAGCAACGTGTCGAAGACTTTCGGTGTGAGCGGGACGGCGTCGCCCTTGTGGAGGAGGCGGCGCGTGTGGGCTTCGACGCGGAAGTCGCCGAACTCGAAGATGTGAAGTTGCGGGGCGCTCATACGTTCGCTTCGGGGACTTCAGAAGTTTTCAGAAAGCTTCAGGGGCATTCTAAAGACTTTCCTCTTGCGTGGGAACGAGTATATGCCCGGCCCGCTCCGTAGTGAAATCTCGAGAGCGGTGCTAAACGAGGAGAAAAAACATGAGATCACAGCATTTCAAAGCAATTGCAATTCTGGCAATGGGAATGATGTTTCTTTTTTGGGTTGGCCGGGAAGCAACAGCGAAAGCCGAAGACTGGGACCGGGACGGGCAGACACTTGAAGGAACATGGGTGGTTACCGTGACTCAGCAAGCGTGTCCCAGCGGGCCGGCGATTGCACCTCCGTTTAAATCCTTGCTGACGTTCAACGCCGGTGGAACCATGACGGAGACCACAGACAATCCGATGTTTTTCCCAGCGCTCCGCGGTCCGGGCCATGGCGTGTGGAGTCACACGGGACGACACACCTACAGCGCGGATACGATGGCTCTTGTGACCGTGAACGGCGTGCTGGCAAAGACACAGAAGATCAGCCAGACCATCGAAATGGGAGATGATCCGGACCAGTTCACGACTACCGCAGCCTCCGTCCAGTTCTTCGATCCGACTGGCACTCTCCTCGTGAGCGGCTGCGCAACAGCCACTGGCCAGCGATTCGAGTAATTGGCGGCAGGGCGTGAGTTCCTCTGGCGGCGATCAAGGCCAGAGAATGTTTCCAATTCTCAGCTCGTAAACGGGCGGCCCGCCATCCCGCAGGTGGGACTCACGCCAATCTGCTTTTGCCGCAAGAGCACGCGGGCCGATCATTTCGTTGACGGAGTCATGGTTTTTGCGAAAGCTATGTTTCGGACGCGGCCTGCGAAGAGGTCGCAGCCGGTGACGTGGCCTGCGGCATCACGGCGGAACACGATGGCGGTGCCGAACGGGCCCTGGAATTCGTCGAGTATGGTTGGTTCAAGGACAGCAGGCTCTTGCCAGTTCGTGGCCAGAGTGAGTTTGCCGTCCTTGACGACAAAGCGATAAGTGGCTTGGAGTTCGGTGCTCGTGTATTCGCCGGCGTAACGCGCGAGACTTTCCTCAGAAGCCTTGAGCGGTTCATACCTTTCAAAAATTTGCGGCGCAGTGTCCTTAAAATTCAGCGTAAGGCGTAAACCGGAGTTTGGCTGGCGCTCGAAGGCAATTTCCGGACCCGCTGTTGCGACGAAGTGGGTCGCGTCGTGAGGTTTGAAAAGTGTGCCGAACGCTCCGACGCCTTCCTTTGAGGCGGAAATTTCGAGGACGGAGTGAGACTCCAGGTTGCGATACCAGCCAGCGAAAGGCTGGGCGTCAACGCTCGCAGCAGCGGAGGCCGCAGGTTCGGGCGAGAGTTGGCCAGCGAGGTAGAGATCCGCGACCTGATACGACAGGCGGCCGGGATTGCTTGTACCGACATTGCACAACGTGATGACGGAAAATTTTTGCTGAGGGAAACGCACTAATTCGGTGCGATAGCCGAAGAGAGCTCCGCCGTGCTCGACGATGGGCAGGCCGCGATAGGTGCTAATCGTCAGACCGAGCGCGTATTCGATTTGTTTTCCGTTGTTCAGGACGCCGGGCGTTTGCATTTCCTTCAGAAGAGTGCCTTTGCCCAGTTTGTTGGCATAGAAATTGCGATCCCACAGAAGAAGATCGTCGACGCTGCTCATTAGGCCGCCGTCGCCGATTTTGTCGAAATTGGTGGACCAGTCGACGCGGAAGCCGCCGTTGGGGCGCGGCTCGTATGCGGGGACGCGACCGGGAACAACGACGGAGTGGTCATCATAGAAGCGCGTGTGGGTCATTCCAAGCGGCTTGAAAATATTCTCCTCTGCGAATTGCGAGAGAGGCTTGCCAGTGGTGCGCTTGATAATCACGCTGAAGAGGAAAAAATTTGTGTTGCTGTAGAGATATTCGTCGCCCGGCATGTAGTTGGGGGCTTTTTGACGCGAGAGCAGATCGAGCAATTCGGGAGTGGGGTGGATGTCCTCGAAATTGCGTCCGGCGAGGAGGAGCAACCCGAGGATGTCGCGAAAGCCACTGGTGTGGTGTAGCATTTGGCGAAGCGTGATGGGCTTGCCATAGGAAGGAATTTCGGGGACATATTTGCGGACGTCATCATCGAGCGAGAGATAGCCTTGCTCGGAAGCGAGCACGACGCTGGCGGCGGTAAATTGTTTTGAGACGCTGCCCATGTAGAAGACCGACTCGGGAGTGAGCGGGACACTCAGTTCGAGGCTGCCTTCGCCGTAGCCTTTTTTGTAGACGAACTCGCCGTCCCGGACAACGCCGAGCGCACAGCCCGGTGAATCGGGCTTGTCGTACGCCGCAAAAATTTGATCGACCTTGCGTTCCAGATCGCCAGAGTCTTGCTGTGCGAAGCAAGCAGGTGCGGTGAACGAGCCAGCAAATAGTGCGATGATTGCAGCATTGCGGAACAAATTCATGGCAGAGGCCCCTTGGGATGCGTTGAACCAGCGGAGGAGCCTATATCGGCGTTGCAGGCAAAGCAAAGCCTTTTGCCTGCAGTAGCTGTTCAAAGCCGCGCCCAAGGCATTCC
Organism: Candidatus Acidiferrum sp.; assembly: GCA_035314345.1. Classification (GTDB taxonomy): domain Bacteria; phylum Acidobacteriota; class Terriglobia; order Acidiferrales; family UBA7541; genus Acidiferrum. Next base: position 69,178 of record DATFZQ010000065.1, read on the forward strand.
CACATTTTCTAGTTATTTTCTAAGGTTATGATTACTTTTCCGCGGGCGTGCCCTATTTCCAGATAGCGGATAGCCTCAGGGACCTCATTCAAATTGTAAAGCCTGTCGATGACCGGCGTTATCTTTCCAGATTCCATATGCTCGCGCATAAAGTTCAGATCCTGTTTGCTGGGTTTCGCAAGAACCATGAGCAGCTTCTGGCTCCCGAACAGCGACAGCACAAGAGAGGAAATTGCGCCCAGCAAGGGACGGATCATCCAGTTGTCGGTCGTTCCCCCCGCGCCGACGTATATTCCCTTGGGATTTAAGACGCTCCTGGAAGCTAACAATGAATGGTTCCCAACGCAATCGAAGAACAGGTCGTAGCGTTGTGCACTTTTTGTGAAGTCCTCCTGTGTGTAGTCGATGACCCGATCTGCACCAATGGACCGGACCATGTCGAGATTCCTGGTACTGCTTACGCCGGTCACTTCCGCGCCAAACGACTTGGCGATCTGCACTGCGAATGTACCCACACCTCCCGCAGCACCGTTAACCAGGACCTTCTGACCTGCTTGGATGTGTCCCTTGTCGCGAAGGCCCTGCAATGCGGTATAGGCGGCCACGGGTACGGATGCTGCTTGCTCAAATGTCACGTTAGCTGGCTTCATGACCAATACTGATTCGGAAGCACAGACATACTCGGCAAAGGCGCCTTTGCACGAGCCGAATACCTCGTCGCCGAGTTTGAACTGCGATACTTTGCCGCCAAGGGCTTCGACATAGCCGGCAACATCAACGCCCAGCCCCGGGAATTTTGGTTTGCGCAGACCGGCGATAATGCGAACGGCGTACGGTGTGCCTCTCATGAAATGCCAGTCAAGTGGATTGAGGCTCGCCGCGCGAACTTTTATCAAGACTTCGTTGTCCTTGGGAACGGGCTTCTCGACGTCCGTGACCTGGACAACATCCGGAGGTCCGTACCTGGTGTAGACGGCGGCTTTCATTGGCGTTTCTCCGCTGCGCTGGCTTGATCCCTGCAGAAGACATATACCAGAAAGGGGGCCGAATCTTCAGCTTTGATAAAACCAAACGACGGTGAGATGCAGCCGTCGTCTCCTAAGAAGTGCTTCGGGAAAGGTTATGGCCCTTTATGTCTTCCAGCCCAAAAGCCACCGGCTCATTCTCCGGCTATGCAGCGACTTAACTCTCTCTCGGCGAGCCACGGCGCCCCGGCAACTCAGAGCCAATGAGAGAGGGCGGAGGCCCCTTGGGATGTAGCGAACCAGCGGAGGAGAGTATATCCGCGTGAAATGCAAAGCAAAACCTTTTGGCAGCGGCTGACGGCCGGATAGTCGCGGCTCACTTTCCGATTCGCGCGTTAATCTGCACCTGACTTGCTCTTGCTCGCATCAGATACTAGACCTCCAGTCGTGCTCGGATGAAAAATCGTTGTCAAGATCGCGAGTGCGGGAGACGGACTTACAGCTGCGCTTTTATGGGCGTCAAAAAGGAAATATGGATAAAGCAAACTCGAAAAGAATAGGAATGATTGCCATGCGTGGCGAAGTTTTTGCGGCAAGTGTTCTCTCTCTCGGACTGATCTTTGGCGCTAGTACCGCTTGTGCCCAACGACAGCCGGAAACTTTCTTTAAGACCAGAGTCGGGTTATCTGACAGCGATATTCAGAAAATGGATCAAGGTCAAGTAGTGACCAAGGTCCTCGAATCCGGTGACAAGAAGTACGGGATGCTTGTGTTTGGCGGGGTGTATATCAATAGCACCGTGGAGCGTTTTGCGGCATCCTACCGCGACGTGAAGAGCCTCCTCGAGGATAAGGTATACCTCGACGTACAAGCGTTCAACGAACTCGGTTCGCCGCCCAAACTTTCCGACTTCGACCGTATCGCGTTCCCGCGCAAGGATATTGACGCGCTGCAGAAGTGCAAACCCAACGATTGCGATCTCCAGGTCTTTGATGTTGTGGCCCTGCAGAAACGAATCGATTGGAACTCGGTGGACAAATACGATCAGGTCAACAAGTTCGCCCGCCAGCGTCTTTTCGAAGTGGTGACAACTTACATCTCCGGTGGCCTAAAGGCGTTCGGCAGCTACACCGACCGCGAGAAGCCCTTCAACCTTTATGAAAACATGAAGTCGATGCTGGACAGTTCCTACTACTTGCCGAAGGACAAATCCGGCGGCATCTATGAACACATTCTTGAGTATCCCGATGGAAAGCTCGCTGGCGCGATGGACTTCTTCTATTGGGAAAACATCGATTTTGGCCAGGGACCCACCATCCGCGTGAATCGCGTTTCGATGTTTCCGAAAGGCGTAGGCGTTATCAAATACGTTGTCGCGAACGAGCAACTGTACGCGAGCCGCTACATCCGCATCGCCTTGCAAATGTTCTACTGTGTCCCCGACACCGCCAATCCGGGCAAGCCGGGGTTTTACTTGATTGAGATGAACGACTCACGGCTTCCCGACTATGGTGGCCTGAAGCTCAGCGTGGTCCGAAAAATTGCGACGGGAAAGGGCGTCCAATCCACCGATGATATTTTGACCCTTTACCACAAGCGACTTTCAGGGAGGTGAGGCATTGTGACTTCACGCGGCAGGCGGGTCTTGCGGAAATCGCGCCTCCACAATGGCTGCCGAGCATGTACGCTATACTCTTGAAGTAACATTCAGATTCGCCAGTTGAAACGTATGATCAGGCGCTTTCTCATTGCGGTATTGCTTTGCTGCCCGACGATTGCTTCGGGGCAAGTGACTGGACGTTTCTTCCTGCAAAAGGAGACGTTCGCGCCCGGTGAGCCTGGCACGTACGAACACATGAAAAGCGCGGAATTCCTCGCGCAGTCTGGCGATCAGAAATGGTTCCCATTGCTTCTGGAAGTCGCCCAGAGAAATGCAAAGAACGGAAACTACGTCTACGATGCAGCCGAGAGTGGCGGAGACCTGATGCTCCCCACCTTACTCGTCATGCTGGGCAGCTCAGATAAGGAGTTCACGCGACCGATAGCAGTTTCTGCTTTTGCCTACACGGGTTCTCGGTCTTCGATACCGATCCTCCTCGACCTGCTGCGAAGTCCCGATTCCGGGACGGCCGAGAGGGCCCTCTATGGCCTACGCCAATTGACTCATCGCTCCGTCATAGCTGGTGATCGCTGGTATGACAATCCGCAGTCCCAATATGTGAAGTGGGCCCGATGGTGGAATCGAGAAGGCGGCAGCGCTAATGTTTACAAAGCGACAGAATGCGGAGAAGTTATCGCTTTGGACCGACCGGATAGGACATCCCCTCCCCTGTTTTTAGTAAACGCGGATTCTAGAGGGCTTAGATGCTCTCTAAGTTCATTAGAATCAACACTTGTGGACGATTTTCGCAAGTGCTGATTCTAAAGGGCTTGGCGGTAAACATAATTGTGCGGTGATTTGTTGTTTTGGCCGCGCGATCGATGAAGGGGACGCTTCTTGACGCCGGTCTCGCTAACGATTCGCTCCTCCCAGTAGCGATCTCTTTACGGTTTCCTTATGACTTCCTTACGGGCCCGTTAGCGCTCCGAGTATAGGATGAATTACGGCGTCATGGATTCTGCTCTGCCCGAAGTGTGACGTTTCGTTTGTACATTCTCCGATCACCGCCACGCACTTATTGGATTATTTCTTGCCGGAGAAGCCTGAGTTTCCGGCCGGCGGTTCGGAGTTGAAATGCCCGAACTGCGAGCAACGCTGCGATTTACCAGCGCAAGGACCTCACGTACCAAGCGTAAATTCTCTCTGCCGCCTTGCGCGATCGACGAAGTGTGCGGGACTCACGGCTCGCGAAATACGAGAAAAGAGCACAGCCAAAATTTATCGCGTGCTACGGCGCGTGCGATGCAATTGCCCCTGGCTGTGCTACTGAAATAAAAGAGCGGCAGCCTGGCTGCCGCAGTCCGAAATCGTAGAACTTCCCAGAGACATTTTACCATTTCCAGAGGTTTTGGCAAAGAGCAGTTGCTTCGCAGAACGGGTGTGAGCGGAGTAAGATGGTGAACCCTGAATGAGATTAAACGAACGAGCTAGGCTGAATTGAAATTGAATTGATAGGACAACCGAGATGACTACCGAAGCTAACGAACGGATGGAGAGGCCACTGGAGGCGGTGGACCCGGCGATTGCGGAATTGTTGCGGGAAGAGGCGCAGCGGCAGGCGACTGGGCTGGAATTGATTCCATCAGAGAACCTTGTTTCGGAGGCGGTATTGGAGGCGATGGGGTCGATCTTTACGAACAAGTATGCGGAGGGTTATCCGGGGAAGCGGTATTACGGCGGGTGCGAATACGCGGACAAGGTGGAACAGCTGGCGATTGACCGGGCGAAGGAGTTGTTTGGGGCGGAGCATGCCAATGTGCAGGCGCATTCGGGGACGTCGGCGAATGTCGCGGTGTATATGTCCACTTTGCAGAAGGATGACGTGGTGCTGGGGATGAATCTTTCGCATGGCGGGCATTTGACGCATGGGCATCCATTGAATTTTTCGGGGCGGATGTACAAGTTCATTGCGTATGGGGTGAAGAAAGAGGACGAGCGGATTGATTACGACGAAATCGACAGGCTGGCACAGGAGCACAAGCCGAAGATGATCGTGGCGGGGGCCAGTGCGTATTCGAGAATTATTGATTTCGAGAGGATTGCGCGGGCGGCGAAGGCAGCGGGAGCTTTGTTTTTTGTGGATATGGCGCACATCGCGGGACTTGTCGCGGCGGGCGTGCATCCTAGCCCGGTGCCGCATGCGGACATTGTTTCGACGACCACGCACAAAACTTTGCGTGGGCCGCGTGGCGGATTGGTGCTGTGCAAGGCGGCATTCGCCAAGGAGTTGGACAAGCTGACATTTCCGGGCACGCAGGGCGGACCTTTGGTGCACACGATTGCGGCGAAGGCGGTGTGTTTGAAGGAAGCGATGGAGCCGAGTTTTAAGGAGTATCAGACGCAGGTGGTGGCCAATGCAAAGGCGCTAGCGGCGGCCATTGCGAAGCGCGGGTTCCGGATTGTGACGGGCGGAACAGACAATCACGTGTTCTTGATTGAGGTGCATTCGCGCGGAATTACCGGCAGCGATGCGGAGAAGGCCCTGGACCGCGCGGGGATTACGGTGAACAAGAATTCGATTCCGTTCGATCCCCTGCCCCCGATGAAGGGCGGCGGGATCCGACTGGGAAGCCCGTCGGTGACAACGCGCGGGATGCGCGAAGCGGAGATGGAGCAAATCGGCGGCTGGATTGGGGAGATTCTCTCGCATCTGGGCGACGCGGAAACGGAACAGCGGGTGCGCAAGCAGGTTGCGGAGTTCGCGGCGCGCTTTCCGATTTATGAATCGCGTGTGCGCGGGACGTCTCGTGCAGAACACGCGCGCGTGTGAATCGCGAATGATCCCCGGCATCATTGATGCAACGTTTGCGTTCGAGAAGTGGCTGAGCGCCCAACTCCCGATTATTAAACAGGATCTGCGCCTTAAACATCGCTTGATGGCCGAGGCGGCGTTCCCATTCTTTCGCGCGACTTTTTACAGGTGGTTGCAGCTTTGGCCGGAAGTGTGCGCCGAGCTGGCGAAAGCGCCCAAAGTTCTAGCGGTGGGCGATTTGCACGTCGAAAATTTTGGGACGTGGCGAGACCTGGAAGGGCGGCTCATCTGGGGCGTGAACGATCTGGATGAGGTCTATCCCTCGTCGTATGCCATAGATTTGGTGCGGCTCACGACGAGCGCTTATTTGGCGATTCTTGGGGAGCACCTCAGCATGCCGCGGCGCGAGGCTGCGGAAGCCGTCGAAGAAGGCTACCGGGACGCTCTGGCCGCAGGTGGAAAACCGTTCATTCTGGCGGAGGATCACCAGTGGCTGCGCTTGATGGCGCTAAGCAAGCTGCGGGACCCCGTACACTTTTGGGAGAAGCTGACGCATCTGCCGCCTTTCACGGCAAAAGCTCCGGACGAAGTGCGGGAGTTGCTCGGAGAGTCCTTGCCGCCGAAGAGCGTATATCAGCTGAGAAAGCGAATTGCGGGCCTCGGAAGTTTAGGCCATCCCCGGATCGTGGCTCTTTCTTCCTCGGGCGGCGCGTACATTGCGCGCGAGGCCAAAGCCGTTCGACCTTCTGCATCTGCATGGCATAGCGGGACATCGTCGGCGGTCGTGTATGGACCAAAGCTCATCGGACGCTGTTTGCGTGTACTGGATCCTTTCGTTCGGTTTCACAAAAGGTGGGTGGTGCGACGGCTGGCGCCAGACTGTTCGCGAATCGAGCTAGTTTCGCTGGCGGCAGAACGGGATGAGGCGCGGCTGCTCTATTCGATGGGATGGGAAACGGCCAACATGCACTTTGGCTCTCCGCAGGCCATTCCTCAGGTCAAGCGAGATTTGGCGCAGAGAAAAGGCCGCTGGCTGCACAAGGCGTCTAAAGCAATGTGCAAGGCCACGCTTGCGGATTGGGAAGACTGGCGGAAGGGCTGGAAAAAGCTGACGAAATAAGTTTTAGCACTGTACTCAGGCGTTTTACTGGCGCCTTGTCTAGCGAGCACTTCATAAAAACAAAAAAAGGCCCAAATTGGCTGACTTTTGCCTACTGTCCTTGCCTGCCTCATCACTACGCCAGTGCGGCTGACCCAAGACTGTCCCACGGGTCAGTAGATTCTTGAACAAAGTGCGCGTAGGTTCAAGAAGGACTGGGATGGGAACCAAAAACGCGACACTGCTCTCCGCCGTACCGAACACCAACTGGGTGAACGCAACATTATTCTTGGGTGACCGCAGAGCGGTCAATTTCTGGGGTGACCGCAAAGCGGTCAACTCAGCCAAGCCCGGCACCTGGGCGGTGAGTGTCCTTTTTTAGCAGCGCGCGGCAAGTTTCCAGCTTCCCGGGGGAGTCCTAATCCTAGCCCATCCTGAAAAGGACGGGGGCAACGAGGTGAAGCAATGATGGACACGGAAGCCTTCCGCGAATTCAAAACCGGGTTAACGCTGCTGCGAGACAACTATGCGGTAAAGGCGTTGCCGCATATGAAGCGAGCAGTAGACCTCGACAGAAACAATCCGTACTACATGTCTTACCTCGGAGTAGTGCTGGCGCGCTCCGAGCAAAAGTGGGGCGAAGCCGAGAGACTGTGCGATACGGCGGTGCGGATGAAGCGGAATCAGGCACAGCTTTATCTGAACCTGGCGGAAGTGTATGCGACAGCGGGGCGGCGCGAGGAAGCAGTAGAAGCGCTGCAGTCCGGGTTGAAATTTGCGCGGCGCGATGTGCGATTGACGATCGCCATGAACCGACTGGTGGAGCGGCGGCCCCCAGTACTGACGTTTTTGACGCGGCAGCATCCGATCAACCGGCAGCTGGGAATCATCCGGCACAAAACTTTGCAGATGTTCGGACAAGATTAATTTCGAGTTCTCTCCAACCCCCCAAAACAAGAAGGGGCGGGTGGCTTTAAGCCATCCGCCCTTTTTTGTTTCCGAAAATTTCTTTCTAAGAATTGAGTTGAGTCGCACTGAACGCGCTGGCTATCTGCGCGTGGCCCAGGAGTCGTTGAAAGTAGGCTGTTGCGTCCCCATTTCCATGAGGATTTTCAAGCCGACGCCGAACATGCCGGTGGAAAGAGGATCTCTGCGCACAACTTCCGCGAGATACTCACGATTCATCGACATGGGATTTTGAGAATAAGGCAAAGTCAGAAAAAGACGCATGCCGATTTCGTAGGCAGGCTCGCTGGTCTGAAAATAAACACCACTGCGAGAAACGCTGAGGGTTCCACGCATATCGTCGAAATGATCCTTCTCCGGATCGGAAGGGCGGATGCGCATGAGCTGGGTGATTTTGCAGCGACGAGTGCCACGGCGTTCCTGAGTAGCGGGTTTCGTAGCGGCGGCGCCACTAGTGCTGGGTGTTTTGACCATAATGCTTTGCTGGGTCTCCATGAAAGCCTTGCCTCTCGCGGACGGGACGTTGCTAGAGAGAGTTTAAGGCTCGCGTAAAACAAAACCTATAGCTGAGACGTACCTGCAAAAGAATAGGACGCTCTGAGGGAATGATAGTACGGAAGTACTGCGAAAGGAAGAGAGCGAGGGGGAGTATTTTCGCTAAAGGGAAGAATAAGAAGGATTTAATGCAAGAGTTCCGAAGTGGAGCGGCAGAGGGAATTGGTACCGATGTGGGACTAAGTAGAAGTACGGTCCCCACGAAGTCCGGCCCTAAGAGACAGGTACGATGGGAGATATGTGGGGCGAGGGGAAGAGAGGAGAAAACGAGGAGCGGCTGCGAAATTGCAGAAGTTGGTTGCGGTCCCTAACGCGAGATCCCTGAGAGGAAGGCATTCGCGGGAGAGCAACAAAGATCGCAGGAGAAAAACCTCATGAATATGGCGGCGCGTCGAAACTCAATTTCGTCAGGAAATAGCCAGCGAAATGAACTCTTACGGGAAGAGCGCCGTGGCAATCCCCTGCCGGCAGAAGAGGCGCCGCGCATGAGAGCAAACGGCGAGGCGGAGGTAAGGTCGCGCGTGTACATCGCGGCGGAGAACCGGCTATTGCGTGAAGAAGCGCTGTCACGGATGTTGACGCGGCAAGGAGACATCGATTTGGTGGGACTTAACTCCCCCGGACCTTTCCAAGTGGAGGGATTGATCGAGGAGAAAGCCGATATCTTGCGGCTGACCTCGCGGCGAAGCCCGGGAGAAGACATTTTCGTAATTCGGCAAGTGCGATTGACGGCTCCGACAGTGCGAATACTGCTGGTGGGAATAACGGAAGACGAGACGGAATTTTTTCAATACGTGCGCGCGGGAATCAGAGGGTATCTGCCGCGAGACGCTTCGGCCGAAGACGTTCTGGAAGCGATGCATGCGGTGCAGGCGGGCGAGGCGGTGTGCCCGGGGACGCTGTGCGCATTGCTCTTCCGCTTTTTTGAGAGAGAAGCTACGTCGGTGCACTCGGCAGCGATTCATCCAAGGCTGGGCTTAACGAGGCGGGAGCAGCAGATTGTTCCGCTGATCGCGCAAGGACTAACGAACAAGGAGATTGCGAACCAATTCTGCTTGTCGGAGCAGACAGTGAAGAATCATCTGTACCGCATGAAGCACAAAGTCGGAGCAGGCGACCGATTTGGAATTGTGCATCTTTGCCGCGCGCGGGGATTTCTGGTTTAGCGGTTTAAACGCTGCAAAGATTCGGCTGGTCTAAGCGCCTTGTTCACCCAGAACCTTCGGATGGCTGCGCGCGGGGACTCTCCAAAATCTCCAATTCCTACCTGAAGGTGACTTCTCTCCACGGTTTGTGCGATTCTCTTCCTCGACAAAACTCGAGGAAGAGCCGATGCTCAAAAAGTTCAAAGATTTATCCGAAAAAGAGATTCTGGCGCTGGCTATCTCGTCCGAAGAGGAAGACAGCCGCATCTTCGGCGAGTTTGCGGACGCCTTGCGGGAGACCTACCCGGCGACAGCGAAAATGTTTGAGGAGATGCGCGCGGAAGAAGTGGTGCACCGCGACCGGCTGCTGGCGATGTTCCGGCAAAGGTTTGGAGACCATATCCCGTTGATCCGGCGGGAAAACGTGAAGGGATTCTTGCAGCGGAGGCCGACGTGGCTACTGCGGCCGCTGGGCGTGAACGTGGCCAGGAAGCAAGCCAAGGTGATGGAGATGGAGGCGGCGCGTTTCTATTCGCGTGCAGTCGGCCGCATTACGGATGCGCCGACGCGAGAATTGCTAAATAAATTGGCGGATGAGGAGCGCAAACACGAGGCAACGGCGGACGGTCTGGAAGAGAAACATTTAACGGAACCTGCGCGCGCGGAAGAAGCCGAATCGCATCGCAAGCTAGTCCTGCTGCAAATCGTACAGCCGGGACTTGCCGGATTGATGGATGGATCGGTATCGACGCTGGCCCCGCTGTTTGCGGCGGCATTCGCCACACATCAGAGCTGGGACGCATTTCGCGTGGGACTGGCGGCGTCGATCGGAGCGGGGATTTCGATGGCCTTTTCAGAGGGGCTCTCCGACGATGGATCGTTAACGGGTCGAGGTTCGCCGTGGCTGCGGGGGACGGTTACGGGAGCCATGACGACAGCGGGAGGCATCGGACACACGCTGCCGTTCTTGATCTCGAATTTTCACTACGCCACGATTGTTGCGGTGATTGTGGTGTGCGTCGAGCTGGGGATCATCAGTTATATCCGGCACCGCTACATGGATACCCCGTTCTTGCAGGCGGCGTTTCAAGTGATTGTTGGCGGCGTGCTGGTTTTCTTCACGGGATACTTGATCGGCAGCTCGTAAAAAATGGGCATGCGCCGACGCGGCGCTCCGCTGCTACGATAAATACCAAATCAAACAGAATAGGAAGGAATGGCCTAGCGGATTAGTCCGCCTGAGCGCCGGCCGGGACGGGTACGTGTCCGTGTCTGCGCTTCCCTCGGAGCCATGTTTGCAGCCGGTCCATGTAGATGTAAACGATAGGTGTGGTGAAGAGAGTGAGCATCTGGCTGACGATGAGGCCGCCGATAATGGTGATGCCGAGCGGACGGCGAAGCTCAGAACCGACGCCCGTGCCCAGAGCGAGAGGCAGGGCGCCGAAGAGCGCGGCCATAGTGGTCATGAGGATGGGCCGGAAACGCAGCAGACAAGCTTTGTAGATGGCTTCCAGTGGCGAGATTTTCTCCTCGCGCTCGACCTGCACAGCAAAATCAATCATGAGAATGGCGTTCTTCTTGACGATGCCGATGAGGAGAATGACGCCGATGAGGGCGATCATGTTCAGATCGGATCCAGTCACTCTAATAGCGAGGATGGCTCCAATGCCAGCCGAAGGAATGGTGGAAAGAATAGTGATGGGATGGATGAAACTCTCATAGAGGATTCCCAGAACGATGTAAACGGCGACGAGAGCGGTGATGATCAGCAGGAGTTGCGACGAGCGTGAATCCTGGAAGGCCTGCGCATTGCCCTGGAAAGCAGCGTGGACCGTGCGAGGGACGCCGATTTCACGAGTGGCCGCTTCAATATCTAGAACGGCAGGGCCAAGGGAGGCACCGGGAGCAAGATTGAAGGACAGGGTGATCGCTGGAAAGACGCCCTGATGATTGATGGAGAGCGCGGTGTTGGATGGTTCGTAATGGGAAAAGGCGCTGAGCGGGACGAGATGACCACCAGAGGCGGGCACATAAATGGACTTCAGAGCCGCGGGATCCTGCTGGGCGCTCGGCATGACTTCCAAGATCACGTAGTACTGATTGAGGCCTTTGTAAATGGTGGAGACCTGACGCTGGCCGAAAGCGTCGCTCAGGGTGTTGTCAATCGCCTCCATGGAGACGCCGAGGCGGCTGGCGGTGTCGCGATCGACGACGAGGGAGCTTTGCAGGCCATGTATCTGCTGGTCGGAGTTGACATCGCGTAGCTCGGGGATCTTGGCCAACCTCGCCATGACCAGCGGCGCCCAATGATTCAGGTCGTCGAGGTTATCCGCCTGCAGAGTGTACTGGTATTGCGCGGCACCGAAGCGCCCGCCTACGCTGAGGTCCTGCACCGCCTGGAGAAAAAGAACGGCACCGGGAACGTGCGCGGTGGCGTCCCGAATGCGGCCAATGACCTCGTCGGCGCTTATCTTCCGTTCGCTAAGGGGCTTTAGCTGGGCAAACATGCGGGCGGTGCTACCGCCGCTGCCGCCGCCCGTGAAGGCAGTGACGGTATCAATGGCGGGGTCCTTCAAAACAATATCCGTGAACTCGCGCATCTTTTGCGACATGGCCGCGAAAGATAAATCCTGGTCGCCCTGGATCATACCACTCACGCGGCCAGTATCCTGCTGGGGGAAAAAGCCAGAATTGACATTAACGAGGAGATACGCACAGAGCACGGCGGTGAGGAAGGTCATGCCCAGGATCAACAACTGACGGCGGAGAACCCACCGGAGAGAAACATCGTAAAGATGAAGAAGACGGTCAAAAGCGGCTTCGAAGAAGTTATAGATCCAGTTGTGCTTACCGCTTTCGTGCTTTAGAAAACGCGCGCACATCATGGGGGTGGTGGTGAGTGAAACGAAGAGAGAGACGACGATGGCCACGCTGAGGACCACGGCAAATTCACGGAAGAGGCGGCCGACAATTCCGGGCATCATCAAAATAGGAATGAAAACGGCGATGAGTGAAGTGCTCATGGAGAGCACGGTGAAACCAATTTCGCTGGCGCCCTTCATGGCGGCATCATAAGGCTTCATGCCGTTCTCGATGTGGCGAGTGATGTTTTCAATGACGACGATGGCATCGTCCACGACGAAGCCGGTGCAGATCGTGAGGGCCATAAGCGAGAGATTGTCCAGGCTGTAGCCGAAGAGGTACATCACGCCGAAAGTGCCGACGAGCGACAGCGGAACAGCCACGCTCGGGATGATGGTCGCCCAGGTACTGCGGAGAAAAGCGAAGACCACGAGGATAACGAGAAGGATGGAGATGATCAGAGTGATTTCGACGTCGTGAACCGAAGCCCGAATGGTAACGCTGCGATCGATGGAGACGGTTAGATGGAGCGAAGGAGAGATCGATGCGCGCAGAACCGGCAGGATGGCATTGATGCGATCGACAGTCTCGATCATATTGGCGGCGGGCTGGCGAAAGACGGCCAGCAGGACGGAACGTTTCCCGCCGAAGAGACCCAAGTTGCGGCTGTCCGCAACGGAATCTACGACTTCACCGATATCCCTAAGCCGAACAGGAGCGCCCGTGTGGCCGGCGACGATAAGCGGCATGTATTCGTAGGCTTTAAAGAGCTGGTCGGTATCGCCGACATTCCATGTCTTTTGCGAGTCGGAGAGAGAACCTTTTGCCAGATTAGCGTTGGCGGATTGTAGAGAACCACGAATGGTCTCAAGACTTATGCCGTAGCTGTTGAGTTGGTAGGGATTGGCTTCAATTCGAACGGCGGGGCTGGCGCTTCCCCAAACGAAGACCTGGCCGACGCCTTCGACCTGGGCGAGCTTTTGCGCCAGGATGGAATCGGCCGCGTCATAGATCTGCGCTGGCCGAAGATTGTCCGAGGTTAAGGCCAGAATCATTATGGGAGCGTCCGCGGGGTTGACCTTGCGGTAGGTAGGCTGGCCGGGGAGATCTGCCGGAAGCTGGTTACGGGCAGCGTTGATGGCGGCCTGTACATCGCGAGCGGCGGCGTTGATGTCGCGATTGAGATCAAACTGAAGGGTGATGCCGGTGGATCCGAGGCCGCTGGAGGAGGTCATTTGCGTGACGCCAGCGATGCGGCCGAACTGTCGTTCCAGCGGAGTGGCAACGGCGGAGGCCATCGTTTCCGGACTGGCGCCGGGCAGACTCGCGCCGACAGAAATAGTTGGGAAATCGACTTGTGGCAGTGGAGCTACAGGCAGAAAACGAAAAGCAACCGCGCCCGAGAGAAAGATCGCAATGGTAATGAGAGCAGTGGCGACAGGCCGGCGAATAAAGGGCGCCGAGAAATTGGTTGAGGAAGTCATTGCCTAATCGCCGTGGGCCGGCTCCTCGATGGAATTGCCAATCTGAAAAGCGAAGCGGTGGGCCAACCAATCAAAAGCGAGATAGACCACTGGCGTGGTGTAAAGCGTCAGCAACTGACTAAGGATAAGGCCGCCAACGATGGTGATGCCGAGAGGACGGCGCAATTCGGAACCGACGCCGGTGCCAAGGGCTAGAGGCAAGGCGCCCAAGAGAGCAGCCATCGTAGTCATCATGATTGGACGGAAACGAAGCAAACAGGCTTCGTAGATGGCGTCGAGCGGGGTCTTCCCTTCTTTACGTTCCGCCTCGAGAGCGAAGTCGATCATCATGATGGCGTTTTTTTGCACAATGCCAATAAGGAGAATGATGCCGATGAGCGAAATGACGCTGAACTCCATGTGAAAGAGGAGGAGAGCAAGAATGGCGCCGACGCCCGCGGAAGGAAGCGTGGAGAGAATGGTGATGGGGTGAATATAGCTTTCGTAGAGGACGCCGAGAACGATGTAAACCGTGATGAGCGCCGCAAGGATTAGCACGGGTTCGTTGGCGAGCGATTTGAGAAAGGCCGCCGCAGTGCCCTGAAAGGTGGCCTGGACGCTCATGGGCATGTTCAATTCGGACTTGGCCCTGTTGATGGCGTCGACGGCATCGCCGAGAGCCGCGCCGGGAGCAAGATTGAACGAGACGGTGACGACCGGAAATTGCCCCTGATGGTTGATCGCCAGGGCGGTGGCACCGGGCTCGAAACGCGTAAAGGCGCTCAGCGGAACTTGCGGGCTAGGGGCAGAAGTAATGTTTGCCTGTCCATTGGTTGAAATATTGGCCGTCGCTCCGGAGGAAGCCTGCGGAGTTCCGGAAGATCTCACGTAAATGCTTTTGAGAGAGTCGGGATTCTGGTGGAAAGAGGGATCGACTTCCATGACGACGCGATACTGATTGAGCTGGGTATAGATGGTGGAGACCTGGCGCTGGCCGAAGGCGTCGTAGAGAGTGTTGTCGATATCAGCGGGGAGAACACCGAGGCGGGAAGCTGTGTCGCGGTCAATGACGAGGGTGGCGAGGAGGCCATGGTTCAGTTCGTCGCTGGCAACGTCGCGCACAGATGGGATGGACTTCAGTTTGTCGATGAAGCGCGGCGTCCAATAGGCGAGCTCTTTAGGGTCAACATCTTCTAGGCTGTACTGGAATTCCGTGCGGCTGACGCGGTCTTCAACAGTGAGGTCTTGAACTGGTTGCATGAAAAGCGAGATGCCATCGACACTCGCAAGCCGAGGCTGGAGACGGCGAATGACATCGGAGGCGCTGATTTTGCGCTCATCGAGCGGCTTGAGATTGATCTGAATGCGGCCAGTATTGAGCGTGGTGTTGGTTCCATCGATGCCGATGAAGGAAGAGAGGCTCTCAACCGCCGGGTCTTTCAGAATAACGTCAGCGAGAGCTTGTTGGTGCTGCGACATCGCGGTGAAGGAGATGTTCTGCGCAGCTTCGGAGACGCCCAGAATGAGGCCCGTGTCCTGCACGGGAAAGAAGCCTTTGGGAATGTAAATATAGAGCAAGATGGTGCCAACAAGTGTGCCGACCGTGACGAGGAGCGTGATGGTGCGGAACTGAAGCACGAATTTCAGAGTACGTCCGTAGAAGGCAATGATGGAATTAAAGGCGAGTTCGGACTTGTGATAGAACCAGGTCTGGTCTTCCTCCCTCTGATAGCGAAGGAGTTTGGCGCACATCATGGGAGTGAGAGTCAGAGAGACGAAGGCAGAGATAAGAATGGTGATCGCGAGGGTGATAGCGAACTCGCGGAAGAGGCGGCCGATAATGTCGCCCATGAAAAGCAGCGGGATGAGCACGGCGATAAGAGACACAGTGAGCGAAATAATGGTAAAGCCGATTTGCTCGGAGCCTTTGAGCGCGGCGTTGAGGGGCGTATCGCCTTGTTCGATGTAGCGGCTGATGTTCTCGATCATGACGATGGCGTCGTCGACGACGAAGCCGGTGGAGATGGTAAGCGCCATGAGGGAGAGGTTGTTAAGGGTGTAGCCGCAGAGATACATCACGCCAAAAGTGCCGACGATGGAGAGCGGCACGGCCAGCGCGGGAATGACGGTGGCGCGCAGGCTACGCAGAAAAAGAAAGATGACCATGACCACCAGGGCGATGGTGAGCATCAGCGTAAATTGCACGTCCTCGACAGAGGCGCGGATTGTACTGGTGCGGTCGGTGAGAATTTCGATCTTTACAGAGGCCGGGAGCGCGGCCGCAAGTTGTGGCAGGAGTTTCTTTACGCGATCCACTACGGAGATGATGTTGGCTCCCGGCTGGCGCTGAATGTTTAGAATGACAGCCGGATTCTTGCCGGACCAGGCGGCCTGGTTGACGTTTTCCGTGCCGTCGAAAACGGTGGCGACGTCCGACAGGCGCACCGGAGCGCCATTGCGATAGGCCACGATGAGCGGACGGTAACTATCGCTGGAGATGAGTTGGTCGTTTGCCCCGATAGTGTAGGCCTGATGAGGCCCATCAAACGTGCCCTTCGCCTGGTCGACGTTGGCGGCGCCCAGGACAGTGCGTAAATCCTCCAAACTTAGGCCATAGGAAGCAAGCGCCGTGGGATTCGCTTGGACGCGCACAGCAGGACGCTGGCCGCCGCTGATGCTGACGAGTCCGACGCCCGTGAGCTGGGAAATTTTTTGGGCAAGCGTGGTGTCCGTAAGGTCTTCGACCTTGGAAAGTGGCATCGAGCTGGAAGTAAGCGCAAGAGTGAGGATGGGCGCGTCGGCGGGATTGATTTTGTTATAGATCGGGGGATTCGGCAGCCCTTGAGGGAGAAGATTGGAGGCCCCATTGATGGCGGCCTGGACTTCTTGTTCGGCGACGTCAATATTGAGATCGAGATTAAATTGCAGCGTGATGATGGAGCTGCCGAAGGAACTCGTGGAAGTCATTTGGCTGAGGCCGGGGATTTGGCCAAATTGGCGCTCAAGCGGGGCGGTGACGGAAGAAACCATCACGTCGGGGCTGGCGCCAGGGTAAAAGGTCTGGATCTGAATCGTCGGATAGTCGACCTGGGGTAGCGCGGAGACAGGAAGCTGGCGGTAGGCCACGAAGCCAACCAGCAGCACCCCGATCATCAAGAGGGTGGTTGCGACAGGCCGCAAAATGAACGGCCGGGACGGACTCATCGAGACTTGCCTCCCGGCTGACTTGGGGCGGAATTTCCGGACAGCGGTCCGCTTTGCGAAGTGGGCTGAGCAGAAGCTCCTCCAGCGGCACCGCTAGTTGGAGACGCGCTAGGAATGACTTTGCTGTCGTTCTGGAGCTTGTCTTGGCCGTCAATTACGACCACATCGCCTGCGTTGAGACCTGAGCTGACACCGATGTTGTTGCCCGTGGTCTGGGCGACGGTGACCATCCGAATGTTCACGGTATCGCCATTCGATACAACGTAGACATAGGTGCCTTGCGGCCCGCGTTGAATCGCCGCGGCGGGAACAGTGATTACATTGCGCTTAGTGTCAACGAGCATGTGAACGTTGACGAATTGATTCGGAAAGAGGACGTTGTTGTCGTTGGAGAAAACGGCTTTGAGCTTGTATGTGCCGGTCGTCGGATCAATTTGATTGTCGATGGTGGCGAGTTTGCCGTCGGCAATCTTGGTGGTGTCATCGCGATCGTAGGCTTGGACGGGAAGCACGCCTCCGCCACGGATTTTGACGAGGACTTGCTGAAGCTGGTCCTGCGGCAGCGTGAAGATAACGGAAATCGGCTGGAGCTGGGTGATGACGAGAAGTCCCGTTGTGTCAGTGGCGTGGACGATGTTCCCGATATCTACGAGACGCAAACCTACGCGGCCGTTGATAGGCGCCGTGATGCGGGAATAGACGAGCTGTAGTTTTGCGTTATCGATCGTGGCTTGATCGGCTTTAATCGAACCTTGAAACTGACCGACTTGGGCTTGCTGGGTGTCGACCTGCTGCTTGGGGACGACACCTTCGTTGTAGAGAGTCGTGTATCGCTCGAAATCGACTTGCACGTCGCGGAGTTGGGCTTGGTCTTTGGCGAGTTGGCCTTCGGCCTGTTCCAGCATGACCTGGTAGGGGCGAGGGTCGATTTCAATGAGCGCATCGCCTTCGTGGACGAACTGGCCCTCGGTGAAGTTCACTTTGACGATTTGGCCGTCGACGCGGCTGCGGACAGTCACAGTGTTGAAGGCAGCGACTGAGCCGAGACCGATGAGATAGACCGGAAGATCGCCCTTTTGCGCTGTGGCGACTACGACCGGCACGGGCCCGAACATGCCAAAGTCGCCGGGGCCTCCTTTTCCATAGGATCCTGGAGCGCCTTTAGCCCCAGCTTCGCTTGTCGAATGGGCTGCGCGGTAGTACCAGAAGCCGACGGCGACGAGGCCGAGAACGACAATCCAGAGCCACCAGCGGTTCTTGGCGGGCTCCGTCGCGGAAGAATCACGCGTGTCCCGATCGGGAAGTTCAATGGTGTCAAGATGGCCCATCCGTTCTCTCCTGTCAGCAAAAGCCAATAAAAGCGATGTTTCGAGTGAGTCTGCCGGGCAAGACTGGGGGGTAGATACTAGGGGCCCCCGCCGAACACATTGAGCCTATCGGAAACGCAGACCTACGCCTAGATTGGACGGATTTCCGGAGCAAATGGTTACGAAGCCCTCTCCTTAGTACGGACGATGCTTAAGGGTGGAGAAAGTGAAGGCGGCTGGACACATTGAGGAGGCCGCCTCCCTCACTCACATAATTCTAGTGGGCATCGTGGTGGGCGAAAGTTTACACTATCGACCCCCCGCGCCCAGGTGACTGGGAAGCTGGCAGCGGGGATTCTGAAGAGAGCGGGAGAACAGACACATGGTAAAGGGCTTAATTGTCGGCATTTTGATCGCGATATTGCTCATCGCAGGAGGCGGTTACTTCTACTTTGCGAGCGGTCGCGCACCCGTGGCGGTAACGGATCCGCCCATGCCCTTCGAGAAGAAATTTGCCCACATGGCCCTGAATGCACATATTGAGAAAGAGAAGATTCCCGCATCGCCGGTGGTTGCTGAAGAGAAGAGCTACTTGAGCGGCGCGGAAGTCTACAAAGAGAACTGCGCAGTGTGCCACGGACTGCCGGATCAGCCGAAGACGAAGATTGCAGAGGGCATGTACCCACCGCCGCCCCAGCTTTTCCATGGAACGGGCGTCTCGGATGATCCGGCCTCAGAAACTTATTGGAAAGCGGAGAATGGCATCCGGTTGACGGGAATGCCGGGCTTCAAAGGGCGCCTGACGGAAACGCAGATTTGGCAAGTTAGCGTGCTGCTAGCCAATTCGGACAAAATACCGGCTTCGGTGAAGGCGGCGTTAACCAGCGCCCCTGCGACCCAAGCTGCCGCCCCAGCGAGCGCGGCCGCTCCTACGCCTACAAAGATAAAACCATAGCCCGGTTGCGCACGCCGAAACGTCGGGCTGCCGCACTTCTCAATTGCGCAATTTCGTTAAGCCTAGGCCGACCTGTTCGGCAAAGAATGGATTTGTTCGACTTTCCTCAACTCGGGAAAGCGCCACGCCCAGATAGCTGTCACCACGAGTGTTCCAATGCCCCCGATCACGACGGCGGGCACCGTTCCAAACCATTGAGCCGTGAGCCCCGACTCGAACTCCCCAAACTCGTTGGAAGCGCCGATAAATATCATGTCGACGGCGTTGACGCGCCCGCGCATCTCGTCGGGGGTGGCGACCTGGATGAGCACAGCGCGAACAATCACGCTGACCATATCCGTCGCTCCCACGAGGAACAGAGCGATCAAGGAAAGTACAAGGCTGTGCGAAATACCGAATAGGATGTTAAAGAGGCCGAAACCTGCCACGCAACACAGCATGATGAGCCCGACTTTGCGCCGCATTGGGCGATGCGCTAAAAAAAGGGCCATTGCGGCGGCGCCAACACCTGGAGCTGCACGGAGCAGACCGAGGCCCCACGGGCCTGTCAGCAGAATTTCGCGCGCGTAGACCGGCAAGAGGGCGACGGCTCCGCCGAGGAAAACAGCGAAAAGATCCAAAGAGATGGAGCCGAGGACCACTTTTTCGCGCCAGATGTAGCGAAGGCCGGCGGAGACAGTCTCCAGATTGATGGGTTCGCGCGGGCGTGGCTTCGCTTGGGTCTTGAGTTGCAGCGTGCAAATGACAGCCGCAATAGCCATCATCACCGCTAACACATAAACCGCAGAGGGACCGCGAAAGAAAGCGTAAACAAGTCCACCTAGCGCAGGACCGAGAATGGCAGCGCCTTGGAAGATGGTCGAAGCCCAGGCCACGGCGCTCGGAAAATGTTCTTCGGGAATCAATTGAGGGAGAAGCGCCCGGCTTACGGGTCCGGTGAAAGATCGGACGATGCCGAGAAGGACGAGAACGGCAAAGATGTAGTAAACCGAACGAACGTTGCGCACGGAGGTGAAAAGCAGCAAAGCACAGCATACGGCGAAGCCGACGTAGCAGATAACGATAAGCCTGCGGCGATCGTAGCGATCAGCCACATGGCCAGAAATAAGAAAGAGAAGAATGCCCGGCAGGAATTGCGCTAATCCAACGAGCCCGAGATCGAGCGGGCGTTTGGTTATCTCATAGACCTGCCAGCCGACTGCAACCGATTGCATTTCCGTGGCGAGGACGATGCAGAAGCGGGCCGTTTGGAAAAGTACGAAGCTTGGATATTGGAACGCGACGCGGCCGGCGGATGTGGAGTTCTCGGGTTCGGCCATCACGCATTACTCTGCCATAAAAACAAAGTGAGAACGAGTTCAGGGGAACGCGGGCGGATTGCTGCGTAACTACTGTCTTACGGAGGTGGAACCGAGTTCACTCTCGACAGGATTTGCGTTTGCCGTTAGCGCCTTGCGGCGAATCACCCAATACGCCAGCGAGATGAGCAGTAGGAATGGCGCAAAGGCTGGGACGGTGTATTGCAGTCCATCGACATAAAAGGTGCTTGCGGCAATTCCCAAGAGTGCTGCAATGCCAAGTGCGCTCGAATAAGGGAAAAAGAGCAGGCGCATGGGAAGTAGGGCGACACGTTTGGGGCCGACGGCTCGCCGGAAAGCGATGTGCGTCAGAAGGATGACGATCCAAACGAAAAACATGCCTGCGACGGCCACGCCATAAAGCATCAGGAATGCGCGGCTGGGAGCGTAAATCGCGAGCAGGATCGCGGCGATGATGCCTGCTGTGGAAACGGCGAGGGCGCGCCGCGGAACGCCGTTGCCGCTGAGGAGTCCCAGCCAGCGCGGGGCGTAACGACCTCGAGAGAGAGAAAAGAGCATTCGCGTTGTGAGATAGAGGTTTGTGTTGGCGCTCGAAAGGGCGGCGGTGATGACGACCAGATTCATGATGCCTGCGGCGAAGGGAATACGTGCGATGGAAAGCGCGCGGACAAAAGGACTGCCGGTCAAGTCGCTGCCGGTCTGATTCCACGGCGTCATTGCCAGCATGATGCCGATGGCGAGAACGTAAAAGATCACCAGGCGGAAAACGATCGTGCGCATGGCTCGCGGTATGGATTTTGCAGGATTTTGCGCTTCGCCAGCGGTGACGGCGATGACTTCGACGCCCATGTAGCTTGTAATCGCGAGCGTGAGTGCTAACCAGACTCCCTTCCAGCCAAACGGAAGGAAGCCGCCGTGGGCTGTGAGATTGGAAAGGCCAATCGCGGGCGCGGGTCCCAAACCGATAATCAAGGCCAGGCCCAAGACAATGAAAACGATGATGGCCACAACTTTGATCAGCGCGAACCAATACTCGAACTCGCCGAAACGCCCTACCTGGAGCGTGTTGACGGCAACCAGACACATCGAGACGGTAACCACCCACAACCATTGCGGAACGCCCGGAAACCAAAACGCAAAATAGATTGCTACCGCAGTGACTTCCGCGCCGATGGCAATGATTTGCACCAGCGCATACGTGGCGCGGACAGAGAAACCGGCCCACGGACTGAGATAAGTTTGTGCGTAAACGCCGAAGGAGCCTGCGACGGGTTGAACGACCGCCATTTCCGCCAGTGAGTACGCGACGATCATAGCGATGAGCGCACCGATTAGGTAGGTGACGATAACGCCCGGACCGGCGAGGCGGATGGTTACGCTGCTGCCGAGAAACAGGCCGACGCCGATGGCTCCGCCAATGGCTAGCATGGTGAGCTGGCGTTGAGTCAGCCTGCGCCTTAGCTCGTCGGGATTTGGCGATGTTGCAGACCGCGAGCCTTCTTTGGCGGATGGCGGCGTTTGCGAGCGCAGAGAATCGGAGGGTTCAGCCATGCTTTGTCAGATCAAGCAGGGCGTTACCGAAGCTATGAATCTCATCGATCGTGTTGTAGTGGACCAGAGAGGCACGGACGACGCCACTATCCAGGCGCACTCCGAGGCGCTTCATCAGGCGCGGGGCGTACATGTGGCCGTCGCGAATGCCAATTCCATTGCTGGCCAGGGTCTCCGTAACTTTTGCGGGCGCGACATTTGGCAGGTTGAAGCACAAGGTTGGCACGCGGTCATGCACCTGGTTGTTTCTCGCTAAACCATAAATCGTCGCGCCGCAATTGTTGAGGACTTGCAACATTTCAAGTGAGAGCGATTCTTCGTAAGCACGGATACTTTGCATCGCGCGAGCGAGATTCGCGCGCTTGGAGTCTTTGTTTGCGCCATCGCCGGCGGCTTGGGGGCGCTTGCCGAGCGATTCGAGGTAGGAAATGGCAGCATCCATACCGGCGACATTTTCATAAATGAAAGTGCCGGCTTCGATTTTTCCCGGCGGCTCGTCGGGGATGAACTCCTCGCGAAAGGTAGGAAGTTTTCGGAGGAGTTCGCGGCGCCCCCAGAGAAAACCCATGTGCGGGCCGAAGATTTTGTAGCCGGAGCAGACGAGGTAGTCGCAGTCGAAGGCTTGCACGTCCATCTGGCCGTGCGGGCCGTAATGAACGCAATCGAGAAAGACCTCTGCGCCAACTTCGTGCGCGATCTTGGCGGCGCCGGCAACGTCCACGACAGAACCGAGTGAATTTGCAGCGACCGCGCACGCGACCAGGCGAGTCTTGGATGAGAAGAGAGGTTTTAGATCCTCGACGTGAAGGTTGCCGTCCTCGCCCATCTTCCACCAAACAAGTTTGGCACCTTCCTTTTCGAGCGCCAGCCATGTGGCGACGTTGGCCTCGTGATCCATGTCGGTCACGATAATTTCGTTGCGCTCGCCGAGCGTTTGTCCAATCGCAAGGCTGATCAGGCGAATGAACGAAGTAGCGTTCATGCCAAACGCAATTTCGCTGGGATCGCGTGCGTTCAGGAAATCGGCGACGCTCTGGCGCGCACGGGCAATCGTCGCGTCAACTTCCTGGCTTTTCGCATAGCGCCCGCCGCGCTGAACATTGCATTCGAGCAGATGGCGATGGATAGCATCGAAGACGATTTGCGGAATCTGCGCGCCAGCGGCGTTGTCGAAGAAAGTGAAGGCCGGGAGGCGATGCAGCGCCGGGAAAAACGAACGAATGGTTTCAATAGAGAAATTCAGACCAGGTTGAGAGTGAAATTCTGCCTGCAGAATACCTTGCGATTTGCCCTGCAAACTCTTGCTCCTGAATAAATCCGAAAAAAACGGTAAGGGAAGGCTCGTGAAATGAACAAATCGAAAGCTATACCCCGGTCGCGGCGCATGTCAAGCACGGACCCGTTTTCCGACTGTTTTTCGCTTTCGCGGGCTAGAATATGCCGCGTTCGATTTTGAGAGTGAAAAGAACGGCCAGCATGAGCAAAGCCATCGCCGAGGTCTACTCCGCGCTGCACCGACAATTCCGTGGCGATTTGTTACGCCAGGGCGATGGCGGGTATGACGGAGCACGGAGCATTTGGAACGGCATGGTGGCGCGTAAACCGGGCTTGATCGCACGCTGCATGGACGTAGCGGATGTGCAATCCGCAGTGAGAGCCGCGGCAGCGGCTGGCGTGTTGACAGCGATTCGCTGCGGTGGTCATAGCCTCGCTGGATTCGGTACGTGCGATGACGGACTCGTAATCGATCTTTCCCGAATGCGCGGTGTGCGCGTCGACGCGCAGACTCGGCGTGCGCGATTCGATGGTGGGTGTCTTCTCGGCGACATCGATACGGCTACACAAAAAGAGGGGCTCGCCTTTCCGGCTGGAGTTGTCTCACACACCGGAGCTGCAGGCCTGGTCTTGGGAGGAGGAACTGGCTGGCTGAACCGATTGCACGGGCTTTCTTGCGACAACGTTGTGGGATTCACGGTCGTTGTCGCGGATGGTTCGATTATGTGCGCAAACGCCAAGGAGAATACCGATCTGTTTTGGGCGCTGCGCGGAGGAGGTGGAAACTTTGGCGTCGTAACCGAGTTCGAAGTAAATCTGCATCCGGTCAACTCCGTTTTGTTTGGCACGGGCATGTGCTTCGGCGAGGATATTCCCAAGATCGTGAAGCACTGGCGGGATTTCATGCCACTCGCTCCCGATAATTTGCGATGGGGAATCTCCCTGACAATTGCTCCACACATGGGAAATATTCCCGCGCATTTGCGCGGAAGGCCTGCGGCGAGCCAGGGTTTGCTCTGGGTTGGTGATCTTGAAGAAGGGCGCCGCTATGTGGATCGCGGTCTTTCTCTCTGCAACACGGTAGCCGTAACAAAGAGCGAACTTTCGTTTCTCAGCTTACAGACTATGGCGGATCACGAATTTCCCCATGGGCAGCGGTATTACACGAAGTCCGGCTACTTTAAAACGTTGGCCGATCAGGAGATTCAGCACATGGTGGAAGCGCTGGAGACAATTCCCTCCCCTGCGAGCCAGATCGAACTTTCTTATCTAGGTGGGGCGGCAGGACGCGTAGAGGCGAGCGAGACTGCGTTTGGGGATCGGAGTTCGCCGTTCATTGTAAACCTGCTGGGGAATTGGTCGGCGCCTGCGGAGGATGCTGCAAACATCGCTTGGATACGCGCGCTTTTCGCCGAGTTGCGGCCTGCCATGACGCCGGGCGTCTACGTGAATTTCATGAGCGGTGACGAGCAAGACCGTGTGCCGGAGGCGTATCGCGAGCGGTGGGGTCGGCTAGTCGCGATCAAGACTCACTACGACCCTGACAATTTTTTCCGACTGAACCAAAATATACAGTCGCGGAAACCGTCACGGAGTTAAGCAGAGAGAGGGTTTATGGCCGACCAAACCGATCCAGTGCCAGGCGCCTTCTCACTGGCCCGCGCTCCGTTCTTCCGCGGCTCGCCAAGCGCTACAAGGTTCCTCTGAAAGTCATCGCGGACTTTTGGGGAGTCGGCAAGATTTCACTTGTACGGTAACGGCGTTACCAGGATCTACTTGGAAGCTCGGACTCGCGGGCTACGCCAGTTCCACACATTGTAGGAATAGAGCGCAATGCAGAAGAGATTCGCGGGTATGAATCCAAATTGCGCGGTTCGTGCAGCAATGACGCAGACGACCAGGCTATTTGCACCGGCTACCATCCACCCTTGCCAGAATTTCCTTCCTATGAGAATGGTCGAAAAGACCGTAAGAACGCACGAGATGTAATCCAGACGAAGCACGATCACCTATACCTGATCACTGAGTCTTTGGCGCCCCTTATGTGCACCCGGGCCGCTTTTTCTGCGCGGCCTACCGTCAGACTAGCATTTCAGGTTTCAGCCAATAACTGTTCTTTGGTTCAGTTGCGCTCGCGAAGTCAACTCTTGGTAAGTTGGCCGTCGGATTCATCAAAGTTCTCAAGTTACCGGTAACGGCGTTTTCGTCCAAGTGTGCAGCACCCTGAACATTTCACTCTTCTCAATGACGAGCAGGGTGGTAGGACTAACCGCAGTAGCCGTCCCCATGCGAATGGACTGCCCTGCCATGCAGCCTTCACCAAAAAAGTCTCCCGGTCCCAGAATGGCGACGACGGCTTCTTTGCCGACTTCATTGACCACGGTGAGCTTCACACCGCCGCTCTGTAAGTACAGTACGCTCTCAGCGGCATCACCTTGAGCGTAGACGGCCTCCGCCCTTTTAAACTCCTTAATTTTTCTCAATACCCCAGCCGAATCTAGAAAGTTTTGGGCATCGAAAGCGGGCACTTTTAAATTTTTGAGTTTTTTGACCATCGCAGTCAGGTGAGACCTCAAGCCAAATGTTAGTGCGAAGGAGGAGTACTGTCTGTAGGGTATACAACAGTTCGAACTTGTTCCGAGACGCAGAGATGTTGCTGTCTGAGACCTGCCACCTAGGTCCCGGTAAGCCCCGACTGCGTCTTCTACGCGTCACCGGTACCAGAACAAACGACTTACGCGTTTGTCTTCTGGAGAGTCGCGTTACCGGTAACGTGAAAAATCCATTTTTCCGATTACGGGCTGTTAACCGGGACCTTAGGCCCGTCCTGCTCACAGAAAGCCTTACAATACGGAAAGTAGGAATTTGAAGGGCCATACTATGCGCCGCATCATGTTTCGCAAACTCCTGTTCCAAACTCCTCGGGTTTTGATCTGTGCGCTGGCATGCAGTTTCATTCTAACCACCCAGGCAGGTATCCGCGGTCCGGGGAAATATTGCGGCGTGGTTGTTTTTGACCGTTGGGATACCTGTTTCCTCCTGAGCGGTCCGTACATAACCTACATCGCCGACGCCGTGAAGAATCGGCTGCGCCCCTATTCGGGTACGGCGATTCAGCGTCGCCTCGCCCCGGTGTCGGGCCATTCCCTACTTGACAGTCCACCTTATTTCTGCAAATATCGAAATACATTATGAGTACGAACAAAAAGAACGCAGAGCAAGTGGCAAAATTCGCCGACATGTTTTCGGCTATGGGAACTGAGCCGCGCCTTAGAATTATGCAACTGCTGCTCTCGGCGCACCCGGACGGCTTAGTCGTTGGCGAAATCCAGTCTGAACTCGACATTCCGAATTCCACTCTTTCTCATCACCTCGACAAGCTGCGAAATGAAGACCTCGTTCTGGTGCGACGTGAGAGTACGTTCTTGCGCTACTCCGCCAACACAGAGGCGTTGCAAGAAGTTCTGCGATTTCTCTACGCGGAATGTTGCACACGAAACAAGGCTGTAGAACCACGTGATGTCATTCAAATTTGCAAATGAGGAGTCGTCATGAGTGACGCAAACATAAAAGAAGCTGTAAAAGAAAGATATGGAAGCGCGGCTCTCCGCGTGACGACCGGCGGCAGTTCATGTTGTGGCGCAACGGCGGCATGCAACTCTGGCGTTGATCCGATAACGTCAAACCTCTACGACTCCGCGCAGTCAGACCAAATTCCAGCCGAGGCAATGCTCGCTTCGCTCGGCTGCGGGAATCCCACGGCCCTCGCGAAACTGAATCCCGGTGAAACCGTACTCGACCTGGGTTCGGGAGGCGGCATCGACGTTCTGCTCTCAGCCAGACGCGTCGGGCCAACAGGGAAGGCCTATGGCCTCGACATGACCGATGAAATGCTATCCCTCGCGAACGCAAACAAATTGAAGGCGGGCGTCGAAAATGTCAAATTCCTAAAAGGCGAAATTGAAAGCATTCCGCTGCCAGATAATTCGGTGGACGTAATCATCTCCAATTGCGTCATCAACCTATCCGCTGACAAGGATGCTGTTCTTCGCGAAGCATATCGCGTACTGAAACCCGGCGGACGATTTGCTGTCTCCGATGTTGTTACTCGCGGCGAAATCCTGCCCGAAATTCGCAAGAGTGTTTTGCTCTGGGTCGGTTGTATTGCGGGTGCTCTAGCGGAAAGTGACTATCGCAGCAAACTCGCCAGCGCAGGCTTTGAGCAGATTGATGTCGAACCAACTCGTATCTACCGCGTAGAAGACGCTCGCGGATTCCTCTCCGGCCAGGGTTTCGACGTTGATGCCCTTGCTCCGCAAGTGGATGGCAAGTTTCTGAGCGTGTTTGTCCGCGCCGTGAAACCAATGGATCCCAAAGCTTGCTGTGGTCCCACCTGCTGCAACTAGACGAGGGTCGAGACCTGCTATGTCGCACCACTACAATGTTCTTTTTTTGTGTACCGGAAATTCCGCCCGCTCCATCGTGGCCGAAGCGATTCTGAACGGTAAGAGCAACCCGGCCTTCACGGCCTATAGCGCGGGAAGTTTTCCCTCTGGAGTCGTCCGTCCTGAAGCACTCAAGCAGCTAGAACTTGCCCACCTACCTACCGATGGAGCACGAAGCAAAAGTTGGGAAGAATTTGCGAAGCCGGATGCACCTCAAATGAACTTTGTTTTCACAGTATGCGACAACGCTGCGAAGGAAGTCTGTCCGATCTGGCCGGGCCAACCTCTGACAGCACACTGGGGCGTTGCTGACCCAGCTGCCGTAACTGGAACGCCCGAGGAAATAGAACGGGCCTTTAGAGACGCGTTCATCACACTAGGGCGCAGAATCAATTTGTTTCTCAGCCTACCGCTAGCCAGCCTTGATACGCTCGCCATCAAAAATGAAGTTGATCGCATCGGGCTGCAATGAGAGCCACGCTCCTGCGCCAAGTCGTTGCAGAATTTCTTGGCACTGGTTTTCTCGTGGCCACCGTTGTGGGTTCGGGCATCATGGGCGAGCGACTTGCTGGCGGCAATATTGCGATTGCGCTTCTAGCGAATACGATTGCCACAGGTTCTGCTCTTGTTGGATTGATTCTGACGTTCGGGCCAATCTCAGGCGCACATTTCAATCCCGCTGTGACTGTTGCGGATGCGATAGAGAAGGGCGTGACGTGGACAGTTGCCGCCTGCTATGTCCCTGCCCAATGTCTTGGCGCGATTGGCGGCACAATCACAGCGCACATCATGTTCCAATTGCCCGTCGTATCGATTTCGCAACACGTTCGGAGTGGTTCCGCTCAAGTATTCAGTGAGTTTGTTGCGACGTTCGGTTTGCTCTGTGTCATCTGGGGCTGCTCGCGATTGCGTTCAGACATGGTTGCTTTTGCCGTTGGAGCATACATCACAGCAGCCTACTGGTTTACGTCCTCCACGTCCTTTGCCAATCCTGCCGTGACTCTTGCGCGATCTCTAAGTGATACATTCGCGGGAATCCGCCCGATTGATGCGCCTCCATTCCTGATCGCTCAATTCTTCGGAGCGATTGCTGCCACGTTTTTCTTTCGCTGGCTTGTTCCCGACCTAGTGACCGGAGCAAACAAGGTCCTCCTCGCTCATGATCAGTCTGAACCCAATGCCTGATTAGTCGTTCTAACCAAGCGCTGACCTACAGCGCAGCAACGGGCCATGGGCCTTTACCAGCCCCAAAAGAAACAGGGGCGTAGGCAACTCGTCCACACCCCCGTTCTCACTTATTTGCTCTTACTTACAGCCGGGACAAGAGGCGCAGAAGTCAGCGGAAGTGCAGCAACCCGTCTGCGCCGCCCTTGCTGCTCCTGCTACTCCAAGCGCAATAACAGCCATCAACAATATTACTTTCAGCGTTTTCATAGCCTTCTCCTTTAGAAGTGGAAAAAGTTGTAGTTGAGCGGACGAAACCGTCCGCGCGAGAAAACTTTGTTGGTTGTCCGATTAATTTCTAAATGCGAAGAACATGCACTTGAAGAAGAATATCTCGTCTCGAGTGCCAAAGAGTCGAAGGGCTCGCACTTGGATTCGCAGAGATAGAGTCGAATAGGTGGAAGTTCCGGAGCACCAGCACCGCAACGTGAAGTTGAGCAGATGCGGGTGCCACTACGTTTCGTTTTTGAATCAGCGCGGTTTCAGCTGGACAGCACGAAATCGAATGGTGCTCGTTCTTTTCCGGGCCGTTGGCCGGGTTGTGGCCATGACGGCAGCACGGTTCCTCAGGGTCACCACCACGATCAGGGCACGCCGCTGCTTTAAGTCCGGAGACTTGTGTTTCCGGCGCCAAAGGAAATGCAGCAGATGGCTTCGCGCAACCTAAAACACACGCCAGAACACCCAGCCAGAACGAAAGCGCGGTCGCGGTCACAGATCGCAAGCCAAGCGAGACCATACAGCCATCAGCTTATCAGTTTTCTTGCGAAGGAGCCTCAAATCCTGGTAAGTCGCGTAACCGGACATTGAGAGCAGATGTGCGGTAACGGTTGCCAGGCATTACGAAATTCAGACAGGACTTCCGGCACAAACCGTCAGCGTCCCCTCTCGCCGAGAGAATTCATGGAAAATTTATGGAAGGTATGTTAAATGGTGGAGGTACTATCCTTTAGCCCCTCAAGCTATTGTTCTAGTGTCCTAGTCTGAGACGGCCTGGAAGTAGATCCACTAGGCCAATTACCAATCGATTTCGGAAAGTTACAATTCCCGATCCATCCTATAGGAGGTAGTCGCCATGAAGATCAGGACTCGAGTATTGATCGGTGCAGTTGCGGTCGCCTGCGGCATCGCAGGCATTGCGAAGGCTACTCCCGTCGTTGGCCTGCTGGTCGGCACCATTCTGTCCACTGGCACCATCAATGACGAAATAAAAGTGCACGTGCGGGTCCCCTTACCACCGGCCGTCGCCGGGACTACACAGGGGGACGGGGACGGAGACCAGGACGATAATGAGTGGAGGGCTGAGCTCTACACCAGCGGCCCGTCGGACTTCATTGTTCAGGATGTCGTTTATGCCCCCGGCGGCCACACCGGTTGGCACTCTCACCCTGGGATCCTCTTGAGCAGCGTCGTCTCAGGATCGATCGAGTGGTACGACTCGCGATGCAGGAAGCACGTCTACAACGCAGGGGACTCTCTGACGGAGAGTACGCAGACCCACTACGTACGCAACGTAGATACTGTAAATAATGCCCACTTCATGGTTACGTATGTCATAGCCCATGGAGAGCCGCGACGCATCGATCAGCCAGCGCCTGCGTGTGCAGCAGCTCTCGGTCTAAACTGATCCGGAGCGGGTCCAAGCAGCTCCCATACAGTAAAGAGCGGACCAGTGTCCGGTCATTACTGCCTTGTCTCACACACATTGTGAAGACTGCCGCCTAAGACTCCAATTAGTCTGTCCAAGTGGACGATAAGTCTTAGTGTTGTATCGGAAGCGCGAGTGAGCAAGCTGCACACACGAGTACGGTGTGTTTGCGCGCTTTCGATACAACGACTTGAAGGAAGCGGCTGGCGTTTGCGGCAGATGCGGGCTAATGGCTATGGGAATTCAATCTCTTCACCCATCTGTAAGCTATTGGTTTTGCGGTACTTAGAAAATGAGCATGTGCGAGAACCGCAATTCGATGCCTTACGCTGGGCATGACGTGCGGA
The DNA here is from genome assembly GCA_035314345.1 of Candidatus Acidiferrum sp. Classification (GTDB taxonomy): domain Bacteria; phylum Acidobacteriota; class Terriglobia; order Acidiferrales; family UBA7541; genus Acidiferrum. Next base: position 99,920 of record DATFZQ010000065.1, read on the forward strand.
GAATAGCACGCGAAGCGTCTGCCGCGCCAGCGGCTTCGTTCAAGTCGCGTTACCGGACATTGGGCATCGGGAATCTGGCCAGATTTCACTTGTACGATAACCGCCGCGTTAATCAGGAGTTTGCAAAACGGAGCCGAACCCAAAGCCAAGTGGCACCGCCAGACAAAGTCAGAGCAATCAAGAGGCAGGTTCAAGGGATTTTGAATTCCCTTATCAACGCGCAGACTCTACTGCCAAGCGGAACACCCATCCAACGACAGCTGCAAGAAAGAGCAGAATGGCGTATATAAACGCTACAAGAGGCAACGTCAAGGCCGTGATGCCAAGGCGCTTGAGGGCCTCCTTCCATCTCCTTGCCAATGGTCGTTCTAGTCTGTCGGCGAGCATGATTTTAGAGACAGCTTACGACTCTAGGTATTTTTTGTCCATGCTAACCGTTGCGGATTTGCAACTCCCCGATAAGTCGCATAATCGGACAAGTCCCGTACCAGGACTTCAAGTTTCCGATCACGGCGTTTGCCGGGCACTTGCGGCCAATCTGTAGAATGCTTCATCAATGGTCGAGGCAGGGGATGCGGAAACTCAGGGTAACTGAAAATTCGGTTGGCCTTCCACTAGGAGAAACTTTGAATCTCCATGTGCGAACCGTTTCCACTGCTGATTGGTCCAGAAGTTCGTCGAGTGATTTCGTGATTCGGACATCTGACACACTTCCGTCTGGATTTACAACGATGGAGAGGTAAAGCTGCCCGCGACGCCGCTCCGCCCTTGCCGCCTCTGGATAAGGAGGCCATGGTTGGTACAGCTTGCCAAGAATCTTTAAATCGCCCGCTTTCTCGTCGATGGGCACTATCGTCGTGACGATGTCGCCTACATCCGACCCTCTTCCTTCCGGGCACGCTTTTGTCAGGCGGTAGCGCATTTCGATTTTGGTCGACGCAGGGGCCTTCGGAGGCACTTCAAATTGCCATTTTCGTGCGGCATCCATGGATAACCGCAGAAGCTCCGGCGGACCGCTGAGCGGGCTGACATCTATTACTCTTCCATGCCCATCCACCGTCACACACAGAAGTACTGTTCCTTCGACATTCTTCCTTGCGGCTTCTTCTGTATAAGTCCCTGTGACCGTCTTTGTTGGTTTTAGGTTTTCATTGATAGCGCATTCGTTCCGCTGAGAATTTGCATTTTGACAAAGAGCGACCGGCGGCTTGATTACGTTCAGAGCAAAAGCGGCGGAGATGACAAAAACAACAGTTCTCATAGAGGCAAGTGGATGCTGGGCATCATGTCATCCAGGTTCCACTCTACACCCACCTCTCAAGTCCCGGTAAGTCGCGTAATCGGACAAGTCCCGTACCAGGACTTACCCGGGTTTGGATAGCCGTCGCAGCCTTCGTTTACTGGAGCGAACGGGCGGTTTCAG
>DATFZQ010000066.1:0-16036 GCA_035314345.1 Candidatus Acidiferrum sp.
CAGAATCAGAATTACGCCGGTACTGACAATTCCGGCTGTAGACCACTTGAACCGAGCCGCGGGGGCTGGGAGAGCGCTGGTCGATTCCAAAGCGGAATGAAGTTCGCGCGCAGATTGAAAGCGCCGCGAAGGTTCCTTTTCGAGCGCTTTGAAGATGATCGCTTCGAGCGAAGCAGAACCTGCCGATTTGTGTGCGCTCAACGCTGCGGAGAGCTATGGAGAATGGCGTCGATCAGCCGTGTCGGCTGCTTGTCCGGAAAAGGCCGTTGCGATGTAGCCATCTCGTAAAGCACAGCGCCGGCGCCATAGATGTCCGTCCGGGTATCGACAACCTCCGCGCGGAGCTGCTCCGGCGACATGTAAGGCAGAGTTCCAGCTACCGAACCTGTGTCATCGATACTCTGTGTCTGATCGATCGCGGTTTGGGGATGAAAGAGTTTTGCCAAACCGAAATCGAGTATCTTCAGCCGCCCCTCGCTCGTGATGTAAAGATTGTCGGGCTTCAGGTCGCGGTGGATCACACCCTGAGCGTGAGCCGCTGCCATCGCCTCCGCGAGTTGCGCGCCCAGTTTTCGCGTGAGAGCTTCATCGAGCGGCCCTTCTGAAAGTTTTTTGCTCAGCGGAACGCCTTGAATCAGTTCCATGACGAGAAAATCGAGATCGCTCTCGCTCCCGAATTCATGGACAGTTTCGATGTTGGGGTGGTTTAACTTGGCGAGAGCCAGAGCCTCATTGCGGAAGCGTTTCCGGGCAGCCTCATCGGCGAGTAAGCCGGCGGGAAGAACTTTCAGCGCAACGTCACGCTCGAGCTGTTCATCATTGGCGCGATAGACCACACCCATGCCACCTGCTCCGATCTCTTCAACGATGAGATAGTGGCCGAGCGCTTGGCCAATCATCGCGGGAAACCCCGTCCTTTGGCATGCATCTTCGGGCGCGTCACCAGGCAAGTCAACGCGCGGGTCGCGCGGGTCGCGGCGCAAAACGCTTCTTGTCTCAAGGCGATCCATACTGCCGGCAGGGCTGGTCAAATCTCCCTGTCGCCAGTTGGGTGTTCGCCGTACAGAAGTCCTCAGTGCGATTGGTCGGCTCACCGCAAGCCGTGACGATCCTGAATTTGACCGCCTCTGACCCTGCAACGGAAGCCTCCGGCCACGGCCAGCTTGCCGGGACCTAGTTACCCAACAGTACCGCCGCTCCTACTTAAGCACCACGCGCAAGCCGGTGGAGTGCCTACCTTCAGAGATTCTTGGTAAATCTCAACGCCTTTGTTATGCTCCTCGAATTCGTTTTCAAAAAGGAACGTCATGCGTCCTCAAAAAGTCTTCATTCCAGCCACGATTCTCCTGGCAGGCCTCGCGGCTTCCTTATTCGCCGCGGAGAACGCCAAAAAGGAAGCTGCTCCGAAAGAAGCGCCGCGCCCTTCCTATGAAATGCCACAGCCCGAAAAAGAATCTCTCGACCTTGCGATGTACGAGAATATTCGAGAGGAAGCTCTCACCCACTCGCACATCATGGAGTACGCGTCTGCTCTGATGGATGGTATCGGCCCGCGCTTGACCGGTTCCCCAAATCTGAAACACGCTAACGAATGGACCCGCGATCAATTCACAGCCATGGGCTGCAGCAATGCTCATCTCGAAGACTGGGGCGAGTTCGGCATGGGCTGGCAACAATTAAACACCTGGGTGCGCATGACTTCTCCGGACGCAGCTGTGTTCATTGCGCAAGCAGCGCCGTGGTCCCCTGCGACCAAAGGTGCCGTCACCGCTCCCGCGGCCTGGGTCGACATCAAGACCGAAGCGGATTTCGAAAAATACAAAGGAAAGCTCGCGGGAAAAATCGTCTTCTTTGGCGAGATGCGCGAAGTGAAGCTCGTCGACAAACCGCTCTTCACCCGCGATGAAGACGCCGACCTCAAACGTATCGAAGCCTATCCGTCCGACCTGGATAAGCCCTTTTCCTGGGCATCCTTTCTCAAGACTTTAGCTTTCCGCGAAAAAATCGGCCATTTCCTTGCCGCCGAACAAGCCGTTGCCGTGATTACACCCAGCCGCGACGGAAGAAACAACGGCGGCTCCGGCGGCACCATCTTCGATGACACCGGGGCAGGCTTCGGCTGGCTAATCTATCAACGCGAACATGCGGATGCCTTGCCCGTCGCGGTCACCGCGATTGAAAACTACGGCCGCGTCTATCGTCTCCTGAAAGCCGGCGTCCCCGTAAGCATTGAACTCAACATTGACACAAGATTCACCGGAGATCACGAACACGGCTTTGATACCATCGCCGAAATTCCCGGCACGGACCCCAAGCTGAAAGACGAAGTCGTTATGCTCGGCGGACACCTCGATTCCTGGGCCTCTGCCACGGGCGCAACCGACAATGGCGCGGGCAGCGTAGTCGCCATGGAAGTCATGCGTATCCTGACCGCTCTCCAAGTGAAGCCCCGGCGCACCATTCGCGTCGGCCTCTGGACCGGCGAAGAAGAGGGCGAGTTCGGCTCCTATGGCTATGTGAAGCAGCACTTTGGTTTCGTTCCCCGTTCGAACGAGCCGGATCAACTGGTAGTCACCGAGTACGATCGAGACCCCGCTGGACCCGTCCAACTCAAGCCCGACCATCAAAAGCTATCCGCGTATTTCAACCTGGACAATGGCAGCGGAAAGATCCGCGGCATTTATTTGCAGGGCAACGCCGCCATAGCCCCTATTTTCGCGCAATGGATCGAGCCGCTAAAAGACCTCGGCGTCTCTGTGATAACAATGCGCGACACCGGCGGCACCGATCACGAAGCCTTCGACGCCATCGGTCTCCCCGGATTCCAATTCGTCCAAGACCCTCTCGACTACGGCTCGCGCACCCATCATTCGAACATGGACACCTACGAACGCCTGCAAGCGGAAGACCTGGCCCAAGCCGCGCTCGTCGAAGCCACTTTCGTTTACAACGCTGCCATGCGCGAGCAAATGCTCCCGCGCAAACCGCTCCCTCATCCCGAGCTCGAACCCAAGCGCACGCAACCGCTCAAACATGTAATGCCCGGCGCGGAAACCCGGGATTAATTCGCCATTTCTTGCTTTTGTTTTAGTTTTTAATCATTCAGCTTGTCGGGCGCCAGGATGGCGTACCCCGAACAACTCATCAAAGTCCGTACATTTCATTTTTTGGGTTACTGTAGCTTTGCGTATTCTGCCTCAGCCTCGATGAGGACGGGAACATCGGTGACATCGGTGTCGGCATCTTGCCAGAGTGTGAGGAAATCTTTATAAGCAGCCCGGGCTTTGGAGGAATCGCCCTGCAAGGCAAACGCGCGTGCGATTCCAAGATGTGCCAGGGCGCCTGTCTCACATGCTCCAACAAGCCCCCGATGATCAATGATTTTCTGAAATTCGGCGGCGGCCGGCACGCCCTCTTTCGCCGCCAGGTAGGCTTGGCCGCGCACATAGGCGGGATAGAGACAACCGTTCAAGGAAGAGTTGGTCAATTCATAAGGCGAGGCGGTGCGCAAGAGCTCAATGCTTCGCTCGGGATTCTTGCGGGAGAGCTCGATCTGTGCGCGCACCGTCGGCAGCAGAACCGATTGCACCAAAGTGTCCTGAGGGAATCGCGCGGCAAGCCCATCGAGAAGGGCCTCAGAATGTGAGCTATCTCCGGTCAAGGCCAAAGCGAGAGCTCCCACGCCCTGGGCATTCTTCCCTAGAGTGGGCTCGTCGAGCGCCGCGAGTGCGGCCTGCCGAGCGTCCGCCAGATTACCAAATGCGGCTTCACGAAGCGCACCGTCCAAGCGCCGGTTCGCGGCGCTTTCCTTGTTGCCTGCATGCTCCGTGGATTCCACCGCGCGCTGCTTCAATTCCCTCGCTTTTCGAAGATGGCCGGAGAAGGCCTCCACAGCTGATTCGCGCATCAGAAAACGCGGAATAATTTCAGGTTTTCCTTCCGACCACGCCGCTTGGTCCGCCATTCCCATTTGATCGCCGTCGAGGAATGCCAGTAGGTACAACTGAAAATGCAATTGCTCGGCGTCAAGTTTTCGATCGAAGGCATCCAGTATGGTTCTTCGGGACTCGGCAAGGCGATTCAGGGAGATGAGTTCCGCTGCGAGATTTATGTATCCGATGACATCGTCGGGACTCTGTCGAATGGATTCGCGATTAAGCTCGACAGCCTGCTCATACTGACCCTTGGCACCGTAGACAAGCGCTAGATTGCCGAGCGCAGTATGGTCCCTTGGGTAACTGTTCAGCCACTCGTGGAACACGCGCGCTGTGTTTTCCAAATCCCCGGTCACATCCAGAAAGTACATCGATTCGATATCGTATTTCTCTCGCTCGCTGGTATGGTCACGCAAGGAATAGGCTTTCGTGAGTATCTCCTTGGCGCGCTCGCCTTGACCCGCGTTGCTGTACATTTTGCCAAGGGCCACGAAGCCGCTCGCAAAATTCGGATCAAGTTCGACGGCATGCTGGTAGAACGGGAGTGCAGCAACTGATCCTTTTTCATGCAGAGTTTTGTTTCCCAAACTTACAGCCTTGAGAGCTTCAAGGGAGGCAGTCGTGGCCTGAGAAAGGGGGACATCGAACTTCTGCACGTTTGCTAAGGACTCGCCAAGTTCGCGCCGCAGTTTGCTCGCCGCCTCACCCACTGCGTCCAGAACCATTTCCTTATTTGCAGCCGTCGCCTGGACCTGCGCCAGTGTGTCACCATTCAGGCAATTCACGGTTTTAAGCCCGACGACGTACTCGCTTCCGAGGCTCGCGATGGAGCCTGCGATCCATGCCTTACTATCCGTGCGCTGACAAACTTCCTGAACAGGGAACGCGCCCGGTCTTGGTCCGATGAACGTACTATGAAAGGGCACGGTGACCGGACACTTACCCACCACCAAATTTTCCGTTCGCGTGCAATCCACGCTTCGTTATGTTAGAAGCCAAGCGGCATGAATTTGCCTTATTCCACAAATGAAATTGGCTTGACCTCGCGCCGCCGCATTGCGCGCCGCCTCCTGCCGTTTCTTTTCACTCTTTTTGTCATCGCGTTTCTCGACCGCGTAAACGTCAGCTACGCCGCTCTCGAAATGACGCACGATCTGAACTTCAGCAATCGCGTCTTCGGATTCGGGTCAGGCATCTTCTTTGTCGGCTATCTGCTCTTCGAAATTCCCGGCTGCCTCATTGTCGAGCGCTGGAGCGCTCGCAAATGGTTCGCACGCATCATGGTCACCTGGGGCTTAATCACCGTTCTGATGGCCTTCATTCGAACGCCCATGCATTTCTACGTCGTTCGAATCCTGCTAGGCGTCGCCGAAGCCGGCTTCTTCCCCGGAATTCTCGTCTATCTAACGCACTGGTTCCGCTCCGAAGACCGCGCAAAGGCTTGCGCGATGTTCATGATTGCGATTCCCGTCGCGAACATCATCGGCTCACCTCTCGGAGGCTGGCTGCTCGGTGTGAACTGGTTCGGCATTCAGGGATGGCGCTGGCTTTTTATCGTGGAAGGAATTCCCGCGATCGTTTTCGGCGTCATCACGGTTTTTTATCTGACCGACTGGCCTCGCGAAGCGCTCTGGCTCGCGCCGGAGGAACGTGAATGGATCACCGCCGAACTCGAGCAAGAAGCCTCGTTAAAAAAAGCGGCGCGCTCTTACAAAATCTGGGAAGCGCTACTTCAGCCCACAGTCATCCAATTGACGTTCGTCTATTTTTTCGCCGTCAGCAGCATCTATTCCTTGACGATTTGGCTACCCACATTTCTCAAACGCGCTTCCGGTATGTCCAATCTCGCGGTGACGCTCTTCTCGATTCTTCCGTATGTCGCCGTGCTCCTGGCCATGCTTTTCAACGGATGGCATTCCGACCGCACCAACGAACGCCGCTGGCACACCGCCGTTCCGCTCATGCTCGGCGTCGTAGCGTTCGCTCTGACGATTCTTTCCGGTTCCCATTTTTGGTTTGCATTTGCGTGTCTTACCGTCGCTTCCACAGCCAACGCTTTTCTTCCGTCCTTCTGGCCCATCCCCTCAGTGTTCCTCGGCGAATCGGCCGCAGCGGCATCCATCGGCCTCATCAATTCGATTGGCAATCTTGGAAGTTTTGTTGCTCCGTCCGTGATCGGCTATTTCCTCGACCGCACCCACTCGTTCACGCCCGGATTTCTATATATCATTATGAGTCTTCTCATCGCCATCGTTCTCATCTTGACTTTGCGGATGCGCCCAGCCGAAAAACAAAGATAGAACTCATTCTTCTTCGCCGCGAGCGACTTTAGCGTCCCGTCGTCCTAGCATCCGCGCCTATTCATATCGAAGCACAACAATAGGATCGACGCGCGTGGCCCGGCGTGCGGGAATGTAGCAGGCCAACAACGCGGCTCCTACCAGGACGAGCGCGGCGGCGCCAAACACCAGCGGATCGGTTGCCCGCACGCCAAAAAGCAGGCTGGCGAGCAAGCGCGTGAGCGCTAGCGACACGACGACTCCGACGGCGACGCCGATCAACGTCATGCGCATTCCCTGCCCTACCACGAGTCGCAGAATGTCGGCAGGTCGCGCGCCAAGCGCCGCGCGGATGCCCATCTCTTGGGCGCGCGCGGTCACGGTATAAGCCATCACTCCATAAATTCCGATTGCCGCTAGCAACAATGCGAATCCCGCGAAAACTCCGACAAATTGCATCGTCAATTTCGGCTGTGCGACCGAAGCCCCGACGACTTCTTCCATGCTGGAGATTCCCGCGACAGGAAGATTCGGATCGACCTCCGCAATCTTTCCGCGCAACGCGGCAACAAGAGATTGCGGGTTGGTTTCCGACCTCACAAGTAGCGTTGTTTTGGGCCAAGGAACCTGCGCCATGGGCAGATACATCTCTTCCACATTGGCGGCGTCCAGAGCGTTGAATTTCACATCGGCGACGACGCCAACGATCTCCCGTTGCACCATGTCGCGCGAATTGGCGAGATGTTTGCCGATGGGATTCTGCCCGGAAAAAAAATGATTGGCGGCAGTCTCGTTGATGACGACGACGGGCGCTCCACCTGCAATGTCCTGCTCATCAATGGTGCGGCCACTGAGCAGCGGCGTTCGAACCGTCTCGAAATACCCGCCGCTGACTTGCCGCACCGCACTCGTCGGGTCTTTTCCAACTCCCTCACAAACACGGCCTTCCGGACACACAAAAACAAAACGCGCTGCTCCAGCAAGCGGCAGATAACTCGTAATGCCGGCCGCTAGCACTTCCGGCATCGCTCTCACGCGCTCCAGAAGTTGCCGATAGAACTGCGCCTGAAGTTCCGGTTTCGAGTACCGGCTAGGCGGAAGCGTCAACGGAAAAGCCGTTAGGTTTTTCGGCGAGAATCCCGGATTGACCTGCATCAATCGCGCAAAACTCTGCATCAAGAGCCCCGCCCCAGTCATCAGCACAAGCGCGATCCCGATCTCCGCCACGACGAGCGCGCCGCGCAAGCGCCCGCGTCCCCCACCTTCCGACGAACCGCGGCCGCCTTCCTTGAGAGTTTCATGAAGATCTTTCTTCGATGTTTGCAGCGCGGGAACAAGTCCGAAGACAATTCCCGTGGCGACGCAAAGAAGCAGCGAAAAAATCAGCACCACGCCGTCGATCCTCGCTTCGCCAAGGCGTGGCACGGTACCCGGACTGATCGAACGCACCGCAGGCAGCAACGCGGCGGCAAGCAGAACCCCAAGCGCGCCTCCGCACACTGAAAGCAAAATGCTCTCGCTCAGTAACTGGCGCACCAACCGTCCGCCGGAAGCCCCGAGCGCCTTTCGCACGGCGATTTCCCTTTCGCGCGCGGTAGCTCGAGCAAGCAAAAGATTGGCGACATTCGCGCAAGCAATCAAAAGCACGAACCCCACAGCAGCCAGAAGCACGAGAAGCGAAGGCCGCAGGCCACCCACGAGACTGTCTTCGAGAGTCTGCCCAAAAATTCCGAACTTCGTGGCGTCCACATTGCTTCCGAACTGCTGTTTATAACTCGCATTGATGGCGTCGAGTTCCGCCCTCGCGCGCGCCAAAGTTTCCCCTTGGCGCAATCGCGCTATCACGTTGAAGTAGCTCGCGCCGCTGCGAATCTGCGCGGGAGTCAGCAGAACCGTCTCTGAAGGCCGAGGAAGCCAAACGTCCGGCTCGGGAAACTGGAGCGGAAAATGGAAACTTGACGGAAGGACGCCGACGATGGTCGCGTTTTTCCCGTCAAGCACCAACGCCTTGCCAAGCACCGCCGCATCGCCCGCGAAATGACTGTGCCAGAATCCGTCCGAGATGACCGCGACGTCCGCGCCTCCGTCCCGCTCCTCTTCCGGCAAAAAAGTTCGCCCGCGGGCCAGAGAAATTCCCAATACGCGGAAAAAATCGATGGAAGCGCGCGCTCCGTTGACGGCTTCCGGTTCGCGCTCCGTCACCAAACTAAGTGTGAGCGGATAGAAACCCGCGATGCTCTCAAGAGTTTTGTTTTGCTCCTGGATTTGCGCGTATTTCGTATACGACAGGAATGCTCCGCTGGCTTTCGTCTTGAGATCCATTCCGGACAAGTTGATGATCCGTCCAGGATCTCTGTAAGGAAGCGGTTCCAGCAGAACGGTATTGACAACGCTGAAGATCGCGGTGTTCGCGCCAATTCCCAGCGCCAGCGTAAGAATCGCCACTGCCGTGAATCCCGGATTCTTCCTCAACATCCGCAAAGCAAATTTCAAGTCCTGCCAGAGAGTTTGCATTGTCGTCTTCCGCTTCTTGCTGATGAATTCCAGCGTTGTTAGACGCGCAGCGCGGTCCAACGGTAGGCGGCCAAACTGTCGTTGGCCTCCCTTTCCTGGCTAGTGCACCTCGTTCTTGTAGACCGTTCCAGCCTTCATCACGAATTTTACGCGCTTCAGTTCAGTGATGTCTTTGAGCGGATCACCGCTGACTGCCACAATGTCTGCCCACTTCCCTGCCTCGATAGTCCCAACTTTGTCGCTCCAACCGAGCAGTTCCGCAGGAACCACCGTGCCAGCGCGAATCGCCTGCATCGGCGTCATCCCGTAGTTCGCGTAGTACACGAACTCTTCCGCTTCATTCAATTGTTTCCAATCGAAGCCGCCCGCGTCGGTCCCAAGAGCGATCTTTACATTTTTCTTTAGCGCTTTTTGGAACGCCGTTTTTTCCAGGTCCACCATTCTCACCCAATTTCCCCCGCGGCCCGGTGCGACGTAGGCGCCCACTGTAATCGTCGGCACCCAATACACGCCTTTTCGGGCGGCCTCATCAAGAAGCGCTTCGGTAAAACCGTCGCCATGCTCAATGGTATCCACCCCCGCGCGCAACGCAGCGGCTATTCCGTCAGACCCGATGCAATGCGCTGCGACTTTCTTCCCGAGCCGGTGCGTTTCGTCCACAATTGCCTTTGCTTCCTCGTCGGTGAAATTCACCATGCTGTACAGCACGCCGTCATCTCCAAAGTGATACCACCGGTCCGAGTAATACTTGATCCAGTCCGCGCCGTACATCACTTGCTCGCGCACGGCTTTGCGCGCGCCCTCGACGCCATCCACAGTCTGCACTCCGACCGGAACTTTCAACTCCCACGAATAACCGAGCAGCGGATACATCCCGGTTGGAGCCATGGCGCGAGTAGCAACCTGCATGCGCGGGCCGGGGACTTCGCCTCTGGCGATAGCGGTCTTGACGTCCACGTCGGCGTACATCGCGCCTTCAGTTTCCACATCGCGAATAGAAGTGAAACCGTTTTCGAGCGCAATGCGTGCATTCCGCGCGGCAAGAATCGCGCGATAGGGAGTGGATTGTTTCAGGATTTGCTCGTCGTAATCTGCCGCCGTGATGTCTCCATTGAGCAGGACGTGCGTGTGAACATCGGCGAACCCCGGCAGCACGGTCGCTTTCGATAGATCGATGACTTCCACTCCGGCAGGTGGCGTTCCTCCGGCGGAAACGGAAACAATTTTGTCGCCTTCAATGAGGATCAGAGCGTTGAGGAAGGGCGTGTCGCTCTTGCCGTCAATCAAGCGTCCCGCGCGAATCGCTGTTTTCTTTACAGCAGCTTTGTCCTTTTCTTGCGCTGGAGTCGCAGAGCAAATCGAAAGCATCACACATGCAGCGACACCAACCTGCGCAATCAATTTTGTTCGCCGGATCATGCCACTCTCCTCGTTTGTTCCGCCTTGGGTACTTTTACCCTCGCACGGGCGCAAAGAGTAGCACAGCGGCCAGCAGGCCGGCATTGTTGTTCGGAAGGTAGCTCGAGCGTCACTCGGCCCGGAGCGCTTGGATGACGTCCACGCGCGCAGCACGAGCCGCCGGGAGCGCCGACGCAGCAACGGCAGCAACGAGCAAAATGAAGGCCGAAGCCAACACCGGCAAGGGGCTCGGCATTTTCATGTCCAGGAGATAACTGCCTGCCAGTCGCGCCAGGATGTATCCGCCAATCGCGCCAACCACGATGCCCACGGCGGCCATAACCGCACCCTCGCGAATGACTCCTGCCAGGAGACGGCTTGGCTGCGAGCCAATGGCCAGTCGGATACCGAATTCGCGCGTGCGGGCGCTGACGGAAAACGCCAGGACGCCTGCAACACCGACGATCGCAATGGCGAGAGCCACGAGGGCGAATCCACCGAAGACGAGCGAGTTCAAACGATCTGGAGTGAGTACCTCGGCGCGGATGTCCTCAAGCGTGGCCGCTTTCTCAACCGGCTGGTCGGCAGACATAGTGCGGATCAGCTGCACAATGGGCGTAACCAGCGCGTACGGATCGGAGTGCGTATGCACAAAAAGCCGGCCTCCGAAAAGGCCCTGCTGTTCCATGGGGTCGTAGACAGTAAGTGTAGGAGAGGGGATGACGTGTGTGTCGTCAACGTCGGCGACCACTCCGACGATACGGCGCGGAGTAGACTCCATGCCGATGAACGCAATCACCGGATCGGTCCACCAGAGATGGCGGTTAAGTGGATCCCGGCCGGGGAACATGCGCTGCGCAACGCTTTGACTGATGACCACCACGGGCTCCTTGTCCTGGCGATCAAGGTCGTTGAAATCGCGTCCTTCAAGAATGGGCACATGGAGCGCCGCGAAAAATCCAGGGGAAACGGTACGGACCTGTGTTCGCGGATCCTCTTCGCCGGGACCTTTCACGTGGCCATCGCCTGAGAATTGCAGTTGGAAGTTGAATTGTGTGTCTCGCCAGGGTACGGCATCGCCGACGGCGACGGCATCGACCCCGGGCAATGCGGAGACCCGGCGAATCGTTTCCTCATAGAAGTGGTTTATCTCTTCGGGTTTCTTGCCGTAGGAGTCCACCGGAACGTTGACGGCAAGCACGCGGTTCGCGTCGAGAACGGTACGCGCGTTTTGCATGTCGAGAAGCGTCTTAAGCAGCATGCTGGCGCCCGCGAGCAGCAGGAAAGAAGCGGCGATTTGCGTCATGGCGAAGAGACGCAGACGGCGATTGGTGCCACCCGTAATGCGCACGCTCCCCGTCGCAAGGCCGAATCCCTGGGAAGAGGTCGCGGAAGGCAGGCGCGGAACAAACGCCAGCAGGATAGCCGCGATTATCGCTAGGCCAGCGCCAACCCACAGCATGCTGGAGTCAACGGTCAGATCAAGAGCGCGGATGGAGAAGCGCGACGCGTAGCGAGCAAGGATGGCCACCATGGGCCGCGCAATGAGAACGCCCAGAAGAGCTCCTGCGCCGCACAGAAGCAGACTCTCCGCGAGAAGCGTACGACGCAGCGTTGAGGTGCTGGCGCCGAGAGCAGCACGAATCGAGAGTTCACCTTCGCGGCGAACCGAGCGCGCCAGGATAAGATTGGCGACATTAGAAACCGCGATGATGAAGACGAGTCCGGAAGCCGCAAGCAGAACGAGGAGAACGGTGCGCGCTCCAGAAGTAATCTGCTCGCGCAGGCGCGTGGCGCTGATCTGGAAATCCGCCTGTTTCGAATAATTCCCGTCCGGATGCTGCACGGTCATCGAGTTGTAAACCGTGCGGAGCTCGGCACGCGCCTGTTCCAGCGTGGCCCCAGGTGCGAGCCGGCCGAATAGTTCCGTCATGCGATGGACGCGGCCATCCACCATGGTCGCGGAGAGATGATGCGGGCTGGTCACGACGTTGGCGATAATCTCGGTGTCGGCGGGATAAGGGATAGAAGGTTCAAGCACGCCGATGATCGTGCCGCTTCGAGTCCCATTCGGACCGCTGCCGAGGCGTACGGTTTTGCCGAGGACATTCGGATCACTATGAAGAGCGGAAGTCCAGAACCGGTAGGTTAGAACGACGACCCCATCGGCCTTAGGGCCGTCGTCTTGCGGACCGATGAGACGGCCGAGGACCGGATGAAGACCCATCACCTCGAAATACGTACCACCGGCAACGCCGGCTTGAACTTCGCGCGGCTCACCGAGGCCGACCATCGTAAAGGGGATGGTCGAGAAATCGCCGAACTCACTAATACTTCTGACGCCGGATTCAATGTCCTTCAGTTCCGGTACGGAAAAATAGGTGTTCGGGCTGCCAATGCCGGGCGCGCTCTGGCGAATATAAATGAGGCGGTCTTCGTCGCGATTCACGAGCGGACGTAGAAGAACGCCGCGAACCAGCGTGAAGATGGCCGCGTTGGCGCCGATACCCAACGCCAGCGTGAGGATTACCGTGATGGCCAGGCCCTTTGCGCGAAAAAGTGAGCGGAGGGCAACTTTCAGGTCTTGCAGGAACAGCGCAGGTTTGAAATTCATGGTGCTTCTCCTTACTTCATTCGTACAAAATCAAAAACCGTGTCCCCCGGACAGCGCCTGCAGAAGCGGGGCTTGTTCATTCCCAGTCTTCTGTCCACGTCTTGCAGCAATCCGCCCAAACATTCAGGCGCGAACACAGTTCCTTATCCTGCCGCCTCCGCAGCCTGCTCGCAATTCACCATCCATGGAATCCCAAACTGATCCACCAGCATCCCAAATCGCGCCGACCAAAACGTCTTCTGAACTGGCATCTCTACTCTCCCGCCTTGCTCCAATGCATGAAAGATGCGTTCGGTTTCTGCGGGATCTTTCGTAGCGAGTGCTACCGAGAAACCTTGCGGCGGTTGATAACGCCCAGGCGGCGGATCGGAACCCATCAAGATCATGCCGTCAATATTCAAACTCGCGTGCATGACTTTGTTCGCCCATTCCGCCGGCACATGATGTGCCATGGGGGATTCTCCGAACCTGGAGATTGCTTCGATTTTGCCCCCGAGGGCTTTCTCGTAAAATTTGAACGCTTCCTCGCATTGGCCGTTGAATAAAAGATAGGGACTCAATTGCATTTTGTTCTCTCCTTCCTGACTACGACGTTTCGCTGCGACTTATGTTTCCACTCTTGATGCAACATTCGTTTTAACTCAGGTGCTATCTGGCTTGTTTCTCCTCGGCCCGTTCTTTCACCCGCATCAGCTGGTGCTTCCAATATCGCTCAAATGTCCCTGCCCACGCATGCAAAGGCCGGATCGCCTCGGCATTCGTCCTGTACAACATTTGCCGCCCGTCGCGCCGCACATGCACCAGTCCAACATCTCTTAAGACGCGCAGATGCTTCGAAACGGAAGGCTGCTCCATCTCCAAAGCATCCACAATCTCTCCCACCGGCC
This sequence comes from Candidatus Acidiferrum sp., assembly GCA_035314345.1. Lineage (GTDB taxonomy): Bacteria > Acidobacteriota > Terriglobia > Acidiferrales > UBA7541 > Acidiferrum. Next base: position 13,628 of record DATFZQ010000066.1, read on the forward strand.
TTTCCTGCAGCGCCAGGTAGTTGAGTATCTCTCTCCGCCGCGGCTCAGCGACAGCGTTGAAAGCATCGGAAGTGGTTGCGGCTCTCGCCATGACCGCCACAATACATTCCGATATAGGAATATGTCAAGCCTTTCTTTCTCCTCCGAAAAAATCAGTCTGCCAATCTTACTTGCAAAGTGCAAGTAATAATTGCTACCCTAGCTCCATGCAAAAAAAGAAAGCGGCGCCCAAGCGCCGTTCCGGATGCCCGTTGAACGCCTCGGTGGAAATGCTGGGCGACCGGTGGTCTCTCTTGATCCTGCGCGACATGATGCTTCGCGGATACCGCACTTTTAATGAATTTCTCCACTCCGACGAAAAAATCGCCACCAATATTTTGACCGACCGTCTCCGCCGGCTGGAATCCTACGGAATTATCGAGACGGAACGAGATCCCGCCGATGGACGAAAAATGATTTACACGCTGACTCCCAAAGGGATTGACTTGGCGCCGGTGCTTACGGAAATGGTCCTCTGGGCGGCGCGCCATGAAGAGACCGGCAACCAGCCCTTGGTCCGCCAAATGCGAACCGGCAAGGAACAACTTCTTGTTGCCGTACGACAGCGGTGGGAAGAAAGAAGACTGTCGGAGAATCATAGTTGGCCTGCCAATTAGCTAAACTTTAACGACGTGAATCTACAAGATATTCCCCAAGACGCTGGAGAGTTTGTTTGCCGCCTTCGATCGCTCCAAATTCCTTGACCACATGCTCACGCGCCTGCGCCGAATCGAACACCATGCGAATGGTGACTTTGGTCTGGTCGCCTTCGACTTCAAAAGTCCACGTCGCTGTAAAATTCGTACCGGGGCCTCCCTCCTTGCCTCCGGCGTTCGAATAGACAATGCGCTCGTGTTTTGCGACCTCGAGAAAAACACTCTTGTTCGGGTAGTTCATCCCACCAGGCCCGTGCATGGTGTGTCGCCACGTACCGCCGGGCTTTACATCCATTTCGTGAATCGTAGTCGTGAAGCCGCGTGGCCCCCACCACTGCACGACCTGTTTTGGATCTGTCCAGGCATCCCAGACAACCTCCCGCGGCGCGTCGAACACACGCGAGATGACGATTTCGCGCCCGGCCAAGAGCGCCTTGAGAGAATTATCGAGATCATCGCCGAGGCGATACAGGCTCTCGCTCCAGCCCTGCTCCATGCCAGCTAGTGCGGCGGCGACTTGAGGAGTTAGCTGGAAATCCTTAGTCACGAGTCGAGCATGAAGTGTGAGCTTCGTGAGGCCGTTGTAATTCTCGAAAGTCAGAGTGTTGAGGATTTCCAGCAGCGGTTTCCCGTGTTCATCCTCCATCGCAGTGCTTGTAAAGACCAGTCGCTCGGGCTCGACAATTTCGTGAAAAATGCCTTTCATCGGATAGATCGTGCCATTGGGCCCGCGCATGTCGATTCGAATGAGCCCGCCGGGCCGCACGTCCAATTCGCACACGGGGTTGGTGAAACCGCGTGGTCCCCACCATCGTGCCATCTGCTTAGCATCGGTCCAGGCCTTGAAGACAAGTCCGCGCGGCGCGCCATAGATGCGCGTAAGGAGGAGTTCTTGCCTGGCTTGGCCAGCGGCGGAACTACTTCTTGTTTCGGCCACGTTTCTTCTCCTTGGCTTGGACCTCGGCTAGGTAGTCATGCAAGCGATCGAGACGCTGTTCCCACGCCATACGATAATTCTCTACCCAGTCCGCTACCTCCTTAAGAGGGGCAGGGTGGATGCGGCAGGGACGCCACTGAGCGGCGCGGCCGCGGCTAATAAGTCCGGCTTCTTCTAACACTTTGATGTGCTTTGCGACGGCGGCAAAACTCATCTCAAAAGGCTCGGCGAGCTCCGTGACGGTCGCTTCGCCGGACATCAAGTGCGCAAGGATGGCGCGCCGAGTGGGATCGGCAAGCGCGGCTAAGGTAGATGTGAGCCGGTCAGAGGGCATTTGTATTCAACCAGCTGGTTGAATACAGGGGGCCGGAAGCTCTGTCAAGCGTTTTTTGAAACGGGGGACCATGAAGCGGTGAGATTGTGGGGCGGAAGGAAAGTAAGTCAATGAAACTAAAATGCTTAATGAAGGGAGAAGCGGAAGGACTTGATGTGGCTAGTGTAATGTCCAACAAATGACTAGACAAATAGAATGGCTTGGTGTATCGTGGCTTCATGCCTCGATCCGCTCCTGTCCTGAGTCTGGATATTGGTGATCAGGAAGAGATTCAGGGATGGTTGTCGGCCCATGGAACTCCCCAGCAAGTGGCGCTGCGGAGCCGCATCGTGCTGGCCGCAGCGGAAGGGCGTTCTGATAGCGCCATTGCCCGTCAGTTACAGGTGAACCGCCATACCGTCATTCTGTGGCGGCAACGTTTTCTCGAAGAAGGCAAGGAAAGT
>DATFZQ010000067.1:0-3363 GCA_035314345.1 Candidatus Acidiferrum sp.
AAACCCATAGGAGAAACCGAGAAAGTCTTCCTCGTAAATCTGATTGAGGATGGTGACCACGGCCTGTTGGACAGTCTTGTCTTCCAGAGCCGCGACTTCTAATGGGCGTTGTCGTCCATCACTTTTCGGTATGTACACCCTTCTCGACGGTTGCGCTCGGTAAGCTCCGCGATGAACTCGGTCATGAAGATCGATCAATCGATTCTCGAGCCCGTCTTCATACTCCTGCCAAGTGACGCCGTCCACTCCGGGTGCGGCCTTCCTCTTTAGGGAGTAAAAGCTTTCCCGGAGCAGATCGACTGTCAGATGGTGGAGCAAGGCGGTGAACTTCATCTCCTTATTTTCCCTTGCTGCTTTCCGCACGCCCGCCAGCCCTTGGGACACGCCCTTCCCGCTCTGCGTCGGGTACGTGTTAGGTTGACCAGCGTTCTCCTTGATCAGCGGCCTTCCCTCCCCACTCTCCGCTGGCGATGTTCCGTCTTTGTTCGAATGGTTCATCGGTAGTATGCCGCTGTGTGACTCCTCGTAGACGTACACGCGGGCCTTGTGGCTCTGGCCTTCGCCCGCCGACCTACGGCCTGGTTGAGCCGTAGGTGTCTCCGAGGTCTCCCGGTTCTCGTGCATGAAGTTTCTAGGCGTGTCTGGGGTCTTCGACTACGCCGGACTGAACAGGAGCTCGCGCTATCGCGCCTGTTCATGTTGCCTTCCGCGCATAGCAAGGACGTCGGCGTCCGGATTGCATCTTTTCGGAGCTGAATACCCACCCCGCCTATCCTCTCTCCAGAAACTCCCCTTCACGCCACTCCGGTTTCAACGACTTGGAAGCCTAGGGTTGCAGCTTTCTTCTTGAGCAAGTGAAGTTGTTGTTCACGATGTTTTTGCTCGTAATACTGAGTGCCCTTGTCGACGTACTCTTGACCGTATTTCAGCATGCGGAATACCAGCCGGGCGAGCCGGTGAGCCATCGCGGTGATCGCCTTCGGCGCTCCCAGCTTGGTTCGCAAGCGACGATATTGCGCGCCCAGGTAACTCTGGCTTTTGATCAATGTGGTGGCGGCCATTCGCAACGCCGTCGCCGCTCGGTTGATTACGTGGCGCGTGCCTCTCGCTAGCACTTTGTCTCCGCTGATGCGATTGTCTGGACACAATCCCAGCCAAGAAGCGAAGTGCGCCTCGGTTTTCCAGCGGGTCATATCCAGTCCCACTTCGCTGATAATCGTCTGCGCCACGATCGCGTTGACGCCATCGATTCTGCTAAGGTCCACTCCGGTGATTCGATGCAATTCGCTGGTGAGGTTGAAACCAGGCGCATTCCTTTGGATCCGCTTCGCCTTCTTGGCGTTGGGTATCTTTGGTTGCTCCGTCGATGCCCGCTCAGGTGCGGCAAACTGCTTCAACGTCGCTTCCAGTTCCCGGTCGCATTCGGCGATTTTGTGCTGATAGGTGTCATACATCTCCATTTCCTGCTTCAGCACAAACAGTAGTTCGGAGCGCCAGTTGCCCTCCAGACTCTTGGCGATCTGTTCTCGCCCCGCCCGAATCCGGGGATGGCTCAGTTCCGCCAGTTTCCTCGGATCGCGCTCGCCCACCAGAATCGCGCGCACGATGGCTTGTCCGGTCAGTCCACTCAGATCGCTGATCACGTTCGCCAATTGCACATTCATCTGCGTCAACACCTTCTGTATGCGCTGGATGCAGGTCGACGCACCGCGCACATGTTCTCCCCGTTGCCGCCAATACGTCCGCACCACCCGGATTTCCGCCGTAGGCTGGAACGAGTTGTTGAGCAGGCCATGGGTGTGAAGCTTTAACAGCCATTGGCTCTCTTGCACGTCGCTCTTGCGCCCCGGTAGATTCTTAGTGTGTCGTGCGTTTACCAAGTAGACCTCGAAGCCACGTTGTTCCAGGATCTCGTACAGTGGAATCCAATAGACACCCGTCGACTGCATCGCCACTGTTTTGACTTCGCATGCCTCTAACCAATCCGCCATTCGATGCAAGTCCGCTGTGAAGCACTCGAACCTACGGACTGGCTCGGCATCTTGTTCCGGGCGTACTGCCACGTAATGCGCGCCATTGCCCACATCAATCCCTGCGGCGCGCGGATGCACCACCTCCAGACCGGGGTTCGCCGATTGTAATCGCCGTCCCAACTCCTTCCTCTGCTTTCGGTTCATCTTGCCTGCTCCCATCTTCGCTCTCCTTCCTGGAAAATGGACCAGGCTCGGCCCGGCTGCGATTGGTTTAAGAATCTCTCCAACGGGGTCGGCCCATCGTTCAGCACAACGGGCTGCCACCATGCCAGTGATCGCAATGACCGGAGCCATGCTGTCTATCGGGCACTTAGCACCAATGGGGAATCGGCTTTAGCTTGCCGAACCTCGTCCAACAGCAGGTTCTCAAATCCGCCGCCTCCCGCCAAGTTTCTGTCCCCGGTGACCGCGCCCTGGGTGCGGTCGAATGCTGTTTACGCTTCGTCGTGCACCTCGCGATGCCCAACGCAAAACTCGGGGCCAAAGTGGATCGTTACTCCTTCTTTGTAAGGCTTCTTCCTCCTCTGCTTCATACCGGTTTAGCCCGGCGCACTAACATCCCGATAGCGCTCATTGACCTGCAATGGGGGCCGGGTGGACCGTCCAAGGTCCGCTTGGGCGGGATTTTCCAGCCTGTCCTCGCGAGGCGCTCTCCACTGCGATCCGATCTCGCGTATTGTCCCGAGCCCGGTCCCTTCTTCCCATTTCGGGCCCCCACCACTCTTTTTCTTCGCATTTTCCTTGACTTCATTCTAGCTATAGCAGATAACAAATATATAGCTCATCCCCCGAAATGCCCTCCCCACCCACAACCCGTTTCTTTTCAAGATTTTCCCCGTAACTCCTTTTAACTCAAAGATTTCAACCCTAGTCCCCCGCTATCCCTCTGATTCCAAAAGATCAGGGGGGAGGGGGGTGGAGACCAATTATGTCGTTATATCCCGCTAGCATTCCCCGTTGCGAGCACCTCAGAGTCAACGGCACCCAGTGCGGATCGCCCGCCCTAAGACGCAATCACTTCTGCTATTTTCACAAACGCTGGCAAGAAACCCGCATCGTGCTTAACGCCAACCGCGCCCGTCGAGGACGCGCCGCGCTCGATCTCCCCGTGCTCGAAGACGCTAACTCCATCCAGGTCTCGTTAATGCAGGTAATGCGCCTGATCCTAAGCGGACAACTGGACCCCAAGACTGCCGGTCTGCTCCTCTACGCCCTGCAGACCGCATCTTCGAACCTGAGCCGAACCAATTTTGAGCCCGTCCTAAAAACCGATGTAATTATCGATCCTCGAACCGTAGGCCAAACCCCGCTCGGCGAAGATCCCTGGTGC
>DATFZQ010000068.1:0-95644 GCA_035314345.1 Candidatus Acidiferrum sp.
CTAAGGACGGGTTGCGTTACACTACCCTGAATGTCGCGCCTTCGAGACTCCTGTGAGTAGACTTCAAGCGAGTGTTGCGTCGACCCATTGAGACCGCCCGCGTAACCGGACAATGGGATCTGGTTCAGTTCAGGGAATTGCGGACCATCTCGGCATGAACAATCAACCGCTGTGGGGCGATGCCAATGAAATCGAAGGGGTAACACGTAACCAACGTTAGCGTCGGCAGTCGCGTGTCATTCAAAACCTCAATGGCATCGGGAAGAACAACGCGGAGAGAAATAACTCGATATTTGAACGTGCCCGCCACGGTGGTAAACCGAATCTCGTCTCCTACCTTGATCTTTCGCAAGGGACGAAAGAAGGTATCCCGATGGCCCGCAAGGCCGACGTTGCCGGAGGGACCGGGAAGAGCGGTGCCCGGGATGTGTCCAACGGCCAGCCGGAGTGTAGGTGCATTGGAACCTTCGAGCACCCTTGTCGCGAGACCTACAGCGGGAATCTCGATCATTCCGACGGTAGTTGTCCCGCTTGGCCGGTTTACGCTCGCGGCGCGCGGCTGATCAGTGGCGCGTGACGAACTGCCTCCGGCGAATAACAACAGCGCAATCATCGCCGCGCGCAGAATGTTTTTCTTGGCTCGAGGAGTAAAGTTCATATCCCCTTCATTTTCGGCTCCAGATCGGGCCGAGAAAACAGCGCTCCGCTCGCGTACGCTCCGATTCGGAAATCCGATGCATCTGTTCATCGCGTCAAGAAACGCAGGATACACCCCTTCGTTGCGGGAAGCGATAAAAAGGTTGTACCGAGAACTCACGGATCGGCCCGGAAAGCTTCTCTCACTTCCGTAACATGCTGGAATCCGTGATCGGCACTTGTCCGGTTTCCGCGTTTACCAGGAGCTCACAGAGAGGAAGAGAAGAACAAAAACATCCTTACAGGAAAAAAAGAGAAAAAACAGAAAACACACTTGACTCATACCGGCCTTCTCATGGTTAACCGGCCGATCTGAGGGACCGAGACGTAAAGAAAGCTGAGTTGCTCCTCCTTCAGTTGAGCTCCTTGATAGAAGGTGGAAGACCCTCTTCTGGCCGCAAGTCCCGGCGAGATCGACTCCTTCCAGAGGGGCCCGTCATCCCAGGTGAAAGTTGGGTTGCACTGCTCCGCGAATTGTGCGATAAGAAAATTAATCCCACCGAAAAATGAGCGCACATTGGCCGGTCAACTCATGGAAGGATCTGGCCGCGGATTCATTGGGAGTGGCTATCACCTGCCCTATTAACTGGAAGCCTTCTCGAAGATCTCAAGCTGCTCTCGCACGATAGGTAATGTAGGGTTCAGCTTTACATGTTTGGCGGAAAGAGTGTATCCCGGGAGCGCCGAGGGCCGTTCCCGGGATGACCAGGGCTAGTCAGGGTCGGCGAAACACACTTGGCCGGAATAACGGAACGCCGTACCACGCACCAAATCGGCTTCGCCGATGTTGTCCAGCTCACCCGTAGCTCCAGCGAATTTCCCTGTGCCGCCGCTGATATTGACGTGATAAGTGATAACCGCGAACAACGTTTGGGAAATAGGCTGCGTCGTGGCAATGGCCGGTTCGAAGAAGATGTTGTCGCCCGAGTTGGTAACCCAGTGATGCTGGATGTGGAAAATTACCGTGCCCAGTGGACCAGCCGCCGGCGGTGCCGTCAACGTAGCAGCGACCGCGCCGCCCAAATCTCCCGTCGCCGGGCCCAGAGTGGTGTTCGGATCGACCGCGCCAAAATTGGTGATGATACTGCCGCCAACGGATTTGCAGTGGCGGTCCGAATTCATATGAGGCTGGGCTTTCGCGGCTGGATGGCCGCCACTGCTGGCAAACAGAGCGGATACCAAGACTGCGACGGAAGCGAATAACGCGATGCGAGTGATTCTTCCAATCATGACGATCTCCTTTGTCGGTGTGAGAACGCTAGCCACGCTGAAGCTGCTGGGTCGTTCTCTCTTACCGCTGACGCACACTCGCTCAAGCGCGAAACGAGATCAAGAACCATGTCAGTGGTTTGTTGGTTCCGTTGGAAGCCATTGAATCTGCGGGCCCAATGGTCGCAGGTTCTTCCTCACGGCTAGCTTCGTCTAAGATCATTTGTGATAAACTTCCTGTACGTAATCCCCGCCTTTAATCGGAGTCCGCCATTGCCACCAGCCCCAGCCCGTCTCGGGTAGTACGGTTCGGCGTTTTTGAGGTGGACCTGGGCTCTGGAGAGGTACGCAAATCGGGAATGCGGCTAAAGCTCGCGGGTCAAGCCTTCCAAGTGTTGCAGGCTTTGCTGGAACGTCCTCAGGAAATCGTGACGCGAGAGGAGCTACGGCAGCGCATCTGGCCTGGCAACACGTTCGTCGATTACGAACTGGCCCTTAAAAAAGCGGTGAATCGCTTGCGGGAACTTTTGGGTGATTCCGCCGAGAGCCCTCACTTCATCGAAACTATCCCTCGGCGTGGCTATCGGTTCATTGGAAGTATTGCGCCGCCGGCGTCGGCTCCGTCAAATTCACTTGAGCAACCTCCGATCTGTGCCTTCGAGACGGTCGAGCAGCGCGCGGATGCTCCTCGCTCCAAAACGAGAAAGTCGTGGAAGCTGATCGCCGGTCTTGCTTTGGCCGGTCTAGCGGCGGTGTTGCTCTGGCTTGACGCTGACAAGCTTCGCATCCGCATCTTTGCCCGCTCCCCCGCTGTGGAAATTCACGCGATCGCCGTTCTCCCACTCGAGAACCTGTCCAAGGATCCAGAGCAGGAGTACTTCGTGGATGGTATGACGGATCAGCTCATCACCGAACTGGCCAAGGTTGGCGAACTGCGGGTCATTTCTCACACCTCCGTGACACCGTACAAAGGAGCGCGCAAACCGCTCGGCGTGATTGCCAAAGAACTCAACGTGGATGCGATCGTCGAAGGAACGGTCCTGCGCTCTGGCAATCGCGTGCGGGTTACCGCGCAATTGCTTAGCACTTCTCCGGAGAGACATCTTTGGGCTGACAGCTACCAGGGAGACCTAACCGACATGTTCTCGTTGCAAGACCGGGTTGCGCGCTCAATTGCACGTGAGATCCGGGTTTCGCTAACCCCGGAAGAGCAAGCCCGTTTGGCGAGCATCCAGCCTTCTGACCCGGAAGCCTACGACGCTTATGTACGGGGCCGCTATTATGCGTCTCAAATAACTCCCGATGGCTTCGAAAAGGCCGTGGTGAATTTCCGTCGGGCCATCGAGTTGCAACCACGATACGCCCAGGCTTATGCGGATTTGGCGGAGACGTACTGCTGGGCGGCCGCGACTAACGTAATTCCAGGTCAGGAAGGACTTCCCAAGGCCCGCCAAGCGGCTATGAAGGCTCTCGAAATAGATGAGCGTCTTAGCCAGGCTCATAGCTCATTGGCCTGGGTTAAATATGTTTATGAGTGGAATTTTCCGGAAGCTGAAACGGAATTTCATCGGTCACTGGAGCTACACCCAAGCACTTCGTGGCCTCCCCTCTGGTACGGCATGTACCTCGCGGAGGGAAATCGTATCGAGGAATCCATCGCCGAGATGAAAAAGGTCCAGCAAATGGACCCGCTCTCTCCGGTCGCTAACGCGCTTGCTCTAACTCCCCTGCTCACGGGGCGCAATTACGACGTTGCGATCGAAGATGCGCGGAAACTGCTGGCCATGGATCACTTGAACGGCCTTGCGCGATGGATCATGAACGCGGCGTACGAGCGGAAAGGCGACTTCTCCAAGGCGATTGATTTGCAGGAGGAAACGGCTGTTCTCTATGGGCAACCCAAAAAAGCTGCGGCTCAAAGCGCCGAGCGTCTTCGCATCGCGTACAAGAGTCTCGGCTTTCAGGGCTATTGGCGCGTGAATCTCGAGCGACAACGCTCGGAATGGAAGAAGAATCCCGGTGAACCCTACGATCTTGCGGCGCTCTATGCTCGCGTGGGTGACAAGGAAAACGCCTTCGTTTGGCTGGAGAAGGCGTTTCTGGCTCGCTCACAGGCGCTCATTTATTGGCTAAGGACTGACCCCGCTTTCGATCCCTTCCGTTCCGACCCGAAATACGGGGAATTGGTTCGGCGTATAGGCTTCCCTCGATAGTCTGCCAGACTCGTGACGTCATTCTGTACAGGAACCCTCATAACCCAAGTCAACCGTGACATTGGCTAACTGCTTTGTCAGCGGCGACACTGCGTCGATAGAGCTGACTTTGCGACAAGTGCTGATTTCAAGCTACCCCAATCGAACAAGATTTTCGATACCGCATGCTGACAGGAATTTTCCCAAGTCAACTGACCGTAAGGAGCATAGTTCAAGCAGTGGAGCCAACCCATCAAGACTCCGGATTCGCGATCCCAGAATAGTCAGCGACTCGAAATTCGTCAGCTCTTCCACCTGCGCTTGCATCTCCGCCCACACCTCGGCCATCGGCAACGGCACCCGCACCAACAACTCTTCTTGCACTCGGACAACTCCGAAGTTGTGATTGGACTTATGCTTCTTACTCTGGTAATTGTTTCTCACGGCGGCTCTCTCCTTTAAAAGGAATTCGCAACCAGAACTTTATCCGTGTTCGGGCGAGAGCCGCTGCTTCTTATTCTTAGGTTTCAACTAAACGTGGTGCATCCTCTGGCTAAGTCCGGTAAGCACGCGTTACCGGACAAGTCCAGTCCCCGTACCTCAAGTTTCCGGTAACCGCATTTACCATTGAGTACACTAAATTTGTGGTAAGCCATGTTCCCACCGACCCACCTGAGTTCCGTTCGTTGACTTGCCTATGACCACGGCCTAACATGCCTCGACAAGAGCGGTTTTCCAGCAATGCTTGGCCAGACCATCTCGCACTATCGCATCATCGAGAAGCTAGGCGGGGGCGGGATGGGTGTCGTCTACAAAGCTGAGGACACGGAACTCGGACGCTTCGTTGCCCTGAAATTCCTTCCCGATGATTTTGCAAAAGACCCACAGGCGTTGGAGCGCTTCAGGCGCGAAGCTCGTGCTGCGTCTGCATTGAACCACCCGAACATCTGCACCATTCACGAAATCGGGAAGCACAACGGTCAGTCGTTCATCGTCATGGAATATCTCGACGGCATGACGCTCAAACACCGCATTGGTGGCAAGCCGCTGGAGATCGAGGCGGTGCTCGATCTCGACATCCAGATCGCCGACGCTTTGGACGCGGCACACTCCAAAGGAATCATCCACCGCGACATCAAGCCTGCGAACATCTTCGTCACGAATAGGGGGCAGGCAAAGATTCTGGACTTCGGGTTGGCTAAGGTCAGTACACCCAAAAGCGCGAGTGGCAACGAGCCAACACTTGCCACTGCGGAGGTTGACCCCGACCGTCTGACGAGTCCCGGCACGGCTGTAGGAACCATCGCGTACATGTCGCCGGAGCAAGTCCGTGCCAAAGAATTGGACTCACGCACAGATTTGTTCTCATTCGGTGCTGTTCTCTACGAGATGACAACGGGAACACAACCGTTCCGTGGAGAGAGTTCAGGAGTCATTTTCAAAGCCATTCTCGACGGCACGCCGACGCCAGCCGTGCGGCTGAATCCCGACCTGCCGCCCAAACTGGAGGAGATCCTCAACAAGTGTCTGGAAAAAGACAGGAACCTACGCTATCAGCACGCCTCCGACATCCGCACCGACCTGCAACGCCTGAAGCGGGGCACGGAATCGGGACTGCGCTCAATGGAAAGTGCTGCCACCCCCAGTCACGTTAGGAGGCACTGGAAGGCGACGATTGGGGTTGCTTTAGGGATCGTGGCACTTGCCGCAGGGGGTTACTTTTATTCCCATCGAGTACCCAAACTTACGGATAAAGACACGATTGTTCTCGCGGACTTCGACAATAAGACTGGGGATAGCGTGTTTGACGGTGCCCTGAAACAGGCATTGGTCGTGGCGCTGGAGCAGTCTCCTTTTCTGAACGTGACCTCTGATCGCAAAGTCAGCGACACGTTGCAGATGATGGGACGCCCACAAAATGAACGAGTCTCAATGGATGTAGGGCGAGAGATTTGCTTGCGGACGGGTAGCAAAGCTGTACTTGGCGGGACAATTTCCAGTTTGGGGAACAGTTATCTGATCGACGTAAACGCCGTCGCGTGCAGCAATGGCGACATCTTAGCCAAGGAGCAAGCAGAAGCAAACAGTAAGGAAGAGGTTCTGAAAGTTGTCAGTCGGATTTCCGAGAGCTTACGGCGCAAGCTGGGAGAATCACTTCCATCGGTACAGAAATTTGATGTTCCCGTGGAAGTGACAACATCCTCGCTGGAAGCTCTAAAGAGTTTCAGCCTCGGTATGACAACCCTAAGAGAGAGGGGAAGTGCACCGAGCGCCGTTTTTTTCAAGCGAGCAATTGAGCTTGATCCGAATTTCCCAATGGCATACGCCCAGCTGTCAGTGACGAGTGCGAACACCGGGCAAGCATCGCTCGCTATGGAATACGCAAGCCGAGCGTATGCTTTGCGCGATCACGCTACTGAGCTAGAAAAGTTGATCATCTCTGGGCTGTACTTTCGGGCGACCGGAGACATCGAGAAACAAATGCTGACTTTGCAACTACGGGAAGCAGATTATCCTCGCGAGGCTGCCCCGCATAACAACCTTGCTGCATGTGAAGCGGAATTGGGTCGCCATGAAAGCTCGTTGTCCGAATTTAAGGAGGCTTTCCGGCTTGATCCGAACTCCATGTCTCACTACTCGAATCTTGGAATGGCTTACCTCCGTGTTAATCAGCTTGAGGAAGCCAAGGATACGTTCGATCAGGCTTTAGCGCACAATTTAGACGGGGGGCGGCTGCGACAGAACATCTACTTCCTAGCGTTCCTGCATGGAGATGATTCACAGATGCGGCAACAAGTGTCATGGGCTGCGGGCAAACGAGGAGAAGAAGACCTGTTATTGTCGACCGAATCCGACACTGAAGCCTACTACGGACGTCTGGACCAGGCGCGGGACTTCTCTCGTCAAGCGGTGGAATCGGCTGTTCGCGCCGACTCCAAAGAGATTGCGGCTCTTTGGAAGGCAGGTGCTGCATTGCGGGAGGCAGAGTTAGTTAGCAGAGACAAGCTATGCCCGGCAGGGAGCCAAGGCAGCTTTGGGCTTGTCGTCGGGACGTAATGTGAAGATAGTTGCCGCGCTCACTCTGGCTCGCATCGGCGATGCCTCGCAAGCCAAAGCTTTAGCAGACGAGCTTCGGAGGGATTATCCTAACAATAGCCTCATCAAATTCTACTGGTTGCCAACTATCGACGCGGCTGTTCAGTTACAGGCGAACAATCCCTCCGCAGTCCTGATGGAATTAGAGACAGCTGCTCCTTACGAATTAGGCGTCCCTCCCCCGATGCAGACAGGAACGCTCTATCCTGCTTATCTTCGCGGTCAAGCCTATCTGCTCGCCCACAACGGTAGTGCAGCCGTCACCGAGTTCCAGAAACTGCTTGGTCACCGAGGCATTGTCCTGAATTTTGTAACTGGTGCGTTGGCGAAGCTCCAGATCGGTCGTGCCTACGCCATTTCTGGCGACACTGCCAAAGCGAAGGCGGCTTATCAAGAGTTCCTCATGCTCTGGAAAGATGCCGACCCTGACATTCCTATTCTCATCGCTGCGAAGGCGGAGTACACGAAGCTCCAATAGCTCCGAGGCAGCCTAGAGGAACAGGCTCGGCGAGCAACTAGCACTGTCAGTGGACGGTAAGTCGTTACCGGCCATGTTGCCGGACACAGGGAGCTGTGATCTCCATCACAGCCACATGCAACTACCAGCAGTACCTTTCGACCCAACCTGAGTTAAACGAAAAGAAGTGGGGTGCTTGTGCCGTGTATAGCGTGTTCAAGAAACTTGAGAACGACGAGTTCGTACACGTAGCCTCCCGCGAAGACCTTGAACAGGCTCTGCAACTCGTGGAAGCACTTAACGCCCACTGGCCCGCAGAATATGTAGTGAGGGATTCGGCTGGAAACGCAGTAGACCTCACAGAATAATCAGTGATTTAACCCAGACCTGGTGCTGTGTCACCCATCAAGAGCTAGGCTACTGCCTGGTAAGTCGCGCGGGGGCAATTGGGCTTCGCCTGGTTTCGCCAGATGGTTTCCTGGTGCTAACGCCCCCACGCTCCGCGAGCGCCCCAATCCCAGCTAGTCGACTATCCCGACGAGGTGCAGCGAAAGCCTTGCGCCCCGATTCGTAGGGATTTGGATTGTCCTTTGGAATGGTCCTAGTGGCTGATTTGCTCGCAACGATTAATATGTCATTGAGCAAAGCCTTTTCTCAACCCAATTCTGTTCGAGTATTCTGGTTGCAGAGGCAGCAACCATCTCAAGCGAAAAGCAAGATCGTAACCCGTATCCCACTGTGGCCGGGCAGAGTGGGTCTGTTCAGCTATTGGACGCGCAACAGAGCATGGCCGCGGCCGCCGCTCCATTCAGATGGTTTTCTCCCGCCGAACAGCCACCCGATTCCGGTGAAATCGATAGTCACCACACCCTCCTCGTTCTCGTGCATCGGATTTACTCCCAGCACCTGACCGGCAAGTTGCAACTGGTCTTTGGACGGGTGGAAAAGGCGCTCTTTTTCGATGCCGGGGAACTGGTGTTTGCGACGAGCAGCGACAGGCAGGATGGGCTCGGCGAAGTGATGCTTCGCGCCGGAGCCCTGACCCAGAGGCAGTTTGAGGAGGCGTCGACGCTCGTCGAGACGGGCCAACGCTTTGGTTCTGCAATTGCCGAGATGGGGATCTATGGAGTCGAGCAGATTGTCAGCTGGGTGCAACGCCAGGTCCTGCAAATCACCGTTCCCGTGCTCGACTATCCTGCCGGGCGCTACTTTTTCTTCAGCTCTCTTGAAAAAAATGTGGTCCCGGAAATCGGCGTCCCTGTGCCGCTGGGAAGGCTGCTCTTGGCGGCCGTGCGCAAAGCCGGTGACCTGCCTCTGGACCAACTCGCCGAGGACGCCGATCTTCAGGTTGAGCTCTCGTCTGACGCGCTGCGCCTTTTTAAGGCCGAGGACCTGGAAGATGGAGAGCGGCACTTGCTCAGCCTCATCTCCCAACACATTTCGGCCAAACACGTCGTCGCACAAAGTGGGTTGCCCAGGCCCGAAGCTTCTCGCGCGCTCTATGCCCTGCTGCTCTTGGGATATGTGGTCGGTGTACCGGACCATGTACGGCCGAAACCAGAGCCTGTCGTTCCCAATCCGCCTGCGGCGCCCGAACAACCGAGAGCAGTCGAAGCTTCCAGCGCCACGAAAATTCCAGAACAGCGGACTGTGGATGTCTCAGTCCCCGCGGAGGAAGCGACAGCGAAGGCAAACGAAGCGCCTTCCGTAGGAGACATCAAGCACGCGCAGCCTCACGTCGAACAGACACCGGGCGATCCGGAGGAACCGAAAGAAACGGAAGCACCTCCTACGACGCCCCTCCCGCTTCTGAAACCGAATGCGATCTCACGCGAAGTGCCGGTGCGAGCGACTGGTATTTCACTGGACAAGAATGAGCCGGGGCACCATCTTTTCAACGAAGAAACTACTTCTGTCCTGGTGACTGAAACTGGCGGGGTGATTCGATTGTCTGCCGCGGTGACCGCCGGGCAGCTGCTGGTTCTCGCCAACGTGGAAACCAAGCACGAAGTGATCGTCCAGATACTGCGGAAGCGCTCCTACAAACCGACCATGTGCTATCTGGAGGTTGAGTTTGTCGAGACTTCACCGCGGTTCTGGGGCACGGAGTTTTCGGCGGCGACGGCTTTGCTGCCGAAGAACACTCAGGATGTGGAAACGGCCGCGCTGGTGATCACCGCCGAGGCCACCGCTGACCAACCCTGGATTTTGCCAACTGCGCCCGACGCGAGCGAACTGCAAATGTTCAAGCGGGAAGTGGAAGCGAGTGCCCTGGCGCAGCTGAGAGGCGAAGTTTACCTGGCATCTGCGATCCCTGAGCCGGGCGACCCGTTGAGTACGGAAGCGATTCTCGAAAGCGGGCTGGATGCGGCGAGTGCGGTTGCGCCAACCAAACGCGCTGCGGGTCCGCCGCCATCGGAAGCGGCTGAGCAAATGGAGACGCCGCAACCGGTTAGCGATTTTATCAATTCATTGCCGAAGTCGAAGCGATGGCGCTTGCCGCGCGGCGGCTTCACCCCCGAATTTAATCGGGCAGTGCTTATGCTGGCGATTCTGCTGGTGGTGCTAGGGGTTGGCACGGCTTGGTTCAAGAATTGGCTGCCCTGGAAGTCGGCGGGAGCAAAGCCCAAGAAACCTGCAGCATACGACAATATGAGAGTGGCAAGCGATGCTCCGGTGACTTCGGCAGGGATGCCTGCGAAAAGCGCGCCGGTGTCCGATCCGGACGCGACGGCCCCTGCGGATGGAAGTGCGGCACCTGTGGAAGCAGCCTTGTCGGGTGCCTCGGTTGAACCGTTGGCATCGAGGAAAAAAGCGTCTCGCGCAATGACGGCGGCGAAGGCCTCATCCGTTCGGCCTGCGGCGAAACCTGCAGCGAATTCGGAAGCGAATTCCGGGAAAGACAGTGCTGTCGTCCCGCCAAAATTGATTCAATCGGTGCAAGCGGTGGCTTCGCTGGAAGCTATGCGGGATTTCGAAAGGGGAAATGTGGTTATCGATGCCGTCGTGGGTACGTCGGGCGAGGTGCATTTCATCAGCGTGATCTCCGGGCCTCCGTCACTGCGCGATCCCGCGGTGGAATCCTTGAAGCAATACAGGTACGAACCAGCAACGCGGAACGGCCAGCCCGTTCCCGCGCACGTTACGATCACCATTCACTTCCGCTTCGAACCCTAAAGAGTCTGAGCGCAGGCGCAATGCGTCAGCAGTTGCATCAAAATAGTCCGGCTGCTGGTTGACACGCAGACCGTCCTCCCGCCTCGCTGAAATCTCTGTGTACCCGCCGTGTACCTCACTTTGGCGAATTCGCTGTTTTTATTGTTTCTGACGTTTAGTAGAATCAGTAAGTTACGTGGAATCAGCGGGGCTCAGAATTCCGACTCCCCCCGCCTCCACCATAATCGATTCTGAGCACCGCTGCCGGTGCGCGAGTTTGTTCGTCGCTCCACTGCTTCGGACTGGGTTTTTTCGATCTTACAAACGCCGATGTTTACGCCGCTTGTCGATCTCGCTGACCCTCCCGTTCGCGGCTTCTTGCACGCGCCTTCACAGCCAAGCCACGGCGCAATTGTGCTCACACATGGCGCGGGCGCAAACTGCCAATCCAAATTGCTGATCGAGATGTCGGACGCATTTGCCGCGGCTGGTTTCGCCGTGCTGCGTTTTGATTTGCCGTTTCGCTCCGAGCGCCCGACCGGGCCACC
Source organism: Candidatus Acidiferrum sp. (assembly GCA_035314345.1). Lineage (GTDB taxonomy): Bacteria > Acidobacteriota > Terriglobia > Acidiferrales > UBA7541 > Acidiferrum. The sequence goes on from DATFZQ010000068.1 coordinate 11,355, forward strand.
TCGGCCTGGCGGCGCTGCCAGGGACCGCGAGGGTTTGCGGCGAGCCGTTGGGCTCATGAAAGAGAGAGCCCGCGGACCTATGTTTCTGGGCGGCCATTCTTACGGCGGACGGCAATCTACTATCCTCATCTCGGAGGATTCTCAGTTAGTCGGCGGCTTGCTGCTTCTCTCGTATCCGCTTCATCCTCCGCGAAAGCCCGCGCAACTCCGCACCAGTCATTTCCCGAAGCTAAGAACGCCCTCGTTCTTCGTCCACGGAACGCGCGATCCCTTCGGCACGATTCCGGAAATGAAATCCGCTCTCGAGATGATCCCGGCTGCGCACGTCCTCTTTGAAGTCGAAGAAGCGAGCCACGACCTTCTCACCAAGAAGACTCTCGGCGAATTACCTGCGCGAGTTGTAAGTGAATTTCAGACCTTCGTTAAAAAATAGACTGAGTGCGTTATTTACAAACTACTGGCGAGCTCGGCCTTTTCGCGATCGCGACAGACTGGGACAACAGAGCTGCGCAACAACCTCAGTCGCCAAATCTTTCAGCCGCGCGGGCTTTGGCTTTTGCCGCGACTTCCTCGCGATTCTTCGGCGGAGCAGTGGTTTCAAGGGAGCGAATCAAACGACCCGACACTTCGGCTATTTCGTCCACCGCCGCCAAAAACGCGGCTTCGTTTGCCTGCGACGGCTTGTTAAAACCGGTGATCTTTCTTACGAACTGCAGCGAAGCAGCTCGCACCTCTTCTTTCGTAACCGGCGGATCAAAATTGAAAAGTGGTCTGATGTTCCTGCACATTGCTTCCGACACCTTTCCTTGTTTTGGTAAGGCCGTTTGGTAGCGGCTGACTGCGTTCCAGCGCAGTCCGTTCTTACGATCTGCCGACCGACTTCCCCATCTTGGAGGATGCGAGGCGCTGACGCGCGTAACCACACCAGGGGCTCGCGGGATCCAGCTTGATGTAGGTTTCCCAATGTCGTTGCGCTTCGTTGTGCGCGCCCAGCTTTTCGCAGACAAACGCCAGGTTATAGTGCGCGTCCGGATAACTTGGATCGAGGCGAACCGCGTGGCGCAGGTGCAACCGCGCTGCCTCTAACCTTCCCACTTCTTCCAATACGCTTCCTAGATTGAAGTGCGCCAAAGCGTTCTCGGGATCCGCTTGCAGGGCACGCTCAAAATATTCCGCTGCTCTTTTGAGATTTCCTTCTTCGTAGAAGAGCGTCCCGCAGTTGAGCAAGGCGTCGAGCTTCTGAGGATCAATGCACAAGGCATGATCATACGCATCGATCGCTTCGGCCCTGGTCTCGTCTGCCGAGTCATACTCGAGGGCAGAGGCAAGCCACTCGTCGGCACTCGGCCCCGGCTTGGCGATCACACGCACTCGTTCGCGAAGTTCGCTAGTCTCAAAGTTCATTGCGAACTGGCCTGACAGCGGCTCCAGGCGGGCGCCGCCATGCTCTACAAGGATATCTTTTCCATCGGAAATAATCCGAAGCTCCGCGAGCGGCGCCTGCGCGTGAGACAGCTTTTCTCGAAGCGCCACCAAAGCGTGTCGCAATCGGCTGGCAGGCACTCCTTCTTCGACCAATTGCTTGACCGTGCGCAGGCCAATCAGATCGCGAAAATCGTAAAAGCGGCTTCCTTCTTCTTTACGGGGAGAAACGAGGCGCAGGCGGTCCCAGTAATCTAACTGCTTCCCGGTCAGACCCACGATCCGCTGCACGTCTTCCGGGCTGAATCTGTCCATTGCACTCATTGAAAATTAGCCGGCGGCCTTTTTCCCCGCCTTTTTCTGAACCACTGCAACTGGCTGCAAAGCGCGAGTCGGCGGCTTTTTCCCCACCGGCGCCGCCGAAGTAGCAGCAGGAGACTGCTTTTCCGCCAAGCTCTTTTTGAGAGCCTCCATCAAGTCGATCACCGGAGCCATGTGAGGCTGCGCCGCCTGGGTCACTTCCTGTCCCTTGAGCTTGGCGTTGATCATCCCCCGGACGTTTTCCATATACTCGTCGCGATACTTCTGCGGTTCGAAGGGAGCCGCGAGGCTCTGAATGAGTTGCTCCGCGAGCTTCTTTTCCTGATCTTTCAGCTCGACCTTATCCGTCGAAACGGACTCCGCCGCGCGAATCTCGTTCGAATAGAACATCGTGTGCAGCGTCATCCCCTTCTTGCCAGGTCGAATGATCACGATGTGTTCACGCTGATGCATGGTGAGCTTCGCGATGGCCGCATGGCCGGACTCTTCCATGGCCTTCATCAGCAGTTGATAGGCTTTTACGCCGGCGTCTTCCGGAGCGACGTAATACGAGGAATCGAAGTACAGCGGATCTAGTTCATCGAGCTTCACGAATTCCAGAATCTCCATGACGTGCGCGGAAGGAGGCTCGATCTTGTCCAACTCTTCTTCGCTAAACAAAACGTATTGATCCTTTTCGTGCTCGTAGCCTTTCACGATCTCGGACCGCTCCACATTCCGGTTGCAAACCGGGCAAAACAGCGGCTGCTTCAGCCGTGAATGGCACTCCTTATGGAGCTGGTTGAAACTGATTCGTTCCCCGCGCGCCGCAGCAGATATCCGCACCGGGATCGAAATCAGACCAAAGGTGAGGTGGCCCTTCCATACGCTCGTGGCCATTTTAAGCACTCCTTGAGCAAAGGCTAAACATGGGCATGCGCTTCTAAGATTAGCCGCGCTCCGCGGCCAGAGGCAAGACGAATTCTTCGGTTTCTGCGTATCAGTCAGCGATTCAGGAATCCTCGGGAAACCGCCCAGCACCTCTCTGGGATAGAATGCGCTCCATGGCCAAGCTGGAAGAATATAGGAAGAAGCGCCGCTTCGACCGGACGGCGGAGCCATTCGGCGAGCCGGAACGCCCCGACCAGGCGCCGAAATCGGAGGCAGAGGGAAAGCGCAAGCGTCTGCCCAATCCGAAGCTGTCTCTGTTGGAAATCCCCGCAGAGGCCAGGCACGGAAACACGTTTGTGGTGCAGAAGCACCGCGCAACGCGGCTGCACTATGACTTTCGGTTGGCGATCAACGGCGCATTGGTCTCTTGGGCGGTGCCGAAAGGCCCGTCGTTGAATTCCGCGGACAAGCGGCTCGCCGTACAGACTGAAGATCATCCACTCGAGTACGGCCGCTTTGAAGGCAAAATTCCCGAAGGCAGCTACGGCGCGGGAACAGTCATGGTGTGGGACCGCGGAACTTTCGCCGTGGAAAACCTGCCGGGACGCAATTTGGACGCAGCACAACAACTCCAGAAGGGCGAAATCAAGTTCAGCTTAAACGGAGAAAAGCTACGCGGAAGTTTTGTGCTGGTGAGGCTGAAGAAAAGCGAAAAGGGCAATGAATGGCTGATGATCAAGCACAAAGACGCCGCCGAGGATCCCGCTTGGAACGTTGACAAACATGACGGCTCCGTCTTAACCGGCAGGACCATCGAAGAAATCAAGGAAGAGCTGCCACCCAAGCGGAGCCCAAGCCCTCTTCGCCCGGACGAGTTACAAGATGCGCGGAAAGCCCCCATGCCGTCTCGCCTCGAACCGATGCTCGCAACCATCGGCGACCATCCTTTTTCCGATCCCAACTGGCTGTTCGAGATCAAATGGGATGGCGTCCGCGCGCTCGCCTGGATCGAAAATGGGGCTCTGACGCTGCGGGCCCGCAGCGGCGCCGAGATCACCGGGCGCTATCCCGAACTCGCCTCGCTCCCAGCAGCGATCTCCGCTCGCCAAGCCATCCTCGATGGAGAAATTGCCGCTATCGACGCTCACGGTCGCAGTGACTTTGGTCTCTTGCAGGAACGCATGCACGTGCGTGCTCCCGCCGAAAACCTAATCTCGCGCGTCCCCGTCGTTTTCTTCGCCTTCGATCTTCTCTATTGCGACGGATACGACCTCCGCAGGTCGCCGCTCATCGAACGCAAGCAACTCCTTCAGCGCCTGCTGCACACTTCCGATAGATTTCGCTTCTCCGATCATCAACTGGAACGCGGAAAAGAAATCTTTGAGTTAGCCAAAGAGAACGGCCTCGAAGGTATCGTCGCCAAGCGGCTCGACAGCCTCTACGTCTCCGAACGCAGCACGAGTTGGGTCAAACTCAAAGTGACCCAAACGCTCGATGCGGTCATCGGTGGATGGACCGCCGCTCGCACCACGGCTATCCCGCTCGGCTCGCTCCTTTTGGGCCTCTATCAAGGTAAGAAACTTCGTTTTATCGGTCATGTCGGTTCGGGTTTCGACGGCAAAAAGCTGGAAGAACTGAGTAGCAAGTTAAAGGCGTTGGCCTCTTCCTCGTGCCCGTTCGATGTAGTGCCCGAAACAAACGAGAAACCCTCCTGGGTTTCGCCCACGCTGGTTGCGCGCGTCAAGTTCAGCGGCTGGACACAAGAACACTCCCTCCGTCACCCCGTTTTCATCGCCCTTCGCGAGGATGTTCGTCCCGCTGACTGCCAATGGGAGAGCGAAGTCGCCGCCACCAATCCTGATTCCGTTCCCGCTGGCGTCCCTGCCGCGGTAGTCCGCGCGCCCGCGGTCGTGGGCCGCGTGATCAGCAAGAAAGCGCAAATCGAAGAAGAATTGTTTGCAGGCCGCGCGGAAACCGTCACCATCGAACTCGACGGCAAACGTCTCCGCCTAAGCAACCTGAACAAAGTTTATTTTCCGGAGTCCGGCTACACGAAACGCAACCTGCTTGCGTACTACTACCAAGTGGCCGACTACATCCTGCCTTTTCTGCGCGGACGCGCTCTGGTCTTGCGCCGCTACCCCGACGGCATCAATGGCCAGGCCTTTTTTCAGAAAGATGTCCGTGAGGGTTTGCCCGAGTGGTTCAAGGCCGTACCCATCGACTCCGAAGGCCGGGGCAAAGAAATTCACTACGCCACCGCCGACGACCGCGCCTCGCTTCTCTTCCTGACCGGTCTTGGCTGCATCGACCACAATCCGTGGTCCAACCGCACCGACGACTTTGATCATCCCGATTATTTCTTCTTCGATCTCGATCCATCGGACGGCACGGAGTTTTCCGTGGTGGTTACGATTGCCCAAGCGCTTCATAAAGCGCTCGAAGAATTGCACGTCGCTCATTTCCTGAAAACATCCGGCGCCACCGGCTTTCACATCTACGTCCCCGTCGAACCGGTCTATACCTACGAGCAGCTAAGAACTTTTGCCGAGATCATCGCCCGCAACGTAACCGCAGAGCATGCCAATCTTGTAACCAGCGAGCGCATTGTCGCGAAGCGTCCCGCCGGCCGCGTCCTGATCGACGTCCAGCAGAACGCTCACGGCCGCCCACTGGCCGCCGCCTATTCGGTCCGCGCCTTTCCGAAGGCCCCGGTTTCAACACCCGTTCTGCCCCGCGAACTTCGTACCAGCCTCAAGCCCGAATCCCTCAACCTAAAAACAGTCGCCGCCCGTCTAAAAGAAAAAGGCGATTTGTGGGCTGATTTTTGGAAGAAACGTCAGAGACTGGAGCACGCTGTCGAACTTCTCAGCGAACGCCTGACGGCAAAAAAGAGAAAATGATCCTATTTGAGAATGTCGACTCTACCCCAGCCAGTCTCCGTGCTATCGTGAATTGAAAACTGAATCCAAGCTGACGCGGAACGGGGCTGGACAACGCCCAAAATCCTTCGGTACGCTGACCCGGAAGCAGTGAACGCTCCTTTGGATCACTTTCTTAACTGCATGAATCAGATCGTGCCTCTGTATACGGCGGCCTTTCAAGGCGGCGCCCCCACTATCCTAATGTCGCTGAAACCAGGTGAAAACGGGAAACAGGCTGCAGGCGATTTGGATGGATTCTTCATCTATGATCTCGGAGGCTTCCGTTTCATCCCGTATGAAATTCTTATGAAGCTTCCGAGCGAGCGGCCGGTTCGCATAGCGCTAGATATGAGGGTAATGGAATCCAAACTGATTACGAAGACTCCAGTCCAGATGCCCCAGGAAGCGCTCAAAAAACGTATCGGTGGTCGTGTGGTCGTCCAATTGATCCTTGATGTGCGCGGGAACATCAAAGAACTGAAGGTACTCGAAGGTAACCCGATCCTGAGTGCCGCTGTCTTAGACTCCGTTAAACAGTGGCGTTTTGGGCCGACGAAGTCGGACGGCGACCCGGTTGAGGTAGATCTGCGAGTTCCGTTCAGCTTTGACTTCTTCTAGTGCAGCGTTTTTCTACCGTACTCCGATTATGATTAAATGCCAGAGGGAGGTGCAACATTCCTGGCGCAGGCAAACTACTAGTTGGGGCTTCTGGATACTCCTATAAAGAGTGGAAGGGAAATTTTTATCCTGAAAAGCTGCCGGACAAGGAGATGCTAAGCTTCTACGCCAAGCAGTTTTCCACGGTAGAGATCAATCACAGTTTCTATCGGATGCCCACCGAGTCTGCCCTATCCAACTGGGCGAAAAGCGTCCCCGAAGGTTTTCGTTTCGCGCTGAAGGCCAATCAGCAAATCACGCACATAAAGCGGCTCCGTGACTGCGAAAGCTCGCTGAAACGTTTCCTGGAAGTCGCCAGCATTTTCAATGATGGCGACCACCTCGGCCCCATCCTCATACAACTCCCGCCCACCTTCAAATTCGATCGCCCACTGCTCGAAGATTTTCTCGCCCTCCGGCCGCCCGCGTTTCTCTTCGCCTTCGAAGTGCGTCATCCGTCCTGGTACACCGACGAAACCTACGCCACCCTTCGCCGGCACCAAACGGCCCTCTGCCTCTCCGAAACGGAAAAGCAAACTCCCCCCGACGTAATCACCGCCCCTTTCACCTACGCCCGCCTGCGTCTCGAACACTACACGCCCAAGCAGCTGAAAGCCTGGAGGCAGCGCTTCGATGCCTGGCTCGCGCAAGGCATCGATGTCTACGTCTATCTCAAACACGAAGACGCCGGCAAAGCGCCAGCCTACGCCCGCCAACTCCTCGGAATAACAACCTAAAAGAAAAAGGCGATCTCTGGGCCGATTTTTGGAAGAAACGTCAGAGACTAGAAGACGCCGTCGAGCTTCTCAGCGAACGTATGGCCTCGAAGACGAAGAAGACGCCCTGATCGGTGATCGACTATCGAACAAGCCCCAAAACCATCGGCAAACCGCACTGAGGCGTTTGCCTTCCCCTACTCGGCAGCCCCGAGCCAACGCGAACCCTATTGCACGCCAGGCAACCGATTCCTCATTCCTGGCAAATCCCGACCCCAGTGCATCAAACTCGTATCAGCCGTGGAGGACGGCTACCCACCCTGCCCGCGTCCCGTTCGGCTGCGCACTTCAACTCTCATGCGCGCTCGAAAGGACCTATCTCTATGAAACGCCTGCTCATACTTAGCTTGGGGCTGTTCCTGTTCGCCGTACCGTCGCGCGCCCAGTCCTCCGCCGACGCTTCCATTGGCTACTCTTACTTCCACCTGGGAGGCGGCGCAGACCTCAGCCAGAACGGCGTCAGTGGTTCAATCGCCTACAATCCCATCCCCTACCTGGGTATCGTCGGCGACTTTGGCGGCTACCACGCCTCTCCCGGCGGTGTTTCGCTGAACACTTACACGTTTATGTTTGGCCCGCGGATCAACTTGCACAACCCCACCAAGGTCACTCCATTTGTTCAGTTCCTGGCTGGTGCCGGGCATTTAACTTTCGGCAACGGCGGCGGCTCCAATACCAACTTTGCGTATAGCGTTGGCGGCGGAGTGGATTTGGGCGTTCTGCCTCATCTGGCATTGCGCCCGCAACTCGACTACGTTGGCCTGCATAATTCCGGCGGCACAGCCAATTGCACGCGGCTCTCGCTCAGCGCCGTCGTCCACTTCTGACGCCGCACCAAACAGAGCGATCGAAGGTATCCGAACTGGAGTGTCAAGGGGAGGGTCGATTTTCTTCGACCCTCCCAGTATTTCAACGCACACCGCAATCCCATTTTTGAAAATAGCGCCTATGCTTTGGCTGCATACGCACGAAGCGTCGCCGCGCTCAGCAATGACGCAGACCCATCATCCAAATAAACCGTCGCCGCCGCATGCGTCCGCAATATCGAAGCGGGAGCCATCGGACCGATTTCCCCCTCGAAGCAAAGCCTCACAGCCTCCGCCTTTCGCGCATCCGGCACAACGACAAGAATCTCTCGCGCCTTCATGATTTGGCGCACCGACATGGAAATGGCCTGCCGCGGAACTTCTGAAATATCCGCGAACCATCCCTCGCCCACCTGTTGTCGCCGGCACGCTTCATCGAGTTCGACGATCAGATACGGCTCCTCACTCTCGAAATCGGCGGGAGGATCGTTAAACGCCAAGTGCCCGTTTTCTCCGATACCCACAAACGCAATATCAATCGGCGCGGCGTTCAAGCTCTCGCCCGTCCGCAGCGCAACTTCGCGCGCATCACCTTCGCCGTCGAGCAAGTGATACTTCGTAATCCCAGTTTTCTGAATGAAATTCTTAAGCAGGTAGTTGCGAAAGCTGGCTGGGTGGGCAATCGGCAATCCGATGTACTCATCAAGGTGAAACATTTCGACTCGCTGCCAGTCGATGTCTTCTCTCTTGGTTAGCGCATCCAAAAATTCCAACTGCGATGCTCCCGTCGCAACGACAATTCGCGCCAGCCCACGCTGAAGGATAGCGCCGCGCAAAGCAGCCGCGGCCTGCTCTGCCGCAGATCGGCTGAGAGCGAGCTTGTCTTTGAACACACTTATAATCACCGCCGGTTCTCCTTTGCAGCTATCAGAATCATTGCGATCGAATGTGCTCGCATCATCCTCAATTGGCACCCCTTGTTCAGCCTACGTCATCAGGTCAGTTCTCCGCATCTCCTTTGACCTAGGCAGCGAAGAGCCTTGAGCCCTGCAGGACGATGGCCGAAAAATAATCTGAAATTAAACGGCGAAAGTGTTCGAAACATGACATTAGTCCATTCTCTTTCTGACTAGTGTGGTGTCTGCGCATTGCCTCCCTCCGCGAAGGAGTCTCCTCAACTCGAACTCGCATCTTCGAGGTACCAGCTGCAAATCGAAGCAAGTCTGAACCAAAGGAGAAATACAAATGTCATCTAAAAAAGTAGGGGTATTTGGCATTTACTCGACGCGTATCTCTGTCGAGAACGCTACAGGCGCACTCGTCAAAGCCGGCTTTCCTGTTTCTGATGTCTCCGTACTTCTGCCCGAGGGTCTTGGCGTGCCCAAGGAAATGGGCACGGAAAAGGCCTCGAAAGCTCCGGAAGGCACAGCTGCAGGGGTGGCGACCGGAGGCGTGATTGGTGGAGCTTTGGGAGTGCTGCTTGGCGTTGGCCTTCTGGCAATCCCAGGTCTTGGCCCATTCATCGCAGCAGGTCCGATCATGGCTGGTCTGGCAGGATTGGGCGTCGGCGGGGCAGTTGGCGGTTTCACTGGTGCCTTGATCGGCATGGGCATCCCCGAATTCGAAGCCAAGCGGTACGAAGGCCGATTGAAGAAGGGCGGAATTCTTCTCTCCGTGCATTGCGATACTTCGGGAGAAATCATGCGTGCCAAGGAAGTTCTCAAGGCCACGGGCGGAGAGCATGTTTCCTCCACCGGCGAAGCTTCCGTTGACAGCAAGCAACCAGACCGCGAACTTGCCGCCAAGGGAACAACCGGCTCGTATTAATCCAAAGGGAGGAAGTCAAATCTCGGCCGCCTCTTTTTTTTCTCAAAGACAATCCCGGAAGTGGCACCAGCATTCAGCAAGGTCTCGAAGATGATTCTATTAAGAAGCCTGCCATAAAGGACGGAGACGATGAGCCACAATAAATGGTCCAACAAATACACCACATTTGCCGTGGGAATTGGAGTAGGCGCGCTTCTCGCGCTGCTGTTTGCGCCATCCTCAGGAGAGGAGACGCGCGACTATATCTCCAGCACTGTGAAAAAAGGGATAGATGATGCGGCATCGACCGGAAAGCGGTGGAAGCGTCGCGCACAAGAGACCGTGGACGACGTGAAATCCACTGTAGCTGGCGCGGTTGAAGCGGGCCAGGAAGCTTATCGTAGCGTGAGAGACGCCTAGTCTTTCGTCGGTCGGGCTGGTCCAGGCGAAGACGTCCCAGTCGTAACAAGCGCGGCAAGCGCGCACGTCGGCAAGTAACAAGCCGAGCGCGGCCGACCTCGGTCTACATTCTTGCTGGCGCGACCTTGGGCATTTTGTTATTCCGCGGTACGGGCAGTTTTCCGTCGGCGGCGCTAGTCAGAGCGATGAATTGCGGATCTTCGCGGAGAGACGCAAACACAGCATCAACGCGGGCTTCCATCATTTCCTTTGAGCGCACCGCTTCGTAGCGCTCGTATTCAAAGAAATGCCTCTTGAGCAGTTCCAGAGCTTTTTGCTTTTGCCCGAGCTGTGCATAAATGGCGGCAAGGTTGTAGGAAGCAGGCAGCATCCCCTCGTTTTCCTGCGCAATTTTCAACGCTTCGTCGCCATGACCGTTGCCGGCGAGGAACGCGGCGGCGAAGACCAGATTGTATGGATCGGTTGGATCGAGCTTCGTGGCTTCGCGCGTGTAGTAGTCAGCTTTGGCGGCATTACCTTCGGAGTTCCAATAGACGGCAAGATTGCGGTACGCCAGCGCCAGTGGATATTCACGCACGGAATCTTCCATCAGATGCAAGCCTGCAAGAAAGTCGCTTTCGTGGATGGTCATCTTACCGAGGCCATGGAGTGCTACAGCACGCGATAGTGGGTCGGCAGGCATGTCGAGAATGGCCTGAAATGTCACGCGCGCCTTATCCCAATCGCCGAGGTGATGGCGGTAGAGTTCTCCAAGATAACGAAGCGGGGCCGGATCGGCGGGATCCATGCGGCGCGCTTCGTTATAGAGACGTTCGGCCTCTTCGTATTTGTCGTTCATCTCCGCGGCAAGACCGCGCTTCATGACGGTCTCGATTTTGGCGCTCTGGACGGGATTCATGACTGGGGCGTCAAAAAGCTTAACGGTGGCATCGACGCCAAGCTTTTTCAGTTCTTTCGCCGCGTCCTTCGCTTTGCCTGGGAAAAGACATTTCTCAACGAGCACCGATTTGTACAAAGGGATCGCGCCTTCTTTGTCCCCCGACTTGGCCTTTTCCTTGGCCGCTTTGAGCTCGTTCTTAACGGCCTCTTCGCGCAGCTTCATTTCGGATTCCACGAGCTTTTCGACATCATCGACTTTCAGGAATCCGCTGTTGTTCTGGAGCTTGTTGATGACTGTCCCGTCTGTTTTCGCGAGTACGACCACCGGAAGTCTATCTGCGCCGACGAACTTTTGGCCCAGAGTGGAGCTGGCCTCAGCGACGCCCATCGTGACGCACTCCGTCGCGTACAGAGATAGGCTTCGCGAATTGCGCAAGCTGGATTTCTGAAACTCTTGTACAGAGGAAGGAAACCAGTACACAACGAGTCCGCCAGGAGTAAGCGCATTTTCTGGTTTGAGAATTTTCCAGGGAACTTGGTAGACCTGCTCGCTGCCCATGCCTGGAGCGCCAGGAGCGCCGCCGCCGCTTCTCATACCGCCCATTCCACCGCCACCGCCGCCGCCGCATGTAGCCCAGTCTGGAGCAGGCAACAGAAGAAGGACCATGAAGAGTGCACTCAATCGGGAAATCTGTTCTCTCATAACGCCCACCTCAATTTCGCAATAAAGTTAGAACAATTACATACTTAGGCTGCATCACCGAGCAGCCCTATTTGCTTGTGTTCGATGCGGCGTTTGGGGTGAAACGCCGTATGTTGCCCGAATTGTACGACGGGTAGGCGCATCCACGCAGTATCGAATGACAGTCATCAAAATCAAGGCTCGTCAGAGCACGCGCGCCTTGCCTCTCGCGACTAACTAGTGCAGTTCCCGGCTCGCAAAATTCCCCCGTGCTATACTGCCGCCCGTTTGCGCGAAAGAATTTCCCAGCTCAGCACGCGGAACGGCGGGAGGCGGGCAAGCTCTTGATCACTTTGCCGGAAACATTCAACGTCGCCACGCATTTCGTGGACCGCAACGTCCAGGAAGGCCGCGGCGCCAAAGTCGCCATCGAGTGCGGCGACGAGCGGGTCACCTACCAGGAACTGCTGGAAAATACCAACCGCGTTGGCAATGCCCTGCTCGCGCTCGGCGTCCGCGCAGAAGAGCGCGTTCTTCTTTTGCTCCTGGACACTCCGGAATTCCTCTACTCCTTTTTCGGAGCAATCAAGATTGGGGCCGTCGCAGTTCCCGTCAATACACAAGCGAAACCCCAAGACTACGAATACATCCTCAACGATTGCCGCGCTCGTGTCGCTCTGGTCAGCGAACCTCTACAGCCACATCTACAATCCATTCCGAACGAAAAGCTCCGCTATTTGAAAGAAATCGTGGTTAGCGAAGTGAAACAGGATCTCCCATCACAGGGTCGACGCTCGCACAGTCATCACTCTTTGCAAAATCTGATGGCTTCCGCCTCTCCAGAATTGTCAGCCGCGCACACCAGCAAAGACGAACCCGCGTTCTGGCTCTACTCCTCCGGAAGCACTGGCGCCTCCAAGGGTTGCGTCCATCTTCATCACGACATGGTCGTTTGCTGCGAGCTGTACGCTAAAGGCATCTTGCAAATGAAAGAGAGCGACCGCTGCTTCAGTGTCGCGCGATTGTTTTTTGCCTACGGCCTCGGAAATGCAGGCTACTTCCCCTTCGGCTGCGGTGCGACAACGATTCTTTCTCCCTTGCGTCCCGTCCCCGCCACGATTTACGCCGATATTGAACGTTACCGTCCAACGCTCTTTTTTTCTGTGCCTACAAATTTTGCCGCTCTGCTGGCGTATCACCGCGAAGATGCGCGCGAATTCGACTTCTCCAGCGTCCGTCACGCGATCTCCGCAGGCGAATCGCTTCCCGCGCCGTTGTTCCATCGATTCAAAGAACGCTTCGGCGTCGAAATTCTAGACTCGCTCGGCTCCACGGAAACTTTGCAAATGGTCATCGCCAACCGCCCGGGCGAAGCGAGGCCCGGATCCAGCGGAAAAATCATTCCCGGCTACGAAGCCCGAATCGTCGACGAGCGTGGCAATGACGTCGCTCCTAACGAAATTGGCGATCTCCTGATCAAGGGAGACTCGACTTGTTCCGGTTACTGGAACAAACACGAAAAGACGAAGGAAACTTTTGTGGGCGACTGGTTCCGTACCGGCGACAAATATTTCCAGGATGAGGAGGGCTACTTTTGGTATGCGGGGCGCTCGAACGATGTTTTCAAAGTTCACGGCCTCTGGCTGAGTCCCGCGGAAGTCGAGAGCGTTTTAATCGAGCATCCAGCGGTGCGCGAAGCCGCAGTCGTGGCGCGCGAAGATCAGGATGGCCTAACCAAAGCGGCTGCTTATGTGGTCTTGAACGCCGAGTTTACGCCGAGCGAAGAATTATCAAATGAATTGCAAGAATTGGTCGGACAAAGAATCGGCGGATACAAGCGGCCTCGTTGGATTGAATTTCTGACCGAAATCCCCAAGACAGCCACGGGAAAACTCCAGAGATTCAAGCTCCGAGAACTGCAAGATCAGCAAGCCCAAGATGCTTAATAGCTTTCGCCGAGCCCTTAAGAATAAAAAAGGCTTGTATCGGCGGACAAACCCGCGAGATCAGAGGTGTAAGCCGCCGGGCCTTGCACGACAAAACGCCGATGATAGAGTAGCAACGCGCGCAACCCGGCAAGCTCTTCGCCGCCGCCGGCTCTTCCCGGGCCGCCGTGGAGGCAACTCGGCACAACATTGCCGTGCCCGGTGAACTGGGTGCCGACGCTGGAATCAACAATCATGATACGGCCGTGCAAATCGCCGATGCCAAGCACAACACTTTGGAGAAAAGCAGGATCGTTCGCAAAAATCGAAGCGACGAGTGAACCAAGTCCGCGCCGTGCAATCGCGATGAGATCTTCGAAACTGTCGTATGCAACCAATGTCGCCACTGGGCCGAAAACTTCAATGTCATGTACGAATTTCGCATCGAGGCCTTTTTCACAAGCGAGCAACGTCGGCTGCACGAATGCGGATTTCTGCGCATCGGCATCGATCGGCTGAAAATTTTCGTCACCGCCAAAAAGGACCTCGCATTCTTCTTTCAATTTTCTCAGCCCCTCGAGACAGGCCGTTTGCTGCGCTTTGTTCACGACGGGTCCGACTCGCACTTCCGCGTTTCGCGGATTGCCCACTTTCATGGAACTCAACCGCGTGATGATCGCGTCGCCAAGCGCTTTCATGTGTGGCTGCGGAACAAGTACGCGGCGGATCGCGGTGCATTTCTGTCCCGCTTTCAGAGTCATCTCGCGCACAACTTCTTTAACGAGCAGTTCGAACAAATCCGTCCCGGGAGCGGCGTCCGGTCCGAGAATCGTGGAGTTGATGCTATCGGCTTCGATGTTGACGCGAACCGAGCGCCGCAAAACATTTTGATTCGAGCGAATGCGCGCAGCCGTGTCTGCCGAGCCCGTGAAGGAAACAATGTCGCTTTCGTCGACTTGATCTAGAATGACGCGCGCGGAGCCACAGAGAATCGAGATTGCGCCTGGCGGCAGAATATTTGCCTTCACGATGTCTTCAACAATTCGGTGAGCCAGCCACGCCGTCGGCGAAGCGGGCTTGACCACAATGGGCACGCCGGAGAGCAACGCGGGCGCGGCTTTTTCGCACACGCCCCAAGCCGGAAAATTGAACGCGTTGATAAAAACCGCAACGCCTTTTGTTGGCAATAAGAAATGCTGCCCAACAAAAACGCCCGTCTTCGAAATAGAAACCGGGACGCCTTCCTTCAACATTTTTCCGTCAGCGAGGGCCTGGCCGATTTTTGCGTAATATTTCATCGTGTAAATTGCGCCGTCGACGTCGAATGAGGCGTCGGCTTGGTTCGCGCCCAAATTGAGCAGAGAAATTCGAAAGTATTCGTCGCGATTTGCGGCCAGCGTCTCAGCGATTTTGCCGAGCAGGTCCGCGCGCTGTCGATAGGTCATCGCCCGAAGTGCTGGGCCGCCGTTCGAACGAGCAAACTCGAGAGCTGCTTTCACGTCGACGCCCTGTGAGGAAATTCGTGCTAATTCCTCGCCGGTGACCGGGTCGACGAGCGGCTCGCCTCCGCCCGTTCCTTCTTTCCATTGGCCAGATACATAGTTTGACAGCTTCATTTGGAATCCTCCGCTAGGGTGCGACGCCGGTTCGAATCTTTGCACAATTCGACGCTAGGGCGAAATCCAGGGAGATTCGAGTGCGAGAAGTGGAAATGCTATCACACCACCAGCACAATAGTGCATATTCTTGGGTCGAGATTGGTTTGCAGCAGGGCAAGAGTCGATTTCCAATTGTGAAGTAAAACTTTTATTTACAATATCTTATAGGAAAGACCGGATAAGAAGTTCGAAGGTGTTGAGGCAATACGTCCAAGTCACGTTCTTCTGCTTGACCATGAGGCGAGCACATGCGGTATACTGCAGGTGCAGTTCCAGACTATATATCCAACGTGCAAACCACTACCCATGCAAAAGAGTCTGGCAGCCAATGCGTAATGGGCGTTTCGAATGATGGCTTTCTGCTCTCGTTAGGCAAGCGCGTGCGTGAATTGCGGAACCGGCGAGGCCTGACGCGCAAAATGATGGCGCGCGAAGCGGAGGTATCGGAACGGCATTTAGCGCAACTCGAGGCTGGCGAAGGAAATGTCTCGATCGTGCTTTTGCGGAGGATCGCGGCTGCGCTCCATGTGTCTCTTGCGGAACTATTCGCGCCGGAAGCGGAAACGAGGCATGAAAAGATTTTGATACAGAGATTTCTCGAGCGGCTTCCGGCGCATCGCGTCGAGGAAGCGATGTCTCGATTGCTGCGCGAATTTGGCGACGAAGAAGCGGCGCGGCGGGAGCGCGTGGCGCTTATCGGATTGCGTGGAGCGGGCAAATCGACATTGGGATTGCGGTTGGGCCAGGAGACGAACATTCCGTTCATCGAACTGGACCGCGAGATTGAGAAAGATACGGGTATGCCGCTTGGAGAAATCTTTTCGCTTTACGGGCAGACCGGTTATCGAGCCATCGAACGGCGCTCGCTGGAACGCGTCCTTCATGAGCGGGGACGGGCGATTCTTTCTGTCGGCGGAGGCGTCGTCTCGGAAAAAGAGACTTACGATTACCTGCTTTCGAATTGCTACACGGTGTGGCTCAAGGCGCAACCGGAAGAACACATGGCGCGCGTGATCGCGCAAGGCGATTTGCGCGCGATTGCAGGCGGCAATCAAGCAATGGAGGATTTGCGGCGAATTCTTAAAGCGCGGGAGCCGCTCTACCGGAAGGCTGACATGTATCTCGACACCTCGGGGAATTCCGTCGAAGAAAGCTTTGTGAAGCTGAAGGCCGCTTTGCAGGCCAAGCAAGAATAGGAGGATCACGTGGACATTGCCCCTACAGAACAGCTTCAGTCAAAAATGGAACCGCCGGATTACCGGACGGAGCCGAGCAAGTACAAACATTGGCGGCTCGGTTTCGACGGGCCGGTAGCGACGCTGACGATGGACGTGGCGGAAGATGGCGGACTACGGCCTGGCTATAAGCTGAAATTGAATTCCTACGACCTTGGCGTGGACATTGAGCTACACGACGCATTGCAGCGGATCCGATTTGAGCATCCGGAGATTCGTTCGGTGATTATCACCAGCGCGAAGAACCGGATTTTTTGTTCGGGCGCGAATATTTATATGCTGGGGCTTTCCTCGCATGCGTGGAAAGTCAATTTCTGCAAGTTCACCAACGAAACGCGGAATGGGATTGAGGATTCGAGCGCGCACTCCGGATTGAAATTTCTTGCGGCGTGCAATGGGACGACGGCGGGAGGCGGTTACGAGCTGGCGCTGGCTTGCGATGAGATCATTTTAGTGGATGACCGCTCGTCGGCCGTCAGCTTGCCGGAACTTCCGCTGTTGGGGGTTCTGCCGGGCACCGGCGGTTTGACGCGCGTTACGGATAAGCGAAAAGTGCGGCGCGACTATGCGGATATGTTCTGCACAAATCCAGACGGGGTGCGCGGACAGCGAGCGAAAGATTGGCGGCTGGTGGATGAAGTGGTGAAGCCACAACAATTTTCCGAGCACGTAAAGCAGCGGGCCCTGAAACTCGCGGAGCAGAGCGATCGGCCCACTGACGCGAAAGGCGTGGCGCTGACGCCAGTGAAACGCACGGTCGATGAAGCAGGTCTGCATTACGAATACATTGACGCCCACTTGAATCGCGATGCGCGCACGGTGACGCTGACGGTCCGCGCGCCAGAGTCAGTCCTTGAATACACGGTGGAGAATGCGGTGGCAGCGGGGGCCAGTTGGTGGCCGCTGCAGATGGCCAGACAGTTGGATGATGCTATCTTGACGCTGCGCACGACGGAGCTTGACTTAGGCTTATGGATTCTTAAAGCGACCGGGAATTCCGACGCGGTACTGGCGGCTGACGAATTTCTCTTGAATCACCAAGAGAATTGGTTTGTGCGAGAAGTCTTGGGTATGATGCGGCGGACGTTTGCGCGAATCGATGTTTCGTCGCGGTCCTTGTATGCGATTGTCGAACCCGGTTCATGCTTTGCGGGAACTCTTTTCGAATTGGCGCTGGCAGCCGACAGGATTTATATGCGCGAATCGCAGGACGGCGAAAACATCGCCACCGTAGTTCTGTCGCGAATGAACTTCGGGCCTCTACCGATGGTGAATGGTCTTTCGAGAATGGCAGCGCGTTTCTACCAGGATTCCGCGCAAGTCGATAGCTTACGGACCTTGATTGGAAAAACGCTGACAGTTCACCAAGCGATGGACTCAGGCTTCGTTACGGCCGCACCTGATGATCTGGATTGGGAAGACGAGATTCGACAGGCGCTGGAGTCGCGTGCCGCGCTATCGCCGGATGCGCTGACCGGCCTCGAGGCGAACTTGCGCTTTGGAATCAACGAAACTCTCGAAACGCGCGTTTTCGGACGATTGTCGGCTTGGCAGAACTGGATTTTCATTCGACCAAACGCGGTGGGAACAAACGGGGCGTTGAAAGTTTATGGAACGGGCGCGCCAGTGAAATTCAATTGGGAAAGAGTTTAAGAAGAGGAAGTAAAGCAGTAGGGGCGTAAAGAGGTAAGGAAAAAGAGCGTGGGAGCGGAGAACCATCATGATTGATTACACCGAGAAAATTCCGAACAACGTGGATTTGGGGAGGGATCGCGGCTTGCAGCGGGCGCTGGAACATTGGCAGCCGGCGTACATGGGCTGGTGGTACGACATGGGTCCGAACGAGAGCCACAACTATGAGGTGTATTTGCGCACGGCGATCAGCGTGGAGCCGGATGGATGGGCTCAGTTTGATTATGTGAAGATGCCGGAATACCGCTGGGGAATTTTTTTGCAGCCCCGGGATGAGAAGCGCGAAGTGAATTTTGGGATTCACAAAGGGCAGCCGGCTTGGCAGGAAGTTCCTGGAGAATATAGGTCTACGTTGCGGCGCGTGATTGTGACGCAAGGGGACACAGAGCCAGCTTCTGTAGAACAGCAAAGGCTGCTGGGGTCGTCTTGCCCTTCGATGTACGACCTACGAAATATTTTTCAGGTGAACGTAGAAGAAGGACGACACCTGTGGGCGATGGTGTATTTGTTGCACCGCTATTTTGGACGGGATGGGCGCGAGGAAGCGGAGGCTTTGCTCGCGAGGCGATCCGGCGATGCCGACAATCCCCGCATTCTTGGCGCATTCAATGAGCCAACGCCGGATTGGCTGGCGTTCTACATGTTTACGTTTTTTACTGACCGTGATGGAAAATTCCAGTTGTGCGCATTGGCGGAATCGGGATTCGACCCGCTTTCGCGGACCTGCCGGTTCATGCTGACTGAGGAAGCACATCACATGTTCGTCGGGGAGACAGGCGTAACGCGCATCATCAAGCGTACTTGCGAAGTGATGAAAGAGAACAAATTGGAAGACCCGGCACAAGTACGGGCGCTGGGAGTGATCGATCTGCAAACGATTCAGCGATACCTGAATTTTCACTACAGCGTGACGCTCGACCTTTACGGCTCGGATGTTTCTTCGAATGCGGCGAATTATTTCACGAACGGACTGAAGGGACGCTTTCGCGAGACGAAGCTCGAAGATGATCATGTGCTGAGCGATGCGGAGTACCTGGTATACGAGGTAATTGGCGACAAAATCGTAAAGAAGAATGTTCCGGCTCTAACGGCTCTGAACGAACGGTTGCGCGACGATTACATCGAAGAGATCGCGGATGGGGTGGGGCGCTGGCAACGGGTGATCGACGAGGTGGGAATTCCGTTCAAGCTGGCGCTTCCTCATAAAGGATTTCACAGAGCAATTGGCAATTTTGCGGGGCACCACATTGGCGTGAACGGAGAGGTCTTGACGGCAGAGGCCTGGGAGAAGCGGAAGCATGAATGGTTGCCGAGCCCGGCGGACGAAAAGTTTGTGCAATCGTTGATGACGGGGCGCGTGGTGGAACCAGGGAAATTTGCGAACTGGATCGCGCCGCCGCTCCGTGGGATCAACAGCAAGCCTTTGGATTTTGAGTATGTGCGGTTCAACTGACGGACGACGATCTTTTTTTCCGAGGAAACAAATACTTGCAACCGATCATCGACATCCACATTCACATCATGCCTTATCACATGATGAAACCTTCCGCGATGGCCTTGATGAAACACGGGCGGAAAGACTACGCGGATGTGATGCGCTACTGCGAGGATTCAAAGGCGTTTCTGGCGCACCTGGATAGTCTTGGGATTGAGCGCGCAGGCTTGATCAACTACGTTGCGCCGAAAATCATCGGGTTCACACCCGAGGTGAATGATTGGAGCGCGAAGTATTGCAGCGCTGCGCCGGATCGATTGATTGCGTTTGGCGGTGTGCTGCCGGGGACGGTACCCGATGCGGGAGCGGAAGTGGATCGCATGGCGAAGATTGGGATTCGCGCGATCAAACTACACCCGTCGCACCAAGTACTCACGCCGAATTCGTACATGAACGGAAACACGGGTTTGGCGGCGATTTACGAGCGTGCGCAGGCCAACGGAATGCCGGTGATGATTCATACAGGGACTTCGATTTTTCCTGGCGCGAGAAACTTGCACGCGCAGCCGATGTTGTGCGACGACGTGAGCATCGATTATCCGAATCTTGTAGTGATTCTCGCGCATGGAGGAAGGCCGCTGTGGATGAACGAAGCGTTTTTTCTGGTGCGGCGGCATAAGAATATGTACATGGATATTTCGGGGATACCACCGCAGAAATTGATGGAGTATTTTCCGAGGATTGAGGACATCGCAGACAAAGTTTTGTGGGGAACGGATTGGCCGGGACCTGGAGTGCCGGAAATCAAGGGCAACATCGAGAAGTTTCGCGCGCTGCCGATTGGGGCGGAGGCGAAGCGCAAGATTTTGTATCACAATGCGGCACGATTGTTTCCGAAGTGAGCGCGGGCTAGGCGATTCTGCTGGAAGAGGTGAATTGAAGTGATTTCGATTACGCTGCCTACCGAATCGCAGAAGTCGGCGCACATCCGGCTGAGGCTGAATGGCGAGGAGACGGACGTTTCGTTTGCGCCGTACAAGACATTGCTGGAAGTGCTTCGCGAGGATCTGGGGCACACGGGAACGAAGCATGGATGTGAACTCGGCGAGTGCGGGGCTTGCGCGGTTTTGGTGGAAGGCAAGCCGGTGCTTTCGTGTTTGCTGCTGGCGCTCGAGTGCGACAAGAAGAGCGTTCTGACGGTCGAGGGCCTTGGGACGGACGGTAAATTGCATCCTTTGCAGGATGCGTTTGCGGATTTAGGGGCGGCACAGTGCGGCTATTGTACGCCGGCGATTTTGGTTACGGCAAAAGCGCTGCTCGATCAGAACCCAAATCCTTCGCGGGACCAGATTCGCGAAGCGCTGTCCGGAAACTTGTGCCGTTGCACGGGATATCAACAGATTTTTGAGGCCGTAGAAGCGGCCATCGTCAAGATCGCGGGCGAAAGAAATGACTGATGAGAAAAAGATGCGTGTCATCGGCGTTCCGCGACGCAGAGTGGACGCGCGTGCGAAAGTTACGGGGCAGACGCGCTTTGCGGACGATATTGTTTTGCCGCGAATGGCATATTGCAAGCTGCTGCGATCGCCGCATCCCCATGCGCGTATCCGGAAAATTGACTCATCGCGAGCGACGGCTCATCCCGGAGTTTATTTAGTCCTCAGCGGAAAAGATCTCCCCATCGAATATGGGATTTTGCCGGTCAGCGAGGACGAGCAGGCGCTTTGCGTGGATCACGTGCGGCATGTCGGCGACCCGGTGGCTGCGGTTATCGCGCGTGAGGAGTTGACAGCGTTCGAAGCGCTGGGCTTGATTGATGTTGAGTACGAAATGCTGACGACCATCTCCGACCCGGAAGAGGCGCTGGCGACTCCTGCGCCACGGATTCATGACTACGGCGAAGAAGGAAACATTCATAAGCGCGTGTCACTGGAATTTGGTGATGTGGAGCAAGGGTTTGCAGATGCGGATGAAGTGTTCGAGGATACCTTTTTCTATCAGGGCAACACACATCTTCCGATCGAGCAGCACGCTTCCGTCGCGATAAAAGATCCCGAGGGGAAGCTGACGATTTGGAGCAGCACGCAGACACCGCATTACCTGCATCGCGCGCTTGCGAAAGTTTTGCGAATGCTGCCGGGGCATATTCGCGTAATCGCCACACCGAACGGCGGAGGATTTGGCGGGAAGAGCGATCCGTTTAATCACGAAATTGTGGTGGCAAAGGCGGCGCTGCTGCTGGACCGGCCCGTGAAGATTTGTTTGACGCGCGAGGAGGTTTTTTATTGCCATCGCGGCAGGCATCCGGTGCTGATGAAATTCAAAACCGGAGTGAAGAAGGACGGCACCATCACGGGCATGCATTTGCAAACGCTGATCGACGGCGGCGCGTATGGTTCGTACGGCGTTGCGAGCACGTTTTATACAGGCGCGCTGCAGACGACGACGTATCACATTCCACGATACAAATTTCAAGGATGCCGAACATTTACGAATAAACCGCCGTGCGGGCCGAAACGCGGCCATGGAACAGTGCAACCGCGCTTCGGGCAAGAAGTGCAGCTGGACAAGATTGCAGAGAAGTTGAGTATCGATCCTGCGGATTTGCGGTTGCGGATTGCGGAATCTTCGAATGCGGTGACGGCGAATTTCTTCCGGCTGAGCGTGGTCAATCTTTCGGAATGCATCCGCCGCGTCGTGAAGAATTCGGATTGGAAGGAAAAGTTCCGCAAGCTGCCGGAGGGCCGCGGGGTGGGGCTGGCTTGCTCCGCGTATCTGACGGGAGCGGGACTGCCCATCTATTGGAACAAGATGCCGCACTCTGGAGTGCACATCAAATTTGACCGTGGTGGAGGTGTGGCGGTTTTCTGTGGTGCTACGGAGATCGGCCAGGGGTCAGATGATGTGCTCGCAGGAATCGTCGCGGAAGTTTTGGGACTGGACACGTTTGACATTCGATTGTACACCGGCGACACGGATTTGGGGCCCGTGGATTTGGGATCGTATTCGAGCAGAGTGACGATCATGGCGGGCAACGCGGCTTTGCAAGCGGCGGAGCGCGGGAGAGCGATCATCGCGGAAGCGGTCGCGGAAAGGCTTGCAATTCCGAAAGAGCGATTACGGTTCGCGGACAAACGCGTTTTCGATTCGGCTGCGCCGGAAAAAGGCGTCACGTTTGGGGAGGCAGTGCGTTTGGCGGAGGCGCGGTTTGGCACGATTGGCACGATGGGTTCGTACACTCCACCGAAATCTCCTGCGCTTTATAAGGGTGGCGGCGTCGGCCCGTCCCCCACGTATTCGTACACCGCCGCGGTCGTCGAGGTGATCGTCAACCCGGCGACTGGATGGATTACTGTGCCGAAGATTTGGATCGCGCATGACATTGGATGCGCATTGAATCCAACGCTGGTGCGTGGACAGGTGGAAGGCAGCGTTTACATGGGTCTGGGGGAAGCGCTGATGGAGGAGCAGGAGTTCCGGCGGCTACCGAAGAAACTTTCGCACGCGTTGGTGCACAAATTTCCGTCGATGCTGGAGTACAAAAGTCCGACGTCGCTGGACATGCCGGAAGTAATGACGGAGCTGATCGAGGAGCCTGATCCGCGCGGGCCGTTTGGAGCGAAGGAAGTCGGCCAGGGACCGCTTTTGCCGATAATGCCGGCGGTCGCGAACGCCGTTTACGATGCAGTGGGCGTGAGGATTGATGAGGTGCCGATCACGCCGGAAAAAATCATGAAAGCGCTTGCGGAAAAGAAGGCGAGTCGCGAGCCGCGATTTGGACCGAGCCATTTTCCGCATGTGGACTGGCCGGAAGCGCTGCGCGTTCCTCCTCCTTGGGAAGGCGGAGACGGGAACGCGGTGAACGATGTGCCGCGGCCGTCGAAACCCAAGCCTGAAAAAGAAAAGGTGCTCAGCTCATGATGCGCCTTCCACTTTTCGACTTTCGAGCGCCGCGGACATTAGAGGAAGCCGCACGCATACTGGACGGCGAGGGCACGCAAGCTATGCCGCTTGCAGGCGGCACGGATCTGCTGCCGAACATGAAGCGAAGGCAACAAGTTCCGAAGACGCTGATGAGCCTGCGTTACATCGAAGAGTTAAATCACATTCGAATGGAACACTCTGGGTCGCGGCTAGGCGCTTGCGTCACGCTTGCCGATATTGCGGCGAACATGCACTTTCGAAACGGTCTGACCGCGCTGGCGCAGGCGGCTTCTCTAGTAGCCACGCCGCATATTCGAAACATGGCCACGCTCGGAGGAAATCTTTGCCTCGATACGCGGTGCAACTATTACGATCAGAATTATGAGTGGCGAAAGGCGATCGACTTTTGCCTGAAAAAAGACGGCGACACGTGCTGGGTTGCGCCAGGAAGCCCAAAGTGTATGGCAGTTTCCTCGACAGACACGGCACCGGCGTTGATCGCTCTTGGCGGGCGAGTCCGCCTGGTTTCGCGGACCGGAGAACGTGAAGTTTTACTCGCGGATCTTTACAACAATGATGGTTTGGACTACATCAAGCGGAAGCCGAATGAAATTCTGGCGGAAGTCTTGGTGGATTCTCGCCACGGATGGAAGAGCACTTACTGGAAATTGCGTCGGCGAGGCTCGTTTGACTTTCCAGTATTGTCCGTTGCCGCAGCCGCGCGCATTTCCGAAAGTGGCGTTATTGAAGACGTTCGCATTGTGATTGGTTCTGCGGCATCGCGGCCACTAGTCGCAGTGGACGCTGCAACATTCCTCGTAGGCCGCACCTTGAACACGGATTCGATTGCAGAAGCCGCAGTTCTTGCGGCTCGCATCGCTAAGCCGCTGGACAATACGGACTTCGATATGAGCTGGCGCAAAAAAGTGACTGGAGAGTTTGTGACCTTTGCCTTGCGGGAACTGCAGGGCGACGATGTCCGTAGCGAACGCGAAAGTTTCATGCGCACGCGCTCTCTTTAATCGCCGAGGAACTTCTCTTCCCCAATTCCCCGTAACTCTGTTATTTCAATTCGTGCACATACGCGAGACGGACCGGCTCTGTTGGAATTGGTTTAAAAGGATTTCCGACCAAGACGTCCTGCTCTTCTT
Organism: Candidatus Acidiferrum sp.; assembly: GCA_035314345.1. GTDB lineage: Bacteria > Acidobacteriota > Terriglobia > Acidiferrales > UBA7541 > Acidiferrum. Next base: position 35,938 of record DATFZQ010000068.1, read on the forward strand.
CGACGCTGATTTCCCAAGATACATAACTGATCTTTAAGGAGGACATCGTTCGCTGAAGCATGCGGACGGTTTGCACGACCGTCATGACATCTTGAATGGCAGAGATTGCGCCAATTCCGCCCATGCCCATGCTCATGCCGGCGTTCGCGATGTTCATCCCGAGCCTGAACTTTTCGCCCCCCGTGAGACCTTCAGCACCGAGCTCGGTGTCTTCCAATCCGGGGTAGCGCGCAAACAGGCGCGCGTAATCGTTTGAGAATCTTCGCGCGAACGGACCCGCTTCTTTGGGCGCAGTAAACGCGATGGCGAGAGGAGAGACCGCGTAGGTGTCGTGTTCCAGCTTGAAAAGGATTAGACCATCTTTCGTTTCCACTTTTTTGATGTCGGAAAGTCTGAATGCGAAATCCTCGAAGTTGAGGGCGCGTGAAGCCTGGGCTTCGATGACGAGGTCTCCCAAACCGTCCTGGCCCGCCTTGCGGGAGGGGGGCTTGGCCGCACCATTTTTTTCATACGAGGCGAGAAAAATGAAGCGAATGTGATCGCGGCTGAGCTCGCACTTAACCGGGCGATCGAGATTGTGACCTCGCACCTCGGCGTAAAAGGAAACGGGCAGGTGCTGACTCGAGACGGCGTCATACGCGCGAATCGCGGCGCGCCCGTCGAGCGCTTGCAAATAGACGAGCGCCATCAACTCATTGGCCTCCGCCGCAAGAGGAAACAGTGCAAGGGCCGTTTGTAGATGCTGCGCAGCCTCGGCGATTTGTTGCTGCGCGTAAGGAAGCGGGACCGTAAATCCGCCCAGTATCTTGGAAGCGTTTCCCTTTTTGTACTTGCCGCGGTGGGCGCGCAAAGCGGAGCGATTTTCGAGCCCATTAAAAGTAAGGTTCATCGAACGATTCAACAGATTCGCGATGATGTCTTCGGCCTCCGAAACTTCGTCGTCATACTTCTCTCGTTTGGCATCCAGAATTCCAAGATGAAAATCGGCACGCTTTTGCGCTTCCGGGTCGGTCCCCAACTCACGGCAGCGAGTGAACTGCTTACGAGCCTCCGCGATATTGCCCATGGCCTCCTGAAGCAAACCTAGCTTCCAACGCGTGAGAGGGAAATCTGGCAGCAAATCCGCAGCCTTCGCGTAGGCGATGAGAGCGCCGTCGTATTGGGATTCCTCGATGGAACGTTCCGCAGTGGCGTATAGCGCACGAACCTGGACTCCCGATTGGGTGGGCAAAGCCTTGAGCACATCTAGTTCTACGATGCGTTGTTTGACCCTGGCGGCGTCGAGCGCATTCGGAGAGAGCTCCAGGTAGCGCCGCAGAAAGCGCATCGCTTCGTCGGGACGATTGTTATCCTCCGCGCAATTCGCGAGATCGAAAACGGCTGCTGGGCTGTTGGCAAGAGCTTCTTTTAAAGCTTGCAGAGCGCTGCATGCACTTGAGAAACGGCTCGACTTTCCGTTGCGCCCTGGATCGGTGGCTGCAAATTTCGTCGTCCCGCCGCGCACGGACGCTGTAACATCGGGAGTGTTGCCTTCCATCAGGACCTCCTCATCTCCCAGTTCATCTTCGGCGGAAGCACCGTTTCCAAGAGTCTCGGCAAGGTGGTCAAACAGCTCGATCTGTTTCTTCGCGGAGTCGCTCTGCTGCGCGACTGTTTCCGCGGTGATGAAAGTTGTGCGCGTTTGGCTAAGCCTCGCGCGAAGTTTCGGCGCCCCGGCTCCGGCGATGGCCTGATCCAGATAATCCACAGCCTTCTGGCGTTCGCCAAGCTGGTTGTACGAAAGCGCCAAGTCATAAGCCAAAACAGGCCGGAATGCTTGCAGATTCCAGGCTTCTTCGAGAGCTTGCGCCGCTTCCTTATATTTTCCAGCCTCGTACAATTTCTGTGCTGCGGCAACCGCCGCTCTAGCGCTAGTTTTCAGCGTATCATCCAGCCGCGAGACGGCCTGGGACGCGTCGTTCAGCTCAATGTAGCCGAGAGACTCGGCATACTTCAGACGAGCCTCCACCAATTTGCCTGACTTTTCGAGTGATTTGCCCTCTTCGTTCAAAGCTTTCGCGGCGGCTTCCAACTCCTTTTTTTGAGATTTTTGCAGGTCATCGGCGGCTGTAAGTAGCGGAAGGGCAAGAATGGCAAGAAGAAAAAATGACGCGCATTGCTTCGCCTTCGCAATGACAATACTCATGGGTTCGGACTCCGTCGGTAACCCGGGTCGACCGTAGGGAAATACTCTGAGGGAGAGATAGCACACTAAATAGTGCAACTCAAGGACGAGACGCGCGTCAAGCGTGCTTCGAAAGACTCAGGTCACAGGGTAGATAGGAGATCTCTCTGCTCACGTCTGGCGCAATTCCTATCTCGGAGTGCACCTGACTTATCTTGTTGGCGATTAGAACTCGACATGCAGCCGCAGGGTCGGCACCAGCACAGGCCCGCGGTCGCGGTTGTAACCGGGGTTGTTGATATGCTGCAGCCCGAAGGCCGGGTAGATCCCGCGCCAGGCGTGGAGGGTGTAATAAGTTTCGACGATGTTTTCCCGGCCATAGTTCAGGCGGCCGTCACCTAGCAAGAAACCATCTCCGCCCAGTGCCAGATATTCCGCGTGGTCGTGCGAAATTCCGTTGGACACGAAAACAACGCCGGCGCGGTCCCATTTACGACGCCAAAGCGATCCTTTGAAAGCCACTCCAATCTGATCCGTTTGATCCACTTCTGTATACGCGTAAGACTCGTGCTGTCCTTCGTTCCATCCCCAGCGCCCGAAGACGCCCAGCCAGTCGTTTAGAGGCTGCTCGAAATTGATGCCAAAGCCGTATTTGATCGTCGTTTGAAGCGGGTGGTCGGTGATTTCCGGCTTCGGTGTACGGCCCGCGAGAAAATTGTCGATAGCCTGCTGGTAATCGCCCATGTTCGCGTGATTCACGTAGGAGAGCAGACGAAGCACGCCTGTTTGACCGCGTATGGTCTTCCTGTGGAATTCGAACTCGACATTCTCCGCCCTGGCGCGGGCCATGTCCGCGTCCAGATTAATTCCGTTGGCTACTTTGGGCATCAACGCTTCAGCAAACCGCACCGTCCACGAATGGTCGTGATACTCGATCATTGCGCCAAATGTGAAACCCCGTGTGTCAGCCGCGTAGTCATAGGCCCCATTGTTGTCGACAGTCCAATTCATGAACTGAAAATTGGTGTCACTGCCGTAGTCGTTCAGATCGAAGAAATCAACCATGCTGAACTTGCCAAAGCGAAACTCAAACCGCCTTTCGGGGAGCGAGCTGAAGAGTGACAATGGCGTGCGCGAAGAACCTTCCCTCCCGCTGCTCAACGGAATGATCTGATGCCACATCAATCGCGCAACGTATGGCGATTTGCTTAAGCTAGTGTTTCTCACAACATCGAGATTCGTGATACCCCCAAGCCCCAGCGCTTCGCTGATTCCGTGCCCGCCGGCTTCCTGAATGTCGCAAAGCAACTCGCTCGTGTTGGAAAGCCGGAGCCCGGTGAAAAGGGTCAGCACGCGTGAGGTGGCATCTTGCGCCCCTGGAGTCAGGCTGTTGGGCCCTTGATACGGCGAATGGAACGCCGGATGCCACTGCGAGATGATGTTGGCTTGCCCGGACAGCCAGAGCCAGCTCCACTCTTGGTGTGGAAACATGATTGGAAAAGGGTCGGATGTTGGTGAGGGCGCGGCGTCACCTGGAGGATTCTGCTGAGCCGGGACACTGTCTTGTGCGACCGCTGCCGGCACACCGAAGGCGAAAGCCATCAGCCAGGCGAACGCAGGAAAAGCCAATCGTGGGGCGAATCGTCGCATCTCTAACTTTATCCTTGGCCCCGGCATCCGCCGGTGACGGTTCTGCCCAGGCAACAAATACGGCAGAATAAATGGCCGTCCATTACAGGCTGATAAACGCGGGACCCGCGATGAAGCCCAAACGAATCAGTTGAAGTGCCATGAGACTTTGCACTACTGTGCAGGTAGCCATTGCAGTTCGGGCCAAAGCCTTGATACCATACCCCCATAGGGTATACAAGCCAAATGTCACACACCTCTCGCGAAAAACTCGATCTCGTCACCCGCACCAAGAAAGTCATCGGCCAGCTCGAAAGCGTGCTTCGCGCCCTTAACGAAGATGAGCCCTGTGCCGATGCGCTGCAGCGCCTGGCTGCCGCTCGCGGCGCCATCAACAGCCTTATGGGCGAGCTGATGGAAGACCACATTCGAAACCACATGCCGCGAAATTCAAAATCTTCGGAAGAGGCCGCTGACGACGTCATTCAAATCGTGCGAACTTATCTGAAGTGACGCAAAAGTCGGTCGCGTTCGTGGCCGTTTTTCTGTATCTTCCGTACACCCACGTCTTGAGGAAGCGAATCCAAGGCTGGAGGGAGATTCTCGCGGTGACACGATTGTTCGCAAGTTTGCTGTTTGCAGCCTTTCTCTGCGCGCCAGCATTGAGAGCCCAGGCCGGCCCGCAGGATGGCGGGCATGATCTACAAATATGGACCGGCGGCGGCCACGGACTGAATGGAAGCACCGCGAGCAGCGGCGTATGGAATGTCGGATTACGTTACGGCTGGATTTTGACCCCGCCGGTGGGACCGGGGGTTTTGCGGGGTCAATTCGAATACGCGGTGGATGTTGTGCCCGTGTTTATGGTGGTCCAGCGCGGGAGCACCGCTTACGGCTTCGGTCTAAATCCCTTCGCGCTGAAATGGAATTTTACAAAGCCGCGCAAGGTCGTTCCCTACTTCGAACTGGGCGGCGGCACACTCTTCACGAATGACAATGTCCCTCCGGGGACTTCGCGGGTAAATTTCACATCGAGCGGCGCTCTGGGTCTGCACTTTCTGCGAAGCAAATACAATTTTAGCGCCGAGCTTCGCTTCATGCACATCTCTAACGCCTCTCTTGCCAATCTGAATCCTGGGATAAATACTCTGCAACTGCGCCTCGGCTTTGGGCGATTTACTCATCCGAATTAGCATGTGCTCTCGGAGAGCGGTATGATGGAGGCTGTCCAACCTATTTAAGTATCGTAATTCACAGGAAGCTAAGGTCCTTTTTTGGAATAAATCCGAAGTAGAACAGGTATAAAGCCGAGGGGTAAACCATGAACATGAAAATGGCGAAAATTGAGGTTGGAGCGCTGCTGCTGGTGGTATTGGGCTTGGGAATCCGCGGATTGCGCGCAGACGACAAAGCGCCTGCCGTTGGGACGCCCGCGCCGGACTTTACGCTGAATTCGCAAGAGTCTAAGCCGGTTAGCCTGCATGATTTCAAGGGCAAGTGGGTGGTGCTCTATTTTTACCCTAAGGATTTTACGAGCGGTTGCACGGTGGAAGCCCACAACTTCCAGCGCGACTTGGCTCAATACGAGCAAAAGCACGCGGTAATCGTCGGTGTCAGCGTGCAGGATGAGGATTCTCACCAGAAGTTCTGCACCAAAGAAGGGCTCAGCTTCAAGCTTCTCGCCGACACCAAGACAGAAGTTTCCGCGCAGTATGACTCGGTGATGAATTTTGGCGTCGTTAAGGTCTCTGCGCGCCACACGTTCCTAATCGATCCAGAGGGCGTCGTCCGCAAAGTCTATCTCGACGTCAAACCACAGCAGCACAGCGAGGAAGTACTTGCAGCGCTCACGGAGTTGCAGGGCGGCGCAGCCAAGTAAGTTTGGAGCTCTCATGTCGACACCGAGAGCGCTCCCCGACGAGGCGTGCTTGCCCATAGCGGCGCCTTTCAAGAAGCATTTGCAACAAGCAGTTTTGCGGGCCAGGCTCTAGCGATTCGGCAAGACACTAAGTCCCTGCACGAACATTTACGATTCGTCCGCTGTGACAAGCGTCAGATCATAGACCTTTGCTGTCGCAACCAGAAACCTGTTCGCCGAGTCGGCGTGGCCCAGAATCGTGTAGCGTAACTCGTGCGCCACTTCCCATCTGATTGACAAGTGCTTTGTGCCCATTCAATTCTTGTTATATTGTAAGAACCATTCCGCAAAATCCCTATCGAGCTCAATTCGTTTCTTCTCCAGTAGCATAATCATTTCCCAGATGCTGACCGGTGACAGGAAACTAGTCTGACCATGGTCGTATTGCTACTATTCCTCCCTCTAAACTCTGTGCCCCTAGACTTCGCAGCAACAAAGCGATTCCAACTTCGGAGGAGGTCGAAGATGATGGTCAGCCGTTCACGCTCAGTCTCCAGGTTCGTTTTAATAACCCTCACACTCGTCGCACTCTGCTTCATCGCCAATGCGGCCGGAATGGCTCAGACCCTGCCCGTCACCACCGAAATTCCCAAGACCCCTCTCATGGACAACGGCGCACCGCCGCCATGCGCCACTTCGGCCACGGCGGCGGCGCCCCAGGCATGAACGGCGACCTCCAAATCTTTCCCCTAAGCGGCTACGTCATCGTGGTGCTATCGAACCTCGATTCGCCCGCAGCCAGCCGCATCTCGGATTTCATCGTGAACCGCTTGCCCGCGAGCTAGCCCCTCGTCCGCTCAGGGGCACAACAAGTGCCGTTGTCCCAAGTTTAGGTTCTATACCCCGCAAACTCAGCATTTCACTCTAGTTCCGCTCGAGTTCATGTTGGAGGACAGTTCTTTTGCGTCCGCAGAGAACAAATCACCTCCAAATCCGTCTATTGCATATAACGGGGCGTCGTCCTTTCGATGGGGGGAATGAGAATTCTTCATTTGACTTGGCTGGGATTCCATGCAGAATCCCTCTCAATTCTTACAGATAGCGTCTCGTGGTCGGACTTAGGATCGAGTTTGGGGGGAAGGCTGTCGGCTCGCGATTTTGGGTCAGGGCAATCTGCTCGATTGATGAATTCTAGGAGGCGCAATGAAATACCGCATCTTGTTTATATTCGTTTTAGTTTTCTTTTTACCCGCAATCCTTTCTGCACAAATTGCTGTCACCGGCAAAATCACTGGCGTGGTGACCGATTCCTCGGGTGGGGCTGTTGCCAACGCAACGGTAACAGTCAAAAGCACGGCTCTTATGTCCCCCCGCACAATCGGCACAAGCTCCGATGGCGCTTATCTATTTGACCTGCTGCCTCCCGGTACCTATGACGTGACCGTCACTGCGACCGGCTTCCGCACCGTCACCCAAACTGGTGTTGTCCTCACCGCTGGATTTACCGCGACGGTGAACCCTAAGCTGCAAGTCGGTGAAGTCACCCAGACGGTACAAGTGGAGGGCGAGCCGGTCATAGACCTGCAGAGCGCTCAGACCTCCACGACGTTCGATCAAACCTTGTTGCAGGATATCCCCAGCGGCCGCGATCCTTGGTCAACCGTTGCCCAGATGCCAGGAGTCACATCCAGCACATTCGATGTGGCAGGCGACAATAGTTATCAGCAGTCTGCCATGCAAATACACGGAAGTACTCAGGCAGAGCAAATCTATAGTTTCAATGGTCTGGATTTGAACTGGCCGGGGTCAAACGGCGGCTATACGCAATTCTATACCAACCATGACTCCTTCGACGAGTTCCAGGTTGTAGCCGATAACGCGCCCGCTTCCGTTCCTATCGGTGGCGTGTACATGAACATGGTGACGAAATCGGGGTCAAACGAGCTTCACGGCCAGGCAGTCATCTATTATCTGACCGCAGCCACTCAGGCAGGCGTCAAGTTCCCTACTTTCGATGGCAGCCCGGTCAAGTCGGGTTCGCCCTTTGACAGCACCATGGACACCACCGCCAGCCTCGGTGGACCTATTATCAAAAACAAGTGGTGGCTCTTCGGCTCCTATCGCCGCTACGACCTGCGCCAAGAAATCCTTTCCGTCACCGATCAGGCCGGCAGCCCCGTCGTGGACGTCAACCACCAGACCAACACTGACCTCCGCAGCGACTTCCAGGTCAACTCCAAGAACAAGTTCAGCTTCATCTGGCTCTACAACGAACAGAACCGCTTTTTCCGCCGCGACACGGCCTATTCCTTTGTCACTCAAGAAGCTAGCTGGCTGCAGATTGAGCCCGCCTACATTCTGCAGGGCCTTTGGACCAGCCAGGTCACCAACAACCTCATTCTGGATTTTCGCGTCGGCTACAACAAAATCGTCTTTCCTCTCAGCTATCAGCCCGGGGTGACTTCGTCTGACCTCAACATCCAGAACGTCGCGAACTCCACCGAGACTGGTGCTGCGCCTTATGCATTTGCAAATCCCGCGTGGGTCTTAAAGTGGACCGCCGGTGGTTCCTGGTACAAATCCAATTGGGGTGGCACGCACAACTTCCAGTTTGGTTTCGAGTGGGGCAAGAGCTACAACTCATACGTCTACAACGTCAATCAAGGAATCAACGTTCTTTTTAATGGGACGAATCCGGCGACCAATCAGCCTATCCCCTATCAGGTGCTGGCTTACAACACGCCCACCACCCAAAAGAACTACTTCCGCGATACCAGCTTCTTTCTCCAAGACACCTGGAATATCAAGCGGCGGCTAACGCTGAATCTTGGACTGCGTTACGACAACTTCCGCACCTATTACCCTGTTCAGCAGAGTAATCCCAATGAAACCTTTCCACAGCTCTTTCCGATTACCACTTACGCAGCCTCTGGGAATCTGGTGGATTGGAACAATGTTTCTCCCCGCATTGGCGTGGCTTACGATCCGACTGGCAAGGGAACTTCCGTCATACGTTTCGGCTTTGGCATCTACTACATCATGCAGGGCACCGGATTGGCGGAAACCGCCAACCCCGTGGGCCTCTCCGGCAAGTACTACGCCTGGACTGACACCAACGGTGATGGCATTCCCCAACAGAATGAATGGCTTCCCCAGGGCGCTGCCACTAATCCCGTAAGTGAGTTTGGCGGCTCCAGCACCCACATCAATCCCAATATGAGCCGTCCTTATTCCGAAGAAATAAGCGCCGGCTATGAGAAACAAATCTGGCGTGACCTACGCCTTGGCGTCACCTACTACTACCGCACGAAGAAGAACTTGATCGGCATTGAGAACGCAGCAGTGCAAGAATCCGATTACGTGCCGGTCTCGGGGTTCACAAACCCCGTCACGAACCAGCCACTGACCCTTTACAGTTTCCAGCCTGCTAATCCGGCGCTCTATGGCGCATTCAACTATGTGGTCACGAACATTCCGCTGTTGAACAACAATTCGTACAACGGCGTCGAGATCACTGCCGTCAAGCGCCTCTCTCACAAATGGCAAATTCTTGGTGGCTTCACTATCCAACGCCAGAAAGGTGTCTACGGCCGAGGATTTTCCGATGAGGCCACGAGCGACAACTTCACCGATCCCAACTTCGATATCAACCGCTTCAACAACTACCTCAACTTGGATGCTACCTATGTTTTCAAGGTGGATAGCACTTACGAGCTGCCTTGGAAAATTGGCACCAGTATCAATTTCCAGCACTACACCGGATACCCTCTGCAGCCCACGGATACCTTCAACGTGCCAAACGGTCAGGGCGTAAACGTGGGGGAATCTGTCATCCTGCAGCCCGCAGGAATCCTGCGTCTGCCCAGCGTCAACATGCTCAACCTACGCCTCTCGCGCGAATTTGCTATCCGCGAAAAGTGGCGCCTGATCCCCACGGTGGATTTCTTCAACGCGACCAACGCGCAAACGGTCATCGGAGAGGTCACCACTGCCGGTTCGAGCTACTTGTACCCTTACAGCACCATCAACCCGTTCGTGACTCGCTTCGGCCTCCGCTTTACGTTCTGACCGAAGCAGTTATATTTGACTTGAAATCGTTCTTCCCTGCTCGGCGGGTTGGGTGATACTTTCGCCCCACCCGCCGGACTTGTTTCGCGGAACGCATATTTTTTCAAAGCTCTTGAGGGGGCCCAATGCGCAATTGGATTCACACAGTTTGTGTCGTAATCATTCTCCTGGCAGGCCCGGGCGGCGCCTCGGCACAAACCTCCAGCCCGAAGCAAAAACTCACCATCGAACAGTTGGTCGACATAAAGCATCCATCAGATCCCATCTGGTCGCCTGACGGCAGGCACGTCGCGTTTGTCTGGGACCGCGCGGGCGTCGCCAATCTTTACGTCGCCAACGCCGACGGCAGCGGCTCGCCGAAGCCGTTCACTTCGTTCACCCAAGGCCAAGTCGAAGGCGCATTTTGGAGTGAAAATAGTGATCTCGTCTACTTTCCGCACGACGGCGATCTTTGGCAGGTCGCGGTGTCTGGTGGTGCTCCGAAGGCTGTCTGGAGCAAACCGGACCCGGGCAGCGGATATGTTCCCTCGCCCGATGGCAAGCGCGTTGCCTTCGTCCGCACCAACCCCGCGGGAAAGGAAGGCGCGTCGCGCTCGAGTGATCTGATTATTCGCTGGTTCTCCGATGGCACCGAGGCAACCACGGCGCACGACGATGTCAACATTCGCGGCATTTTATGGTCTCCCGACGGTTTATCCATCGCTTATGCCGGCGGCTCCAAAATCATTCATCACGATGAATCGCCCTCTTATTCCGGAGCCAAAATCATCTATCGCGTCTCCGAATACGTCCCCGGCCAGATCTACGCCCTGAAGCTCGCGGACGCGAAACCCGTCCCCATCGCCAAGCCGGGGGAATACGGCGGATTGGCCTGGGTCGACAATGCGCACCTCGTCTTCGATGGCCAGTCCAGCGACTTTAAAAATTATTTTATCTACCTGGCTGACACCGCCTCCGGCGCCACAAAGACCATCCACGAAATCCACGAAGAAAAATTCTGGAGCATCCCTGACTGGGGCGAAGCAGGCGCGCAGCCGTGGCCCTCTCCCAATGGCAAGTGGATCGCTTTCCTGAGCGATGAAGACGGCTGGGACCATCTCTACGTGATGCCGGCGTCTGGTGGAGACGCTTTCCAAATCACCAAAGGCAAGTTCGAAGCCTGGCGCCCCGCTTGGTCGCACGATAGTACGCGGATCGCCTTCGACGCCAACCTCGAGGACCGTCCTGGCGATCGCGTCCTCGGCATCGCAAAAATCGGCGATGATCCCGCGCACGCCGAAGTCACTTACATTCCCGCCACGCCGGGCACAAACATAGAGCCGCATTGGTCCGAAGGCGACGGCCGCCTCGTCTATCAGCACACCGACACGCAGAACAGCGCCGATCTTTACACCATCGGCTCCAACCCCGGCGCGCCACCCGTGCGCCTCACCGATTCCATGCCCGCCGGTATGGATCGCTCGCAATTTGTCGAACCGCAATTCGTGCATTTTCCCGGACCCGACGGCCAACAAGTCCCAGGCTGGCTCTTTGTCCCCAAGAATCTGGATCGCACCAAAAAACATCCAGCGATCATGTGGATTCACGGCGATGGCGTAAATCAAAACTACGACGGCTGGCACGTTCAACGAAACTACGCCGTCTACTACAGCATCCACCAATATTTTCTGCAGAAGGGCTACGTCGTCTTCGCGCCCGATTATCGCGGCAGCATCGGCTACGGCCGTGACTGGCGCACTGGCGTCTACATGGATGTCGGCGGCAAGGATGCCAAGGACGCCTGGATGGGCGCGAACTATCTAAAAACTCTTTCTTACGTTGACGCGGAGCGCATCGGCGTCTGGGGCTTGAGCTACGGCGGCTTCTTCACGCTCATCGCCATGACCGATCAACCCAAACTCTTCCGCGCAGGCGTGGACGTCGCTGGTGTCGCCGACTACGCCATGTATTATTCCGATCCCTACCACGGCGATTGGACCGCCAGCCGCATTGGCACTCCCGAACAAAATCCGCAAGTCTATGCCAATGCTTCACCGCTTTCGCACATTGATCGACTCGAGCGGCCTTTGCTGGTTCTCCACGGCACCGCCGACGTAAATGTTCCGTTTCTCGAATCGGTCTGGCTGATGGACGAAGCTCTAAAGAAACACAAAGGCGACCTAATCTCTTTCATGATTTATCCCGGCGAGTTTCACTATTTCACGCGCGAACACGTGCTGCTGGACGCTTGGCACCGCGTCGACAACTTCTTCGACGCCAACTTGCGCGCCCCCGCCACAACCAAACCAAAGCCGAAGTGATTTCGCGCCTGCTCTGAAGTCATACAAGGCGGATCGGTTAAGATGCTTTGAACTCTTTAATGGCTTGGTTCGAGAATTAATTTCTGCACGCGCCAATTTAGGATTTCGCTCACGTACAACTCGCTCTCGGATGGGCAAGCGATTTCGTGGATCCATCCAAATTGCCCGAGCTGCTTCCCTGCTTTACCAAACATCCCGAGCACTTTCCCATCTAGGCTAAGTTTGTAAATCCGTCCAGGGAACGCATCGGAAGTGTACAGCACCTGCTTTGGCCCCGGCGTAATGCAAACGGTCCACGGCGCTCCTGGCGCCATCGTTCCGGCAGTCGTAGTTGGCTTATTGCCGATAGCCGCCTTCGCATCCGGAGGAGCCGGCACATCGATGGTCATCTGTCGCAAAAACTTTCCGTCACCATCGAAAACTTGTATGCGCCGATTCCCGCGGTCTGCCACGTAGACATTCCCCGCCGCATCCACAGCAATGCTGTGCGGCACGTTGAACTGCCCCGGCTGGTCGCCGGGCTCTCCCCAAGACTTCAACCAATTCCCATCCTTGTCGACTTTCGCCACGCGCGAATTAATATATCCATCGCTGATAAAAGCATTCCCAGCCGCGTCCCAAGCAACGTCCGTCACTTGCCGGAACATTCCGTCCACTGCAGGCAGTGGCGGCTTGACGTGTTTCAGAGGCCCTGTCCCTTCGTCGGAAGCTTCTTGCTTCCGCCCAAACACCATCACCACGCGCCCCTCGGGGTTGAACTTAATCACCATGTCAGACCCTTTGTCCGTGACCCAAATGTTGTCTTGTTTATCGACTTTGACGGCGTGCGCGAACGACCACGCATAAAGATTGTGTCCAATCTCTCGCACAAATTTTCCATCGGCATCAAACTCCAAAAGTTGCGCTCCACTCGCCGCGTAGGCTGGCCCTGTAGAATTTCCGCGCGAAAAGACAAAAACGTGCCCCTTCGAATTCACCGCCACCCCAGCCACTTCTCCCAAATAGATGTCCGCTGGCAATTTCAGAAAGTCCGGAACAGAGATATAACGAATCTCCGGAGGCTGCTGCGCGAAAAGCTGCCCGGCCCCAAAAGGTAACAAGACAAAAACAACTCTAAGAATGGTTCTTTTCATTTGAATCACCTCGCCTCGTTGCGCCCCGCATCATACGCGCCTCGCCTCCCGAGCGCCAATTACCAGCGCCGAATTACCAGCGCCGAAGACAGCCAGGTGAATGCGACTCTTCTCCGCCCCACCAAGCCTGAACGGAGATTGACAGGAGCAGGTCGACCGCCCTATGGTTTTCCTTTGGACTTACGGCCCGAACCGAGTACCCAGCCAAGAGGCAATCAAGAGCGCAGCCGCAGTAGAAGTGGAGGTGCCCCTCCGGTTTGCTCGACTTTTCCCGACCAGGCACGTGTTCGACCGCGAACTTTGCGAGGCTGCGAGGAAACACTCCCGCCGGCCAGAATTCGAAGGAGAATTCCAATGAAAAAACAGGGGACCACGCTCGTATCTGTTCTTTTTTTTATCGGAGCAGCGCTGATTGCCTCGTGTGCGCAACCTCTTCACGAGGAAAACGAACGTTACGTGTTCGTGGCCACGAATATTAACTTGCCTTACTGGCAGGAGGCTCAGGCTGGTTTCCTGGACTCGGCCAGAGCACTCGGTGTAAAGGCTGAACTCGTCGGTCCGGCGACCTACGATCCGGACGCTGAGGTCGGAATGTTCCGCCAAGTCGTGGAACAGAATCCCGCTGGAATCTGCCTTTCCGCGGCGCGCCACGCGATTTTCCAGGCGGAGATTGACAAGGCCATTGCTCAGGGCATCCCGGTGATTTGCGTTGATTCGGATGTGCCGGATTCAAAGCGCATTCTGTACATCGGAACGGACAACTTCAAAGCCGGCAGAGAAAGTCTCAGACGTATGGCGGCGCTTGTCGATGGTAAAGGAAACATTGCGGTGATCACGATTTCGGGACAGCGTAACATCGACGATCGAGTGGCGGGCGTGGCGGACGCGCTGAAGAATTTTCCTGCTCTCAAGCTAACAAAGATCCTGGATGACAAGGGGGACGCGCGAAGCGCATTTGATCAGATCTCCGACCTCATACAGAAGAAAGAAAAAATAGACGGTATTATTTGCTTGGAGGCGACAGGCGGTTCCGGCGCCGCCGGAGCGGTGCACCGTTTCAATTTGGATGGCAAGCTGCCCATCGTGGCCTTCGATAACGATCCGGAAACTCTTGATTGGATCGACCGCGGCGTCATCACCGCCACGATCACCCAAAAGCCATATGTCATGAGTTACTACGGGCTGAAATTCCTCGACGACTTGCACCACAACGCAGTACATCAATTCAAAGATTGGCGCACCGCCCTTGCGCCGCCGATGCCTACGTCCGTGGATACGGGCACCGTGGCAGTGGACAAAAGCAATCTCAAGTTCTATCGCGAGGGTTTGGCCGAGCACCCCAAGCCACTTTAGCGATTGAATATTCTACGCGCGCCTTGATTGAGTTCTCCGGAAATCAAAATGCGGACTTTGCCTCCGTTACATTTTGCTCGGCAATAGCAGCGGACGCGTCGTTGGTCGCCGTGACAGAACGCTTGGGGCGTTCGTCGACGCAGAGTTGGAAAATATCAGGCCGGGAATAGTGGCCGACGACATCGAAGTCGTACTTGCCGCGGATGATTTGGCGGAGATCGATATCCGCGACGAGGATGGCTTCGCCTTCGGTGTTTGGTCCGGCAAGGAAATTCCCGAAGGGATCCACGATGCAGCTGCCGCCGCGGCAGATGACTGTGTCCGGATCGTTGCGGAAAGACGAGTGATAGTCGGCGGGAAAGTCGCGGCCCCGCTGGAACTGATTGCAGGAGAGGACGAAGCAGCGCCCTTCGACGGCGATATGGCGGACAGTGGCCAGCCAGGAGTCACGCGCATCGGCAGTAGGCGCGCAGTAAAGCTCGATGCCCTTGGAATACATGGCGGTGCGCATCAGGGGCATGTAGTTCTCCCAACAAATCACAGCGCCGAGCTTGCCGAGCGGCGTTTCGAATACCGGCAGCGTGGAGCCGTCGCCGAAACCCCAGACGAGGCGCTCAGAGGCCGTGGGCATCAGTTTGCGGTGTTTGCCGAGGAAACTCCCATCCGGCGCGAAGAAGAGGACCGTGCAATAGAGACTGCCTCCATCGCGTTCGATGACGCCGACCACGAGATAGATGTTGTTGGTGCGAGCGATGCGCGAGAGATGATCGACCGCCGGACCGGGTACGTCGATGCTGCTTTCCCAGTAGCGACGAAAATCTTCGCGTCCGGCATCCGTGCGCGAGCCAACGACCGCGCCGAAATCAAGGCCTCGCGGATAGGCGGAAACAAAGGCTTCCGGGAAAAGCACGAGTTGCGCGCCCTGCTGCGCGGCTTCGCGGGCCAGCGCGGAGAGTTTCTCCAGAGTGCGTTCGCGATCAAACACAACGGGAGAGGCTTGCACGACAGCGACTTTGTGACTCATGGGATTGGGTCCTTCCCTGCCGTAATCGATTGGTGTGTTCAGCTGCCTGCTAAGGCCGCATATTGGACTTTTGTGAGCGGGACGACCGAAAGCCTTCCGATGCGCACCAGCGGTGAGTCGACAAACAGTTTGTTCGCCTTGATCTCCGCCAGCGTCATCGGCTTTGCGATCGCCTTTCCCACCTTGATCTTCACCTCTGGGGTTTTGGGATTCGAGGCGTCGACAGAGACCACAGTGGCCGTTCCCACCGCGCTCTTGTGATCACCGGTTTCGTAAATAATCAACCTCGAGCCGGGCTGCATCTCGCGAAGATTTCTTACCGCCGTGGGATTCGTTACGCCGTCCCAAATCGTGACGCCGTCTTTTTGCAAATCGGCAAACGAATATACGGTAGGCTCCGTTTTCAATAAATAGTCTGAAGGCATAAAAACTCCCTGAATGGGCGATTCGAACCCGCCTATTCTACATGTTCACCAGTTCCCACGCTGTTCTTTGGCAAAAATTGACTAGCCGCGAGATTTCTCTTTTCGAATTCTCGACCGTCACTCTGCAAGGCAACTCCGCGATTCAACGCAACGAATCGTCTCGCTTGCCCGTGTCCCCCCGTTCTGGCACGATGCAAAGAACATCGCGGTGCACTTGGAAAACTCTCCGGAGGCAAAAATGGCTGGCTTTTGCAGAAATTGTGGCAGCCCGTTGGATGATGGGCAGGGATTTTGCACTCGTTGCGGCACGCCAGCTTCTGGTCCGCCGGTTCGCTCCTCAGCAGCGCCTCTGCCGCCCGCTTCCAGTGCCTCGCCTGCGCAGCGCCCTCAAGCCGCGCCTCAGCCCGGGCCGCAAGCTCCTGCTCCCATGCCTCAAGCTGCCGGAGCCGCTCCTGCAAAATCCGGCAACACTCTCTTCAAAGTTCTCCTGGTTTTTCTCTTTGTGATTTTCCTTTTCGGCGCCATCGGAATCGCCGGCATTTGGTATGTCGCGCATCGTGTAAAACAGAAAGTTCATGAAATCGGATTGGACGATCTCTCCTCGGGAGCAAACGCGGCTCGCGGACCAGCCCTCGCCGGCATCGATCCGTGCAGCCTGCTTTCGAAAGCAGACGTGGCCCAAGCCGTGAAGATGGACGTTGTCCGTTCCGAACGGCCCGAAGGAAGCGACGCCGGCTGCGAGTACAGCGTCATGGGGAATTATGTGGATCTGATTGCTAAACATGCTTCGCTGCTCCACAAAGATGAAACCAATGAGTCTCAAAGGCAGATGATGGAATCGTTTGCAAAAGCGGTTGGTCATAGCAATGATTCCCAGCAAAGTGGCCCCAGGCATCCCGGCGAAGCGCCCGTCTTCATGCTTTCGGTGGACAATAACAGTGCTGCGGCTCAGATGAGCCTGAGCCGCGCAACCTTTGGCCGTATGGGCCCGGCGTTTACTCCGATTCCGTCCCTGGGGGACGACGCGTTCGACATCGCCAATGGAATGATGATGATTCGCAAGGGTGACAGAATCGTTCGCATCATTTATATGATGTGTCCCTGTACCACGGATGATGTCGTTCCGCTTGCTCGAAAAATCGTCAGCAACATGTAATTCCCTGTTCTGATCGAAACTACAAACACGGCCGAGGCAAATCTATGGGGCTTTCGCGGCGACCACGCCGATGTCGGCGATGTTGTCCCCTTTTTTCAGCGAAGGGACCGCGTTCACGTGGAGTATCACGCCAGCTGCGGGAGCCCGCGCTTCCAGAATGACCTTGCCAAAATAATCCGTCACGTGGCCAAGTATCATGCCTTCCTGAACGTACGTTCCGCGTTTGACGACCGGATACCAAATGCCTGGGCCATCCGAAATCACGTCGACGACTTTCCCCAGCCAAACCGGATTTTCGACAAAGTGCGGCTCGCCGGGAATCATTTTCAGATAACGCATCGTACTGAGCGTGCCGTTTACCAGCAGCGCCACGTCGTCTGATTCAACCGTTCCCGCGTGCCCTGCTTCCACAACGATCGAAGGCTTGCCGCGGACAGAAGCAGTGTTGTCCAGATACCGGGTTGCAGTAGGATCGGTGGGACGCTCGCTCCAAATAATGATGTGATCGAGTCCGAACGCGAGAACCATCTGCTTTGAAACGCGGTCCTGCGCTTCCTTCCCCACCGCTCCCCAATAGGCATACGGGCGCAGGCTTTCATCCAAATCGCCGCCATGGTAGTCGATCAAATAATCGCAGCGGTCCACCACTTCCTTGGTAATCATGAACAAGGCTCGGTCCGTTTGCGTCCCGTCCATTTTCCCGGGATAGAAGCGGTTCATGCTCTTGTTGTCGATGGGATTCACGTGCGGAACTTTTTGTTCGAACGAAAGGACATTCACCAGCGGAACAAGAATGACCGTGCCTGAAACCTGCGCAGGGTCAAGCTCGCCGATCAACTTTTCGACGGCGATAATCGAGACGTATTCCGTGCCGTGTGCGCCCGTAACGAGCGCGAGGACAGGCCCGGGCTTCGCGCCATTCACGACCACAACCGGAATGTTTGTCCCCGCGTCCGCACCCGCGGGCACTTCGATATAGCCGTTCGCTTTTTGCCCAGCAGGCGCTGTCGCCGTTCCAACCGTAAACGACCCCCGCTGCGCTGAAGTTAGAATGGGGAATGCCACCAGCATTGCTGCCGACGCGAGCGAAAAACGAAATGTGCGAAGCATGAAGCCTCCTCGGAGCGAGTGAGCATAACGCGAGCGAAGAGGATCGGCAACTGCGGTTGCTGAATGGCGTTCGCTGCGGGGTTGAACGGAACGGGGCGTGGACGCGCTGGTGCGGTGATATGATTTCTGCCGCTGGGAAATTTTGCCTCCGGGAGTGTCGCATGATTCTCGACCGAAGAAAGTTTTTGAAAACCGCCGCAGTGACGGGCGCGGCGGCGACCTTTGGCAACGTGGCTGCGTTCGATTTGGTTGCGGACACAAACGCTCCGGGTTCTTTCGATTTTGTTTTCTTCACCGACACGCACATCGAACCGGAACTCGAGGCGCCCCACGGCTGCGACCTCTGCTTTAAAAAAATCGCCACGCTCAAACCGGAGTTCGCCATCATGGGCGGCGACCACGTCTATGACGCAACGTCGGTAGGCGCCGAACGCGCCAACACGGTTTTCGATCTCTACAAAAAGACCGAGCAATCGCTGCAAATGCCCATTCACCACGCGATCGGCAATCACGATCCCTTCGGAATCATCGCGAAGAGCGGCGTGCCGTCGAGCGATCCGGCTTACGGAAAGAAAATGTACGAGGATCGCATCGGAAAGACGTACTACTCCTTCGATCACAAGGGCTATCACTTCGTGGTGCTTGATTCCATTCAGCCGACCGAAGACCGCTTGTGGGAAGCGCGTGTCGATGAAAAGCAAATGAGCTGGCTCGCGGAGGATCTCAAAAGCACGAGAGCGGGCACGCCTGTGATCGGCGTCGTTCACGTCCCCCTCGTGACGGCCTTCGGCACATTCGCCGCCGCGACAATTCGTACCGGTAGCAAATACAACACGCTCACGGTTGCAAATGCGCCGGAAGTGCTTTCGGCATTTGAGGGACATAACGTCATCGCCGTGCTGCAAGGCCACACCCACATAAACGAAATCGTGGAATACAAAAACACAAAGTTCATTACCAGCGGCGCCGTCTGCGGTAACTGGTGGCACGGTCCGCGCATGGGAGTTCCCGAAGGGTTCACCGTCGTCAGTTTGCACGAAGGCAAAATCACCACGCGCTACGAAGCATCCGGCTTTCAAAGCGTGGACGTCCGAGAAAAATTCTGAAGCCACAGAGGCGAATTGCAGCTATTCCTGAATGTTGCATCTGGAGCAAATCATTCCCAGGAATAATCTTTCTGGACTGTCCTCAGCGATAAACTGTTCCTAGATGTTGCACTCTTAGTGCTGGTTTGGCTCCTCCCTCCGTCAGACCTCCCTCTTGGCACCAACGCTTGGAAAGCGGCGCCCAGCTATGCCCGAAGAACGCCAAAAAGCCGGAAGCACCGCTGTAGTCGCACCGTCTGCAACGCAGCGTACTCACCCTCGTTACCAATTCACGGCGACAGCGGAGGCGCTCGATGCCCAACACCGCTTGCGAATGAACGCGCGCACCAGCGATTTGGGAAAAGGGGGATGTTATGTGGATACGTTCAGCCCTTTTCCGATGAAAACTGGCCTGAAGTTGCGCATCACGAAAGAAAAAATCTCCTTCGAGGCCGAAGCCACCGTCGTGTACTCAAAAATGGGCATGGGCATGGGGCTGGCGTTCACTTCCATCGACCCGCAGCAGATGGGTGTTTTGGAAAAATGGCTAGGTGAATTGAGCGGTTCGACGCCGAGCGAGTTGTCAGTGATACACGAGCACCCGAACAGTCCGAGTAATGGCGGTACTGCCAAAGAGCCTGGGTACGTTTTGAATGACCTGATTGTCGCCTTAATGCGCAAAGGCACGCTAAGCGAAGAACAAGGCAGGACCATGCTTTTGCGCCTCGTTCATCGCGATTTCCGGCCTTAATAATTTCTGGACCGCAGCCAGGAACCCTCGCCATTTGTGTTGTGCAAATTCGAGGCGCTGCCTTTTCAGGCTTGAATCACTCCTCTGAGTTCCCTTCCGCTTTGGTTCCTTCCGCTTTCACGACGGGAGCCGTCCGCGCCGGCGGCGTAGCTGGCGTTGAATCGCCTTTTACATAGTGCGCATACCAGGCGAGATAGCGCTCGAGGCGGTCCTTGATATGCGACGGCACGGTGAAGCCATGATACTCGCCCGGGTACACGACGAGTTCAGTAGTCCGGCCTAGCGCCTTCATGGCCTGATACATCTGCTCGCTTCCGAGAATCGGCACGTTCGCATCGATTTCTCCTCCCATGAAAAGCGTCGGCGTCGTGATGCTCTTCACACGGTAGAACGGCGAAATTTTGTCCCAAAGTGCCTGATGTTCCCAGGGGTAGCCGAGTTCCGTTTCGTAATCGCGCTGGTAGTGGTCATGCCCGTAGAAACTGGTGATCAACGCCACGCCTGCGCCGGAGATGGCGGCTTTGAACTGCGTGCTCTGGGCAATGATGAAGTCGGTCGAAATGCCGCCATAGGACCAGCCGCCGACGCCGAGCTTATCGGGATCAGCGATGCCTTGGGCGATAGCGTAATCTACCATCGCCATATCGTCTTGAAAATCCTTGTTGCCCCAGTCCGCATAAATGGCAGCGCAGAATTTCTCGCCGTAGCCGGAAGAACCGCGCGGATTCGGCAGGAGAACGGCGTAACCGTTCGCAGCATAAAGCTGCGCGAGATGGTAAAAAGATGCTTCATATTCGCCTACCGGACCTCCGTGAGGATTCAGCAGCGAGGGAACCTTTTTCGTCGCGTCGAAATCGAGCGGTTTGTAAAGATATCCGGCGACGGCGGTTCCATCTTTGCTTTTGAAGTGAACATATTCCACCTTCGCCAATCGCAATTGAGAAATGAGGGCATCATTGGTCTTGGTCAAACGAGCGAGATCGCTGCCGTTCTGAAGAAAAATCTCGTCGGGACGATCCGTTGTCCCGATTTGCGCGGCGATGGCGCCGTCCTTGCCAAGGAAATAGGACGCCACAGTAACCCGGCCACCGATAACTCGGGTGACGTCGCCGCCGGTAACCGCGATGCGGCAGAGATTTTGCGTGCCATCATCCACCGCGATGAAATAGATGGAGTTGCCATCGGCGGAAAAGTGCGGGCGGCGCACACTGCGGTCGAACGTCAACGTGAGCACTTTCGCCTCACCGCCATTCGAAGGAGCGACCGCCAGATGCTGCGTGGCGTACCAGAAGAGGTGCGCGTCAATCTGCGCCACATACGTGATCCATTTACCGTCGGGAGACCAAGCTGGTTGGCTGTCAGCGCCGGGATTAGTGGTGATCTGCGTGAGATGTGCGCCTTTATCGGTATTGTCTGCCGCAACGACCCAGATATTGGTGTCACGCGACGCGTCAGGATCGGGCATGCTGCGATTGCTCGTAAAGGCTAGCTGCTTGCCGTCCGGTGACCAGGCTGGCTGCGAGTCGTCGAACTCGCCGGAAGTGATTTGCGTAACGTTTTTCTTTTCAATGTTGAAAACGTAGAGATGAGTGCGCCGATTGTCGAGATAACCGACGGTGTCCTCCTTGAACTGAAGGCGATCAATCACATACGGAGGCTGCGTTTTCGGCTTGGCCGGAGCCGGCTTGTCTTTATCTTTCTCCGCCTCGGCGTCCTCCGGTTTGGGGTCTTGGAGGACCAGGACGAGACGCGTGCTGTCGGGGGACCATTCAAAATCGCCAACCCCTTGCGCGATGTCGGTAAGGCGAACGGCTTCCCCTCCAAGACGGTTCAAAAGCCAGACCTGACTCTTCCCGTTATTGCGAGAAGAAGTGAAAGCCAGATATTTGCCGTCAGGACTCCAGCGAGGATGTCCGGAGGAGATACCTTCGGCGGTCATCTGCAGCGGATCGCCACCGTGCGCGGACACCATCCAAATGCGCGTTTCGTTTTTGTCTTCCTTGAGCATTTTGGTGCGCACGGTGTACGCCACCCATTGGCCGTCCGGACTGAGCTCGGGCTGACTGACGTCACGAATCTGGAAGTAGTCATCAATCGTGATGTTACGGACGGCGGCGGGAGTGCGTGGCTGCTGCGGAGCCGAGTCTGCAGGCCGCGCGCAGAACGAGAGCGCTAAGACTAATAAAGAAAAGGTGAAGCAACGAACGATTTTCATGCCGACAATTCCTCCAGATGGCATCCATGCATAAACCGCGCGCAGTGTAGCAGAGGCGCGGTGAATGTAGCAAAATTGAACGCTTTCCAAATGGAGAGGAGGCTGACATGTACATACACATGTTTGCGTTTCGGTTTAAGGCGGAAGTGACGGAGGACCAGAAGGAGCGCGTCGTTACGGAGATACAAAAACTGCAGAGCCAGATTCCTCAGGTGATGGAATCGTGTGTGGGACGGAATGATTCGCCCCGAGGGCAGGGCTATGAGCTGGGCGGCGTGATGAAGTTTGCGGATAAGGAAGCTTGCGAGGCTTATGGGGCGCATCCGGTGCATCAGAAATTATTGAGCTGGTTGATGCTTTTGATTGAGCCGATTGAGGTGGATTTTCCGGTGACGAAGTAGCTGGCGCAGCAGAACGGACCGCCTCGGAAGGCGGTCCCTAGTCACGTCGACCTATTCATAGCCTATTCATAGCGCAGGGCGGTTAGCGGGTCGAGTTTGGAGGCGCGGTAAGCTGGCAAAAAGCTGGCGAAGGCTGCTACGGCGGAGAGCACGACGACCGCGGCGAGCAGCGCAATCGGATCGCGTGGCTTGAGGCCGTAGAGCAACGATTTAGCGGCTTGGGCAGCGCCTAACGCCAGGCCAGCACCAATCACGAGGCCTGCGACTGTCAGCATGCCTGCTTCCTGCAAGATCAATCTCAAAACGTCCGCGCGTTCCGCGCCGATGGCCATGCGGATGCCGATTTCCTTGGTGCGCTGGACGACCATATACGAGATGACCCCGTAGAGTCCGATGGCCGCAAGCAGTGCAGCCAGGAATCCGAAAAAACCCGAAAGAGTTGCCATCAGTTGATCTTGCAGTAGAGAGTCGTGGATGCGCGTTTTGAAGATTTTGAAGTCAAGGTCAATGCCGGGATTCACATCGCCGATAGTTTGCTTCATCGAGGCCATGAGGCTGGCCAAGGGCAAGGACGAGCGAATCAGGATTTGATCGTCCGGGCTGGGCTTTTCCTGCTGCGTCGCCGGAAAATACATGAATGGCAAGAATTCTTCGTGCATGTCCTGGAACTTGTTGTCCTTCGTCAGTCCCACAATCTCATAGAGAGGGCGCGGTTTTCCTGGCGGTTCGTGGATACGAAACCTTTTGCCGAGCGGATCGGCGCCCTTTAGAATTTTTTGCACAAAGGCCTGGTTGACGATGGCCACCTTCACCGAAGTCGCTGTATCGCGATCATCGAAATCGCGCCCAGCGAGGAGTTGGGTTCCGATAGTCGAGAAATAGCCTGGGCCGAGGTAATTCATCCACGCCGAACCTGCGTCCGCCTCTGAGCCTTCGTTGAGGACTTCGTCATTCCAGGTGCTGCCGCCGAACGGCACGAGCATAGCATCAGCAGCAGACTCGACGCCGGGCATGGCCTGGACGTGCTTCACTAATTCGCGTTTGTATTCCGCGTAGCGCTCCTCGGGAAGGTGCAGACGGTCGAAATCGACTGTGGTGACCAGGATTCCGGTTTGCAGAAAGCCGACGTTGAGCGTGGTCAAGTTGCGCAAGCTTCTGACAAAAAGCAACGCACCCATCAAGAGCACTACCGAAAGCGCGACTTGAGAAACGACCAGGATGCGGCGAAGGCTGAAGCGTTCGCGGCCACCGGTTGACCCGCGGCTGCCGGACTGCAGCAAGGTAGCGGGTTCTGCGCGAGTGGCGCGAATTGCAGGGGCGAGTCCGAAGGAGACCGTTGTCAGGACCGCGAGAGCGGTAGTGAAAGCCAGAACTCGCCAATCCATTCCGAGGTCGAGGGAGATTTGATTCTGCTGCGTGCTGATAAACCCCACCAGCATGTGACTTACAGCGAAGGCTAGGAACAGTCCGCAGACCGAACCGGCAAGGGCCAGTAGGATGCTTTCTGAAAGAAGCTCGCGAATCATTCTCCAGCGCGACGCTCCGAGCGCGCGGCGGATGGTGATCTGTCGTTCACGAGCGCCAGCGCGGGCGAGCATCAAGTTGGCCAGGTTGGCGCAAGCGATGAGCAAGACAAGCCCGGAAATTCCGAGGAGCAGCCAGAGTGGAGTTTCCGAATCCTCGCGTAGGCCGGAGAAGCCCGTGCTCGCCGAAAAAGCGCCGAGTTTGTACTCCAGATATTTCTTTGTGGCCTCGGAGTCGTACGTGGTAGGAATCGTCTCCTGCAGAATAGCAGGCGTGACAGCGTTTATTTGCGCATTGGCTCGTTGAATGGTCCATCCCGGTTTCAAACAGCCAATAGAGGCCAGCCACCAAGCGTGACGCAAAGTCAGCCGATTGTTGCGTGGACTGAGAATCGGCTCGACGCAAACCGGTATAGCGACATCGAAAGTATCGCCTACGGAGATGCCAATGAAACCTGGCGATGTTACGCCGAGAATCAGGAAGGAATTGCCGTCGAGTGTGAGGCGTTTGCCGATCACGGAGGGATCCCCGGCATAGTTCCGCTGCCAGAAGGCGTAACTAATGTTGGCGGCAGTCGTGCTGCAGCCGGGCTTGTCATCTTCGGGATTGATGAGACGCCCGAGAATGGGTTGGACACCGAGGACGTGAAAGAATTCGCCACTGACGCGCAGGCCTTTGGCGTAGTGGACTTCCCCACCGTTTGCCAGATTAAATTCCTGGCCAGTCCAAACTGCTATTTCGGAAAAGCCTTCCTGGCGTTTTTGAATCTGCTCCCACATGGGAAACGTGAGCTGCGAATATTGGCCTGAAAATTGGCCGGAACCCCAGTGGCGGTCGGCGATGCGGATAGTGCCCAGCTGTTCAGGATTCTTGACCGGGATGGCACGGAGGCGAATGGAATCAATTAGTTGGAAGATGGCGGCGTTTGCACCAATGCCAAGGGCGAGGGTGAGAACGGCAACGATTGTGAAGCCGGGACTTAGTCGAAGAAGTCGAAAGGCGTGGCGAAGATCGCGCAAGAGATTGGTCATCGTGAAGCCTCGGGAGTATCAGACGAAGGAAAGCACTAAAGGTTCCGTAGAAAGAGAGGCAGTCAGCGGTTGGAGGCGGGTGGGGGCAGACTAAAGTCTGCCCCGACTGAGAGTTAGGACAAGATCGCTGGCAAATGGCGCCAGCGGTGAATCACGGAAACTGGCGGGCCGGCTGCGCCTTGGGCAGCGGCTTGCGGGGTAGCATTTCGTCGCGGTTGGCGGTTAGGTAGACAAAGGAGGCGACGATTACAGCCATTTGCTTCATGTCGGGCTCCTGGATGCGTTCGTAGACGTCCATGTTCGAGTGGTGCGTGCGCGTGTCGTAATCCATCGGATCCTGGATGAACTGGAAGCCGGGGAGGCCGACGGCGTCGTAGGAAAGGTGATCCGTGCCGCCGGTGTTGCGGATGGTTAGGGTGGTCATGCCAAGATCGTGGAAGGGGACCATCCACGCGTTGAAGATCGGCGCAACCATTTCGTTTCCTTGAAGATAGACGCCGCGAATTTTGCCAGTGCCATTATCGATGTTGTAGTAGGCGTCGAGCTTGGCATGTTCGGGAGTCACCTTCATAAGTTTTGTGGCGGGATCTTCGACTTCGCGATCACCGAAGCGCTGCTTGATGTAGGCACGAGACCCGAGGAGGCCTTGCTCTTCCCCGGTCCAGAGACCGATGCGGACGGTGCGCCGCATCTTAACGCCGGTGGCTTTGAGGATGCGTATTGCTTCCAGCATGACCGCGGAGCCGGCGCCGTTGTCGGTGGCACCTGTGCCGGACTGCCAGGAGTCGAAGTGGCCGCCGAGCATGACAATTTCGTCGGCTTTGGCTTTATCGGAGCCGGGTATTTCGCCGATGATGTTGAAAGAATTCAGGTCGTCGTCGTAGAACTTGTTTTGAATGTCGACGAGCATCGTGACGGGAACCTTTTTCTCTAGCATGCGAACGATACGGCCGTAGTTTTCGCTGGCGACTGCTATGCGGCACGGTGCCGGAGGATCTTTTTCTTTGTCGCGGCCGCCGCCTTGTTGAACGAAGACAGTGCCATCATCGCTGCGGGAAGGCTCGATCCAAGCGGCGACGCCTTCATCGACTAGAAACTTCTGAACTTTAAGCTGGAATTCGCGCGTGGCGCGGAATTGGGCGATACGGTCTTCCTGGCCTGCCTGGGCGGCGGGTACTGGCTGCGTTGCCAAATCGGCGAGCTCGGCGTCGGTGTAACGGTGGGCTTGCGGCTCGAAGCGTTCGGGATTCTCAGGGATTGCGGCGGTAAGAACGAACTTGCCCTTGAGCTGGCCCTTGAACTTGGCAAAGTCTTCTTCTTTCGTGATAAGCGCAAAGTCGGCGTCGGCGGTAACGGGACCGTTGGTGCCGGGCGTCCAAGCCTTGGCGTAGGCGATAAGTGGAAACGGATGCGGGGCGATGACCTGAACATTGGTACGCTCGTTGGACCAGCCGCGCCCGAAGGGTCCCCACTGTTCGAGATGGACGTTTGCGAGCTTCCACTCGTTCATTGTGTCCGTGGTCCACTTGGCGGCTTCCTTGATGTTCGGAGAATTGGTGAGACGCGGGCCGTGGACATCGCTCAAGTAGCTGATGATTTCCATGACCTTGGAAGTTGTAGCGCCAAAGCCTTCTTCCCTGATTTGATGAATCGCCGCCAGATCGGCCTGGCTAATGGCTGGGGCCTGCGCTCCGATAGGGACAACCGCCAGGACTAAAGCAAGAACTGCCACCACACTCGCATGCTTACGCACAATCTTCCTCCGTTTTGGGTTTCGCCTGTCTGATTCTCAATGGAGCCGCAACAGGGACCGCGTGCACCAGTGTGACGGCACCGGCTTAGAATGCGTTTCAAAGAGTTCAGTAATCCGCGCCAGCCTAACCGTGCCCCAAGTTGTTAGCCATGTGTGAGAAGGGGTGCGGAGAAAGTTCGCATTAAATCTCATTCTTGCGGAAACGCTCAATCATATGATCGCATGCGCGGACGGTGACGGCCATCATGCTAAGCGTCGGATTCTGGCAGGCCGAGGACACGAAGCTCGCTCCGTCCATCACGAAAAGGTTCTTCACATCGTGCGCTTGATTGAACGCATTGAGGACAGACTTCTTTGGATCATTTCCCATGCGCGCTGTGCCAAGTTCGTGTATGGCCATTCCGGGCATTTCGACGTTGGCTTGCATGCGGATATCTTTCGCGCCAGCCGCTTCCAGCATTTCGGCCGCCGAGGCGCCGGCATCCTGCATTAGCGCGGCTTCGTTGTCGCCGTGTGACATGTTGATGTGCAACGCAGGAATGCCCCAGGCATCTTTTAGATCCTTATCGATCTCGATGTAATTGTCCCACCGGGCCAGGGATTCGCCGAAAGCTCCGAGTGAAATGGAGTACTCGCCTTCTTTCACGGCCCTCTTGAGCGTCGTTCCGTAACCTTCGACGTTGAAGTTGAATCCCGCCTCAGCTCCGCCCTGGTAACCGTACCCGCGAATGAACTGCGAATGTTTCTTGCTCGAGGGAGTGTTCCGGAAGCGCGGGATGTAAATTCCGTTGGGCCGTGCCGGTTCGTTCGCATTAGGCAGAGGATTGAGGTTTGGCAGGCGGCCCGAAGCTCCTGCTCCAACCACGTGATCCATCAAATAATGACCTAGCGCTCCGCTGGAATTAGCAAGTCCATTGGGATATTCGCGCGTGGACGAGTTGAGCAAGATGCGCGTGGATTCCAGTGCTTGCGCGCAGAGGATCACCGATTTTCCGCGGACTTCCTTCACCTGGCGCGTCAAGCGATCCACGTAGGTCACTCCACGTGCTTTGTTTGGCTCGGCGGACATGTCCACGTGGCTCACCACGGCGTTTGTGATGAGCGTGCAGTTGCCGGAAGCAATAGCGTCCTTGACTGTCGTAAACGGGCTGCTGAAATACGAAAACGTGCTGCATCCGCGTTCGCACGGTCCGCAATAGTGGCATTGGAGGCGGCCATTATGATTTTGCGTGAGGATCGCCGTGCGTCCGATCGTGACGGTGTGCCCAAACTTCGCTTTGACGCGTTCTCTGAGCTGAATTTCTCCACAGCTCATTTTCATTGGCGGCAGAAATTGCCCGTCAGGCAGCATCTCATTCCCTTCCGCCGCCCCGCTAATGCCTACGTACTTCTCCACGATGTCGTAATACGGCGAAAGCTCGGCATAGCTAATCGGCCAGTCGTCGCCATACTCGTCGCGGCTCGCTGCTTTAAAATCGTTATCGCTCATGCGATAGCTCTGACGGCCCCAGACCAGCGATCGCCCGCCAAGTATGCGCAAGCGTTGCCAAGTAAACGGCTTACCCGGTGGGGTGCTGTACGGATTCTCGAGGTCGTTCACGAACCACTCATAGTTGTATTCCATGCATGCGTAGCACTGCTTTTGGACGGGCCTCGTGCGCACGATTTCGGGCGAGTGATCGCGATATTTCAACTTATACGCAGGCATGTGCTCGGTAAATTCTTTCGGACTCACCGCGCGCCCCGCCTCGAGTAAGGCCACTTTCAATCCTGCTTCGGCACATTGCTTCGCGGCCCAACCGCCGGTAGCGCCTGAGCCCACAACGATTACGTCATACGTTTGCAGCAGCGGGTCTTGCGCCATGCCAGTCCGGTTATTAATCCCGATCACTTATGATCCCCCTCTGGATGTTCACACCCTTGATAGGGGCCGTGCGCAAACGCACCGTCCCACCCCAATTCCTTCTCTCCAATCTGCGAACTGTAGTACGACATCATGATGCGGCCCTTCAGAGCTTCAAAATGACCGTGCCCCGGATCGGCCACGGCACTCGTATCGCCCGTCCAGCTGCTCCCAAAGCGGGGATATGCCAGCGCGTGCAATAAAAGATCCTGGTCATCTCGCGACAGATAGCGAAACGCCGCTTTAAATCGCTTAATGCTTTCACTATCCAGATATCCTAGCGAGTTCAAAAAGGCTTGTTGCGTCTCACGCGTCTCGGCAGCCAGCACAAGGTCAATATAGCGATTCACCAGCGCTTCCTTGGCGCCTGGAGTGTCCGTCGCCGGAATAATCAAGTCGCTAAGAATGATGAGCGTTTCGTTCTGGTGCTCATCCAAAAAAAGCGGCTTCCATCCGGGCCCCTCAAATTCTTTCGAGGCGTCCACACCGCTCTGCGCTGGCGTCAATTCGGATGGCTGCGCGGCGCCCTGCGCCGCACTTTGAGCATTAGCAAGCGCGGGGCGCAACGCTGCCGCCGCACCGGCAAGAACACTCGCTCGTAACATTTCGCGTCGTTTCATGAAAACTCCTCGCGTGCCTGTCCGTCTACAGCAGCCTACGCCATCGCGTGCAAATAATCATAATCGATCTTGATCGCTTCCATGGCGGGCGTCGTGGTAAACGGCGGCTCTTGTTCGACGTAATACAGCTCCACCTCGGTTTTTTTCGCCGCGGCGAAAATCGGCACGTAATCAATATGGCCGCGCCCCAACTCCGCCGGCTTCGGACGCACACTTTCATCGAGTCCCACGGAGGGGCTGACGGTAGGGTGAAAATCCTTAATGTGCAACAGCCTGTAGCGCTTTGGATATTTCGTGAGGTAGACCACGGGATCGTGCCCAGCCGCAACCATCCAGCCGCAGTCCAGTTCAAATTTTACGAGCGACGGATCCGTTTCGCGCAATATCACGTCGTAGCCAACTTCGCCGCCGTCCAGCGGTTTAAACTCAAAGTTGTGGTTGTGATATCCGAACTGCATGCCAGCTTTCTTTGCCTGTTCGCCCATTTCGTTGCAGCGCGCCGCAATTTTCTTGAAGTCGTCCAATGTCAACGCGGCCAACTGCGCCATGAATGCTTTCGCGTCAAATTTGCCCGGTTCAGGAACTTTTGGAAGTGTCACGGACGAGATCACATACTTCGCGCCAATTTCCCTCGCATAGGGCAGTGCCTCCTCCATTCCGCCGAAACCCATGTGCAATGACTGGCATCGCAAACCGGCATCTTGCAATGACTTCTTGACGTCGGCGGCCTTGCGCTTTGGCGAAACGCCCGTCTCGACTTCCTTGTAACCAATCGCCGCGATCTGCCGCAGCGTCCCGTCATAGTCCTTGTCCAGCTCGGCGCCCACAGTGTAGAGCTCCAACCCGATAGGCTTGCCCAATGGATTCGCAAACAGGGGCGATGGTCTCCCAAACCCGAATGCGGTGGCCAACAGCGCCCCGCTTCCGCCTACTAGAAGTTCTCGCCTCGAAGGTTTCACGATAGCCTCCTCTGTTCCATCCAGTTGTGCCAACTTCAGCCGTGCCGCTTCCAAGCCAGCTTTAAGGCGCGCAGATTGTATACGACTTTTCACACTTCCGCCGTTTCCTGTTTGAACTGGATACTCCCCACCCCACCGTGTTTGTTGTAAGAGTCGGTCCCGTCGCCGCGACCTTTCCTTCCGCGAAGCAGCTCTCCTCGTGGGTGGGCGCCTGCCCCGGCGACGACGAGAGCGCGGGTGTGAACTACAGCCACCGCTGCCCGCAGGGCAACCGCCAAATGCGGCGCGTTCTCAACCAGGCGGCCAACGCCGCAGCCAGGACCAAAGGCAGCATCTTCGAGATCGTGTATTGCCGCTCGGTCCCGCGCCTGGGACATAATCAAACCATCGGGGCCATTGCCCATCGACAGTGCCGGCTGATTTGGTTGATCCTACACCAGGCAGTTCGTTACCAAGAACTGGGCCCAGCCGTCACCAAACAATCAAAAAAGAGGCGCACGAGGCAACTCCGAAGTCTCGGCTATCGGATCGAGCCACCGAATCCACAACAATCCAGTCCAGCACAAGGACAGTGATTTTCAACCAGTGGCAAACAAAAGAGTTATGAGTGAGGTAGGTCGTAAGAGTGGCAACGAAAGGACTTAAAGTAGCCGGATTTTCAGAGCGTTGCAGAGAGCCTGCAAGAGTGGCAGGGAAAGGAGTTACGTGAACATTGGGCGACGATTTGAATTGAGAGAGTAAAGCAGGCCGAAAAAGACGCTTGGCCTGAAGCTGACGCAGGTTGGGGACGGGAACTGTGAGACAAGGGGATGAGACGAATGGAGTTGCAATTAAGGTTGCTGCGTGTTGAACAATTACCGGCTGTGGAAAAACCGGGAAGCGTTAGGGTGACGGAGGAAGCTGAGACGGCAAAAGAAAAAGAGGACGTAAGAGAGTTGAGCGAGGAGGAAGACGGGAAACGGTGGCATGGGATTAGCCAAAAAGCAAAGACAATTACAGGGAACAGTCGAAAATTAGCTTTTAACGGCAATTAGTTGGATTGAACTACAACGCTGGGAGGCGTGAAGAAAGCTGAACACCCCAGACGCAAAGCGGGCGTCTGGGACACCCGCACCCGCCGCCACATCTATGTGATTTGAAGCTAGTCTGTCGATTTGGGAGAAGGCTCGGCGGGGCGGGCGGGGGTGCCGTCGGCTTTGACGAAGTGGGCGTACCAGGCGAGGTCGCGTTCGAGGCGGTCTTTGATGTGGGAAGGAAGGGTGAACTCGTGGTATTCGTCGGGGTAGACGACTAGTTCTGTAGTGCGGCCGAGGCGTTTTAGGGCTTGGTACATTTGCTCGCCGCCGAGGATGGGGACGTTCCAGTCGAGGTTGCCGCCCATGAAGAGAGTGGGGGTGGTAACTTTTGTTACGTTGCGGAACGGGGAGACTTTGAGCCAGGCGGCTTGGGCTTCCCAGGGGAGGCCCAGCTCGGTTTCGTAGTCTTTTTGGTATTGGTCGTGGCCGTAGAGACTGGAGAATTCGGCGGCGCCGGCGCCGGATATGGCGGCTTTGAAGCGGGTGGTTTGGGTAATGATGAAGTCAGTCGAGATGCCGCCGTAAGACCAGCCGCCTACGCCGAGTTTGTCAGGGTCGGCGATGCCCTGCTCGATGGCGTAATCGACCATGGCCATGTCGTCCTGGAAGTCTTTGTTGCCCCAGTCGGCGAAGATGGCTTTGCAGAAGTCCTGGCCGTAGCCAGTGGAGCCGCGCGGGTTGGGGAAGAGGACGGCGTAGCCGTTGGCGGCGAAGAGCTGTGCAAGGTGGGAGAATTCGGCGTAATAGGCCCAGACGGGGCCGCCGTGCGGGATAAGCAGCGTCGGGAAACGCTTGCCGGAAGCGAAGTCGAGCGGCTTGTAGAGGTAGCCAGAGACTGGGGTACGGTCTTTACTTTTGAAGTGGACGTACTCGCCGTGGGTGAGCTTGAGCTGGGAAAAGAGGGCATCGTTGACGCGTGTGAGTTGTTTGTACTGGTAGCCCTCGATCATAAAAAGCTCATCTGGGCGGTCGACAGTGGCAATTTGGGCGACGACTGAGGGTACAGGTCCGGGGCTGATGGAATAGCCGTTGACAGTGCGAGAGCCCGAGTACTGACCGGACGTCATGTACGGGACTGCGGCTGCATCGGCAATTCCGCCGGTTTCGAGGTGAATCGTCTTAAGGACTAGAGCGCCGTCGTTATCGGCGACGAAATAGATGAATTTGCCGTCGGAAGAAAAATGGGGATTGCTGACCATGCGGTCGAGGGAGAGAGTGAGGACTTTGGCGGGGCCACCGGAGGCGGGGGAGATGGCGAGATGGTGGGTGGCGTAGTCGAAGAGTTTTGGATCGAGCATGGTGACGTAGGCGATGGACTTGCCGTCGGGGGACCAGGCGGGGGACATGTCGATACCTGGATTTGTGGTGACTTGGGTGAGGTGGGCTCCTTTGTCTGTAGAGTTGGCGGAGACGACCCAGATGTCGGAGTTGTAGGTTTGGTCGGGATCCAGCGTGGAGCGGTTGCTGGTGAAGGCGAGGAGCTTGCTGTCGGGGGACCAGGCAGGTTCGGAGTCGTCGAAGTCGCCTGACGTGACTTGGATATGAGATTTATTGGCGATGTCGAAGACGTAAAGATGGGTGCGACGGCGGTCGAGGTAGCCGACTTCGTCGACTTTGAATTGGAGGCGGTCGATGATCCAAGGTTTTTTGGATTTGGACTTTTTATCGTCGGAGTCGGACGCGGTTGAGGAGTGTGAAGGGGCTGTGGATTTCTCTTTGGCGGCGTCGAGTTCCTCGGGAGTGGGATCGCGGAGGATAAGTACCATGCGTCGGCCATCGGGAGACCAGGCGAAATCTTCGACATCTTGAGGCGTGTCAGTAAGTTGCTGGGCTTCGCCGCCTTGGCGATTGAGGAGCCAGACTTGGGTCTTGCCTTCGTTGCGTTCGGAAAGGAAGGCGAGGAATTTGCCGTCGGGGCTCCAGCGAGGATGGAAGGAGGAAACGCCCTCGGCGGTCATGGGGAGCGAATCGCCGCCGGCAGCGGAGACCATCCAGATCCGGGTTTCGTTTTTGTCGGTTTTCAGAGCCGATCTATCGACGGCGTAGGCGACCCATTGGGAGTCGGGGCTGAGTTGAGGGTCGTGGACGGTTTGAATCTGGAAGTAGTCGTCGATGGTGATGGGGCGCAGGGCGGGAGCTTGGCCGGACGCGGAAGAAAAGTAACTAAACGCAAAGACGCAGAGTACACAGAGACGGACACAAGGGAGGGCTGAGGGAAACTTCACGGCGATAGCTCCTAGGACGAGATTGCATGCGAATCCGCAAGAGTGCGAAGAACAGAAAGCGGAGTTTAGCACATGCTCAAATGAGGAAGCGGGATGGGAGGGGAACGGGTGCGGAACTGTTACGGCGGTGAGAGCTACGGTTGAAGACTGTGGCACTGGATGACTTTTGCGTTCGTCGGAGCACAGGCTGAAGCCTGTGCTCCTGGACCTGCGCGGAAGGACAGTTTTCGTGGATGAAAAAAGATTCGGCGAGACGCATTTTCTTGTTGCATGCAGGGATGAAACTTGTATTCTTCGAATGCGAACTCACTTCACCCAGCGCGCGAGTGAGAATCGCTAAGGAGGACGAGAGTAAAAATTGAGTTCTTTATCCCTGCCTGCCCAAATTCCTTCCCAAGCAATTTCATCCGCGAAAAAAAGGGTCGCCAAGCTGACGCTCTGGCCGCTTGTGGCGGCGACGTTTTTCATGGTGTCCGGCGGGACGTATGGGACGGAAGAGATCGTTCATGGGGCGGGCTACGGGCACGGGATTTTGATTCTCTTGTTCTTGCCGGTGCTGTGGTGCCTGCCGACCGCGTTCATGATTGGAGAACTTTCGAGCGCTTTGCCGGCGGAGGGCGGGTACTACGCCTGGGTTCGGCGCGGGCTGGGAAATTTCTGGGGATTTCAAGAGGCGTGGCTGTCTTTGGCAGCCAGCATCTTTGACATGGCCATCTACCCGACTCTGTTCGGGTTTTATCTGAAGCAGATGTCGCCGTGGTTCGGGTCGGAGAGTCATGCGGTGATGGCGGGGCTGTTTGTGGTGGTGACTTGCGCGCTGCTGAACGTGGCGGGGATTCGCGTAGTGGGAATCACTTCGCTGTGGCTGTTTTTCTTTCTTTCGGCGCCGTTTGCAGTGATTGTAGTGATGGCGCCCTTTAAAGTTGGAGCTTTCGCGAACGGCCACGGCGCGCCGGAAGTGGCCGGCCTGGGCCTAGTGGGTGGCGTGCTCGTGGCGATGTGGAATTACATGGGATGGGACAACGCGTCGACGATCGCGCAGGAAGTGGAGAGGCCGCAGCGTACCTATCCGAAGGCGATGATCGCGGCGGTCGTGCTGGTATCGCTAACCTATGTGCTGCCTTTTCTGGCGGTGTACTTTACCGGAATCCCGGCCTCTTCATTTGAAGCAGAGGGTGCTTGGGCGACGGTTGCAGGGCTGATTGGTGGAAAAATCTTGGGGTTCGAGTGGCTGCGCTTTTTGATTGTAATTGGCGGAATGATGAGTGCGTTTGGGATGTTCAACGCGCTGGTGATGAGTTATTCGAGGTTGCCGCTGGCGATGGCACGTGACGGCATGCTCCCGAAGGTGTTTGCACAGACGACCGTGAAGACGCAAGCGCCGTGGGTAGCGATTTTGGTATGCGCTGGATGCTGGGCGCTTTGTCTGGGTTTGAAATTCGAAAAGCTCGTCACGTTGGACATTATGTTGTATGGAGCCAGCTTGATGCTGGAGTTTGTGACGCTGGTGGTTCTGCGAATCCGCGAGCCGGAACTGAAGCGCGGGTTCCGAGTGCCCGGCGGGCTGACAGGGGCGATTATGGCGGGAGTTTTTCCGCTGCTTTTGATGAGCCTGGCGATGGTGAAGAGCTGGAGTGAAACCATACTCGGGATCAACGGCATGCTATTTGGCGGGATCATCATCGCCGCCGGATTTGGTCTTTATTGGGCGACTAAACCCTTGCGTCGGTCGGTGATCGCACCGGCGGCCACGCCGAACGCGGTTACCGGCGACTAAGCTGCCGCGCGGCGGGCGCGCTGCTGGTATACTCCACAATTCATTTCACAAATCTCTTTCCATTTGGAGACAAGACCGTGAAGAAGCTGCGGCTTTCCCTACTACTCCTGCTAGTTGTTGGTGTCGCCCTGCTTGTGCACGCGACGGCTGCGGCTTTGCCGGATGTTGGCCAGAAATTCGATCAAAAATTCTTTGGAGAGATGAAATGGCGGTCGATTGGCCCGTTTCGCGCGGGGCGGTCGTTGGCACTCGCCGGAGTGCGCGGGCAACCGGAGGTCTACTATTTCGGATCGGTGAATGGCGGAGTCTGGAAGACGAATGACGCGGGACGGACATGGAATCCTATATTTGACGGGCAGCCGGTCGGTTCGATTGGGGCGATTGCAGTGGCGCCTTCGAATGCGAATGTGATTTACGTGGGGTCGGGCGAAGCAGATATGCGCTCGAGCATTTCGTACGGAAATGGAATGTATAAGTCTACCGACGCGGGAAAGACTTGGGAGCACATCGGGTTGGAAGATTCGCGGCAGATTGCGCGGATTGTGGTGGACCCAGACGATCCAGAGAAAGTTTTTGTAGCGGCGCTGGGGCATGCGTACGGGCCGAACAAGGAGCGTGGTGTTTTTCGTTCGAACGATGGCGGGAAAACTTGGAAACAGGTTCTTTTCAAGGACGAGAATACCGGCGCGATTGACTTGGCGACGGAACCGGGAAATCCGAAGAACATGTATGCGGCTTTGCTACAGACGCGGCGGCCGCCTTGGAGCATTTATCCGCCTTCGAAAGGTCCTGGGACAGGACTTTATCGTTCGAAGGATGGCGGCGAGCATTGGGAACAGTTGACGGGGCACGGGTTGCCTTCTGAAGAGCTTGGGCGGATGGGAATTGCGTTTGCTCCCAGCAATCCAAAGCGGATTTATCTGATCGCAGATGCGAAGGAGGGCGGGCTTTATCGCTCGGACGATGGCGGAGAGAATTGGCAGCGCGTTTCGAAGGATATGCGGATTTGGGGACGCGGGTGGTACTTCTGCGAAGTGAGCGTCGATTCGAAGGATGCGGATACGGTGTATGTGCCGAATACATCCACGTACCGTTCGCGCGACGGCGGAAAAACATTTACGGCGATTAAAGGCGCGCCGGGCGGAGATGATTATCACCAACTTTGGATCGATCCAGACAACCCGCAACGCATGGTGTTGGGTTGCGATCAAGGCGTGATTGTGACGCGGAACGGCGGGGAGACGTGGAGTTCCTGGTACAACCAGGCAACTGGACAGTTTTATCACGTCGCGACAGACAACCGATTTCCGTACTGGGTGTATGGGGCACAGCAGGACAGCGGAGCGGCGGCGACTCCGAGCCGCAGCAATTCGCGGGCGCTAAATGCTCAAGATTGGCGGCCGATGGAAGCGGGAGGCGAGAGCGACTACGTCGCGCCTGATCCGGTGAATCCCGAGATTGTTTATGGAGGATCGGTGGTGCGGCAAGATTTTCATAACGAAGAAGTGCAGCAGATACCGCCGACGTTGATGTATCCCGGCGACTACCGGCGGACGTGGACTTTGCCGCTGGTTTTTTCAGAGATTGAGCCGCATGTGCTGTACTTCAGCGCGCAGGTTTTGTTTCGAACGGCGGACGGGGGAAATTCGTGGCAAAAGATTAGTCCTGATTTGACGCGGGAAGACCCGGGCGTGCCGCCAAATCTCGATGCGGCTACTGCGGCGGATGTGCCGCCGGGGAAAAGGCACGGCGTGATTTATACGATTGCCCCTTCGCCGAAGGTGGCTGGCGAGATTTGGGTGGGAACGGATGACGGGCTGGTTCATTTGACGCGCGATGAGGGAAAAACGTGGAGCGACGTTACGCCTAAGGAGCTGACGCCGTGGAGCAAGGTGACGCACATTACGGCTTCGCACTTTGACGCGGGCAAAGCCTACGCGGCGGTGGATCGTCACCGGCTCGAAGATTTGCAGGCTTATCTCTACCGCACGACGGATTTCGGAAAAACGTGGCAGCGTGTTTCCGGCGGGATTCCGGAAGGGAGCTTTCTGAATTGCGTGCGAGAGGATCCGAAAGTCGCGGAGCTGCTCTATGCGTGCACGGAAAAGGGCGTGTACGTTTCGTTTAGTGATGGAGACAACTGGACACCCCTGCAATTTAATTTGCCGACGACTTCGGTGCGCGATTTGGTGGTACACGGCGATGATCTGGTGATCGCTACATTCGGACGGTCGTTCTGGGTGCTGGATGACGTGACACCGCTGCGGCAGTGGAGCGGGAAAGTGGCTAGCGCGGACGTGTGGCTGTTTGAGCCGCAGACGGCGTATCGTGTGCGGCCGGGAGCGGATCAGGGGACACCCATACCGCTCGATGAGCCGCAAGCGGAGAATCCGCCCACGGGGGCGGTGTTGGACTATTACTTGAAGGAGAAGCAGACGGAAGCTGTTCAACTCGAAATTTTCGATACTGCGGGAAAGCTGGTGCGGCGATTTGCTAGCAGCGACGAGATGGCGAAGACGAATCCGGATGAGTTGGACATTCCGATGTACTGGGTGCATGACGCGGAGCCGCTTTCGGCTGAGGCGGGGATGCATAGATTTGTTTGGGACTTGCGGTATACGTTTGCAGGAGCACGGCGGCGGTCTCGGCGGGGCGGAGGCGGACCGATTGCGGTTCCGGGGCGGTATACCGTGAAGCTAACTGCGTCGGGAAAGACAATTTCCGTGCCGTTGGTGGTCACGATGGATCCGCGTGTGAAGACGAGCGCCGCGGATTTGGAGCGGCAGTTCCAGTTGGCTTCCAGACTCGCGGCAGGCGTTGGAGAGTTTTCGGCGGCGGTCACGCGTGCGGACGATTTGCAGAAGCAACTTGCGGCTCGGAGCAAAGAAGCGGCGGGAAACGTGGAACTGGCTACAGCGCTGGCTGATCTGGAGAAGAAAGTTGGCGCGGTGGCAGGATCCGGCGCAGGCGGCGGGTTCGGATTTTTTGGGTTTGCCGTGCCGGGGGATCAGCCGACGACGCTCAGGCAGATTTCCACTGCGTATGGTGCACTGCTGGGAATCGTGGAGAGCGCAGATACGGCACCGTCAGCGGATGCGGCGGCCGCTAGCGAGAAATGGGAAGCGGCTGGGAAGGCTACGTTGGGGCGGTGGGATGAGATTCAAATAAAAGATGTGGCGCGGGTGAATTCGCTGTTGGAGAAGGCCAAGTTGCAATCCATAAAAACCGATGCGGAAAAAACGCACCTTTAAAGGGGTGCACCTACCGTTCATACCTCAGGTTCAAGTAATGTCTTTCAGAATCTTGGAGAAGCGGGAACGCGACATTTGGGCGCAACGCGGGTTATATGAAGGTAGGAAGAAAGAACACCAGCCCAGAATGAGGACTCCCCCATGATTAGGAATAGCATTACGAAGCAAATCGCCCTAGCCGCCGGAATTCTGGCGCTGACTTTTGCGCCAGGAAT
This sequence comes from Candidatus Acidiferrum sp., assembly GCA_035314345.1. Classification (GTDB taxonomy): domain Bacteria; phylum Acidobacteriota; class Terriglobia; order Acidiferrales; family UBA7541; genus Acidiferrum. Next base: position 74,944 of record DATFZQ010000068.1, read on the forward strand.
CAGCCGCGCACAAAGCGGTTCACAGCCACCGGCGCAAGATCAAAGCCAAACGGCACCTGCCGCGCCAGCGCAGCACGAAGGAAGAATGCATGGTGCGATGAAAGGACTGAACCTGACAGAAGATCAAAAAGCAGCGATGAAGCAAATTCACGAGTCCACGAAAGCGCAATTCGATGCCGTGAACAAAGACGAATCGCTGTCGGCGGATCAGAAGGAAGCGAAGATTCATCAGCTGCGGCACGGAGCTCGCATGCAGATGGTGAAACTTTTGACGCCCGAACAGCGGCAACAGATGAAGGCGAATGTTCGTGCGTTGCGCGCGTCTCGTCGAGAACAGAAGCAGCAACAGCAGCCGCAAGCTCAGCCACAAGGGTAATTAAGCGCCTGGTTTTGGAGCGGTCCGATTGATAGGAACGAACCGGCCACAGGCCAACTTAAAGCGGTAATCGCAGTTCGAGAAAGGGACGGTCCAGTGACCGTCCCTTTCTCGCAGATGGAATGATTCGGGCGGCGCGGAATCGCGACGAGATTTGATATGCTGCTCGACGTGGCAAATATTGCTCGAATGAACCAGCGCGCCTGGAGTCGGAACGGTTGTCGAGTCAGCGCGTTTTTTCTGTTGCCTGTTTTGGGAGCCGCAGCACTAAGTTATTCATCGCAATCGCCTTCACAAACTTCGCCGGCTGCGGCGGCGGCCCAGTCAGCCTTACCTCAAGCATTGCCGACAACACCGGCGCCAGCAACGCTGCAAGGACTTCCGCTTCCACCAGCAGTGCCTCGCGCGGGATTGAACATCGTGGTGCTCGATCCGGCGCACGGCGGGACAGACTTGGGCGCGCGAGGGACGGGCGGCATTCGCGAGAGCGAAATCGTGCTGGATTTTGCGACACAGGTGCGCCGGGTACTGGAAGCGCAAGGATTTCAAGTGGTCCAGACGCGCCAAGGAAATGAAGATCCTTCCTTCGACGATCGTTCGGCGATAGCCAATGCGCAGAGTGGGGCGGTTTTCGTAACGTTGCATATTGCGTCGACGGGACTGCCGGGAACGGCACGGGTGTACGTCAATTCGGATTTGCCGGTGACGACGAATGCGGGGGGATTGATTCCGTGGGAACGGGCGCAGACACCATTTCAAGCGTTGAGCAGAAAATTGGGCGATCTGGTGCAGGGGTTGCTGGCGCAGCGGTTTAAGGGATCGCCCAACACGGCGCAAACTGCGGCTGTGAGGCAGCTACGAACGACAGCGGCGCCTGCGATTGCTGTGGAAATATCGAGCGTGGTGGTGGAAAGCCGCGCGGACCTGGACCGCATGGCGCCGGGTGTAGCCGACGCGATCGCTACTGGAGTTGCGACGTTCCGGCCTTCCTACGTGGTGCCGACGACCGGAGGCACACCGTGACGACCCGTTGGATCAAATGGGTTGTGGGCTTACTCTGCGTGGCCGTGATTGTGGGAGTGTTTTACCTTCCGATTCTGCGGCGGCGATTGCGAGCGGCGGCGAAGCTGCAACAGCAAACTGCGGAACAGGCGCGCAGGGAATTGACGCAAGCGGTTCCGATAAATCCGGGCGAGCCGCGGGTAAAAGCGAAATTATTTTGGGCTTCCGGAAATGGCGATGGAGCGCTGGTGGACTCGACCGTGGAATTGCCGCTTTCGGATGATTCGGTGCTACGCTCGAAACAAGTATTGAACACACTGTTGGCCGGGCCGGTAGATGCGGAACTGCGCACGCTGCCGCCCGACGCGGTGCTTCTGGCGTTTTATTTGTTGCCGAACGGGACGGCCATTGCGGATTTTTCCGAGGCGCTGGCGACGGCCACGCCTTCGGGAATTCAGAGCGAGCAGTTGGCGGTCGATTCGCTCACGCGCACACTCGAAGCGAATGTGCCGCGAGTGCAGCGGCTGAAGATTTTGATTCATGGGCAGGAAGTGGAAACGCTGGCGGGGCATTTGGACCTTACAGGAACTTTTTTGGTTAATACGAAGGGCCTGCTTGTGGCGCCGAGCGTGGCGGCACCAGTTGTAGCGCCAACAGCGCCTCCGAGCGCAGAGAAGCCGGCGGCTCCCGCGATCGAGAAGGCTGCTCCTGCAGCAGTTCCTACAGCGAAGCCGGGTTCGCCCAAGGGCGCTTGAACATTGACATCCGATAGGCTGCCCAGCAAACTGGCGCAGGCTGACGTAAATCGTAAGAACAACGATGGCAAAAGTGATGACAGCAGGAGGAAGAGTGCGAGTTGATGGCCGCGGCCCGGATCAGATGCGCCCGTTGAAAATGACCACGGATTTTATTTCGACGGCGGAGGGAAGCGTGCTAATTGAGATTGGCAGCACGCGAGTGATCTGCACCGCGACAGTGGACGACGGCGTTCCGGGATTTATGAAGGGCACGGGCAAAGGTTGGGTGACGAGCGAATACGGGATGCTGCCGCGAGCGACTGAAGAAAGAACTCAACGGGAGGCGACGCGCGGCAAACAGTCCGGGCGTACCCTGGAGATTCAGCGGTTGATTGGGCGGTCGCTGCGGGCTGTGACGGATCAAGAAGCGCTGGGCGAGCGCACGGTTTGGATTGATTGCGACGTGATTCAGGCGGACGGCGGGACGCGGACGGCTTCGATCACGGGAGCGTTCGTGGCGCTGGCACTGGCATTCGAACGGCTGGTGGCGGCGGGAATTTTGAAGAGTTCGCCGCTGATTGATAGCGTGGCGGCGACAAGCGTAGGAATCGTGGATGACCGCGCGCTGCTGGATTTGGCGTATGAAGAAGACTCGCGCGCGGAAGTGGATATGAACGTGGTGATGACGGGCAGCGGCCACTTCGTCGAGATTCAGGCCACGGCCGAGGGGCGTCCTTTTAGCGGGAGCGAAATGCAAGACCTGCTTGCGTTGGCGGCGGCTGGGATTCGCCGTTTGACGGAGGAACAACGCGCGGTGCTGCCGGTTAAGTTCAATGCGCGCGGGCGCTAAGTTGTTCCTAGCTTCGTCAAACTTAAGAAAACTTGATGAGTTTCGTGCGTTGGCGCAGGCCAGTGCTCCGGGCGTGACGGATGCGCTGAACGCGCGCGTGGAGATTGAGTTGTTGCCGGGATTCGATCTCCTGCCATCGTTTCCAGAGGATGCTCCGACGTTTGCGGAAAATGCTGCGGGAAAAGCGCTGCATTATTCACGCTTTGGAGAAGGGCTCGTGTTTGCAGACGATTCCGGACTGGTGGTGCCGTCGCTCGGGGGAGCGCCCGGCGTGCACTCGGCGCGATACGCGGGGCTAAACGCGACGAATGCGGAAAGGATCGCGAAATTGCTTAGCGAGCTACGCGGCAAAGAGGGCGCGGAACGAGCAGCGTATTTTGTTTGCGCTATAGCTTTGGCGGAACAAGGGAGGGCGATCGCGATTGTGACCGCTCGCGTGGACGGTGAGATTTTGGAATCACCGCGGGGGAGCGGCGGCTTTGGATATGATCCCGTCTTTTACTTCCCTGCGCTGAAGAGAACGTTCGCGGAACTCTTGCCAGAAGAGAAAAATCACGCTAGCCATCGCGGGAAAGCCTTCCGCAAGCTGCGGACTTCCCTCACGGCTGCGTAGGGACACGGCACGCTGTGCCCACCATTTTCATTGAAAACTCCCTATGAATGCGGAAGACAGACAAGAATGTCTGTCCCGCCGTGTGATATTCTTGCGCGCTATGGCGGCCAAAAAAACAAAACAGAAGAGAAAAACAAAAAGCAGGAAGTCTATCGCGGGAAAGACTGCGCGCGCTTCTAAGAGCGCGAAAGCCCCAAAAACTGCAGCTGCCGGGACGGACCCGAAACGTGTAGCCGCGATTTTGGCTAAGTTGGATGAGGCGTATCCTGCAGCGACTTGCGAGTTGAAACACGACAATGCGTTTCAGTTGCTTATTTCGACGATTCTTTCCGCGCAGTGCACGGATGTGCGGGTGAATCAGGTAGCGGAGACCCTCTATAAGAAGTATCCGACACCAGAAGCATTCGCGTACGCGAAACCCGCGGAATTGGAACAAGTGATTAGGCCGACGGGATTTTTTCGCAATAAGACGAAATCAATCATGGGAGCTAGCAAGGCGATCCTTGAGAAATTCGGCGGACAAGTGCCGCGCACGATGGAAGAGATGCTGACTCTTCCGGGAGCGGCGCGAAAGACGGCGAACGTGGTTCTGGGCACGGCTTTCGGCATCGCGAGCGGAATCGTTGTGGATACTCACGTGATCCGTATCTCGAACCGGTTGGATTTAACGCGAAATGAAGACCCAAAGAAGATCGAACAGGACTTGATGAAGGTGATTCCAAAAGAAAAATGGATTGTGTTTTCGCACCAGGTCATCTGGCACGGGCGGCGAGTGTGCCAGGCGCGGAAACCGAAGTGCGTGGAATGCAACCTCGAGAGAATTTGCTATTCGAAAGACAAGGCGATCTAACCGAAGCCAGATTGGGATTATGGTAGCTGGTCTCGCACCGAATCACGCCCAACAGCTCAAAGACACGTTCCGTTTGCAGGCAATCAGCTAAGACTGCACTCCGGGCTGGGCTTTAACGTATTATGCACCTATGCGGATCTTGCTTGTCGAAGACGATCCAGGAGTATGCAGGTTCGTCGTGAAAGGACTGCGCGAACAGGCCTACGCGGTGGACACCGCCGCCACCGGTGAAGACGCGATGTATCAGGCGGACATCAATGAGTACGACCTGATTATTCTGGACGTCATGATTCCCGCGCCCGACGGCTTCGAAGTGTGCCGCAGGCTGCGTAAAGCCGGACGGCGAATGCCAGTACTGATGCTGACCGCGCGCGATGCCGTCGAAGACCGGGTCAGCGGACTAGATCGCGGAGCGGATGATTACCTGACAAAACCCTTCGAGTTTCGCGAATTGCTGGCACGGCTTCGCGCACTGCTGCGGCGTTCGACGGAATTGCATCCACCGAGGCTAAGCGTCGGGGACCTTGTGCTGGATACTGCGGCGCAAAGTGCGACGAGCGGGGGACATGCGATCTCGCTGACTCACAAGGAATATGCGTTGCTTGAATACCTGGTGCGGAACGCGGGACGAGTGGTAAGCAGGGCGGATATCGCCGAGCACGTTTGGGATGAGAGTTTCGATCCGTTTTCAAACTTGATTGAAGTTTATATCAATCGTCTTCGCCGGAAGATCGATCCCGATGGGAGCTCGGGAATCTTACAAACACGCCGAGGCGCAGGTTATATCTTGAAGTCGAGTGGTGTCACAGACGGTGGAGGGCGTGGGCAATCCGCCGGCACGCAAGGCAAGGCGAATGTTGCGGACCGTAAGAAACATGCTTGATTCCGTCCGCCTGCGGCTGACGGTGTGGTATTCGGCGGTCCTCGCCGTGGTGTTGGTCCTGGTATCTGCAACTACCTACCTGATCGTTCGAAAGGCGTCGATGCAGCGGACGGATTCGGACTTGGCTGTATTGGCAGATTCGTTTCTAGTGACATTCCAGGCTGAACTTACGGACGCTTCAAGCCCTCAGGATTCTACAGTTTTGTCGGCAGCGAAACAGTCCATGGTGGAGCATCGCTCGAATAGCGATGCTTTCGTTGTGCTAGGTCCTGGCGGAGAATTCGTTGCTGCCTCAAGCGGCGCCATTTCTCCCGGCGGACAATCTGACGCTTCTGCGGCTCGCGCACTCGCATCCGACGACTTTCAGCGTTTTGCAAAAATCGGAGAGAGCCGGGTAGCGGGTTTGGAAACAATCCGGGGAGAGCACTCGCGATTCCGAGCGTACTCGCGTCAGTTCAAGGCCAACGGCAACACCTACCTATTAGTCATTCTTCACTCACTACAAGCACAAAACGAGATGCTGGAAACGATTCGGCTTACGTTTACTTGGATGATTCTCGTGGGTCTGCTGCTCGCAGGCACCGGCGGCTACTTTTTGGCACGAAAGAGTTTGGCGCCAGTTGTTGCGATGGGCGAGCACGCGCGGCGCATTGGCGCGACCAACCTGCAGGATCGGCTCCCCGTTCTCAATGCCAACGATGAACTTGGGCAGCTGGCCACAACTTTCAACGATCTTCTGAATCGGCTCGACGAGTCGTTCGAGCGTCAGCGCCGTTTCGTCGCGGATGCTTCTCACGAACTTCGGACGCCCTTGGCGATTCTGCGCGGAGAGGCCGAGGTGGCCATGTCGCAGCAGGGCCGGAAAGCGGAAGACTATCTGGAATCGCTGGGCATTTTGCACGAGGAGACATCGCGGTTGATTAAGATCGTCGAAGACCTTTTCACGCTGACGCGGGCCGATTCGGGCCAGTATCCCTTGTCCGCCGAGGATGTTTATCTGGAGGAACTGGTAGCGGACTGCGCGCACTCAGCGAGGACGCTGGCACGCGAAAAAAACATTGAATTGGGCGTTGATGCCTCCTCAGAATGCCTGGTTCACGGAGATCAGGCCCTGCTGCGCCGGATGATCCTGAATCTGGTGGACAATGCGATCAAGTACACGGGGGATGGCGGGCGCGTCGATATTGCCTGTCGCGTCGCAGCTGCGGGCCTTGAGCTACATGTCACTGACACGGGGCCAGGAATAGCGACCGAGCTGCACTCTCGCATTTTCGAGCGGTTCTTCCGGGCCGATCCCGCGCGATCGCGCGCGGGGCGCGAGGGCGGGGCAGGTCTAGGATTGTCGATAGCCCTGTGGATTGCCGAGGCGCATCACGGCCGGCTGGAATTGGTCCGCTCCGATGCAACCGGCAGTCACTTCGCAGTATATTTGCCGGGACCCGTAGCTGCGCTCGCGGGGACCGATTAATCGTCTGTTTATCTCAAGGCCGTTAACTTCGTTATGGCGGGGCGCGAAGGCTTGCGGTCCGCTCGAGAGAAATCCCGTGAACACTCGTCATTTTTCGTATCGATCGCCGATTCTCGCGACACTTCTTGCGCTCGCTGGGCTTGCTTTCTTCCCCTTTCCAGGCGCAAGCCAACAACCTGATAGTCCCGTTCCGAAGCAAACCGCTTCTCAATCGGGACCGAATATGCAGTCCCCTCAGCAATCCAGCGCTCCTTCAGCCAACTCACCAGTCCGGCTCACGCTGGAGGAGGCTTTGACCCGCGCTCGAAAAAACAGCGTGCAATTCCAGGCCGCGCAGACCGATGCGGCCCTCGCGCATCAGGATCGTTACCAAGCGGGCGCTGCCCTGCTTCCCAGCGTGACTTACAACAATCAGGCGCTTTATACGCAAGGCGCGTCGCCGGCATTGGCAAATCTGACCGGACTTCCTGTCCGCTTTATTTCGAACAACGCAGTCCACGAGTACATCAGCCAGGCAAATGTCCACGAATCCATCGACGTCGCGGGAATAGCTGGTTTTCATCGCGCCTCGGCAGCCGCAGCGCTTGCCCGCGCTCGCGCGGAGATCGCATCGCGCGGCCTGGTCGTCACTGTCGTTCAGAGCTACTACGCCGTGGCGGCAGCGCAACAAAAACTGGAGACGGCGCGCAAAGGTGCGAACGAGGGCGATAATTTTCTGAAGCTGACTCAGGACCTCGAGAAGGGCGGCGAGGTGGCGCACGCTGACGTGATCAAGGCCGACCTGCAGGCCCAAGAGCGCCACCGCCAATTTCAAGAAGCGCGACTCGGTTTGTTAAATGCGCGGCTAGACTTCGCTGTTCTTGTCTTCCCGGACTTCAACGATAATTTTGAGGTTGCCGACGATTTACACGCTACTATCCCGATGCCCACTTTGGCGGAGGTTCAGCAGCGGGCCGCTAAGGAAAATCCAGATGTCCGCGCCGTCCTGGAAGCGGTCAAAGCTGCCGGATATGACGTTACCGCGGCTCGCGCCGGCTATCTGCCATCGCTCGGTCTCGACTACTGGTACGGCATTGATGCACCGAATTTCGGTGTGAACTTTCCGACGAGAGTGAACGGTCAATCCTTCTCGAATCTGGGTTCTTCCGCCAGCGCAACGCTCAACATCCCCATCTGGAATTGGGGCGCGACCCAGAGCCGCGTCAAACAGGCGGAGCTTCGTCGCTCACAAACGAAGCGGGAACTCTCTCTGACGCAACGCAAGCTGCTCGCCGAGATCCAATCGCTTTACGCGGAAGCTGATACGGCTCTGAATGAGCTCGCAGGTCTTGGCCGCTCAGCCGAACTCGCGGCCGAAAGCCTTCGGCTGACGATCCTGCGCTATAAAGGCGGCGAAGCAACGGTTCTTGAGGTCGTTGATGCACAGACCACCAACGCGCAGTCCAATGCCGCGTATCAAGACGGCGCCGTGCGCTACCGCGTGGCTCTCGCGAATTTGCAGACTTTGACGGGAGTGCTCACGACTCCATGAGAGCATCGATGATCCTCAGTGCGAAGATTCTAATGAGTTCCATTATCTCAACCGGCTCGCTTGCCGCATTGCTTCTGTCTTCGGTGGGATGCAACAGTTCGGAGAAGGAAGCAGAACCTCTCGTTACGGTGCAGACGACGCCCGCGGAACGTGCCACAATTTCAGAAACGATTTCTGCCGAAGCGGTCGTTTATCCCGTCGAGCAAGCCATAGTCTCTCCGAAGATCACAGCGCCGATCACGGAATTCAAGGTGCAGCGCGGCAGCCTCGTTAAGAAAGGCCAAGTGCTAGCTGTTTTGGAGAATCGAGATCTCGCCGGTCAGGCGGAAGCAAGCAAAGGAAATTTTGAGCAAGCCGATGCCGGCTTTGTCACCTCCGTCGGCTCCACAATCCCGCAGCAAGTACAGAAAGCGCAGCTCGATGCCGCTGCGGCGAAGGCCGCGTTTGATGCGCAGCAAAGGGTGTACGACAGCCGAAAGGAACTACTCAAGGAAGGTGCGATCCCGCAGCGCGAAGTGGATGCGGCGGAAGTCGGTTTAGCTCAAGCGCGCACTGTGAATGAAGTGGCGCAGAAGCAGCTTGCGGATTTGCAGCGCCTCGGGAAAGAGCAAGCTTTGAAATCGGCCCACGGGTCTCGCCTATCGGCCGAGGGTCAGATGCGCACTGCGGAAGCGCAGCTCAGTTACTCTGAGATTCGCAGCCCCATCGACGGTGTCGTGACGGACCGCCCGCTGTATGCCGGCGACCTCGCCACCGCTAATCAGCCGATCCTAACCGTGATGAATTTGAGCAGGCTGATCGCCAAGTCTCACGTTCCGCAATCGGAGGCAGCGAAGTTAAAACTGGGCAACCCGGCGGAGCTCAAAGTAAATGGTCTTGACGAGCCGGTGAAAGGCCGAATCACGCTTGTGAGCCCAGCCCTTGATCCCGGCAGCACCACCATTGAGGTTTGGGTCGAGGCCGCCAAGCCGAATCCCGCACTGAAAGCCGGCATGACCGTGGAAGTTTCGATGACGGGCAAGACCGTCAAGGACGCCATCGTCGTACCTGCGAGCGCGGTTTTCAAGAACCCCGAAGGCGGGACAGATTATGTGGTGCTCGCCGGCTCGGACCAAAAGGCTCACTGGAAAACCGTGCAAATCGGTGTTCGCAATAGAGAGGATGCGCAAATCGTCAGCGGCATAAACGCAGGCGACCCGGTCATCAGTTCCGGCGGCTACGCGCTGCCGGACAACACCAAAGTCAAAGTCGAAGCGGCCCCAGCCGAGAAAGAAGCAGGCAATAAGGCTGACAAATCTGACAAAGACGACAAGGTGAGTGACACGAAGAAGCCTGACGACAAGGACAAGGAGTAGCGACGCATGGAGCCTCGGTCCGAATCGTCGAAGATTTCTGCGTCTGATGGGGCAAGCCTACCCTGGTTTCAGCGCCTGTCACGCCCAATTTTATTTTTGATCGTCAGCCTGGCGCTGGTTGGCGGCTACTTCGCCTTCCTGATTCCCGTTTCTGTTTTTCCTAACACGGATTTTCCCCGCATCGTCATCGGTGTTGATAATGGCGTCATGCCCATTGACCAGATGCTGGTCACGATCACCCGCCCGATCGAGGAGGCTGTCAACAGCGTTCCCGGCCTCCAGAAAGTCACTTCCATCACCAGCCGCGGCGATGCGGAAGTGGACCTCTTCTTCGATTGGAAGAGCGACATGATTTTGACGCTCCAGCGCGTGGATGCCGTCGTCGCACGCCTGCAATCCGAACTCCCTCCAGGCGCCAAGGTTGTCACGCATCGGCTCACCTTCGCCGTGTTTCCCATTCTTGGTTACAGCATCACTTCAGACACCATCGCGCCAGAGAGGCTCTGGGAAATCGCAACCTATGATCTGAAGCCCCGCATCAATCGCCTGGACGGCGTAGCCTCCGTTGTCGTTCAGGGTGGCAGAGTTCCCGAATTTCAAGTCTCGCCCGATCCGGCGAGACTTCTCGCCGCCAGCGTCACCGTTCCGGACATTCTCGAAGCGATTCGCCGCACCAACTTGATCGATTCTCCGGGGTTGATTGAGCACGAGCACACTCTCACGTTGGCCCTGGTCAGTGGACAGGTGCGGACTCCCGACCAAATCGGCCAGATCGTAGTGAAGAGTTCGCAGGCGGGCGTGCCCATTCGCCTTGGTGACATCGCGAAAATCTCCCCCTCTGTCGCACCCGTCTACACCATCGTCACCGCTAACGGCAAGCCGGCCGTGCTGCTCAACGTCAATCGCCAGCCGGACAGCAATACTCTTCAGGTCGCTAACGAAGTTCACGATCAAATCAAAGAGCTCTCGCAGTCGCTTCCTCCCGGAGTTCATCTCGAGCCTTTCTACGATCAATCCACCATCGTCCACGATTCCATTGCCAGTGTCCGCGACGCCGTTCTTCTTGGACTGATTTTGTCCGCTCTCGTTCTGGTCCTCTTTCTTCGCGACTGGGGGTCCTCGCTCGTCGCCGGTCTGGTGATTCCAGTGACTCTCTTGATCACCTTCATCGTCCTCTATGCCACCGACCAGACTTTCAACTTGATGACCCTCGGCGGTCTCGCCGCCGCCGTTGGGCTCGTCATTGACGATGCCATCGTCGTGCTCGAAAACATCGTCCTGCACCGCGATGCCGGCCAATCCCGCACCGAAGCCATTCGCAGCGCTCTCCGCGAACTGACCGTCCCGCTCATCGGCTCCACGATCACTCCTATCGTCGTCTTTCTCCCGCTTATTTCCACGGCTGGAGTGACCGGCACTTTTTTCCGCGCGCTCGCCATTACTATGACCGTTTCGCTGTTCACCTCCTTGATCCTGGCGCTCACCTGGACGCCCACCCTAAGCCTCTATTTTGTCCGCCGCAGGAATGGCAGGGACTGGCCTCAGCCTGTCGAGGGCTCCGCTGCTCCCCCGCCCTCTTCACCGGGCGAGCTCAACGCTGCTTCTCTTCTCGCTGCGGAAGAAGCCCATGCCTCTGGCTTCTTCAAACGTATCGTAAACTTTTATGTCCGCGTCATGCGCGCCGTGCTCAAACGCCCCTGGATACTTGCCGTCACCTCTGTGGTGCTTATAGGGCTATCGCTCTTCATCGGCTTCAGCCTCCTGGAAAACGATCTGCTCCCCAAGATGGACGAAGGTGGATTTATCCTGGATTATCACACTCCGCCGGGCAGTTCCCTGGCCGAATCCAATCGCATCCTTTTGCACATTGAAAAGATCCTGCACGCCACTCCCGAAGTGGAGAACACATCGCGCCGCACGGGTCTCGAGCTCGGTCTCGCCGCGGTCACCGAAGCTAACCGTGGCGACTTCACAGTCCGCCTGAAAAAGGACCGCGACCGGGACATCGAAGTGATCATGACCGACGTTCGCAAACGGATCGAACAGACCGAGCCGGCCACCAAAGTTGAATTCGTTCAGGTTCTTCAGGACATGATCAACGACCTGAGCAGTGAACCCGAACCGGTCGTCATCAAATTGTTCTCTCAGGACGGCAAACTCCTTCAGGAGACTGCGCCACGTGTGGCCGACGCCATCGGCAAGATTCAAATCGGAGACTCTCACCCGGTGGTAGACGTTCTGGATGGCATCGAGAATACGACGAGCGGCCCGGCCGTCACCTATCAGATCAATCCCACGGTTGCAGCTCGCGCGGGTTTCACACCCGAAGAAATAGCCGTGGATGCTTCCGCCATCCTGGAAGGCGAGCCCGCCGTTACGCCCGTGATCATCAATGACCGCGCGTATCCCATCCGCGTGCGTTTCCCGGAGCAGACCCGCTCCTCGCTCGACACTATGAGCAACACTCTGATCGTAAGTTCAGCCGGGCGTACGGCGACGCTCGGTTCTTTGGCCACTATTAGTACGGACCCCGGCCAGACGGAAATCCGTCGCCAGAATCTTCAGCGGCTTGTGCAGGTGACAGCCCAACTGGAAGGCGCAGGTCTGGGAAGCAGCATGGCTGCGGTTCAGCAAGCGGTTGCCGGCCTTCACTTGCCCCCTTCCATTCGTGTCGAGTACGGCGGGCAGTACGAGGAACAGCAAAAATCGTTTCACGATCTCCTAATGGTGCTGATTCTGGCGCTCCTGCTTCTCTTTGGCGTTCTGCTCTTCGAGTTCCGCACGTTTTCTGCTCCGGCAGCCATCCTGGCTTCCGCCTTGCTTTCTCTGTTTGGCGGACTACTGGCCCTTCTCATCACTCGCGTGACCTTTAACATTGCTTCCTTCATGGGCATGATCATGGTGATCGGCATCGTCGCCAAGAATGGAATCTTGCTGCTCGACGCCGAGCATCGCTTCCGCGATCTTGGACTTTCTGCCGAGGAAGCCATGGTTGAGGCTGGGCGTCGCCGTTTGCGTCCCATTGCGATGACTGCTCTAGCGACTGTCGCAGGTATGTTGCCGCTGGCCTTCGGCCTCGGGTCAGGCTCGGAGATGCTCAAGCCGTTGGCCATCGCGGTGATTGGCGGCCTGCTAAGTTCGATGGTTTTGTCTCTCATATTTACGCCGGCCATCCACTACTTCCTTCGTCCCCGGGCAAGAACCGAGAGCAAGCCGGCGGAAGCGGTCTAGAAACTGCGCCACCGAATCCTTCCAAAACAGGCACCGCAGTTCCCTTTCATCCCCTGTCCTAGTAAAGTTGATGGCGGAGATTAATTATTATCATGCACGAAGCAGTGGCAAAGGACACCACACGCATGCACGGCCGAAATCCCGCAGTGCCACTCAGCAAGAATGAGCACCTGTTGCGCTGGGTGGAAAAAATGGCGGAGCTCGCCAAACCTGCCGCGATCCATTGGATCGATGGCTCACAGGAAGAAAACAACAATTTGCTCCAGGAGATGGTGGCGTCGGGAACCCTCATCAAACTGAACGAAGGGCTTTGGCCCGGGTGCTATTACGCGCGGTCGGATGCGAACGATGTCGCGCGAGTAGAAGACCGAACGTTTATTTGTTCCCTATCTAAAGACAGCGCGGGTCCCACAAACAACTGGGAAAACCCGTATGAGATGCGGAAGAAGCTGAAGAGTCTTTTCAACGGCGCCATGCGCGGGCGAACGATGTATGTGTTGCCATACAGCATGGGACCCTTCGGTTCGCCGATGTCGCAGATCGGGGTGCAACTGACCGATTCTCCGTACGTGGTCGTCAATATGCGCATCATGGCACGCATCGGCTTGCCGGTTTTTCAGCAGATTGATACGGGAATACCGCGCGTCGTCCCATGCATGCACTCCGTAGGCGCTCCGCTTGCTGAAGGTCAGAAAGGCGTGCCGTGGCCTTGCAACAAAGAAAAATACATCGTGCATTTCCCGGAGACGCGAGAAATTTGGTCCTATGGCTCCGGTTACGGGGGAAACGCACTGCTTGGCAAAAAATGTTTCGGGTTACGAATCGCTTCCAACATTGCGCGTGACGAAGGTTGGATGGCCGAACACATGTTGATTCTCGGCGTGGAAAATCCGGCAGGTGAAAAAACGTACGTTGCCGCCGCCTTTCCGAGCGCTTGTGGGAAGACAAATTTCGCCATGCTCATCCCGCCCAAAGGGTTTGAAGGATGGAAAGTCTGGACGGTCGGTGATGATATTGCCTGGATTCGACCGGACGAACGCGGCCTTTTGCGGGCGATAAACCCAGAGGCGGGATTCTTCGGTGTCGCGCCGGGCACTTCTGTAAAAACGAATCGCAACGCGATGGCGACGCTCGCAAAAAACTCCATTTTCACAAATGTCGCCCTTACTCCGGACGGCGGCGTCTGGTGGGAAGGCATGACGGATACGCCTCCAGCGGAATGCCTCGACTGGAAAGGCCAGAAATGGACTCCGGAAATCGCTAAAGAAACCGGAGCAAAGGCATCGCATCCCAACGCGCGCTTCACGGCACCAGCTTCGCAATGTCCGACAATCGATCCGGCTTGGGAAGATCCCAGCGGCGTTCCCATCAGCGCCATCATCTTCGGCGGCCGGAGAGCAACGACCATGCCGCTTGTTTTCCAAGCTTTCAATTGGAGCTCGGGCGTCTACATCGGAGCGACAATGGGATCGGAGACCACTGCGGCCGCGGCCGGAGCGGTTGGAAAAGTCCGCCGAGACCCAATGGCCATGCTTCCCTTCTGCGGCTATCACATGGGCGACTATTTCCGTCATTGGATCAAAATGCAGAGGTCGCTGACACTTACGCCGCGAATTTTTCACGTGAACTGGTTCCGCAAAGATGGAGACGGCCAATTCATGTGGCCGGGATTTTCGGAAAACATGCGCGTCCTGAAATGGATTGTGGACCGCACAAAAGGCAGGGCGTTAGCGAGGGAAACTCCCATCGGTTGGATGCCGCGCTATGAAGACATGGAATGGAAAGGCATGGACCTCTCCAAGGACAAGTTTGAAGAACTGCAAAAATTTGACCGGGAAGCCTGGCGCAAGGAAGTGATTGAGCACGAAGAGCTGTTCATTGGGCTTCATGACCATCTGCCGAAAGAAATGGTTTACGAAAGAGAACTGCTGATCTGCAGGCTTTAGTTAGAAGTGCAGATCAATGTAAATCAGATAGGCGGCAAGGGCCAAGCCGAAGAGCGCGGTCACAACTCCAACGAGGTCTATAAGGAATCCAGCGGGCTGGAAGTTTCCTGAGTCAATTTGTTTGCGAGTCTGGCGATAGCGGACAAGTCCCATCAAACAAACTAGCACTCCGGCGATGATCGCTGCCGTGCCGAACCACACCGAAAGACCGGATGTTGGCACAACGTGTCCCTGGCCCTCTAGCTGCATCCATTGCCGGATGGCGACGGCAAAACGGCCAATCGCAAAACCAAATACGACGACAGCAACCCCGGTGCGCACCCAGGCGAGGAATGTGCGTTCATTGGCGAGATGATCGCGCGCGAGGTTGGCATTGCCGCTAGTTGAAAGCGGAGAGTCCTTCACTGGTTTTTCAGACATAAATTCTCAAAAGACAAATGGGTATCGTAAGAAGGGCCTATCTTACTGCTAATTGAAGGAGTGGCCCGGCGCCGCCGATATTTTTTATCAGATCGGCGGGAACGTTGTGCCGTTGTTGGAGGTATTCGGGACTGTTGTAGGAGACCCACACTTTGCCGCCGGGGTCCTCCCAGATCAAAGCTTTAAGCGGAAGATCGATGGCAATCGTGGGAGAAGCAACCATCACAGGCGTGCCTCCCTTGGGGCTTCCGAAGAGGATGAGCTGCGTGGGGTGCATCTTCAATCCGACTTTCTCGGCCTCGCCACTGTGATCGATACGGCAAAAGATCGTCAGACCCTTTTGTTGCAACAAGGATTCGACGCGCCTTAGGGTTTCCGGAAATGAGTAGGTGCTGCCTAAGTGCTGCATTCCGTTGTCTGGTGGCGGAGCCATGCTCGACCTCCTGAAAAGCAGGGAAAGTATTGACTGAACGGCGCACGTTTCAGAGTTTCCTAGAAGTCACCAAGAATTTCGCGCGAAAACCAAGTATGCCGCTCGGTTTCATCGATCCAGTTTTCAATCAAGCTGACCGTGGCGACATCCTGGTGTTTTCCCGAAAGTGACGCCCCGTCATGTGCCAGTGGAAATTCTTCCTCATGACATAGAGTGCGAAAGTATCGGCGAGCAAAGGCCGGAGCTCGGCCGTTACTTCGGCGACCCCGTCGGCCCTGAGTCTTCTTGAAATTTCGTAAGAGTGGATTGTTTTCACGGTGGCTTGCACTGTACTGCAGTGTTCTTTGCCATTTTCTTGTACTCCTTCCAGGTGAAATGTGTTTGGTGCGCACGTTCTCCGAAGGCGTTCAACTAATTCACAACCAAGCCCTAGCCCGCGCTAATAGCCAGTCTCAACGGTTGCCCCAAGTGACACCTTCGGAGAATCCTGCAGTCGTCAACGGGCGGCCGAGGCCAGCAAGTTCTCAACCTTGATATCCAATTCCCTCGCCGCTTGAAGAGCCTTGGCATTTTCGTAAAGCATGAGATAACTGGCCATTTCGTCTTAAGAAATGTGCACGCCATCCGGCCGCTCGTCGACCAGAATCGTTACAGGCGCATACGAGCCGGCATCCGGAACAAATCTTACCATCTGCTTTATGATGACGGGATTGCCCGCGAGGCGCAAACTCTGTGGCGCACGCGAGCCGAGCTCTTTGCGCACAACTTCGCCCAAGTCAAAACAAGTGAACTCCATCAAGCCGGAGGAGCCAGGCGCGGCTTGAATCACTTTCTCCAACTCCGAATCAGTCTGCGCTGCAATGATATTCTTTCGAAACGCCATCATGTCCAGATGGCCAATTTTCGATTCAAGTCCCGCGACAACATCCTTGAACGGCTTGGAAGTAGTGACGTTGAACCGCTGCACGTTAATTTGTTTCGTGGCCATCCGTTTTTGCCCTCTCTTCTACCGGGCGTGCGATGCGGCTTCCTCGATCAAAGCTGCAACCTGCTTCGGCTTGGAGACGTAGACCGCGTGACTGGCCCCGGCGACTTCGACCGTGTGGCTTTTGGCTCGTGCGGCATACCACCGTTCGAGGGCGGGGTTTATAGTTCTGTCTTTTCCCGCCACCAACATCCAGCTTGGTTTGCTTCTCCACGCAGCGGTGGTGATAACTGTTTTGAAATTGTCGGCAAAGTTGAGCACCTGCGACCGCGCCATAAACGCGGCTTGCTCAGCAGGCAGGTCGGCTGCGAAATACTCATGAAACTGTGCGGGGTCGATGTAGGTGAAACCGTCCACGGTCTTCTTTATAGCAGTGGACTTGCTGATGTCACTTGGGAAGCGCTTTCCGTCTTCAGCCTCGTTCTCTCCGGCATCTGGCATATGGGCCGCGATGTACACTAATCCGGCGACAGATGGCTCCGTCCCGCCTTCCGTAATCACGGCTCCCCCATAGCTATGAGCGACAAGGACGCACGGACCGTCTTGTAGAGCGAGCACGCGCTTTGTGGCAGCCACGTCTTCTCTAAAAGACGTCTCCGGCTCCTGGACGATGCTGACGTTGTAGCCGTCTTTTACAAGAATGTCATAAACGCCCTTCCAGCCAGAACCATCTGCCCAAGCGCCGTGAACCAGAACAATATTGCGTATGTGAGTATGTTCGTTCTGCGCTGAAAGTGAACAGCAGATCAAAAACAACAAAGCGAAGAAGAGAGACGGAGGTACTCTTCGTACTACGCGCATAGCCTTCTTTGGACTACTCAATTTGTTACCCCTTGATACGAACTGATCTGCACATGAGCAAACCTACCGCGGAATCTCCAATGGAGTTTGTTGCGCATCTCTATGCGTGATCAGACCGCGCTCATGGCTCGCCGGCCGCTGGACGGCGTCGAAGGAACGACAAAAGGCAAATGGGAATGTTTGATGCGGCCCGGCCTTATGGATTTGAGTCGCGACGCTTTGCGCAGTGCGACTTTCCCGTGGAAAAGACGCGCTTTAGCTGCGGGAACCGAGATGCCAATGATAGCCGCGGTTTCTTTCATCGAATGTTCTTGCAATTGTTGAAGCTCAATTACTTTGCGAACTGCTGGCCGCAAAGTGCTGATCGCACCGCGAAGAATATTTTCGCGCTCATGCTGGGCGTAACGCTTCTCAGGGGTAGGAGCGTGATCCGGCATTTCCCAAGACGCAGGCATCGTGTCGGAATCAGCGGAACCATCCAGCGAGATCTCACGTGAAGTGCGCTTTTTCCGCAGAACCATCAGGGCCGAATTGATGGCGATGCGCGTCAGCCACGTGGAAAAAGCCGACCTCCCGTCAAATTCCGCAATGTGGATGAAAGCACTCAAGAACGCGTTCTGGAGAGCATCTTCCGCGTCTTCGCGATTTTTGGTTATCCGCAGCAGCGACCGGAGAATTCTCGGGGCCAGGCGTTCGCAAAGAACATCGAAAGCGACGCTTTCCCCGTACCTAGCCGCCGCGACTAGGCTTCTCTCATCCAGCCCTTCGCACTCATCCCTGAGGACCAGATTTTCCACCACCAGATTCTCTTCCATGGGAACAACCACGCATTGACAAGCCATATTTCCCCCAGTTTTCGGCTATCTTTGCCGTTCTCTTGCGATCCACTCGCGGATATACGGTGAGCAGTGCACGAGCTCTATTCCCCTCGCTTCGCACTCGCTCAAGAAACCCACACCTTCCACGTCCACCAGCGTTACGTGCTCCAGGTCTAGTACCGTTCCTGGCCCCATACCCTCGGTTTGTGTCTTCAACTCCTCGAGATGCTCCAAACCAATTCGGCCACTCACGCGGAAAGTGTTCTTGCCGTTTTCGAAAGTGCTTTCAATTCTTAGTGTCATCCTGCCATTTCCGTGCTGAAAAAATGGGCAATCCATTGGCCTTCTTCAAATAATTGAAAACAATAGATTTAGAAATTAAGATTTCTGCCCAATTTCGGCAATTGCTGATTTTCGGCAATCAAGCGCGAGCTTTTACATGGAATTCACATAAGACTGGCCGGACTTAAGACGTGGATTCATAGCTGGATGAATCGAGTAAGAATGGAAAGGTGGAGAGGGTATTCAGCCGACCGGTTGAGTACGCGAGGTTTTGCTACGGAGGGCTATACCGACTTAAACCTGTGCTTATTGATTCCCAGGTTGGCGATCTTGGACTCGAGGGTTTGTCGCGGTACACCCAGCAGAGCGGCCGCGCCTGAGGGCCCCGAAACCCGCCCTCCAGTTTCCGCCAAGGCAGCCTCGATCATTTCCTTTTCCTTCGTCTCGTCCAGGCGTCCAAGTCCCTTCGAAAGAGCGTTCAGGCGGGACGACTCGTAGGGCAATTCTCGCTTAAGCCATGATTCTTCAACGGAAAAGGTCTCGCTGTCGCACAAGACCACAGCCCGCTCGACTACATTTTGCAGCTCGCGAATATTACCGGGCCAGCTGTAATCCTGGAACAGTCGAAGGGTCTTCTTGTCGATGCTGCGCATCTTCTTACCAGCCTTCTTTGCATAGCGTTCTATAAGGTATTCAACCAACAAGGGGATGTCATCCGCACGTTCCCGCAGCGAAGGCATCTGAATTGGAAAAACGTTTAGTCGGTAAAAGAGGTCCTGGCGAAAGGTTCCAGCCTTGACGGCCGCTTTCAGATCACGGTTTGTTGCGGAGAGTACCCTTGCGTCCACTGAGACAGACTGGCTGCCTCCCACGCGTTCAAATTCACGTTCCTGGAGCACACGTAGGAGGGCGCTTTGGGTCTCAGCCGGTAGTTCACCGATCTCATCGAGAAAGATGGTGCCACCATCGGCTAATTCAAAGCGGCCTAGACGCCGCTGAGACGCCCCGGTAAAGGCGCCTTTCTCATGTCCGAAAAGTTCGGAGGCGATCAGCGTCGGGGGTATCGCGGCGCAGTTTACGCGGATAAAGGCCCGGTTTGCGCGTTTAGAGCGCCTGTGAATGGCCCTGGCAATCATTTCTTTTCCGGTCCCGGTCTCGCCGAGTATAAGGACGGTCGAATCGGTCGCAGCCACTTTCGCAACCTGAATAAGGACTCGGCGAAGCGGCTCCGAAGACCCGACAATCTCCTCGAACATGGAGACCTTATCGACCTCTTCGCGAAGCGCAATGTTTTCTTTGTAGAGCTGGTCTTTTAACTCTTTTATTTGTTCAAAAGCGGTCTCGAGAGCCGCTCTCGCTTCGTAGTGCTCGGTCACGTCCATGGTGGTGCCGACGACTTCTGTTATTTCACCCAACTCGTTTATCACCTGGTGAGCGATCGAGTGAAGATGCTTTATCCTTCCGTCCGGAAAAACGATCCGAAAATCACCTTCGGAATCTACCCTCTCCTTCTGTGTTGATTCCATTTTCGCTCGCTGCTCGACCCCTTGCCGATCTTCCGGGTGAACTCTTTCGAGGATGTACGACCAGCTGGGCTTTGTCTTCTCGGGGTCGCATTCATAAATGCGAAAGAACTCTTGCGACCAGAAGATAGCGCCGGTCCGTACGTCCCATGCCCAACTCCCGCTGCGGCTCAACCTCTGTGCTTCCTCTAAATAACCTTCGCTCCGACGTAGGGTCTGTTCCGCGAGCTTGCGCTCGGTGATGTCCGTCGAGCTACCCACGAATTGCATTAATCCCCCGGAGGAATCCATGACGGGATGGCCGACGGTGTGGATATATTTGACAGTACCGTCTGGCAAAAGAATTCGGAATTCCACATCGTATTCCGACTTCTCGCGGATGGCTCGCTCGATTGTCCTTTGCCACCTGTCTCGATCCTCCGGATGAAGGCGCTGCCGCCGTTCTTCCCAACCCGGCATACCCTTTTCTGGATCGAAGCCGTAGATGCGATACCACTCATCGGACAGATGTAAGGCGTCCCCTCCCGCTACCTTCCAGACCCAGCTCCCGGTATGGGTGAGGCACTGGGCTTCTTCGAGATACATCTCGCTCTTCTG